>DASTLY010000058.1:0-45900 GCA_035714445.1 Mycobacteriales bacterium
AACACCTTCACCCGCGCCAACCTGTACCTGTCCGCGATCGACCGGCCCGTCCTGCGCGGGAACCGGTTCGTCGACGGCAAGGGCCTCGGGTTCGGCTACGCCCCCGGCTCACCGGTCTGGCTCGGCCAGATCGCCGACCTGTCGGAGGTCGAGGCCAACCGGGCGAGCGGCACGGCGCCCCAGCGGGTGCTGCAGTTCGCGAGCAGCGGGGTCCGCGGCACGTGGACCCTGGGCCCGGCCAGCGTCGCCGTGTACGTGCTCGCCGACGTGACCGTGGAGTCCGGCGGGACCATGCAGGTCCTCGACGGCGCGCTCCTCAAGAACGCCGGTGACGTACGCGTCCTCGCCGGCGGCACGTTGACGGCGACCGGCGCACGGGTCACCGCGGTGGGCGACGACAGCGTCGGCGGCAACTCGGACGGCGACAACGGGTCGTCGTCGTGGCCGGGCTTCGACGTGCTCTCCGGCGCCGCGGCGACCATCTCCGGATCCACCTTCACCCGTGCCGCCGTCGCCCTCGACGTCAACGGCGACTGGTTCACCGCCGGCGGCGACGCGGACGTGTCCGCCACCGGCTCGCAGTTCTCCGAGAACGCGTTCGACATCGCCAACGGGCCCAAGGACGAGGTCGGCGCGGTGGACGCCGGCGGCAGCTTCGCCCTGCTGATCTCGACGCACGAGCACGGCTGCACCCGTCCGGCGCCCAACCAGGACTTCTACACGCGCACGCTGGTCGACGTGGAGGGCACCGGCCGCCAGGACGACCCGCCCTGCAAGCCCGGCTACGTCGAGAGCGACAGCCACTGAGGGGGCCAGCCGCTACCCCTGGGCTGTCGCCGAGGCGGGCGCGGCGGCTCCCTGCTCGTCGCCGGCGGTCATCAGGTGGATGATCTGTGCCCGGTCGGCCGCGGACGGCAGCCCCCACCCGGCCGCGTAGCCGTACACGTCCCGCAGGGGTGTCGACGCCGTACGGCCGTCGAGGATCTCCACCGCGTCGGGCTCGATCAGGCCGGGGTGCTCGACGCCGCAGGCCTCGGCGACCTTGACCAGGTCGCGGCGCAGGGTCTTGACGTAGTTCGCCGCCCGTACGGACTTCAGCGCCGGGTCCAGCCCGCGTGTCAGCCAGGCGTTCTGGGTGGCGACGCCCGTCGGGCAGGTGTCGGTGTGGCACTTCTGCGCCTGGATGCAGCCGATCGCCAGCATGGCCTCGCGGCCGACGTTGACCATGTCGCAGCCGAGCGCGAACCCGACGATCGCGTTGTCCGGCAGGCCCAGCTTGCCTGCGCCGACGAACACGACCTGCTCGTGCAGGCCGCGCTCCGCGAACGTCCGGTAGACCCGGGCGAAGCCGAGCTGGAAGGGCAGCGACACCAAGTCGGTGAAGATGAGCGGCGCCGCGCCGGTGCCGCCCTCGCCGCCGTCGATCGTCACGAAGTCGACCCCGCGACCGGTGCCGGCCATCTGCGCGGTGAGCTCGTCCCAGAACTGCAGGTCGCCGACGGCGGACTTGATGCCCACCGGGAGGCCGGTCTCGTCGGCGAGCAGCTCCACCCAGTCCAGCAGGCTGTCGGTGTCGGTGAACTCAGCGTGCCGGGACGGGCTGATGCAGTCCTGGCCGGGGGTCACCCCGCGGGTGCTGGCGATCTCTGCCGACACCTTCGCACCGGGCAGGACGCCGCCCAGCCCCGGCTTCGCGCCCTGGCTGAGCTTGATCTCGAGCGCGCGTACCGGCGCTTCTGCGACGAGGTCCCTGAGCCGCGCCAGGTCGAACCGGCCGCGCTCGTCCCGGCAGCCGAAGTACGCCGTGCCGAGCTGGAACACCAGCTCGCCGCCCTTGCGGTGGTAGGGCGACAGCCCGCCCTCGCCGGTGTTCTGCAGGCAGCCGGCCAGCGCCGCGCCCCGGTTGAGCGCCTCGATGGCCGCGCCCGACAGCGAGCCGAAGCTCATCGCCGAGATGTTGACGACCGAGCGGGGGCGGAACGCCTGCCGGCGACCGCGGGCGGCACCCAGCACCTTGGCGCAGGGCAGCTCCACCTCGTGGCCGGCGGCCGGGCTGGACGGCGGGATCGCCCGGCCGAACGTCCGGTGCTTGATGACGGGGTAGCCCGCGGTGTACTCGACGTCGTTGTCGGTGCCGAACCCGAAGTAGTTGTTCTGCTTCTTCGCCGAGGCGTAGACCCAGCGCCGCTGATCCCGCGTGAACGGCCGCTCCTCGTTGTTGCTGGCCACCAGGTACTGCCGCAGCTCGGGCCCGATCGCCTCCAGGAGGTACCTGGCGTGGCCGAGCAGCGGGAAGTTCCGGAGCAGGGCGTGCTCGCGCTGGAGGACGTCGCGCGTGGCGACCGCGGCCAGCGCGGTCAGGACGGCACCTGCGGCGACCGGGATCTGTTTCATGGCCGGCATACTGCTCGCGGACCGCGTGGTTGTCCTCCCCCTGCGTCGTGACCCGCCGGCGCACCGGCGCTGAGCTCCGACAACGGCCCTGCACGGCCCTCCGACGGCGCGATGCCCCACCATCAGTGCGTGAGCTCCCCCGCCCGCTCCCTGCTCGGCCGCGTGCACCGGCTCGTCGAGCACGCCCGTGAGGTCACCGACCACCCGGTGCTCGAGGGTGTCGCGAGGGTCGGGCTGGTCGCGTACGGCGTGGTGCACCTGCTCATCGGCTGGCTGGCGCTGCAGCTGGCGCGGGGCAGCGACCGGACCGACGCCGACCAGACCGGTGCGCTGCAGACGGTCGCCGACTCCCCCGGCGGACTGGTGCTGCTGTGGCTGATCGGCCTCGGGCTGGTGGCGCTGGCCCTGTGGCAGGCCGGGGAGGTGCTGCTGTGGTGGCGGGGCCTGCTCGACCCCGCCCACTGGAGGCGGACCGCGTTCGTGTGCGTCAAGTGCCTGGCCAAGGCCGCCGTCTACGCCGCCCTCGGCACCACCGCGCTGCTGTTCGCCGTCGGCCTGGAGTACCAGGCCGACGAGCGGCTGCTGGAGCTCACCGGGGAGACCCTGGAGGTCCGCGGCGGCGCGCTGCTGGTGCTGGCCGCGGCTGCCGGGGTCGTCGCCGTCGGGCTGTACACGGTGGTGCGCGGGTTCACCGGCGGGTTCATGAAGGACATCGACCTGGACGCCGCCCCGGACAGCGTCGAGCCGTGGATCGAGACGGTCGGGCGGATCGGCTACGTCGCCAAGGGCATCGCCTTCGCCCTGGTCGGAGTGCTGCTGTGGCGGGCGGCGACGTCCGCCGACCTGTCCGCCGCGACCGGCCTGGACGGCGCGCTGACCGCGATGGCGGGGGTGCAGGGAGGGCCCTGGCTGCTGACCGGCGTGGCGATCGGCTTCGCGGCGTTCGGCGTGTACGCCCTGGGTCGGGCCCGCTACCCCGACCGGGACCCGTCGTCCTGACGGGTAGGGCCCGTCCCGGTGCGGCGGGCCCGGTCAGGCCACGGGAACGCGGTAGTCCGCCAGCAGACCCGCCTGCTCGGGAGAGCCCTGCCCGACCGCCGCGAACCTCCACTCGCCGTTCTTGCGGTACACCTTCGCCAGGACGACGCAGGTGTCCGTGCTGGGGTCCTCGCTCAGGTCGAACCTGCCAGCTCCGCCTCCTGCGCCCCCGGCAACGCAGCTCGAGGTCCCGGTCGGCATGGGCGCCCGGTCACTGCCCGGGGCGCCCCGCCCGACCTCATCCGGCGGGGCTCAGCTCAGGTCAGTCGCGGATGGCGATGCGGCAGGTCTCGCCCGTACGCACGTTGCGGGCGGTCGCGAGGACGCGGTCGTCGTCGCCGCCGCGCCGGACAACGGTGAAGTCGCCGCGGGCGTTCGTGGTGCGACGGCCCTGGCTGATCAGGTCGTCCTCCTCGCGGATCGCAAAGGTCCAGACCTGGCCGGCGCGGCGGGTGTTCACGGTGTAGGTGATCCGGCCGTCGTCGTCGCCCGCGACCCTCAGCACCTGGGTGCTGGGGCCGGAGCACCCGGCGCGCTTGGTGCGGGGCCCGTCGTCGTCGCTCGTGGCCGCGCTCGCTGCCGCTGCCGGCGTCATCAGCACCATGACACCGATGCCGACTGCCGCGATCCTGCTCGTGGTCTTCATCTGGACCTCCACTCCGGCGACCCCCCTGCGGGGCCGATGCGCTGAGGGTGTCCACCGGGAGTGAGCGCACGATGAGGCCGTCATGAAGACTCGCTCATGCTCGGTGGCGGCCGAGCGGGGACCTCTGATCAGCGGAGACGTCGCAGGAGCGGGGGGCGGGATGAGCGGGGGCAGGATGAGCCGAGGCTTCGGATGAGCGGGGGCGTCACATGAGCGGGGCGCCGGACGAGCCGGGGCGTCGGTGAGCCGGGGCCGGCGCCGACCGCTGCAGGCGGTGGCGCGCCGGGTGCAGCGGCTTCGCCAGCGGTCCCGCGACCGCGCCCGGCGCCGGCGCGACCGGGACCGGCGCGACGGCTCCGACTGCTGCGACACCGCCGACTGCTGCAGCAACGGGCCTGGCTGCGACGCCTTCCTCACCGTGCTGCTGCTGGTCCGGCCGCTGGTCGCCGGGCTGCTCGTGCCCGCACGCTCGCTGGCCCGGCACGGCGAGCGTCCGGGCCGCCTCGACCTGCGCGGCCGCCTGCTCTGCGCGGTGCGCCTGTACCAGCTGCGGGTGTCCGCGGCCCGGCCCGCCCGCTGCGGCCTGCGCCCGACCTGCTCGGCGTACGCGACGCAGGCCCTGCGCAGGCATGGCGTCCTGCGCGGCGGGCGGCTCGTGGTGGCGCGGCTGCGGCGCTGCCGGCCCGGCGGTCCGCGGGGCGCCGACCCCGTACCGCCGTTGTGAGGTCTCGGTGGGCGCTCGCGGCGGCGATGCTGCTCGCGGCGTTCAACCTGCGAACCGCGGTCACCAGCGTCGGGCCGGTCCTCGACGAGCTCAAGGCGGGAGTCGGGTTGTCGGGCGGCATCGCGGGACTGCTCACGACGCTGCCGGTGCTGAGCTTCGCGCTGCTCGGCTCGCTCACCCCGCGGCTGTCCCGCCGCTTCGGCGAGCGGCACGTGCTGTGCGCCGCCCTGCTGCTCATGGCCGCCGGGCTGCAGGCGCGCGCGCTCGTGGACGACGCGGTCCTGTTCCTGCTGCTCAGCGTCGCGGCGCTCGCCGGCGGCGCGGCCGGCAACGTGCTGCTCCCGGTTCTGGTCAAGCGGCACTTCCCGGACCGGCTCGGGCAGGCGACGGCGGGCTACACGACCTCGATCGCGGTCGGCACGACGGCCGCGGCGGCGCTGACGGTGCCGATCGCGTCGCTGCGCGGCGGCCTGGACTGGCGCCTCGGTGTCGGGGCGTGGGCACTGCCGGCGGCGGCCGCCGGTCTGGCCTGGCTCGTGCTGGCCCGCGGCGACCGGCCGGTGCCCGCCGACCAGCAGCCCGCCCGCCTGCCCGTGCACCGGAGCCGTACGGCCTGGGCGCTCGCGCTGTTCTTCGGCTCGCAGTCGATGCAGGCCTACATCGCGTTCGGCTGGTTCCCGCTGTACTTCCGCGAACAGGCCGGGGTCTCGGCGACCCGTGCCGGGCTGCTCGTCGCGGTCTACGCCGCGCTGTCCATCCCGATCGCCGCGTTCGTGCCGGCGCTCGCGGCCCGGTGGCCGGACCAGCGGCCGCTCGTCATGGGATCCGTCGCGCTCTACGTCCTGGCGTACACCGGCATGCTGCTGGCGCCAGCCGCCGGCGCCTGGCTGTGGGTGGTGCTGGTGGGCATCGCCGCCGGCAGCTTCCCGCTGGCGCTGACGCTGCTCGGGCTGCGCACGCGTACGCCGGAGACGACCGCGTCGCTGTCGGCCTTCGCCCAGAGCGTCGGCTACGTCGTCGCGGGTAGCGGCCCGCTGCTCGTGGGCGTCCTGCACGGCGGCAGCGGGCAGTGGGGCTGGTCATTCGTGCTGCTCTACGCCGACCTCGTGCTCATGGCCGCGGCCGGCTGGTTCGCGGCCCAGCCGCGCTACGTCGAGGACGACCTCGCGGTCAGGGCCTGAGCCGCCGGAGGGCGGCGCGGCTGCGCGAAGGGTGGGCCCCCCTACCTCGGACAGCTCGTGGGCCACCACGGCCAGGTCGACAGTGGGCCCGTCGTCGGACCACATCTCGGTGTAGCCGCCGGCGTCGTGATGCTCCGGGAACCTGATCCGCCACGGGTCGGTCAGCCGAAGCACGGCGATCTCCACCAGCTCGGCGTGGAAGCGGCTGGGTGCCTCGATGATGTCGACTGTCACGACGTCGCGGCCGGCGCCGAGCGCGGCGAGCCGGTTCGCTCCCACCCTGCTGACCCCGACCTTGAAGCGCTGCCGGTCGGGCAGGTGCACCTGGTAGACCATGTGCGGCAGGTGCCAACCGGCCTTCACGTGGACCTCGTCAGGCTTGCGACGGGTGGCATCGGACATCCAGCGCTCACGCATCGAGCGCTGCCTCTGCAGCTGGTCGAGGTCCAGAGGGCGCGGCGCGGCGCGCTCGAACCGCATGGTCTGCATCGCGCGGGTGCGCGGGTGCACGCCGCCGGTCGCCACCTGCCAGCCGGCTGCCACCCAGGTCCGGGCGTAGCCGTGCCGCGGGTTGTTGGACCACCAGCCGTGCTCGTGCGCGCGGGCGTTGGGGGGCAGGCCGCCCGCGACAAGGGCGTCGAGCTCGACGACCGTCAGCTCCACGGCGTCGCCGGGCACGGTCAGCAGGTACCGGTGCCGCGGGTCGTACCGCGCCGGCACCCGCCCCGCGCCGCCGGCCCGGACCGGCCCGCCACCTGCGTCGTGCTCGTCGACCGTCATGGCCGCCACTGTGCCGGGCACCTCCGACAGAACCGGTTCCCGCCCGAACGGCAAGAACCGGTTGCGGCATGACCAGCACCAGGGAGTTCTTCGACCGCTACGCAGCCGCGCTCCTGGCCCGGACCGAGGCGGGCGTCGCCGCGTCCTGGACCCAGTACGACGGCGTCGAGAGCATCGACAAGACGATCTCCGTGATGAAGGAGGGCCCGGGCACCGTCTCGGGGGACGTCACCTGGTTCTACGGCAACGCTCGCGAGCGCTTCTGCTACCAGCTCGTCGAGCGGGCCCAGGACTGGCAGATCGCCGTGCTGACCTTCCTGGCATGACGGGACCGCTCGGCTACGGCCTCGGGAGCTGCACGACGTCGGCGGTGACGCTGCCACCGGCCAGCCGCTCCGGCGACGGGCTGTCGTAGACCACCAGCACCCGGCCGTCCGCGGGGTCGCCGAGCAGGCCGATGCCCTCGGCGTGGTCGCACCCGACGCCGTACGGCAGGTCGGCCGCCACCGTCAGCGCCTCGCCGCGGACCACCGTCGCGGACTCCACGGTCATCGCGCCGCGCCAGCGGTAGATCCGTACCGGGCCGTCGAGGTCCATCGTCGGGCCGGCCAGCACCAGCAGGTCGTCGCCCTGTGGACACAGGTCGCGGACGCCGAGCCCGCCGAGGTCCAGCACGTGGGTGCGGTAGCGCCCGCCGTCGTCGAGCTCCCGCAGCCGGAGCCGGGCGGGGTCGTCCGGGTCGACGTACGGGTGCAGCTCGAGCACCACCGCCAGGCCGCGCAGCACCGGCCCGCGCAGCCCCAGGTAGACCCGGTCGCCGCGCACGGCGATGCCCTCGATGTCGACCCCGTTGTCCTTGCCCGGGATCGCCAGGAACGGTGCCAGCCGCGGGTCGTCCGCGAGCAGGTCACGCAGGTTCTTGCCCTTGCTGCCGAAGACCGCCGCGCGCTGCACCTGCCCGTCGACCTGCAGCTCAGGGACGAGTGTCGGCAGGCCGTCGACGTCCTGGACGGGCAGCCGCAGCAGCACCTGCCGGTTGGCCTGGCCTTCGACGGTCGCGAGCCGGCGCAGCGCCTTGGCGCCCTCGTGCCCGTCCTTGACGCGCTTGCGGCGCAGGCTGTGCGAGCCGACGGCCCACAGGAAGTGCCCGTCGCGGGCCAGTCCTTCGAGGTCGGCCTCCTCCTCGGCGGGTCCGGGCAGGTCGACGAGGTCGGCCAGCGGTGTGCTGACCTGCCCGCCCCAGCCGTCGTCCTGCGCGACCAGCCGCTCGACCGTCGCGGTCTCGTCGCCGGCCACCCAGAGCACCGGGCCGTCCGAACGCACCGCCGACAGGTTCGTGTGGGTCGCCAGCTGCTGGGACGCTGCCGAGAAGTGCAGCTGGACCGTTGTCTCGGTGCTCACAGCAGGGGTCCTCTCGTTGCGGGACCCCTGTCGTTCCCCGGCGGTGCGGCGCCTGCACGTCACCGCGGCAACGTCCGGTGCACAGCGGATCCGGACCTGGCTGACAGGCCCGTCCCGGACGGAATCAGCCTGTGGCGAAGGCGAGGATGCGCGGGAGCACGCGGTCCGGCACTTCGAGCACCGGGCTGTGGCCCACGGCGTGGAGCCGCCATAGCGTCGCGTCCTGCAGGCCGTCGACGAGCTCGTCGGACCAGGCCGGGGGCCGCGCGGTGTTCTCGGTGCCCGACACGACCAGGGTCGGCGCCGGGATCGACGACAGCAGCCCCACGGCGCTCCCGCGCCCGATCACGCCCCGGATCGCGTGACACAGCCTCGGGTCGTGTGCGGCGATCCGGCCGCGGTCGGACAGCGTCGTGGCGCCGAACATGATGGCCATGGTGGTCTCGAGCGTCTGGCCGGTGACGCCGTGCTGCTCGACCTCGTGGGCGATCGGGCTGAATGCCTAAGAGTCAGGTGAAGTCTCGGACGGACCGGGTGACTCGAGGAGGCGTTCGGTCCCGGACACCGGGGCGGCACTGCTCGGCACCACCGTCCGTTGGGGGCGGCGAGCCGGCAGCGGCGAGCGCGCCGCCCACGCGGGTGCCGTCGGGGGCGACCGGCGCAGCGGTCGCGGCCACGTCGACGGAGGATCAGCCCCAGTCCTGCGCGGCGACGAGCGCCGCCGCGAGGGGCTCGAGGGCGGCGGTCAGCTCGTCCACCTCGGCCACGCCGAGGACCAGGTACGGCCCGACGGCGAGGTCGTCGGTCAGCCCTTCGATGCGCTGCCTGGTTTCCCGGCCGGCAGGGGTGAAGCCGCGGTCCTCGGCGACAAATCCCCGGGCCTGCAGGCCCTCGACGAGGTCGGCCAGCTGCGCAGGCGGCAGGTGGTGGATACGCCCGAACTGCTCCGGTGGCATCCCCAGGTCGAGGGCGAACAGGACGTGGGCTTCGAGCCCACCGATCCCCTCGACCATCAGCGCGCAGATGTGCCCGTCGCCCCGGTGCTCGCGCAGCAGGGTGGCCGCGTGGAACAGCCGGGCCACCGGCTCCTCGGGGACGGGGAGCGTCCTCAGGGCGGCGTACATCGGGCGGCCCTCGAGGGGAGCGCTGAGGGCCGCGGCGGTCAGGAGCTGCGCAGCGTGGTCGAACGCAGCGGTGTCGCAGTGGTCGCCGAGGATCCGGCGCAAGGCCCGCGCGCAGCCCTGTTGCCGGGCAGCGATCGCGGCCTCCGGCGTCGTGGTGCTCCAGACGCCCGGGATGTGCCGGGCCACCTCGCCCGGTGCGAAGTTGTAGAACAGCGCGTGCACCACCTCGGCGGGCACCGAGCTGCCGAGAGGGGCGGCTCGACCGGCGAAGTAGGTGTCCCAGTAGTTGGTGAACCCGAGGGCGAACATGGCCTCGTTGGGCTCGTCCGCCGAGTAGGGGATGACGCCGATCGGTTCGACCAGCTCGAACATCCGGCGGGCCAGCGAGTTCACCGGGCAGCCGTACCCACGCGCGGAAAGGCCGTACCGGGCTCCTGTTCTGCGTGGTGCCGGGCTGTGCGGAACTGCGGGCCGGCACACGCAGGACCCGGCGGCGGCGCTTCGTCGAGCGGCTCGGCCGGTCCGCTTCCGCCGTGCGCGTCAGCTAACCGGCGTCCCTCGACCTAGGACCGGTGCGCGGCCTCGGCAGTGCCAGCGGGCGTACACCTCGGGGTGGGCCCGGGCGCGGGCCTTCCACAGGTTCTCCCCGTAGGTGCCGAACAGCAGGTTGTGCGGGTCCTGCTGGATCCCGCGCGCCGCACCGGCCAGCTCGGGGGACAGCTCGAAGGTGGGCATCGGCACGGTCAGCGCCGGGCCGAAGAAGTACGGGATGGAGAGCCGCTGCGGCGCATCGGGGGCGGTGAGCACGCGGTGGGGGGTCGCCCGCAGGTAGCCGCCGGTGGCGACCTCGAGGAGCTCCCCTGAGTTCACGACGTAGGCGTTGTCGACGGGCGGTGCGTCGAGCCACGCCCCCGATGGGTCCGCCACCTGGAGACCGCTGGAGCCCGGTTCGAGCAGCAGGAGGGTCAGCACCCCCGGGTCCTTGTGTGCGCCGACGCCCTGGTCGCTGTCGGCAACACCGTCCCTCGCCGGGTAGCTGATCAGCTTGAGCAGCGCCTCCGGCGCGGTGGCGAAGGCGCGGTCCACCGCAACCGGATCGGCGCCGAGCGACTGCGACCAGCGCCGCATCAGAATCTGCGCGACCTCCGCCATGCGGGCGCGGTACTCCAGCACGACGGTCCTGAGCTCGGGCAGCTCCGCCGGCCACTGGTTCGGGCCCTCGAGCCGCAGCGGGCCGGTGGCGCCGGGGATCGCCCTGCGCTCGGGCCCGATGTCGATCTGCTCGCGGCGGTCGACGCGCCCGTTGGTGAGCTCGCCACCGACCGCGTTGTACCCGCGGAAGTGCGGGCTGCCTATCATCGAGATCGCCCGCTTCTGCTCGTCCGGCAGGGCGAAGAACCGGCGCGCCACATCACGGAGGGCCGCGATCAGGCCCGGCTCGACGCCGTGACCGGTGAGGTAGAAGAACCCGACGCGATGGGTCGCCTCGCGCAGCGCCGCCAGACCGGGCGGGTGCTCCAGCTCGCGCAGGTCGATGAACGGCAGCACCCCGGCAAACTACCCCTCACCCGGGCGCCGGGGGCGCAGAGCCACCGGGGGTCGGACCGGGCCACCGGGCCGGTTCACGGCGCCCGCCGACGCGGGCGCTGTCCCTCATGCAGCCGGTGGGGCGAAGAACTCCAGGGCGATGCCGTCGGGGTCCCGGAAGGACAGGCCGCTGCCGTAGTGGGCGTCCACCACGCCGCCGTGGCTGATACCCAGCTCGTCGAGCCGGGCGCGCCACGCCTCGAGCTCGCCCCGGTCGGCGCACGCGAACGCCAGGTGGTCCAGGCCGCGTCGGCGCTCGTCGAAGGCGCCGTCGGACGGCGACGTGTGTGCATGGATGCCGAACAGCTGGCCGCCGGGCAGGGCCCACACCGTGTGGTGGTAGCCCCCGGTGGTCTCGTCCTCGTCCAGCACCGGCTCGGAGCCGAGCAGGGCGCTGTACCACCCGGTGCTGACCTCGAGGTCGGTGACGGTCAGGGCGACGTGACCGATCGGGGGGAATGCGGGCATGGGGACTCCTCCGGGTCCGGGCGCACCTGCGCGTCGCGTCAGCGCCGTTGTGCCGTGTGCCTACCGCCAGGCCGGGAGAGAGGGCAACCCCTCCTGCGGACGCCGTCGAATCCGAGCACCCGCTCCTGCCCTGCAGGAGGGCTCCGCTCCGCGGCGCCCAGAGTCCACCCCCAGGCGGACGTCAGGAGGGCGAGACCGCGGTCCCCTCGTAGAGGTAGCCGATGGGCCTGGGCGCGCCCTTCTCGTACTCGTTCACGACCTGCTCCACCACGAAGCCGGCTTCCTGGAGCACCGCCAGGACCGGCAGGGTCAACCGGCAGCCGCCGACGATGCGGCGCTGCAACGGGTCCATGCGGCGCTGCCAGGTCGCGACGCCCGGGTCCGGGGACAGGCCGTGCTCGATGAAGACCAACCGACCCCCGGGCTTGAGCACGCGGCGCAGCTCCGCCAGCGCCTTGGCGGGGTCCGGGATGGTGCACAGCGTCCACGTCGACAGCGCGGAGTCCGCGCTGTGGTCGGTCAGCGGCAGCGTCTGGCCGTCCAGACCGACGCGTTGGACGGGTACGCGGGACCCGGCGACCCGCGCGGCAGCCAGGCCCCAGCCGACATCGGAGGGCTCGACGGCGAGCACCCGGCTGACGGCCGCGGGGTAGTAGGGCGCATTGAGTCCCGACCCGAAGCCGATCTCGACCACCTCGCCCGCCAGCCCGGCGCACATCCGCTCCCGGACCTGCCTGACGTGCGGGCTGTTGTTGCAGGCGTTGATGGCGCGCGGCAGCAGCTGTCGCTCCCACAGGCCCATGCGGGCAGGGTGTCACCCGGACGGGCCGCCTGTCACGACCTCACCGCGCCGTACCCGGTCAGTCCCGGGTCGCGACCAGCACGGCGTACTTGCGGTCGGGCCGCTCCGCGGGCTGCCGCCTCAGCCGCTCCACCTCCGTAAAGCCCGCCCGGACCAGGTGCTCGGCGAACACGTCGACCGGCCAGCGGTAGGCCGTCACGACGGCGTGGTCGAAGGCGGCGACGTCGTCGTCGCTGTCGAAGAAGCCGACCACCAGCGTGCCTGCGGAGTCCAGAAGCCGTCGGAACCCGGCGAGTACCGGGTCCAGGGCGGGCGGCGGCAGGTGGATCGTCGAGTACCAGCTCAGGACGCCGGCCGCCGAGTGCTCCGCGACGTCGACCTCCAGCATCGACCCCAGCGTGAACCGGGGACCGGGATGGGTCGCGCGAGCGTGAGCGATGAACTCGGGAACCAGGTCGACACCGGTCACGTCAGCGCCGAGGGCGTGCAGGTAGCCGCTCCACTGCCCGGGCCCGCAGCCGAGGTCCAGGACGGGACCGGACAGGCCGGCCAGGTGCCGCCCGACGAGGGCCATCTCGTCCGGCTGGCCCGGCAGCTCGCCGTCGAAGAGGTCGATGTACCGCTGGGAGAGCGATGAATAGGCATCCCGGACGGCCTGGACCTCCGACGCGGTCGCGCTCAGCTGGCCTGCTCCACCCGGTAGTGCTTCATCTCCTGAATGGCGGTGACGTAGGGGCGTACGGCGGCGAAGAAGTCGCGGAAGTGCGGCGCGGCGCGAAACCCCTGCTCGTGCCCCTCGAGGGAGTCCCAGCTGATGCGCACCACCCAGTTCTCGGGCTCCTCGACACCCTGGGCGATGTCGTAGCCCAGGCAGTGCTCGTCGGCGTCCAGGACGGCGGCGCCGCGGGCGTAGGCGGCGGCGAACTCCGGGCCGTGCTCGACCGGGATGCGGTACCGGATGTACTCGAGGATCACGCTGACCAGCTCTCGCGGGGACGTGGCGCCGCGCCGACCGTAGCGGAACGTCGCGCCGGGAACCAGCGCGGCGCGGGCCCGGGCGGGGACCTCCCGGCTACTGCCCCGGGCAGAACGTCAACCAGTGGATTGACGTTCTGCTCGGCGAGGGCGTACGGTCGCGTCAACCGAACGGTTGAGAGGGGGACTGAGGTGGCGGACCCGCTGTCCCAGGTGTTCGCGGCGCTGGCCGACCCGACCAGGCGTGATCTGGTCGCGAGGCTGACCGACGGCGACGCGACGGTGGGGCAGCTGGCGGCGCCGTACCAGGTGAGCGTGCAGGCCATCTCCAAGCAGCTGAAGGTGCTCGAGCAGGCCGGGCTCGTGAGCCGCGGGACGGCGGGCCACCGCAGCCCCGTACACCTGGAGGCGGAGGTCTTCGACCTGATGACCAAGTGGATCGAGCGCTACCGGCAGCAGGCCGAGGCCCGCTTCCGGCGCCTGGACGCCGTGCTGGCGGAGCTGGACGACGAGGAGGCCGGGCACCGCCCGGCCCGCGCGGAGGAGACAGCATGAACAGCACCATCACGGCTGCGACGATCGAGGCAGACCGGACAGTCCCGATCATCCATATCTCGAGGGAGTTCCGGGCCACGCCGGCCCAGCTGTTCCGGGCGCACACGGACCCGGCGGTGTTCGCCCGGTGGGTCGGCCCGGACGGGATGACGACCACGGTGGACCGCTGGGACGCCAGCACCGGCGGCAGTTGGCGCTACGTGTCCACCCGGGACGGGACCGAGTTCGGCTTCCACGGCTGCTTCCACGAGGTACGGCCGGACCGGATCGTGCAGACCTTCACCTGGGAGGGCGACCCGGACGGGGTCTGCCTGCAGACGCTGGGATTCGACGACCTCGGCGACGGCCGGACCCGGCTGCGTATCCAGTCACTGATCGACAGCTTCGAGGCGCGGGACGCCTGGTTGCGCAGCGGCATGGAGGTCGGCATCGACCAGGGCTACGCCGCGTTGGACGGCCTGCTCGCCGCGGGTGAGGTCGCCGGGACCGCCGGAGCGCAGATATGAGCCTTCCCACAGACCCGGCCGGACGCCACCGCGCGGTGGCTGACGGGTTCACCTCCCGCGTCCGCGGCGCGGCCGACTGGGACGCGCCCGCCCCGGTGGCCGGGTGGCGCGCCCGGGACGTCGTCGGTCATCTCGTGGAGTGGTTCCCGAGCTTCCTGACCGCCGCGACCGGCCTGGTGCTCGACCGCGGCCCGTCGCCGCAGGAGGACCCGGTCGCCGCCTGGCAGGTGCACACCGACGCGGTGCAGCGGCTGCTCGACGGGCCGGAGGCGACCACCGCGTTCCGGCACCCGATGGTGGGTGAGATGCCGCTTCCGGACGCGGTCGACCGGTTCTACACCTCGGACGTCTTCATGCACACCTGGGACCTGGCCCGCGCCACCGGCCAGGACGAGCGGCTGGACCCGCAGACCTGCGCCGACCTGCTCGCCGGCATGGCGCCCATCGAGGAGCTGCTGCGGTCCTCAGGGCAGTACGGCCCCGCCGTGCCGGTGCCGGCCGACGCCGACGTGCAGACCCGCCTGCTCGGCTTCATCGGCCGCGACCCCCTGCACGGCAGGGCCTGACGCCGACTGCCCGGGACGCGGTCAGCCCGCGGCGAACTCCAGGATCCGCGGGAGCACGCGGTCCGGGACCTCGAGCACGGGGCTGTGGCCCACGCCCTCGAGCCGCCAGAGCGTCGCGTCCTGCAGGCCCTCGACGAGCTCGTCGGACCAGGCGGGCGGCCGCGCGATGTCCTCGGTGCCCGACACGACCAGGGTCGGCGCCGGGATCGACGGCAGCAGCCCCACGGCGCTCTCGCGCCCGATCACGCCCCGGATCGCGTGGCACAGCCTCGGGTCGAGCGCGGCGATCCGCTCCTGCCACAGCTCGACGACGTGACTGCGGTCGCGGTCGGCCCGCGTCGTGCCGCCGAACATGATGGCCATGGTGGTCTCGAGCGTCTGGCCGGTGAAGCCGTGCTGCTCGACCTCGTCGGCGATCGGGCTGAACGCCTCGACGTTCGCGGGCGGCTCCGCGCATGCCGAGCCGCCGAGCAGCACCATCCGCCCCACCAGCTCCGGGTGCCGGGCGGCGACCCGGACGGCGACGTCGGCGCCCATCGACTGGGCCACCAGGACGACCGGGCCGACCGCGAGGCCTTCGAGGAGCTCGACGACGTCGGCGGCGCAGGTGTCCATGGAGACCGGGCCGGTGGCCTCGTCGATGCGCTCGGCCTGCCCGCGGAAGGTCGGCCGGACGACGCGGAAGCGGCCCGAAGCGGCCTCGACGAGCCCGTCGAACATCCGCGGGTCGAGGAACAGCGAGTGCAGGCACACGATCGTGGGCAGCCCGGCCTCGCCGGTGTCGAGGGTGCTCACGTCCGCGCCAGCCCGGCGAGGTGGTCCTCCAGGAGGGCGTTCACCGCCTCGGGGTTCTCCAGGGCGTGCACGTGCCCGGTCCGCGGCATCAGCTCGAGGCGGGAGTGCGGGACGAGCGCGTGGATCTGCTCGGACTTCGGCGGCGGGTAGGTGTGGTCCTCCGTGCCCGCCACGACGAGCAGCGGCACGGTGATGCCGGGCAGCTCATCCAGGATCGAGGCCCGGTGGGCGATGTGCCAGCCGGCGTCGGCGTACTCGGGGGTACGGCTGAGCAGCAGCTCCCGGACCTCGGCCAGCACCCCCGCGCGGGACGGGTCGGTGAGCGTGGTGGTGCCCATCATGAACTCCAGCACCCCGTCCAGGACCGGCTCCATGCCCTTCTCCGCGAAGATCGCGAACAACCCGTCCATCTGGTCGGCCGCCTCCTCGACGTCGGCGGAGGTGCCCATCACGACCACGGAACGCAGGAGCTCCGGGTGCCGGGCAGCAAGCCGGAGCCCGACGAAACCGCCCATGGAGTTGCCCACGAAGGTCACCGGGCCGAGCTCCAGCTCCCGGATCAGGGCGGCGGCGTCCTCGGTGAGGATGTCCATGTCCATCTCCTCGCGCGGGTGCCGGCCGCTGTCCCCCTGGCCGCGGTGGTCGTAGCGCACCACGCGGTAGCGGTCGGACAGCTGGGCGGCCTGCGCCCGGAACATCCGCACGTCGAAGAACATCGACGGGCTCATAACGATCGCGGGCGCGTCCCGCGGACCGTCGTCCACGTAGTGCAGGGTCGTGCCGTTGACGTGTGCGACGGGCATGTCGTCCTCCAGGGGTGGTCGCCGTCGGGGTCGGGGGGATAGCGGCGACGTCGTCAGGTCGTCCAGCGGCCTGGCGACGCGGCCGTGGTCCTCAGCCGACCGCGGCCGTGGTCTCCCGGCGCAGCTCGCGCTGGGCGATCGACCGCTTGTGCACCTCGTCCGGGCCGTCGGCGAGCCGCAGCGTGCGCTGGTGGGCCCACATCCAGGCCAGCGGGAAGTCGTCGGAGACGCCGCCGCCGCCGTGCACCTGGATCGCCCGGTCCATGACCTTCAGCGCCATCTTCGGCGCGGCGACCTTGATGGCCGAGATCTCGGTGCGGGCGGACTTGTTGCCCACGGTGTCCATGAGCCAGGCCGTCTTCATGGTGAGCAGCCGGACCATCTCGATCTCGATGCGGGACTCCGCGATCCAGTCCTGCACGTTCGCCCGCTCGGAGATCGGCGAGCCGAAGGTGACGCGCTTCTTGGCCCGGTCGCACATGAGCTCGAGCGCCCGCTCCGCCGCACCGATGGAGCGCATGCAGTGGTGGATGCGGCCGGGGCCGAGCCGGGCCTGGCTGATGGCGAACCCGTCCCCCTCACCCGACAGCAGCGAGTCGACGTTGACGCGGGCGTCCGTGAAGCGCACCTCGGCGTGGCCCTCGACGTCCTGGTAGCCGAACACCGGCAGGCCGCGGACGATCTCGACCCCGGGGGTGTCGAGGGGCACCACGATCATGGACTGCTGGCGGTGGCGGGGGGCGTCGGGGTCGGTCTTGCCCATGACGATGAGCACCTTGCAGTTCTTGTGCAGCGCGTTGGACGTCCACCACTTGCGGCCGTTCAGGACGTACGTGTCGCCGTCCCGCTCGATCCGCAGGCCGATGTTGCTGGCGTCCGAGCTCGCCACGTCGGGCTCGGTCATCGCGAACGCCGACCGCACCTCGCCCTCGAGCAGCGGCTTGAGCCAGTCCTCCTTGTGCCGCTGCGTGCCGAACAGGGTCAGGACCTCCATGTTGCCGGTGTCCGGGGCGGAGCAGTTGGTGGCCTCGGAGGCGATGTGGCTGCGGCCCATGATCTCGGCCAGCGGCGCGTACTCGGCGTTGGTCAGGCCGGGCCCCCACTCCGGGTGCGGGTGGAACAGGTTCCACAGCCCCTGGTCGCGGGCGGCCGTCTTCATCTCCTCCATGACCGGGGGGTGGTGGTGCGGGTCCCCGGAGGTGAGGACCTGCTCGTGGTAGACGGACTCGTTGGGGTAGACGTGCGAGTCCATGAAGGCGGAGAGCCGCTCCTGGTACTCCCGGCAGCGGTCGGTCAGTGCGAACTCCATGGCTGTTCTCCCGAGTTTGGTGAATCTGGCACGTTCAGTTCGCGAGGTGGGTGCAGGTGCCGCGACCAGCCCCCGGCCGTCAGGCCAGGGCCCGCCGGCGGGCCACCGTGCTGACCCCGACACCGAGGATGAGCAGCAGCCCCTGGAACAGGTACTGGTAGTAGGTGCCGAGCCCGATGAGCGCGATCGCGTTGAAGCCGACCGACACGGTCACCACGCCGACGAGAGTGCCGAGGACGTGGAACTGCCCGTCCCGCAGCACCGCCGAGCCGAAGAAGCAGGCCGCGAACGCGCTGAGCAGGTAGCCGTCGGCGCCGTCGACGGCGGCGCTGCCGGTGCGCGAGGCCAGCAGCACGCCGGTGACGGCCGCGGCGGCGCCGGCCACCACGAACACGAGCACCCGGATGCGGTCCACCCGGATGCCCGAGAGCCGGGCGGCGACCGAGTTGCCGCCGACGGCCTGCATCGACTGGCCCGACACCGTGCGGTTGAGCAGCACCCACAGCAGCACCCCGACCGCGACCATGACGTAGATCGGGTACGGCAGCCCGAGCGCCTTGCCCAGCGTGAGGTTGAGGAAGGGCTCGGGGTCGGGCACCGTCACCGGCAGGCCGCTGGCAATCAGGTAGTTCATCCCGACCACGATGGTCCCGACGCCGAGGGTAGCGACCAGGGCGTTGACCCCGAGCCGGGTGATGACCAGGCCGTTGACCAGCCCGACAAAGGCGCCGGCCACCATGGCCGCGGCGAACGCCACCGGCAGCGGGAGGCCCTGGACCAGCAGCTCGGCGGCGACGACGCCGCTCAGGCTCGCGGTGTAACCGACGCTGAGGTCGAACTCCCCGGCCACCAGGGGGAAGGTGAGGCCTATGGCGATGACCGCCGTGAGTGCGCTCTGGTTGAGCACATTGATGAGGTTGCTCTTGGTCGGGAAGGTCTCCGGCTCGGCGATGGACACCCCGACGACGAGGACCAGCAGCACCAGGAGCGCGCCGTACCGCCCGACGAAGCGCCAGGCGTCGAACGACGGGCGCCCGGCCGGCTCCGGCGGCAGTGCGCCGGTGCGCGACGCCGCCTGCGTGGTCTCGGTCATCCGGTTCCCTCCAACGCGTAGCAGAGCTGGGTCAGGTACTCCTTGGTGGCGCGCTCGGCTTCGATCACCGTCGTGATCCGGCCCTCCTGCATCACGGCCACCCGCCCGCAGATCGCGAGCTCGTCGAAGTCGCTGGAGATCATGAGTACGGCGGTGCCCGCCTCGGCCAGACCCTTGATGATCCGGTAGATCTCGCCGCGGGCACCGACGTCGACGCCCACGGTCGGCTCGTCGAGGATCAGGACGGCCGGGGCGGTGCGCAGGTAGCGCCCGACCACGACCTTCTGCTGGTTGCCACCGCTGAGGTCGCCGGTGAGCTGCGACACCGACTGAGACTTGATGCGGAACCGCTCCACCGCCTCGCGGGCCGCGGCGCGGGCCTTCCCCGGGCTCAGCAGCCGGTGCCCGGCGCCGCGGTTGTCCCGCAGCGTCGCCATCGAGATGTTGAAGGTGATCGACTCCTGGAGCAGCAGCCCCTGGGAGCGGCGTTCCTCGGGCACCAGCGCGACACCCCGGCGGATCGCGTCGTACGGGCCCTTCGGGGCGTACGGCGACGTGCCCAGCAGCATGGTCCCGGCCGTGGGCCGGTCCGCGCCGAAGACGACCCTGGCGAGCTCGGTGCGGCCGGACCCGACCAGCCCCGCGATGCCGAGGATCTCGCCGCGGCGCACCTCCAGGTCCACGCCCCGCACGCGCGGCGGGCGCTCGATGCCGCGCAGGGTCAGGACGACGTCGTGGCTGATCGATGTGACGGCGGGCATCGCGGTGAGCCTCTCCACCTCGGCGCCGACGATCTCGGTCGTCAGCCGGTCGCGGTCCAGGCCTCCCCGCGCCCAGCTGCCGATCAGCCGGCCGTTGCGCAGCACAGTGATCTCGTCCGCGATGTCCAGGACCTCGTCCAGCCGGTGCGAGATGTACAGGATCCCCACCTCCCTGGCCGCCAGGTCGCGGATCACGGAGAACAGCCGGTCGACCTCCGCGTCGGTGAAGGACGCGGTCGGCTCGTCCATGGCGATCAGCCGCGCGTCCCGCATGAGGGACCGGCCGAGCGAGACCATCCAGCGCTCGCTCACCGTCAGCCGGTCGACCTCGCGGTCGAGCGGGAAGTCGGCCTGCAGCTGGGACATGACCTGCTCGGCCCGCACCCGGACCGCCCGCCGGTCGAGGAAACCGGCGCGGGACGCCTGCCCGTAGCCCAGCGCCATGTTCTGCAGGGCGGTGAACTTCGGGACGAGGTTGAGCTCCTGGTGGATGAAGCTCAGGCCGAGTGCCGTGGCGTCCTGCGGGGTGCTGATCGCGGCCGGCCGGCCTTCCACCAGAACCTCGCCGCCCTCGGGGCGCTCCAGCCCCGCAAGGATCTTCACCAGCGTCGACTTGCCCGCGCCGTTGGCCCCGACGAGGGCCCGCACCTGGCCCCGCTGCAGGCTCAGGTCGACCCCGTCCAGGGCTTGGGTGCCCCCGTAGTGCTTGCGCAGCCCGCGCACCTCCAGCAGCGGCGCGCGCACGCCGCCGGCGACGTCAGGCACGCCGGTCGTGACGCCGAGCCGTCACTGCTGCACGCTCTGGGGGTACTTCGTCAGAAACTCCTTGACCGTGTCGCTGGCCACCAGAATCGACGGGATGGCGACGTCGGCCGGCGGGGCGTCGACGCCTGCGGCGATGTACTTCTCGGTGTTGTTGGCCATGTCCTCGCCGGCGGCCTCGGCGTTGAGCCAGATCGTCGCGCTCATGCTCCCGGCCTCGACCGCCTTGATGGCGCCGGGCTGGCCGTTGATGCCGTAGATCTTGACGTCCTTGCGGCTGGCGGAGGCGACCGCCGAGACGGCGCCCAGGGCCGGGTCGTCGAAGCAGCCCCAGACCGCCAGGCCGTCCCCGGTCTGCGGGTTCTTGGCCAGCCACGCCTGGGTGAAGCCGATGCTCGCCTCCACCTGGCCGGGGATCGGCACCTCCTCCCGGGTGACCGCGATGGACGTGGCCTTGAGCGCCTCGGTGAGGCCTGCCTCGCGCTCGATGCACGGCAGCCCCGACTTGTAGCCGAGCACCAGCAGCTTGCCCTTGCCGCCGGTGTCCGCGACGAGGCGCTTGGCCACGTCCTTGCCCTGCTGGATGCCGGAGTCGTAGTTGACCTGAACGCCGGTCCCGGTGCCGCCCGAGAGGGAGACCACGGGGATGCCGGCCGCCTTCGCCGCGACGGCTCCGCCGGCCAGGCTCGAGGCCGGGAAGACGGCGGTGACGATGATGTCGACCTTCTTCTGGACAAGGTTCTGCATGGCGGCGACCGCCTTGTCGGCCGAGCCGCCCGGGTCGACGTACGTGACCTCCCAGCCCTTCTGGTCCGCGACCTTGCGGTAGCCGGTGATGGCGAGCTGGGAGGTCTGGTCGGCGGACGCGAACCCGACGATGCCCACCGACACCTTGCCGCTGCCCTCGGCCGTCGTGCCGCTGCCGCCGTCGTCGCTGCTGCCGCACGCGGCCAGCGTGCTCACGAGCGCCAGTGCCAGGACTGACCGAACTCCTTGCCTCATACGTGCACCTCTCGGCTGGGGTGGCAGCTCCGGCACAGCGCCGGGGCGTGGTCCACGTCACACCTGACTTGCCCACTATCTTCCGAACTTGAAGCCAGTGTCAAGAGATGCCAAGGACCTGTCCTGGCTGTTCAGGAGCACTTTCCCGCCGGGCACGGGCAGCGCAGAGCGACCAGGGCGCGTCGTCGGACCCGGGTTGCAGGAGGCCGCGGGGCGGCTAGCCGGTCAGCCCGGCCCGGTCGATCGCGCGTTTGAGGATCTTGCCGGTGCTGCCCTTGGGCAGGGCGTCGACGAAGGAGAACAGCCGCGGCACCTTGTACGCGGACAGGCGCTCCTTGGCCCAGGTGCGCAGCTCGGCGGGCTCCAGGCGCGCGCCCGGCCGCAGTACGACCACCGCGCCGACCTCCTCCCCGAAGTGCGGGTCCGGGACCCCGACCACCGCGACCTCCACGACGTCGGGGTGCTCGTACAGGACCTCCTCGACCTCCCGGGGGTAGACGTTGTAGCCGCCACGGATCACCAGGTCCTTGATGCGGTCGACGATCTCGAGGTCGCCCGCGTCGTCCAGCCGGCCGATGTCGCCGGTGTGCAGCCAGCCGTCCCGCAGCGACTCCTGCGTGGCCTCGGGTCGGCCCCAGTAGCGGGCCATCACGACCGGCCCGCGCACCAGCACCTCCCCGAGCGCGCCCGGCGGCAGCTCGGCACCGGAGGTGTCCACCACGCGCACGTCGATGCCGGGCAGGGGGATGCCGACGAAGCCGGCCTTGCGCTCGCGGTCCAGCCCGTTGAACGTCGCGGCGCCGGTCGTCTCGGTGAGCCCGTAGCCCTCGAGCAGCACGGCGCCGAAGCGCTCGCCGAACGCTCGGATGACCTCGGCGGGCAGGGAGGCGCCGCCGGAGGCGCACAGGCGCAGGCTGCGGAAGTCCTCGGGCCCCGCATCCCCGCCGGCGTGCAGCATGGCGTTGTACATCGTCGGGACACCCGCGAAGCACGTGATCTGCTCGTCGCGCACCAGCGCCAGGGCGGCGTCGGCGTCGAACGGGCTCAGCAGGGACAGCGCGGCGCCGGCGCTGAGGGCGGAGCCCATGACGACCGCCTGGCCGAAGATGTGGAACAGCGGCAGGCCGGTGCCGAAGCGGTCCTGCTCGTCGAGCCTCAGCACCTGCACGAAGGCCTCTGCGCAGGCCCGCAGGTTGCCGTGCGTGATCTCGGCGCCCTTGGGCCGGCCGGTCGTCCCCGAGGTGTACAGCAGGACCGCGGTGTCGGCGGCCGCGCGGTCGGCGGGGCCGGCGACCGCCGGACCGGCGGGCAGCGCACCCGGGGAGACCGTCAGGCAGCGGAGCCCGAAGGCCGCGGCCGCACCCGGCGCCGCGTCGCCGCTGTCCTGCCAGGCGAGGACGAGGCTGCAGCCGGCGTCCTCGAGGACGTAGGCCAGCTCTGCCTCGGTCGACATGGTGTTGACGGTGACGAGGATGGCGCCGGCGGCGAGCAGCCCGTAGTACAGGACCCCGAACTCCGGAACACTCGGGGCCAGCAGCAGCACCCGGTCGCCGGGCCGCACCCCGGCGGCGACCGCGGCGCCCGCCACCGACGCGGCGCCCTCGTGCAGCGCCGCGTAGGTCAGCTCGCGGCCGGAGCCACGCAGGGCGACCCGGTCGGGCCACCGGGCGGCGTTGTCCCACACGCAGGCGGCGACATTGGCCTGGGCGACGGCGACCGGGCTGGGGGTGCTGTCCATGGTGGTCCTCGCTGACCGCTCGGCGTCGTCCGGTGGGCGCCGTGTCCTGGCTCACACTGAACTAGAACATGAGGCCGAGTTCAAGTGCTCCCGGCCACTGATCTACGACGCCGTCGGGCGGCGGCAGGCAGTTCGTCGGGGATCCGGAGGGCGTTCAGCCACAACCTGGTCGTGGTGGCCACCAGGACGTCGAAGGGGATCGGGTCCTCGAGCACGTACGTCGAGTAGGCCAACCTGCTGACCATGCCGGAGATGGCCCGTGCGGCGACCTCCGGGTCGAGGTCGGGATCGGCCAGGCCCAGGCTCTGGAGCCGCCGGATGCTCCGGGCGTTGCGGGTGGCGAACGCACGCGAGCGCTTGAGCCGCATCTGCCGGAACTCGTCGTTGACGGTGGCCACCTGCTCGATCACCGCCATCAGGGGGGCGTTGCGCCGGTACAGGTCCAGGTACACCCGGTTGTTGGCCTCGATCGTGCTGGCGACGTCGGCGTGGACCTCCGTCTCGGCCATCCGCGGGTGCAGCATCTCCTCCTGCACCTCCTCGAAGACCGCCTGGAAGATCTCCTCCTTGCTGGTGAAGTAGGTGTAGAAGGAGCCGGCGGCCACCTCGGCCTCCTGCGAGATGTCCGTGATCCGCGCGTTGACGTAGCCGTCGCGCGCGAAGACCACCCGGGCGGCGGCGACGAGGGCGGCCCGGGTACGCATCCCGCGGGCACTCGTGGGCACGGTGCGCAGCGGCACCTCGGCGGCGCTGGAGCGGCGTACGGCCATGGGACCCCCGGGACGTGGTGGAGAGGCGAGCGTGCCTTCAGCCATCCTCGCGCCCGGCGGCAGGGCCCGGCAGCGGCGCGAAGTCGGGCGGCCGCTTCTCGAGGTAGCTGCGGACGCCCTCCGCGACATCGGGGGCGTCGAAGGACTCGAGCATCAGGGCGTCGGCCTCCGCGACGGCGGTGCCGAAGCCCTGGTCGAGACTGCGCCGGACCTGTTCCTTGATGGTCGCCATGGAGCGCGGCGAGCAGTGCAGGGCGAGGTCCGTGGCGTAGGCCACAGCGCCGTCCACCAGCTCGTCCAGCGGCAGCACGCGGTCGACGAGTCCGAGCTGCCGGGCCTCCTCCCCGCGGACCACGCGCCCGGACATGAGCAGGTCGAGGGCCGTGGACACGCCGACCATCCGCGGGAGCAGCCAGGCCACGCCGTACTCGGCCACCAGGCCGCGGCGCGCGAACGAGGTCGTGAGCTTGGCCTCGGGGGCGCAGAAGCGCAGGTCGCAGAACAGCGCCTGCACCAGGCCCAGGCCGGCAGCGGCACCGTTGATGGCCGCGACCAGCGGCAGCCGCAGGGTCAGCGGGTAGGTGCGCGGCGGGCGCTCCCGCGCGGACACCGCGTCGCTGCCCTCCTCGGTGACGCGGGTCAGGTCGGCCATGTCGGCGCCGGCGCTGAAGCCGCGGCCAGCGCCGGTCACCACGACGGCGCGGACGTCCGGGTCCGTCTCGGCCTGCCGCAGGTGGGCGAAGTACTCGTCTTCGAGAGCGTCCGTCCACGCGTTCAGCCGCTCCGGCCGGTTGAGCGTGAGCAGCAGGACCGGCCCGCGCCGCTCGGCGAGGACGAGGGCTCCCGTCATGGGCCGTGCTCGACGAAGCGGCCGACCGACTCCGCGACGCACACCGGCTTGTCGGAGCCCTCGACGGAGACCTGCGTGGTCGTCACCTGCGCGCCGCCCGGCACGCGGCGGACGTCCGTGACCGTCGCCGACATCCGCACGCGGGACCCGACCGGCGTCGGCCGCGGCCCACCAGGGCCTCCAGGTCCTCGATCGACCGGGGCACCGCCCGCACGGCCATCAGGAGGTCGCGCCGAAGATGGCGCGCGGGTTGTCGACCAGCATCGTGGTGACCTGCCGGTCGGTGACGCCGCGCTCCTTGAGTGCGGCGACCATGTCCCCGCGGATGTAGTCGTGGTCCCACTGCGGCAGCAGCTCGCGGACCCGGTTCTCCGGGAACCAGTCCGACGTGCAGTGGCGGTCGTGGGACAGCACGACACGGTCGGCGTACCCCCGCTCGCACAGCTCGGCGAGCATCTGGACCTGCGTGTCCAGGTCCACCGTCAGGTCGATCCCGCACCGGTCGTAGCCGATGTAGGAGCCGTTGTCGATGACCTCCACCAGGTAGTCGACGCTGCTGGCCTCGTTGCTGTGGCCGATGACGACGCGGCCGAGGTCGACGCCCTCCGCTGCGAAGACGCGCTGCTGGTCCAGGCCCCGGCGGGTGGGGGCGTGGGTGTGCGTGGCGATGGGGACGTCGGTGCGCAGGTGCGTCCTGGCGACGGCCCGAAGGACGCGCTCGACGTCCGGGGTCAGGCCGGGCTCGTCGGTGCAGCACTTGAGGATGCCGGCCTTGATGGCCGTGCCCTGGATCCCCTGAACGATGTCGTTGACGAACAGGCTGACGAGCAGGTCATCCTGCGGATCGTCGGTCACCACCTTGCCGGGGCCGATGTACGCCATCGGGTGCGGCAGCTTGTCGTAGGTGTAGTAGCCGGTGCAGGCGATGACGTTGAGCCCGGTGCCCTCGACCGCGCGGGCGACCCGTTTCACGTTGCGCCCCAGCCCGGGCGCCGTGAGGTCGACGATGGTGTCGACGCCGCTCTGCTTCAGTGCGGTGAGCCGCTGCTGCGCGTCGGCGACCGCCGTCTGCTCGTCGAAGCCCATGAAGCCCGGGAAGGCCTCCTGCAGCTCCGGGGTCAGCACGAACACGTGCTCGTGCATGAGGGTCACCCCCAGGTCCGCCGCGTCGACATCTCCGGCGAAGGTTGGGACGGTGCGCATCGTTGCTCCCCCCAGGTAGGCAGGGTCGGGACGTTAACTGAACTTGAGTGCATACTCAAGTACTCGGGCGGGCGGAGGAGATCGGCATGGACGTGCGGGACAAGGTGGCAGTGGTCACCGGAGCTGCCGGCGGCATCGGCGCGGCGCTGGCCCGGGCCCTGGCAGCGGCAGGCGCCCGCGTCGTCCTGGTCGACCGGGACGCCGACCGCGTCCGCCGCGTGGTGGCGGACATCGAGACCACGCACGCCGGCCATGCGGTGGCGGCCGACGGCGACATCAGCGACGAGGCGGTCGTCGCGCAGGTGGTCGAGCTCGCGCGGCGCTCCTTCGGGCCGGTCGACCTGTACTGCGCGAACGCGGGTGTTGGCGGTACGGCCTCGCCCGGCGTCAGCGACGAGGAGGACTGGGAGCTGTCCCTGCAGGTCAACCTGCTGGCACACATCCGGGCGGCGCGGCTGCTGGTGCCGGAGTGGCTGGAGCGCGGCAGCGGCTACTTCCTCTCGACCGCCAGCGCTGCGGGGCTGCTCACGCAGCTCGGCTCGGCGCCGTACTCGGTCACGAAGCACGGGGCGGTGGCGTTCGCCGAGTGGCTGTCGGTGACTTACGGCGACCGCGGGATCCGGGTGAGCTGCCTGTGCCCCATGGGTGTCAACACCGACATGCTCAACGCCGGCCGGGCGCAGACCGACGGCCTGGCCGCCGCCGCGGCCCGGCAGGTCACGAGCAGCGGCGCCGTCCTCGAGCCCGAGGACGTCGCTCAGGTGGTCCTCGCGGGAATCGCCGCCGAGCACTTCTTGATCCTGCCGCACCCGGAGGTGCTCACCTTCTTCCAGCGCAAGGGCAGTGACTACGACCGCTGGCTGGCCGGCATGCGGCGGCTGCAGGTCTCTCTGGGGTGACCGGGCTCGTGCCCGCGCTCCACAACGCCCACGCGCTCGACAACGCAACGGTCGACCGGGCTGGGCCGGCGGTCGGATTCGAACCGACGGCCTACCGATTACAAGTCGGTTGCGCTACCGGGCTGCGCCACGCCGGCCGGCGTACGAGAAGCAGCCTAGCGGCGCCCAGCCGGGTGTAGGCACGGCAGTCGGGGTAGAGACCCAGTGCCGACGGCCCCGCCCAACCCCCCCTGTGGCGGGGCCGTCGGTTCAGACGTTCCGGCGGCGGCGGGCGACCTCGGCGAGGGCGACCGCGGTGGCGATCCCGGCGTTCAGCGACTCGGAGCCGGCCGCCATCGGGATCGAGACGGTCAGGTCGCAGGTCGCCGTGACGAGCCGCCCGAGCCCCTCGCCCTCGCTGCCGACCACCAGGACCAGCGGGGACGTCGCCAGCTCGAGCTCGTCGAGCGAGGCGGCCGCGTCGGCGGCCAGGCCGACCACGAACAGGCCCGCCGAGCGGTAGTCCTTGAGCGTGCGGGACATGTTGGTGCAGCGGGCCACGGGCAGCCGGGCGGCGGCCCCGGCCGAGGTGCGCCACGCGGAGGCGGTCATGCCGGCGGCCCTCCGCTCGGGCACCAGGATGCCCTGCGCGCCGAACGCGGCCGCCGACCGCACGACGGCGCCCAGGTTGCGGGGGTCGGTCACCCCGTCCAGCGCGACGAGCAGCGGCGCGTCGGCCGCGAGCGCCCGGGCGAGCAGGTCGTCGGGGTGCAGGTAGCTGTAGGCCGGCACCTGCAGCGCGATGCCCTGGTGCAGCGCGGCACCGGTCATCTTGTCCATCTGCTGCCGGGTCATCTCCATCAGCGCGACCCCGGCCTTGCCGGCCAGCGCGACGGCCTCGGTCATGCGCTCGTCGGTCGACGTGCCGAGCGCGACGTAGAGCGCGGTCGCCGGGACCCGCGCGCGCAGCGCCTCGAGAACCGGGTTGCGGCCGACCACCGTCTCCGGGGCGTCGTCGCCGCCGCGTCGGGGGCTGCGGGCCGGGCCGGTACGCACGGTGGACGTCGCCCGTTTGGCGGCGGCCGCGGCCTTGCGGGCAGCCGGGTGGTGCGGTCGCTCCACAGCCGGCGGGGTCGGGCCGCGGCCCTCGAGCCGCCGCTTGCCCTGCCCGCCGGAGCCGACCGCGGCGCCCTTGCGGTGCGAGCCGTCCTTGCCGGCCCGGCCGCCCTGGCCGCCCTTGGCGATCCCCGCGCGCTGCTTGCCTGTCATGTGACCAGCCCGGTCATGAGCCCACTCTCCACCGGACACCGTCAGCGGTGTCCTCCAGCACGATGCCGGCCGAGGCCAGCCGGTCGCGCAGGCCGTCGGCCTGCGCCCAGTCCTTGCGGGCGCGCGCGTCGGCCCGGGCCTCGACGGCGAGCCCGACGAGCGCGTCGACGACCGGTCGAAGGTCGCCGCCGGTCGACGCGGGCCACTGCGCGACCGGGTCGAGTGCGAGCACCGCGAGCATCCGGCGTACGTCGGCGAGCGTCGCGGCGAGCGTCGGCAGGTCGCGGGCCGCCAGCAGCGCGTTGCCGGTCCGTACGCCGGCGTGCACGACGGCGAGCGCGGCCGGCACTGCCAGGTCGTCGTCGAGCGCTCCCGCGAACTCGTCCCAGCTCGCCTTCGACATCCCCGGCTCGACGTCGCCGACAGCGTCCGTGGCGTTGCGCACGAACGTCTCGATCCGGGCGTACGCCGCCTCGGCCTCCGGCAGCGTCGAGGCCGACCACTCCAGCGGCGACCGGTAGTGCCCGGCGCCGAGCGCGTAGCGCAGGACCTGCGGGCGTACGGCGGCAAGCACCTCGTCGACGCCGGTCGCGACGCCCCTGCTCTTGCTCATCTTCTCGCCGCCGCTGGTCACCAGGCCGTGGTGCAGCCAGTGCCGGGCGAACGGGTGCCCGGCGCAGGTCGACTGCGCGATCTCGTTCTCGTGGTGCGGGAAGACCAGGTCGACCCCGCCCGCGTGCAGGTCGAACTGTTCGCCGAGGTGCGCCACCGCCATCGCCGAGCACTCGATGTGCCAGCCCGGCCGGCCAGGGCCCCACGGCGACGGCCAGCTCGGCTCACCGGGCTTGGCGGCCTTCCACAGCGCGAAGTCGAGCGGGTCGCGCTTGGTGCCGGTCTGCCCGTACGGCACCGCCTTCTCGCTGGCCCGCAGCGCGTCCGGTGACTGCCCGGACAGCCCGCCGTAGCCGGGGACGCTGCGCACCGCCAGGTAGACGTCGCCGTCGGAGGCGTAGGCGTGGCCCCGCTCAAGGATGGTCCCGATCAGCGCCACGATGCCGGGGATGCTGCCGGTGACCCGCGGGGTCGCGGTCGGTGCCAGGACCTGCACCGCGTCGTACGCCCGCTCGAACGCCCGCTCCTGGCGGGTGGCGAGCGCCCACCACGGCTCGTCGTCGTGCGAGGCGTCGTGGATGATCTTGTCATCGACGTCGGTGACGTTGCGGACCCAGGTGACGGCCAGGCCGTTCTCGCGCAGCCAGCGGTGCAGCACGTCGAGCACCACGGCGCTGCGCAGGTGCCCCACGTGCGGCGCGGCCTGCACGGTCGGACCGCAGACGTAGACCCCGACCCGGCCGGGCACGAGCGGCGCGAACGGGCGCATCTGCCGGGAGGCGGTGTCGTACAGGCGCAGGCTCACCTCCCGGAGGCTACCGGCGCAGGGCGCTACCGGCGTACGACGAGCGCGGTGGCGACCGCGGCCAGGCCCTCCCCGCGGCCGGTCAGCCCGAGGCCGTCGGTGGTCGTGGCGGCCACCGAGACGGGCGCCCCCGCGGCCGCGGACAGGGCGCGCTCCGCCTCCGCGCGGCGCGGCCCGATCTTGGGGCGGTTGCCGACGACCTGCACCGCGACGTTGCCGATCTCGTAGCCGGCCGCGACCACCCGCCGGGCCGCCTCCGCGAGCAGGACCGCACCGGCAGCGCCCGCCCACTGCGGCTCGGCGGTGCCGAAGTTGCTGCCCAGGTCGCCGAGACCGGCCGCGGACAGCAGCGCGTCACAGGCGGCGTGCGCCGCGACGTCGCCGTCGGAGTGCCCGGCGAGCCCGTCGACGCCCTCCCACCGCAGGCCGGCGACCCAGCAGGGCCGGCCGGCCTCGTACGGGTGGACGTCGACGCCGAGGCCGGTGCGCGGCAGCTCCTGCACCTGTGCTCCTCGATCGGCGGGGGGGCCCACCCAAGCACAGGGGTCAGCCAGCACAGGGGTCAGCCAGCACAGCGGTCAGGCGGCACAGGGGTCAGGCGGCACAGGGGTCAGGCGTCGAGGTCCTGCGCCAGCAGCGCGGCGAGCCCGTCGAGGGCGCTGTCGGCGCCCTCGCCGTCCGCGTTGAGCACCACCTCGTCACCCGAGGCCGCGTTGAGCGTCAGCACGTTGAGGATGCTCGAGGCGTCCACGGCCGGCCCACCCCGCGCGGCGATGGTCACCGGCCGGCCGGCCTTCGCCACGGCCTGCACGAACTGGGCGGCGGGTCGCGCGTGCAGCCCGACACGGGAGGCGATGACGACGCGTCGTTCGGCCATGAGTCGCTCCTGTCAAGGGTCGCAGAGCGCGACTGTGGCACTGGCGGCGGCGTGTGACAAGAACCACAAACGGGTCTGGACAAGCGATCTCGACGGCCCTACCGTCTGGACGGACGTGATGGTCGTCGTCACAGATGTGAGGAGCGAGATGGCCGAGAGCTCGCAGGACCGGCTCGGCGACGAGGCGGCGACGGCGCGCCGGACGCTGCAGACGATGTGGGAGATCCGCCGCTTCGAGGAGGCGGTCGACGACCTGTTCGCCCGCGGCCTGATGCACGGGACCATGCACCTGTCGATCGGGCAGGAGGCGTCCGCGACGGGCGCCTGCGCCGCGCTGCGGCCCGGCGACGCCATCACCTCGACCCACCGCGGGCACGGCCACTGCATCGCGCAGGGCGCCGACCTCACCCGGATGATGGCCGAGCTGCTGGCCAAGGAGACCGGCTACTGCCGGGGCCGCGGGGGCTCGATGCACATCGCGGACGTCGCCACCGGCAACCTCGGCGCCAACGGCATCGTCGCCGGCGGGATCCCCATCGCGGTCGGCGCAGCCCTCGCCCGGAAGATGCGCTCCGAGGACAGCGTCGTGCTCAGCTTCTTCGGGGACGGGGCGGCCAACGAGGGTGCCTTCCACGAGGCGATGAACCTCGCGGCGATCTGGCGGCTGCCGGTGGTCATGGTCTGCGAGAACAACAGGTACGGCATGTCGTTCTCCACCGAGAAGGCCTTCGCCATCGCGCACATCAGCGAGCGGGCCGCGGCGTACGGCATGCCGGGCGTGACGGTCGAGGGCAACGACGTCGAGGCCGTGCACGCCGCCGTCGGCGAGGCCGTCGACCGGGCCCGGGCCGGCGACGGGCCGACGCTGGTCGAGGCCGAGACCTACCGCTGGAAGGGTCACAGCAAGAGCGACAAGAACCTCTACCGGACCAAGGAGGAGATCGCGTCCTGGCGCGACCGGGACCCGATCGGGCGGTTCGAGGCCGTCGTCCTCGAGCGCGGAACGCTCACCGACACCGACGTGGCCGAGATCCGGGAGGCCGCCAAGCAGGCCGTGCGCGACGCGGTGCGCGAGGCCAACGCGGCGCCCGACGCCGACCCCGCCGACCTGGTGACCGGCGTGTTCGCGGGGGTGCCGGCATGACCACCCTCGCCTCCGCCCCGCCGGCCGCGGCCTCGGTCGAGCCCGACAGCGGCTCGCGCGTCCTGACCTACTCGGAGGCCGTGCGCGAGGCGCTCGCCGAGGCGATGACCGCCGACGAGCGGGTCTTCCTGCTCGGGGAGGACATCGGCGTGTACGGCGGCGCGTTCGGCGTCACGGGCGACCTCTACACGCGGTTCGGTGCGGAGCGGGTGCGCGACACCCCGATCAGCGAGCTGGGCATCGTCGGCGCCGCGGTCGGCGCCGCGCTGGCCGGGATGCGGCCGATCGTCGAGATCCAGTTCTCCGACTTCACGGCGCAGGCGATGGACCAGATCGTCAACCAGGCCGCGAAGATCCACTACATGCTCGGCGGCGCGGCCAACGTGCCGATGGTGCTGCGCACGCCGCTCGGCTCGGGGACGGGCGCCGCCGCTCAGCACTCGCAGAGCCTGGAGGCGTGGTTCGCCCACGTGCCCGGGCTCAAGGTCGTCATGCCGACCACGCCGGCGGACGCGAAGGGCCTGCTGCTGGCGGCCATCGACGACCCCAACCCCGTCATCGTGCTCGAGCACAAGCTGCTCTACCGCACCAGCGGCCCGGTGCCCGAGGGAGCCGAGCGGGTGCCGCTCGGCACGACCGCGCTGCGCCGCCGCGGGGACGACCTGACGATGGTCGCGACCGGGGTCATGGTGTCGCGCTGCCTGGAGGCCGCCGAGTCGCTCGCCGAGGAGGGTATCGAGGCCGACGTACTCGACCTGCGCACGCTCACCCCCCTCGACGACACCCCGGTGCTCACCTCGGTCAGCCGTACGGGCCGGGCCCTGCTGGTGCAGGAGGCCCCGGGCCACGGCGGCTTCATGGGCGAGGTCGCCGCGCGGATCGCCGGCTCCGACGCGCTCTACTGCCTGCTCGCCCCGGTCCGGCGGCTGTGCGGCCTCGACGTGCCGATCCCGTACGCGCCCCAGCTCGAGCGGGCGTGCGTGCCGCAGGTCGACGGGATCGTGAGGGCCGCCCTCGAGCTGGCGGGGAGCTGACATGCACGAGGTCCCGGTGCGGATGCCGAAGATGTCCATGACGATGACCGAGGGAGAGGTGTCGTCGTGGTCCGTCGAGCCGGGCGCCGTCGTGCACGCCGGCGACACGATCTGCGAGGTGCTGACCGACAAGGTCGACATGGAGGTCGAGTCGCCGGTCGACGGCCGGCTCGTGCGGATCACGGTCGCGAGCGGGATCGCCGACGTGGGCACCCCCATCGCGTGGATCGAGACCGAGGAGGACGACCCTCTCGCCGGCCTGTTCGACGACCCGGCGTCGCCCGAGGGCGCCGCGGAGGGCGCCGTCCCGGACGCTGAGGTGTCGGCCGAGCCGGCCCCCCAGCCCGCGGCGGCCCAGCCCGAGCCCGCCGCGGCCCAGCCCCAGCCCGCCGCGGCCCAGCCCGAGCCCGCCGCGGCCCAGCCCGAGCCGGTCCCCGATCGCACCGGGCCGGTGCCGGCGGTGCCAAGGGCCCGCGCTCTGGCCCGGGATGCCGGCCTGGACCTCGAGCGCCTGGACGGCTCCGGACCGCAGGGACGGGTGCTGGTCGCCGACGTCGAGCGGTTCCTCGCCGACAGCGCCGCGGCCCGTCCGGCGCCGGCTGCCGCGACGTCCGCCGCCTCCCGCGCCCCCCGCTCCGGCGCCCCCCGCCCCCGTGCCGATGTCATCCGGGCCGCCGTCGCACGGTCCATGACGGCCAGCGCCGCGGTCCCGCAGTTCACCGTCTGGCGCGACCTCGACCTCGCCGGCGCGCAGGAGGCCCGCGGCCGGGTCTCCTGGACGACGCTGCTGCTGCGCGCGTACGCCTGTGCCCTGCGCGAGGTGCCGGCGCTGCTGGGCAGGTGGGACGGCGAGCGCGCCGTGCCCGTGGAGCAGGTGGGCGTCGGGCTCGCGGTCGACACCCCGGACGGCCTGCTCGTCCCCGTGTTCGAGGACCCCGACCGGGTCGGCGTCGAGGAGCTCGACGCCGACGTGCGGGCGTCGATCTCCAACGCCCGTGGCGGCCGGATCACCGCCGACCACCTGATGCCGGCGGTCGCCACCCTGTCCAACCTCGGCGGCCTCGGGGTCGACCGTTTCCAGGCCCTCGTCACCCCGCCGCAGGCCAGCGTGCTTGCGGTCGGCTCGATCGACCTCCGGCCGGTCGCCGTGCCCGGGGGCGTCGGGCTGGGGCTGCGGGTGACGGTCGGGCTCGGCGTGGACCACCGCGTGGCCGACGGCGCACACGGCGCCCGCCTGCTGCAGGAGGTGTCCGGCGCGCTCGCCGACCCGCTGCGCCTGGTGGGCCCGGTCCGGCCCCTCGTTAGGGGCAACCGGTGACCACCCTGTCGGGAGTGGGCGTCAGCGCCGGGATCGTCGTCGGTCCGGTGGCGCGGCTCGGCGCGCGCTGCTCGGAGCCGCCGGCGCATCCGGCGCCCACCGACCCTGCCGGGGAGTGCGGGCGGCTCGCCCAGGCACTGGCTGCGGTCGGTGAGGACCTGCAGCGGCGCGCGGACGCCGCGGTCGGCGGCATCGGGGAGATCATCGCCGCCACCGCGATGATGGCCCAGGACTCGAGCCTGCGCACCCAGTCGGAGACGCTCGTGGTGCAGCAGCGGCTGCCCGCCGCACGGGCCGTGTGGCTGGTCGCCGACCAGTACGCCCAGACGCTCGCGGCCGCAGGCGGCTACCTGGCCGAGCGCGTCGCCGATCTGTTCGACGTACGCGACCGGGTCGTCGCCCGGCTCACCGGCGCCGGCCTGCCGGGCCTGCCCGAGCCCGGCCACCCCTACGTGCTGGTGGCCCGCGACCTGTCGCCGGCCGACACGGCGATGCTCGACCTCGACCAGGTGCTGGCGCTGGTCACCGAGGAGGGTGGGCCGACCGGGCACACCGCGATCATCGCGCGGAGCCTGGGCCTGCCCGCGGTGGTCGCCTGGGCGCAGGCGACGCAGCTGCGCGACGGCCAGCTGGTCGCCGTCGACGGCGGCACCGGCTCGGTGGAGACCGATGCGGACCCGGCGCAGGCGCCGTCCGCGCCCCGCCGGCGGCGCACGATCCGGCTGCCCGACGGCCCGGTCACCACGGCCGACGGGCAGGCCGTACGGCTGCTGGCCAACGTGGGCGACGGTGCCGCCGCCCGGCGGGCCGCCGACCTGGGCGTCCCCGGCAGTGGGCTGTTCCGCAGCGAGCTGCTGTTCCTGGACCGCACCGAGGCACCGGGCATCGAGGAGCAGCGGGCGGCGTACGCCGAAGTGCTGCGCGCCTTCCCGGCCGGCCGGGTGGTCGCCCGCACCCTCGATGCCGGCGCCGACAAGCCGCTGCCCTTCCTGCAGATGGCGGACGAGCCCAACCCGGCCCTCGGCGTGCGCGGCCTGCGGGTCGCCGCCGACGACGAGCAGGTGCTGGTGGACCAGCTGACCGCGCTCGCGGCCGCCCGCGACGAGACCGGCACCGACACCTGGGTGATGGCGCCGATGGTGGCCACGCTGGCGGAGGCCCGCTGGTTCCGCGAGCACTGCACCAGGGCGGGTCTGCCGCACGTCGGCGTCATGGTCGAGGTGCCGTCGGCCGCGCTGCTGGCCGACGAGCTGCTGGAGGTCGTCGACTTCCTGAGCATCGGCACGAACGACCTCGCGCAGTACACGATGGCCGCCGACCGCATGTCGGGCCGGCTCGCGGCGCTCAACGACCCCTGGCAGCCCGCCGTGCTGCGCCTTGTGCGCCTGGTGGCCGCTGCCGGGGTGCGGGCCGACAAGCCGATCGGGGTGTGCGGCGAGGCGGCGGCCGACCCGCTGCTGGCGTGCGTGCTGGTCGGGCTCGGGATCGGCAGCCTGTCGGCCGACGCCGGCGCCCTGCCGGCCGTCGCCGTGCGGCTCGCCGGCGTCACCCGGGAGCAGTGCGCCCAGGCCGCACTGGCGGCCTGCGCGACCGGTTCGCCGCAGGACGCCCGCACCGCCGCCGAGCAGCACCTGGGGGCCCAGCACCTGCCGACACAGGACCCGGTCGGCGTGCCGTGATCGGGCAGTTGCGTGTGGCGGAGGTCACACCCTATCCTCTGCTTCACATCCGTGCAGACCCGAGGACGGAGGTGACGATGCCCCCGGCACGGGACCCAGCAGCTCTGCTCCGGGTGGCCCGGCTGTACTACCAGGAGGGCCAGTCACAGCAGCAGATCGCGGTTGCCCTCGGCATCAGCCGGTCCAACGTCTCCCGGATGCTCACCATGGCCGTCGACGTCGGCATCGTCCAGATCCGCATCATCGACCCGGCCGGGCGGGACCAGGACCTCGAGGCGCGCCTGCGCACCGCCTTCGGCCTGCGGGACGCCCGGGTCGCGCTCGCCGGCAGCGGCGCTCCGGGAGCCCACGACGCGCTGGCCGGCGTCGGCGTGCAGGCCGCCGCCCTGCTGCTCGAGTCGCTGAGCGATGGCACCACCGCCGCGCTGTCCTGGGGCACCGCCCTGCAGTCGATGGTCTGGGCCTGCACCCCCGAGCGCGAGTACGCCGCCTCCCTCGTGCAGCTGGTCGGGGGGCTGAGCTCGATCGCCAACGAGATCAGCGGGCAGGAGCTCGTGCGCGAGCTGGCCTCGCGGCTGGGCTCGGCGACCTACCGCTACCTGCACGCGCCGGCGGTGCTCGCCACGCAGGAGGCCCGCGACTCGCTGCTCGCCGAGACCTCGGTGCACCAGACGCTCGACCTGGCCCGCCGCGCCGACATCGCCTTCGTCGGGGTCGGCACCCCGACGCACGGCTCGTCCGCTGCCGTCCTGGACTCCCTGCACCTGTCCGCGCGGGAGGCCAAGGCCTTCTGGGCACGCCGGCCGGTCGGTGACATCGCCGCCCGCTACTTCGACGCCGAGGGGCTGCCGATCGGCGGTCCGGTGCAGGACCGGGTGCTGGCCGTCACGGTCGAGGACCTGCTGAAGATCCCCACGGTCGTGGGCGTCGCCGCCGGCCGGGTCAAGGCGCAGGGCGTCCTCGGCGCCCTGCGCGGGCGCCTCGTCGACGTGCTCGTGTGCGACGACGGGCTGGCCCGCGCCCTGCTGGCCGCAGCCGGGAAGGACGATCCGTGACCGCGATGCTGCTCCTGGGGGCGGTCGCCGCCGGCTGGCTCCTGCAGCTGGTCCTCGCCCACCGCCAGGCCGAGGCCTTCCGCCGCTCGGCCGCCCAGCTGCGCCCGCTCGGCACCGTCAGTGTCGGCAGCGCGGGCCGTCGCTACCGGGGCGGTCGGGCGTACGTCGCCCTGGCCGTCGACCGGCGAGGTCGCGTACGCGGCGCGACGGTGCTGCGGGGGCTCACCACGTTCGCCCGCCCCCGGCCGCTGCCCGCCGCCGTCGGCCTCAGGGCCGACCGGCTCGCGGGTCCGGCCGAGCTGCCGGGGCTGGACCGCCTCGCGCGAGAGGCCTGCCGACAGGCCGTCGTGCTCATGCGCGAGCCGAGGACCGACGAGAAGGAGGCGCCGCTGGCCACACCCGCGGAGCACTGAGCCACGCCTCTCCCGGCCACCCCGACAGACAGCCAGACCGCCCGCGCGGCAGTCCTCCCGCGCGGCAGTCCTCCCGCGCGACGCCGTGCTCGCCCCGGACCGGCTGCTGCCGCCCGGCCGGTGCCACCCACCCCGGCCGCTGCCGATGCAGCCGCAGGGCACCGCCGTACGCCCGCCGCTGCCCTGCGGTGGAGGAGTCCTGCCTGCTCGTGCGCCCCGTTCCGTCCCCCACCCACCTGCCCAGGAGGCAGTCGTGTCCCTGACCGCGATCCACCTGCTTGCCGCCGACCCACCACCGACACCCACGGTAAAGGACCCCACCGGGTTCTTCGGCGCCCTGGCCACCGGGGCCGAGGCGTTCATCGACACCTTCCAGCAGGGCGCAGAGTTCTTCACCGCCCTGGTGGTCGGCATCATCCCGCTGCTCATCGTGCTGCTCACCGCCGTGAACGCCCTGGTGCGCCTGATCGGCCCGGAGCGGATCGAGAAGCTCGGCATGGCAGCCGCGCGGCCGGGCATCGCGTGGTACCCGGTGCGCTACCTGCTGCTGCCGGTCCTCGCCATGTTCTTCTTCACCAACCCGATGGCGTACACCGTCGGGCGCTTCCTGCCCGAGCGCTACAAGCCGGCCTTCTACGACTCGGCGGTGAGCTTCTGCCACCCCATCACCGGCCTGTTCCCGCACGCCAACTCCGGCGAGCTGTTCGTCTACCTGGGCATCGCCGCGGGCATCACCACCCTGGGCCTGCCGCTCGGCGACCTCGCCGTCCGGTACCTGCTCGTGGGGCTGGTGGTGATCCTGCTCCGGGGCATCCTCACCGAACTGATCACCACCCGGATGATGGCCCGCCGCGACCGCATGGCCGGGGTGGCGGCATGAGCACCACGATGAGCCGGGACATCCCCACCCAGCGCAGGGGCAGCGCGATCGACGGCTTCAACAGCCTGCTGGTACGCATCGGCCGGGCCGTCGGCGGCGTCGTCGGCGTCCTCTACCAGGCCGGTCGCGACACCATCGAGACCGTGATCCGCAACATCCTGCCGTTCATGGCCTTCATCGCGGTCATCGTTGGCATCATCAACAAGACCGGTATCGGCGACCGGCTGGCCGACTTCGTCAGCCCCGCCGCCTCCAGCCTGCCGGGCCTGCTGGCCATCTCCATCTTCTGCGCCATCCCGGTCCTGTCCCCGGTGCTGGGCCCCGGCGCGGTCATCGCCCAGGTGGTCGGCGTCCTGCTCGGCACCCGCATCGGCGCGGGTGACATCCCCCCGCAGTACGCCCTGCCGGCGCTGTTCGCCATCAACCCCCAGGTCGGCTGCGACTTCATCCCCGTGGGCCTGGCCCTCGGCGAGGCCGAGCCGGAGACCGTCGAGGTCGGCGTACCGGCCGTGCTGTTCTCCCGACTCATCACCGGCCCGCTGGCGGTCGTCATCGCCTACTTCGCCAGCTTCGGCCTCTACCAGTCCGCCTGACCCGTCTACGACAGGAGCTCCCATGAGCCAGTACCGCAGCGTCACCATCTCCAAGGGCCGAGGAGGCTGGGGCGGCCCCCTGACCGTCACCCCGACCGACGACAAGCCGCTGATCTACTCCGTCACGGGCGGCGGCATCCACCCCGTCGCTGCGCGCATCGCCGAGCTCACCGGCGGCGAGGCCTTCGACGGGTTCGCGAGCTCGGCGCCGTTCGACAGGATCGCCGTGGCGGTCATCGACTGCGGCGGCACCGCCCGCATCGGCGTTTACCCGATGAAGAAGGTCCTCACGGTCGACATCCACGCGACCAGCCCGGCCGGCCCGTTGGCGAGCTTCATCACCGAGAAGCTGTTCGTCTCGGGGGTGTCACCGGCCGACGTGGTCGCCAACGACACGGTAGGCGTGCCGTGACCGCGCCGGCCCCGGAGACAGCGCGGGTCCAGGAGCTCTACGCGACGCAGGTGGTGGCGGTGGGCGCCCTGGCCGCACAGCTCGTGGCGGGCGGCGTCCTCGTGCTCTTCGACGAGCACGCCCCCGAGGAGCTGCACGAGATCTCGGTGCTGCACCGGCCGAGCACGGCGCTCGCCGGACCGGCCCCGGGCGACCGGATCGTGATCGGCGACGTCGAGCTGCCGGTGCTCGCCGTCGGCGACGTCGTCGCCGACAACCTGCTGCAGCTCGGGCACCTCGACGTCAAGGCCGACGGCCGCAGCACGCCGGCGATGCCGGGCGACGTCTGCGTGCCGGAGGGACCGCTGCCCGAGATGGCGGTCGGTCAGAGGATCCGCGTGCTGCGGCCGCAACGGGAGGTGGCGCCATGAGCTTCCGCGACCGCCTGCTCGACCGCGAGCGTCGCCTGGGTCGCCCGCTGCGGCTCGGCCTGGTCGGTGCCGGGCAGATGGGCCGCGGCTTCGCCGCCCAGCTGGGGCGGATGCCGGGGGTGCACCTGTCCGCGGTCGCCGACGTCGAGCCGGCCCGAGCCGCCGAGGCGCTGACCTCGGCCGGCGTCGGCCAGGTGACCGCCACGACCTCGACGGGGCGGGCGCGCGCCGTCGACGACGGGGCGTCGGTGGTGCTGGACGACGCGGGCGAGCTGGTGGAGCTGCCGCTGGACGTCGTGATCGAGGCCACCGGCGTGCCGGAGATCGGCGCGCGGGTCATCCTCAGCGCGCTGCTGGCCGGCCGCGACGTCGCCACCCTCAACGTCGAGTGCGACGTGACGGTGGGCGCCCTGCTGCACCGGCTGTCCGCCAGCACCGGCAGCGTCTACTCGGTCTGCCGGGGCGACGAGCCGGTCGAGGCGAAGATCCTCGTCGACTTCGCGCGCGACCTCGGCTTCGAGGTGGTGGCGGCCGGCAAGGGCAAGAACAACCCGCTCGACCCGCGGGCGACGCCGGCAAGCCTGCTGGCCGAGGCCACGCAGAAGCGCATGAACCCCAAGATGCTGTGCAGCTTCGTCGACGGCAGCAAGGCCATGATCGAGATGGCGGCGCTCGCCAACACGACCGGGCTGGAGGTCAGCCGCCGGGGCATGCACGGCCCGCCGTCCACGGTCGACACGCTGCACCGGACGTTCGCGTTGCAGGACGACGGCGGGGTGCTCGACCGCCCCGGCGTCGTCGACTACTGCACCGGGCCGGTAGCCCCCGGCGTGTTCGCCGTCGTGCGGGCCGACGACCCGTACGTCAACCACGAGATGAGCTATCTCAAGATGGGCGACGGGCCGTACTTCAGCCTGTACCGGCCCTACCACCTGGCCAGCATCGAGGCGCCGCTCACGGTGTACGAGATGGCGCTCGACCGGCGACCGAGCCTGGTCGCCGAGCACTGGACCGCCGAGGTCGCGGCCGCCACCAAACGCGACCTAGTCCCCGGCGACGTCATCGACGGGGTCGGCGGCAGCACCGTCGCCGGTGTCATCGACGACGCGGAGGACTTCCGCCGCGACCGCCTGGTGCCGCTGGGGGTCCTGGCCGGTGCCCGTGTCGTGCGTCCGGTGGCCGCCGGCGAGCTGCTCACGGTCGACGATGTCGAGGTCGACACCACCTCCGTCATCGTCGCCCTGCGACAGCTGCAGGACTCCCTGGTCGCCAGCGCGCCCACCAGCGCCTCGCTGCGGCGACTGCTGGGAGTGGCCTGAGCGGGCGGTCGCCGCCGTTGACACCGGACCTGCTGCCACTACCGTTCGCAGGTGCGACAGCGGCAGCCCGAGGCGACCTCCCTGCCCCCGGGGTCGCGCGACGGCGTCGCCCTCGTGCTCCTGGCCGCCGGCCGGGGCACGCGGGTGGGCGCGGAGACCAACAAGGTCTTCCTGCCGCTGGCCGGCCGGCGGGTGCTCACCTGGTCCCTGGACTCCACGCGTGCCCTGCCGGGGCTGGTGCGCACCGTGCTGGTGCTGCGGGAGCAGGACCGGGTGCACGCGGAGACGGTCCTGGGCCGTGAGGCCCGCGGCCGGGAGGTGACGGTCGTGCCCGGCGGTGCGACCCGGCACGACTCCGAGCTGAACGCGCTGCGCGCCCTCGCCCCTGCCATCCGGACCGGCGAGGTGGACGTGGTGGTCATCCACGACGCCGCCCGGCCGCTCGCGTCGCCGCGCCTGTTCAGCACGGTCGTCGACGCGGCCCGCCTGCTCGGCGGCGCCCTGCCGGTCCTGGACCAGCAGGGGCTGGTCTTTCTCGACGGCGCCCCGACGGGCACCCCGCTGGTCACCGTGCAGACGCCGCAGGCCTTCCACGCACTGCCGCTGCTGCAGGCGTACGAGGCGGCCGCCGCCGAGGGCTTCGTCGGCAGCGACACCGCCGCCTGCATCGAGCGCTACAGCGCGCTGCACGTGCACGGGGTCTCGGGTGACGTGGGCAACATCAAGATCACGTTTCCCGAGGACCTGTTCCTGGCCGAACGGCTGCTCGCCCGGGCACACTGGCGGCTGACATGAGCGGCGATCTCGCGGTGCTGACCTGCAGCGCGTGCGACGGTGAGACCGAGCACGAGCTGCGCTACGTCGGCCGGCTCTGCCAGTCGACGCGCTGCACCGCGTGCGGGCACGTCGTCCGGCACGAGCAGGGCGACCTGTACGCGGCGTACCTGCGCGATCTGGAGCACCGCGTGGCGACCAAGCCGCTGCGCCTGCTGCGGCAGGCCGCCTCGACCCCGGTGGCGTTCCTGTCGGGGCTGCCGGCGGCGGTGCTGCGCCAGCCGGCCAAGCTCGGCCGCGAGCTGTGGACGCTCCTGCGGCCCTGACCGTTCGACCTCAACGCACGTCGGTCAGGCACTCCAGCACGGCCACCGACGCGGCGTCGCCCACCCGCCGGGCGTGCGCCGGCGCGGAGATCCAGACCAGCCGGGCACCGGCCGCGCGCACCACCTGCACGAGGGCGTCGACATCGGCGCAGTTCTCGAGCAGACCCGCGTCGTCGAGGCTCCGCAGCAGCGCGACGGGCAGCACGAGCGGCGAGGCGACGACCCTCAGGCCGTCGCGGTCGACCGTCGCCCGCACGACGCCGTCGACCAGCTCCTTGACCGTGTCGGTCATCGCACGCGCCGCGACGACGACCGCCCCCGGGTCGCACGCGGCCGCCGCGGCGGCGTCACGCAGGCACGAGGGCGGCGTCAACGGGCAGCGCGGGTCGTGCACGAGCACGGCCTCGACCGGCTCGGCGCAGGACTGAGACCGGTCCAGCACCCGCACCAGGGCCGAGCCGATCCGGTCGCCGGCGGGCACCACCGGCACGTCCCGCAGCCCGGCCGCAGCGAGAGCGGCGGTGACGGCCCGCACGCTCTCCGGAGCCGCGGCGACGACGGGACTGCCCAGCGCGTCGGCCACGGCGCGGACCGCGTGCACGAACAGCGGCACTCCCCGCAGGCGTACGGCCGCCACCGGCACGCCGTCGGAACGGCCGGCCCAGGGGAGCACGGGTACCAGCAGCAGCAGCCCCGGCTGCCGGAGCGTCGACGTCGCGCCGCTCACGGTCGGCGGACCGGCGCACCCGGTCGCGGCCGGGGACGCGGCGCCGCCGGCAGCACCGGCCGGCCGAACACCAGCCGCCCGTTGGCGGTGGTGAGCACGCTCGTCACCTGCACCCGGACCTCGCTGCCGACCCGCTCGCGGGCGGTCTCGACCACCACCATGCTGCCGTCGTCGAGGTAGCCGACGGCCTGGCCGGCCTCCTTGCCGGCCTTGGCGAGCAGCACCACCACCTCGTCGCCGACGGCGACCGGCGGGCGCAGCGCCAGGGCGAGGGCGTGCAGGTTGAGCACCTCGACGCCCGCCAGCGCCGCGACCTTGGCCAGGTTGGTGTCCAGGGTCAGCAGCGCGGCGCCGGCGTCGAGGCAGATCCGTACCAGCTTGGCGTCGACCTCCGGCACTGCGGGGACGTCGCGCTCGACCACCTCGACCCGCACCCCGGGCTCCCGGCGCAGCGCCTCGAGCACCTCCAGGCCGCGCCGGCCCCGGCTGCGGCGAAGGTCGTCGCCGGCGTCGGCCAGCCCCTGCAGCTCGGCAAGCACCGGCGTCGGGACGAGCATCGTGCCGTGCAGGAACCCGGCCCGTACGACGTCGAGCACCCGCCCGTCGACGGCGACGCTGGTGTCGACGACCCGCGGCAGCGCCGAGGTCGGCGCCGGCCGAGGGCTCATCCCGGCCCGCTCGCCGAACAGCGTCAGCACGCCGTCGCGCTTGCTCACCCCGACGGTGTGGCCGACGTAGCCGAGCGCGACCACCACCATGCCGAACAGCGGGAACGCCAGGTAGGACTGCGGCAGCAGGAACACCGGCCACGCCACCCCGGCGCCCAGCAGCACCCCGACGACGGTCCCGACCGCTCCCGCCACCATCTGCTCGACACTGACCTCGCGCAGCCGGTTGCTGGTCGCCTCGGCGGAGGAGGCCGCCGTACGACCGAGGACACCGCCGAGGACGTAGCCGAGGCCGCTGCCGAGCACGAGCCCGAGCGCGGTGCCGTTGAGGGCACCGAGCACGGCGTCCGACGATGCGGCCGAGCCGACCTGGTAACCGGCGCCGGCGAAGAACACGACCACCAGCAGCCGCAGCAGCTCGACGACGACCGTCGGCGTGCGTGGGCGGGCGCCCGCACCCCGGCCGGCCGACGACCCCCTGGTGGGGGGGTCGTCGGAGGGGTCGGGTGTGCTGCGGACGCTCACCAGGTGCGGGTCACCCCGGCTAGGAGGCGAGCACCTCGTCGAGGATGGCCTCTGCCTTGTCCTCGTTGGTGCCCTCCGCGAGGGCGAGCTCGCTGACCAGGATCTGCCGGGCCTTGGACAGCATGCGCTTCTCGCCGGCCGACAGGCCCCGCTCCTTGTCGCGCCGCCAGAGGTCGCGGACGACCTCGCCGACCTTGTTGATGTCGCCGGACGCCAGCTTCTCGAGGTTGGCCTTGTAGCGCCGCGACCAGTTGGTCGGCTCCTCGACCGCTGGTGCCCGCAGCACCTCGAACACCTTGTCGAGCCCGGCCTGTCCGACGACGTCACGCACGCCGACGAACTCGGCGTTGTCGGCGGGGACGCGGACGGTCAGGTCGCCCTGAGCGACCTTGAGCACGAGATAGATCTTGTCTTCGCCCTTGATGGTGCGGGTCTCGATGGCCTCGATGAGCGCGGCCCCGTGGTGCGGGTAGACGACGGTCTCGCCGACCTGGAACGTCATGTGTGGTTGGCCCCTCTCGCAGGAGGCCAGGATAACACGCGATCGCCCTCCGTCCGGACGCGTCACCGCAGGTCAGAGGCCCAACAGCTCCCGGAGCGGGGGTTGACAGGAGGCGCCGGCAGGTGCATGGGCGGGCATCACACCTTCCGGAGCAGGGTGGCGTAGAGGGTCAGCCCCGGCCCGAAGGCCATCGCCACCACCACGTCGCCGGGGGCCAGGTCGCGGCTCTGCTGCACCCGGTCCAGCACCAGCAGGACGGTCGCGCTGGAGCAGTTGCCGACGTCACGGAGCACGTCGAAGGACGGCGCGAGGTCCTCCTCTGCGAGGTCGAGCACCTCGCCGACCACCTCGACGATCCGGCGGCCGCCCGGGTGCACCGCCCAGCCCGCGACGTCGCCCACCTCGAGCCCGTGCGGGCGCAGCAGGTCCTCCACCACGGGCCGCGCGTGCCGGGCGAGGACGTCCGGCACCCGCGGGTCCAGGCCCATCTTGAAGCCCAGGTCGGTCACGTCCCACGTCATGTGGTCGGAGGTGTCGACGTCGGTACGGGCGAGAACGTCGACCACCTCGAGGCCGGGCGCGCCCGGCTGCAGCACCAGCGCCGCGGCGGCGTCGCTGAACAGCGCGTGCGCGACCATCTGCTGCAGGTCCCCCGGCGTCGGCGTGCCGCCCCGCGCCGTCGACGTGCTCGGCTGCACGTGCAGGCTGGTCAGCTCCAGGCAGAGCAGCACCGAGGGGCGCCCGCGGGCGGCGGTGAAGTCCGCGACCGCACCGAGGCCGGGCAGCGCGGCGTAGCAGCCCATGTGGCCGATGTGCAGCCGCTGGACGTCCGCGGTCATGCCGAGGTCACGGCCCAGCAGGATGTCCAGGCCGGGGGTGACGTAGCCGGTGCAGCTGACGACGCCGAACAGGCCGACGTCGGCCGCTGCCAGGCCCGCGTCGTCCAGCGCGAGCCCGACCGCCTCCTTGCCCAGGGGCAGCGCCTCGGTGAGGAAGCGCTGCATGCGGGCGGCGGTGCCCCACCCCGAGATGTCCTCCTGGGTCGGGTCGACCACCCCGCGCCGGGTGGCGATGCCGGACCGCTTCCACACCGTACGGGCGATCCGGTCGTCGGCGTAGTGCTCGCGGAAGTAGCCGTCCCACAGCGCCTGCTGGTCCATCGGTGCGGGCAGGGCCGAGCCGGACCCTGTCACGCTGGCGGTGCTCATGACCCGTCCTCCTCGTCGTGCCCGACGGCCTTCACGCCGCTGGCCTGGAACAGGCCGGCGGTGGACCGGGTCGGGAGCATCCGTACCCCGCTGCGCCTACCCGCCAGCCAGCCGACGTAGTCGACGGCCGAGGGACGCAGACCGACCAGTGCCAGCCGTACGCCGCCCTCGGCGGCCCGGCGCACCAGCTCGCCGCGGTCGACGAACAGCGCCGGGTCGTGCAGCCGCCGGGGCGGCCCGGCCGGCAGGCGCTCGGCGACCGTGATCGCGGAGAAGCGTCCCCACGCGGTGTCGGCGATCGTGTCGACGACGAGCGTCCCGCCGGGCCGCAGCACCCGGCAGGCCTCGGCGACCGCGAGGCGGAGGTCGGGCACGTGCTCCAGCACCTCGCCGGCGACGACCACGTCCGCGCAGCCGGTCGCGAGGGGCAGCGCCAGCGCGTCGCCGCGTACGGCCTCGACGCCGTGGGCACGGGCCAGCGGCACGGCGGTCGGGGACAGGTCCACACCGACGTGCCGGTGCCCGAGCGGGGCGACGTGCGGCGCGAGCAGGCCGCCGCCGCAGGCGATGTCGACGAGCACGCTGCCGGGTCGGGTGGCCAGCGGGACCAGGCGGGCGCGGGCGGCGGCGATCCAGTGC
>DASTLY010000059.1:0-9420 GCA_035714445.1 Mycobacteriales bacterium
AGCGACGCCTCGGTGAGCCCGCCGACGCTGGCGCCGTCCACGAAGACGTACCCCGCGGGCACCTTGCCGGTGACCTGGGCGCGGCCGTCCACCAGGTCGACGACGACGCCGTCGTCCGCGATGACGACCCGGGTCGGGTCGACGCCGGTCTGGATGGCGAGGTCGGCGTTCGCCCGCAGGTGCCGCCACTCCCCGTGCACCGGAAGGACGTTGGACGGGCGGACGATGTTGTAGCAGTACACGAGCTCGCCGGCGCTGGCGTGGCCGGAGACGTGCACCTTGGCGTTGCCCTTGTGCACGACGTTGGCGCCCCAGCGGGTGAGGTTGTTGATGACCCGGTAGATCGCGTTCTCGTTGCCCGGGATCAGCGAGCTGGCCATCAGCACCGTGTCGCCCTCGCCGACGCGGATCATGTGGTCGCGGTTGGCCATCCGGGACAGGGCCGCCATCGGCTCGCCCTGGGATCCGGTGCACACCAGGCAGACCCGGTTCGCGGGCAGCTGCTCGAGCTTCTTCAGGTCGATGACCAGGCCGTCGGGGATGTCCAGGTAGCCCCGCTCGGCGGCGATGCCCATGTTGCGCACCATGGAGCGACCGACGAACGCGACCTTGCGGCCGTGGGCGTGGGCGGCGTTCAGCACCTGCTGGATGCGGTGCACGTGGCTGGCGAAGCTGGAGACGATGACGCGGCCGGGCGACGTGCGGAACACGGTCTCGATCGCCGGGGTCAGCTCGCGCTCGGAGTGCGTGAAGCCCGGCACCTCGGCGTTGGTCGAGTCGACCAGGAACAGGTCGACCCCCTCGTCCCCGAGCCGGGCGAAGCCGGGCAGGTCGGTCAGGCGGTTGTCGAGCGGGAACTGGTCCATCTTGAAGTCGCCGGTGTGCAGGACGAGCCCCGCCTCGGTCCGCAGGGCCACCGCGAGGGAGTCCGGGATCGAGTGGTTCACGGCGAGGAACTCGAGGTCGAACGGCCCGTAGGAGCGCCGGTCCCCCTCGGTCACCTCGTGCGCCACGGGCTTGATGTTGTGCTCCTTGAGCTTGGCGGTGATGAACGCCAGCGTCAGGGCCGAGCCGATCAGCGGGATGTTCTTGCGCTCCCGCAGCAGGTACGGCACACCGCCGATGTGGTCCTCGTGCCCGTGCGTGAGCACGATGCCGACGACGTCGCCGAGGCGGTGCCGGAAGGAGGTGAAGTCGGGCAGGATCACGTCGACACCGGGCTGGTGCTCCTCGGGGAACAGCACGCCGCAGTCGACGACGAGCAGCTTGCCCTTGTGCTCGAAGACGGTCATGTTGCGGCCGATCTCGCCGAGGCCGCCCAGGGGGGTGATCCGCAGGCCGTGGCCGGGCAGGTCGGGCGGTGCTCCCAGCTCGGGATGGGGATGGCTCATGCGACGACCGTAGTACGGCGGCACCCGGCACAATGGTGGTGACGCCGCCGAAGGCTCGCAGCGCCGCACCGCTCCCGTCCGCACCTCATTTCCCATCCACACCCCATTTCCCATCCGCACCCCAGACCCGGAGGCCGCCGTGCCCTCAACGTCCGACCAGGCCGTCCGCCGCACGACCCGGTCGAGCCTGGTGCTGCGGGTGCTGGGGGCCGTCGCGCTGGGGTACTCCGGCTACCTGCACCTGCGCATCGCCCTGGAGCGCCCACCGTTGTTCGCCGACGGCCAGGTGACGCTCAGCGGCCTCTTCATCGCCCAGGCGGTGTCGGCGGCGGTCGTCGTGCTCTGGGTGCTGCTGCGGGGCGACCGCCTCGCCTGGCTGGCCTTCGGCGCGGTCGCCCTGGGGTCCCTGGTCGCCCTGGTGATGAGCGTGTACGTGCAGATCCCCTCGATCGGGCCGTTCCCCGTCATCTACGAGCCGCTGTGGTACCAGGACAAGGTGCTCGGTGCCGTGTCCGCGGGCGCGGCGGCGGTCATCGCCCTCGTCGCCCTGGTGCTGCTGCAGCGCCCCGCCCGCCGGTAGGTGGACGCACGCGCGAGGCCCCGGACCGTCACGGTCCGGGGCCTCGTGGCTGAGTGCTCGAGCAGGCCGCTCAGGTGACGGTGAACGAGCCCGTCATCGGCGGGTGCGGGTCGCAGACGTAGGTGTACTCGCCGGGCTCGAGGGTGACCTCGAACGTGGTCTCCTCGACCTCCGGCACCGAGGTCGTCTCGTCGACCGACCCGCCCCGCAGGTGGAAGTTGTGCGTGGCGGCCGGGTCGCTGACCTGGATGGTGTAGTTCCCCGCGGGCAGCGTCTCCACCTCCTGGCCGTCCTCGGTGGTGAGAGCGATCTCGAAGGCCTCGGGGTCCTCCGGCGTGCCGACCGTGCCGATCAGCACGGTGGACGCTCCGCCCGCCGCGGACTCGGTCGCCGAGCCCGCCGACTCCGACGCGCCGTCGGTGGCGGACGTCGCGGACTCCGACGCCTCGGCGGTCGCCGACTCCACGGTCTCCTCGGCGTCCCCGCCACACGCGGTGACCAGGGCTAGCGACGCGAGCGCGACGCCCAGTGCGATTCTTCTCATCAGTGAACCCCTCCTAAAGGTTGAGAACGCAACCTTTGTCCCTGAGCCCCGGCGATGCAAGCGAAGCCGGCAGCCGAGACCACCTTGTGATGTGAGCATGCACAGGTTCATCTGCCGTTCACCGGCCGGAGAAGAACCTCAGGAGTGGACGCGCACCGGGCTCGCGGCGACGCAGTACCGGGCCACCGCGCCGGCCGTCCAGCGCAGCCTCTCGGGGTGCGGCGCCGAGGCCCGGTCGAGGGCCGCGGCGATCGTGTGCAGCGAGGCGCCGGAGCGGTGCAGGGTCGCGATCCGCAGCGCGACGTCGGGCGCCAGCGGCGTCACGGCGGCCCGCGTCGAGCGCCGTCCCGAGGGGACGGGCACCGCCTCGCACGCCCGCAGCACGTCGGCCAGCTGCTCGACGGGGACGGCCGGTGACCACAGGAACCCCTGCGCCTGCCGGCAGCCCAGACCGCGCAGGGTCGCGTACTGCTCGGCGGTCTCGACGCCCTCGGCGACGGACGTGGCACCCACGGCGTGCGCCAGGCTGACGACGCTGGCGCAGATGGCCTCGTCGTCGGCGCTGTCCACCATGCCGGCGACGAACGTCCGGTCGAGCTTGACCGCCGTGATGGGGAACCGGCGCAGGTACAGCAGCGAGCTGTACCCGGTGCCGAAGTCGTCCAGGGAGATCCCGACCCCCCGCGCCGAGAGGGCGGTGAGCGTCTGCGTCGCCGACTCCTCGTCGGTCATCAGGGCGGACTCGGTCACCTCGAGCACCAGGCGGTCGGCCGGCAGGCCGGTCGCGGCCAGGGCGGCGTCCACGTGCGCGAGCAGGTCCGGGGTGGTGAGCTGGCGCGCCGAGAGGTTGACGGCGACGTGCAGGCCGAGGGCGGGGCCGTCGAACGCGACGGCGTCCCGGCACGCCTGCTCCAGCGCCCAGCGCCCCAGCGGCACCGCCAGCCCGCGGGCCTCCGCCACGGCGATGAACTCGCTCGGCGGCAGCAGCCCCCGGGTGGGGTGCTGCCAGCGGGCCAGGGCCTCCACGCCGACGGGACGGCCGGTCTGCAGGTCCATCACGGGCTGGTAGTGGAGCACCAGCTCGCTGCGGGCGAGCGCGTCGCGCAGGGACATCTCGGTGGCCAGCATGGCCCCGGCGCCCCGGCGGAGGTCGTCGCTGAACGTCTGCACCCGGTCCCCGCCGCGGCGCTTCGCCTCCACCTTGGCGGCCGCGGCCGCCAGGAGCAGGTCCTCGACGTCGTCCCCCGGTCCGCCCGGCGCGATGCCCACGCTCGCCGACACCCGCACCGACGCGTCCCCGAGCACGAACGGCTCGTCGAGCGTCGCGATGAGGCGCTGCCCGAGCGCGGCGAGGTCGTCCTCCGCGTCCAGGTCCCGCCAGACGACGGCGAACTCGTCCCCGGAGTAGCGGCACAGCGTGTCGCCGGCGCGCAGCTCCTTCGTGAGCCGCCCCGCGAGCTGCACCAGCAGGGCGTCCCCGGCGCCGTGCCCGAGGCTGTCGTTGACGCGCTTGAAGTCGTCCACGTCCAGGAAGCCCACGCCCACGCGGCTGCGACGCCGGGTGCCGTCGGCCAGCGCCTGGGCCAGGCGGTCCGCCAGGAGCACCCGGTTGGGCAGCCCGGTGAGCGCGTCGTGCAGCGCCTGGTGCGTCAGGGCCCGCTGCGCCTGGTGCATCGCCGTGACGTCGACGTGGGAGACGACGGCACCGCTGGTGCCGTCCATGTCCGCCGGCGTGATCCGCACGCTGAACCACTGCTGCTTGACGGGGCTGTGGCACGGGTACTCGTAGGCGAAGCGCTGCAGCCTGCCGGCGAGCACCCCGCGCAGCCCGGCGGCCACCTCGGCCGCGCCCATCGACCCGGCCGTCCCGGCAGCGACCCCGTCGCAGACGTCGAGGTAGTTGCAGCCCTCGCCGAGGCGGTCGACGTCGCCGTCGTTGTCCACGGCGAAGCTCCGCCACGCCTCGTTCACCGCCAGCACCACTCCGCCGGCGCCTACGGCGCAGGTCGGTGCCTCCAGGGCGTCCAGCAGGCCGCGCGCGAGCTGGGAGTACCGGTGGGCGGCCTGCTCGGTGCGCTGGCGCTGCAGCGCGTGCAGCACGGCGGTGGCCAGGCGGGGTCCGTCGTGCTGGCCCTTGACGAGGTAGTCCTGGGCTCCCTCGGCCAGCGCCCACAGCGCCAGCTGCCCGTCGGCCCGGCCGGTGAGCACCAGCAGCGCGGTCCTGGGGTGCGCCGCCCGGACCGCTCGCACGACGGCGAGCCCGTCGGCGTCGGGCAGGGACAGGTCGGCGAGGACGGCGTCGAAGCGCTCGAGCCCCAGCGTCAGCAGCGCGTCCTGCAGGTGGCTGGCCACGTGCACCCGCGCGTGCGGCAGCTCCTCCTCGATCAGCGCCAGGACCAGGTCGCTGTCCGACATCGAGTCCTCGACCACGAGCAGCGCGAGCGGGCTGTCGCGGCTCAGCCCCTCATGGTGTGCCGTCGCGGTCATCGTGACGGCAGCCGGACGAGACCGAGCCAGAAGTCCTCGATCGACCGGACGACGTGGACGAACTGGTCGACGTCCACCGGCTTGGTCAGGAAGCAGTTGGCACCGAGGTCGTAGGTGCGGGCCACGTCGGCCTCGGCGCCCGAGGTCGTCAGCACCGCGACGGGGACCCGGCGCAGCGCCGGGTCCGCCCGCATCTGCGCCAGCACCTCGTGCCCTGACAGCCGGGGCAGGTTGAGGTCGAGGATCACCAGGTCGGGACGCGGGGCGCCCGGGCGGCGCAGGTGCTCCAGGGCGGCCTCGCCGTCGCGCACGACGGTGACCTCGTTGGCCACCTTGGCGTCGGCCAGGGCCTCCATGGTCAGCTCGATGTCGGGCAGGCTGTCCTCGACGAGCAGGATGCGCATCAGCTGCGCGCTGGTGGTCACGGCGCCCCCGGGGACGTCGGCGCCAACGGCAGGGTGACGCAGAAGCGGCTGCCTCCCAGCGCCGATGCCTCGACCCACGTCCGACCGCCGGAGCGCTCCGCGACCTGCTGGACGATGGCGAGCCCGATGCCGGTGCCGGCGAACGCCTCGCGCACGTGCAGGCGCGAGAACATCCCGAAGACCCGCTCGCGGTGCTGTTCTGCGATGCCGATGCCGTCGTCGTCCACGCACAGGAGCACCCGCCCGGACACGACCGAGGCGCTCACGACGACGCGCGCCGCCGTCCCCTCGCGGCGGAACTTCAGGGCGTTGCCGACCAGGTTGTGCAGCACGGCGACGACGGACGCCTCGTCCGACCAGACGGCCGGCAGCTGCCCGACCTCGACGGCGAGGTCGCCCTCGACCACCAGCCCGGCCACCACCCGCCGCGCCACCTCGGCGGTGTCGACGCGCACCTGGGCCGGCTCGGCGCGCAGGAAGCGCGAGTACTCCAGGAGGTCGTCGATCAGCGTGCGCATGCGGGCGGCGCCGTCGACGACGTGGGCCATGTACCGGACACCGCGCTCGTCCAGCACGTCCGCGTAGCGGCGCTCGAGCAGCTGGACGAAGCCGGTGATGACCCGCAGGGGCTCGGACAGGTCGTGGGAGGCGACGTAGGCGAACTGCTCCAGGTCGCGGTTGGAGCGGCGCAGCGCCGCGTGCTGGCGCTCCAGCGTCCGGTGGACGTCCTCCAGCTCGGCGTCCAGACGGATGCGGTCGGTCACGTCCTGCACGCTGGTGACGAGCCCGGCGACGCTCCCACCGGCGTCCCGCAACGGCGAGACGGTCAGCGAGACGGCCACGTGCCGGCCGTCCGGACGCACGTGCCAGGTGTCGAGCCGGTCGACGCGCTCCCCGGCCAGCGCCCGCCGGCGCACCGCCTCCAGCCTCGACGCGGACGTGCCGGGCACCAGGCCCTGCGCCGGCCGGCCGAGCATGTCGTCGGCGCCGCACCCGTACAGCCGCTGCGCCGCCGCGTTCCAGCTGAGGATCCGGCCGTCGACGTCCTCGCTGTAGATGGCGTCCGCCGAGACCTCGACGATCTGCGCGAGCAGGCGAGGCACCTGGACCAGGTCCGTGGCCGCGGCGGGCTCCGTTTCCGTCATGGCCCGCATCGGGCCCATGGTGTCACGCTTGGTAGAAGAAGGTGAACGCATCGTGAGTGGACGGTGCGCACGACGGTTCAGCGGCCCGCCGCGGGCCGCTAGGCTCCTGCCGCACGCGCACGTCATCGAGATGTACGAACGACGCCTCCGAGCGGGGAAAGCCGGTGAGAAGCCGGCGCTGACCCGCAACCGTAGGCCGCCGCAGGGCCCTTCCACCGGGCCTCGCCGGCGGCGAGCCGGACCGCCCGCCCGGAGGCCAGCGGCTCCACCACCACCGTCGAGGTCTACGGGGCGGAGCCCGGATCGCCGCTCCGCACCGCACGCCGCCCGCCCTCCCCCGCGGACGGCCGCCACCGGTGCTCCCGGCTTCCCGGGGTCCTCGCCGGACCGCTCACCGGAAGGCCCGTCATGACCGTCCTCCCCCAGCGCCGCCACCAGCGCCGGCCCCTGCGCCGCGGGCTCGCCTTCGCCGCGGCTCCGCTCGCCGTCGCGCTGCCCCTGCTCGCGGCGGCCCCTGCCGCGGGCGCCGACCCCACCGAGGGCGCCTGCGCAGCCGGCCAGGGCGTCACCGTCGTCGTCGACGCGACCTCCGTGCAAGGACCGCTCCAGGTGCGCTGTGCGCCGGGGGACCCCGCCGACGGCATCCAGGCGCTGAAGGCCGCCGGCTACGACGTCGTGACCCAGAGCTTCTCCTTCGGCGACAAGGTCTGCCTCGTCGATGGAGCGGGCGACCCCTGCGAGGCGCCGTTCGTCCGGGACTTCTGGGGCTTCTTCCTGCCGGTGGACGGGTCCTGGGCCGCCAGCGGGGGCGGTGCCAGCAGCGTCGATCCCGTGCCGGGCGACGTCCACGGCTGGCGCTGGGGTCCGGGCGACGTCGGCCCGTCGGTGCCGGCCCCTGCGGCCGGTCCGGCGCGTCCGGGTGGCACGGGCACGCCCGACCCGGCGGCCACGGACAAGGCCGCTGCCTACCTGGCGGCCCAGCTGCGGGACGGCGCGGTGCCCGGGTTCGACGCCGGCCCGGCCTACGACCTGACCACGGACGCCGGCTTCGGCCTGCTCGCGGCGGGCACGCAGGACGCCGCCCTGGACGCGCTGCTCGACGTGCTGGAGCGCGACGCCGCCCGCTACGTGCACGGTCAGGCCTTCGACGGCGAGCGGCCGGACGCCGTCTACGCCGGCCCGGCCGCCAAGCTCGGCCTGCTCGCCCTGCTGGCCGGGGGCGATCCCCGCGACGTCGGCGGCCTGGACCTGGTGGCCGACCTGGTCAGCACCGAGGACGACGCCGGCCGGTTCGTCGACCGCAGCGCGCTGGGGGACGACTCCAACGTGTTCACCCAGTCCTTCGGCGTCCTGCTGCTGGAGCAGGCGCCGGACGTCGACCCCAGCGCTCCCGCCGTGGACCTGCTGCTGGGAGCCCAGTGCACGGACGGCGGCTTCCCCGTGAACCTCGATGAGGAGGTCTGCACCTCGGACGCCGACGCCACCGGCATCGCCCTGCAGGCGCTCGCTGCCCTCCGCGACGGCGACGGCGGGGCTGCCCCGGCCGCCGGTCAGGCGCTGGCCCGGGCGGTGGCGTTCCTGTTCGCCGTCCAGCTGGAGGACGGTGCCTTCGGCAGCACGGCCCCCGGCGCCACCGGGGCCAACGTCAACAGCACCGGCTACGCCGCGATGGGCCTGGCCGCCGCCGGTCAGGACGTCACCGAGGCCCGTGAGTGGCTCTCCTCGGTGCTGCGGCTGGACGGCGGGCTGCCCGTGACGGACTCGGCCGACGCGGCCAGCGACGTCTTCGCGACCTCGCAGGCCCTGCCGGCCCTGACCGCCCGCGGCTTCGTGGGCACGGCGCGCGAGGTGGCTAGGCCAACAGAGCCCACGGCGCCCACGGCGCCCACGGCGCCCGTCGATCCCGGCCCGACAGACCCGGTTCCCACCGAGCCCGTCCCGACCCAGCCCACCGGCAGCGGCACCACGGCCCCCACCGCCACGGGGTCCGGCTCCCCGACCGCCGTCCTCGGCGACCGGGCGTCCGGCAGCACCACGGCGGCCGCGCGCGCCGGCCGGCTCGCTCGGACCGGCAGCGACGTCGTCCTGCCGCTGGGCGCGGGCGCCGTCCTGCTGGTCGCCGGGACCGGGGTGGTGCTGGCGACCCGACGTCGCGGCAGCCACCAGTGACCCCGCGGGCAGGATCCGCTCGCACCGCCGGTGCGGCGGCGACGGCGCCCGCGGGCAGGACAGCCCGTGCGGCCCGAACAGGGCTCGGCGCGCTGCTGCTGACCGCCGGCACCCTCGCCGCCATCCCGGTCGCACCCGCCGCGGCCGCCGGCTGCACCGCCGACAGCGGTGTCCGCGTCGTCGTGGACGCCGGCGCGCTGGGCGGCGTTCGCACGGGCTGCGCGGCGGGAGACCCGGCCAACGGCCGCAGCGCCCTGCAGGGCGCCGGCTTCTCCGTCACGGACGTCCCGCGCCAGCCGGGCTTCATCTGCAGCATCGACGCCCGCCCGGACCCCTGCAACGGCGCTCCCGCCGACGCGTACTGGTCCTACTGGTACGCGCCGGCGGGCGGTTCGTGGACCTACAGCAGCCGCGGGTCGAGCAACCGCGACCCCGCTCCGGGGACCGTCGAGGGCTGGGCCTTCGGAGCGGGCGGCGCCCCCGGGATCGCCCCACCCCGCGCGGACCCGCCGCCGGCTCCGCCGCCGCCCCCGCCGCCCCCACCGCCGCCGGTCGCGGCGCCGGCAGCGCCACCGCCGGCGGCGTCGTCCGCACCGCCAGCACCCCGGCCGACGACCCGTTCGTCCGCGTCGGCGGCGCCGGGCCGCAGCAGCCCCGGCGGCACGGGCGCGCCAGTGAC
>DASTLY010000060.1:0-24197 GCA_035714445.1 Mycobacteriales bacterium
GGGCGAACGCCCGCGGCCTGCCGCGCACCGCCGGGCACGAGGCGGGGGAGGCGGCGCTGCTCGACGTCGTGGCCGGGGCGATCGAGATCGGCGTCACGCACGTGTCGGCGTACGCGTTCTCCACCGAGAACTGGAAGCGCTCGCCGGAGGAGGTGCGCTTCCTCATGGGCTTCAACCGGGACGTCATCCGCCGCCGGCGCGACGAGATGCACGCGCTCGGCGTGCGCGTGCGGTGGGCGGGCCGCCGGCCGCGGCTGTGGCGCTCGGTCGTGCGCGAGCTCGAGGAGGCGGAGGAGCTCACGAAGGACAACACCGTCTGCACGCTGACGATGTGCGTCAACTACGGCGGCCGGGCGGAGATCGCCGACGCCGCGCGGCTGCTCGCCCTCGACGTGGCCGCGGGCCGGCTGGACCCCGCAAAGGTCGACGAGCGGGTTCTCGCGCGCTACCTCGACGAGCCGGACATGCCGGACGTCGACCTGTTCCTGCGCACCTCGGGGGAGCAGCGCACCAGCAACTTCCTGCTGTGGCAGTCGGCGTACGCCGAATTGGTCTTCCTCGACACGCTGTGGCCCGACGTGGACCGCCGGCAGCTGTGGCGGGCGTGCGAGATCTACGCGTCGCGGGACCGCCGCTACGGCGGCGCGGTGCCCAACCAGCCGTAACCCGCAGCGCAATCGGGTGGTCACGCTTACCGGTTCTCTCTACTGTCCGGGTGTGGAGACCCTCGCTCGCTTCGTCCTGCGCCACCGGCTGCTCGTCGGACTGACCTGGCTGGCACTGTTCTTCGCCGGCGGCGCCGCCGCGGGCCCGGTCTCCGAGCGGCTCACCTTCGACTTCTCGCTACCCGGTCAGCCCGGTTACACCGCCGAGATGCAGATGATCGAGGCGTTCGGCACCAGCAGCGCGGACACCCTGCTGCCCGTGGTCACGGTCCCGGCCGGCAGCACGGTGCAGGACCGGGCGGCCGACATCGCGGGCATCTTCGACGCAGTGCGCACCCAGCTGCCGCAGGCCCGGGTCGTCGACCTGGCCAGCACCGCCGACGCGCGCTTCATCACCGGCGACGGGCGCAGCACCTTCGCGCTCGTGCAGGGCCCGGAGCCGCAGGGCTTCGGCCCGGGCCTGGAGGCGGCGCTGGAGCCCGTCCTCGCCGAGGCCACCAGGGCGGCGGGACTGGACCACGGGCTCACGTCGTACGTGCTGCTGGCCGCTGGCGGTGAGACCGAGGGCCCGAGCGTGCTGGTCGAGACGCTGTTCGGGGCGGTGGGCGCGCTGGCCGTCCTGCTGTTCGTGTTCGCCTCGTTCCTGGCCTTCGTGCCGCTGCTGATCGCCGCCGTCTCGATCCTCACCACCTTCCTGCTGGTGCTGGGCCTCACCTACCTCACCGACGTGAGCTTCGTGGTGCAGTTCCTCATCGCGCTCGTCGGCCTGGGCGTGGCGATCGACTACTCGCTGCTGCTCGTCTCGCGATGGCGCGAGGAGCGCGCGCACGGGCACTCCAACGACGAGGCCGTGGTGATCGCGGTGCAGACCGCCGGCCACGCGGTCCTCGCCTCCGGCGTCACCGTCGCGATCAGCCTGCTCGCGCTGATCGTGGTGCCGGTGCCGTTCCTGCGCAGCATGGGCCTCGGCGGCATGCTCATCCCGCTGGTCAGCGTCGCCGTCGTCCTCACCCTGCTGCCGGCGATGCTGTCCAAGATCGGACCGAAGGTGGACTGGCCGCGGATCCGGCACGACGCGGTCGCCGCCCGCGGCTGGTCGGCCTGGGCGCGGCTGATCGTGCGCCGCCGCTGGGTCGCCACCGGCGTCGCCGCGGTCGTCCTCGGCCTGATCGTCGCGCCGGTGTTCGGCCTCAAGATCGGCCAGGCCGGCACCGAGTCGCTGGCCCGCAGCGGCCCGGCGTACGACACCCTCCAGACGCTGCGCGCCGGCGGCGTCGGGGACGGCATCCTCACCCCGATCGAGGTCCTCGTGCCGGCGGCCCAGGCGCCCGCGGCGACGGCGGCCGCGGCCGGGGTCCCGGGCGTGCGCACCGCCGTGGCCGGCGGCACCGAGGGCGGCACCACCCTCATCGACGTCATCCCGGACTCCGCAACGGTCGACAGCGCCAGCAACGACGTGGTCGACGCGGTGCGGGCGGCCGTGGTCGGCGCGACCGAGGGCAGCGTCGGCGTCGCGGGCACCGGCGCCGTCGTGCAGGACTATTTCCGGGCGGTGTACGACAACTTCCCGTACGTTCTGGCGCTCATCGCGGTCATCACGTTCCTGCTGCTGGTGCGGACCTTCCGGTCGATCCTGCTGCCGGTCAAGGCGGTGCTGCTCAACCTGGTGTCGCTCGCGGCCGTGTTCGGTGCCGTCGTCTGGTTCTGGCAGGAGGGGCACGGCTCGGACGCCGTCTTCGGGGTCTCACCGACCGGCGCGATCACCTTCTGGTTACCGGTGATCATCTTCGCGTTCCTGTTCGGGCTGTCGATGGACTACGAGGTGTTCATCCTCGCCCGGATGCGCGAGGAGTACGACGCGACCGGGTCCACCGCCCAGGCCGTCGTGACCGGCCTGGGGCGCACCGGCCGGCTGGTGACCTCCGCCGCGCTGATCCTGTTCTTCTCCTTCGCGGCCCTGGCGTCCTCGCCGGGCGTCGACATCAAGGTGCTCGGCACCGCCCTGGGTGTTGGCATCCTCATCGACGCCACCCTGGTGCGGGCGCTGCTCGTACCGGCCCTGGTGAGCCTGTTCGGCCGCTGGAACTGGTGGCTGCCCGCCGGCGTCGCCCGGGTGCTGTTCGTCGCGCCGTCCCCGGTGGCGGCGGCGGGCAGCGAGCCCGGGCTCGTGTCACAGGACCGCGGACAGGCCCAGGACAAGCAGGCCGGCGGCTACGACGACGCGGAGCGCGCGGGCAGCGACGTCCAGAGCTGGCCACGACAGGAACGTCAGCCACCCGACGACCAGCAGGAGCGCGAGCAGGCACAGCGCCGCGGGCACTGACGGCAGCAGCAGCACCCCGGCGAACAGGGCCAGCACGCCGAGGGCCACGAGCCACCTCGGCTGCCGGCCCAGCGCCAGCAGCACCGGCACGCTGCGCCGCTCGACGTTCTGCCGCATCCCCTCCGGTTGCACGCCGGTAGCGTCGCACGGGTGCTGGTCGTGACGAGGTTCGACGTCCCCGAGTCCGAGGCGGCGACGTTCCTGCCGCAGGCGCAGGCGGCGCTGGCCGCGTTCGCGGCCCGGCCGGGCTACCTGCGCGGGCGGGTCGGGCGCGCCGCGGACGACCCCACCGCCTGGGTGCTCACCACCGAGTGGGAGGGCGTCGGCGCCTACCGCCGCTCACTCGGTGCGTACGACGTCAAAGTGGACGCGGCGCCGCTGCTGGGCCGCGGCCGCGACGAGCCGAGCGCGTTCGAGGTGCTGGTGTCGGACGAGGGGACGAGCGCGTCGGGGCGGGCTCCGGGCGCCGACACCGCCGCGGTCGGCGACGCGGCCGCAGGGCCCGGAGCACCGGGCTGATCGTCTCGACCTCCCGGTAGACCAGGGGAACCACTGCCTCTGGCGGCGGCTCGGCCCTCGGGTGATCCTCGTGCGCCGGTAGCGTGACGGGCCCCGACAGCCAGCCGGACACCTGGAGCGCACCCGTGGCAGGCAAGACCCCCGACAAGATGGACACCATCGTCAGCCTGGCCAAGCGCCGCGGCCTGGTGTTCCCGTCCTCCGAGATCTACGGCGGGCTCCGGGCGTCCTGGGACTACGGACCGCTGGGCGTGGAGCTGAAGAACAACGTCAAGCGCCAGTGGTGGAAGGCGATGGTCCAGGAGCGCGACGACGTCGTCGGCATCGACAGCTGCGTGATCCTCGCCCGCGAGGTCTGGGAGACCAGCGGGCACGTCGCGACGTTCGTGGACCCGCTGGTGGAGTGCACGTCCTGCCACAAGCGGTTTCGCGCCGACCACCTCGAGGAGGGCGCCGGCAAGCCGCTCGCGGAGCTGGCCTGCCCCAACTGCGGCAACCGCGGCACCTGGACCGAGCCCAAGGACTTCAACGGCCTGCTGAAGACCTCCCTCGGGCCGGTCGACGACGGCAGCGGCCTGGCCTACCTGCGGCCCGAGACCGCCCAGGGCATCTTCATCAACTACGCCAACGTCCAGCAGAGCTCCCGCAAGAAGCCGCCGTTCGGCATCGGCCAGATCGGCAAGAGCTTCCGCAACGAGATCACGCCGGGCAACTTCATCTTCCGGACCCGCGAGTTCGAGCAGATGGAGATGGAGTTCTTCGTCAAGCCGGGCTCCGACGACGAGTGGCACCAGTACTGGATCGACACCCGGTTGTCCTGGTACACCGGCCTCGGGATCGCGGCCGACGACCTGCGGCTGTTCGAGCACCCGAAGGAGAAGCTGTCGCACTACTCGACGCGCACCGTCGACATCGAGTACCGCTTCGGCTTTACCGGCGGGGAGTGGGGCGAGCTCGAGGGCATCGCCAACCGCACCGACTACGACCTGACCGTGCACAGCAAGGCGTCCGGGGTGACGCTGGACTACTTCGACCAGGAGTCGGGCGAGCGCTGGACGCCGTACGTCATCGAGCCCGCCGCCGGCGTCGACCGGGCCACGCTGACCTTCCTGCTGGACGCGTACACCGAGGACGAGGCACCGAACGCCAAGGGCGGCGTCGACAAGCGCGTCGTGCTCAAGCTCGACCCACGGCTGGCGCCGATCAAGGTCGCCGTGCTGCCGCTGTCGCGCAACGCCGACCTGTCGCCGATGGCCCGTTCGCTCGCCGCCTCGCTGCGCATGCGGTTCGCCACGGAGTTCGACGACGCGGGGGCGATCGGGCGCCGCTACCGGCGCCAGGACGAGGTCGGTACGCCGTACTGCGTGACCGTCGACTTCGACAGCCTGCAGGACTCGGCGGTCACCGTCCGCTCGCGTGACGAGATGACGCAGGAGCGGATCTCGCTGGACTCCGTCGAGCGCTACCTGGCCGACAAGCTCGGGCCCCTGTAGCGCCCCTACCCCGCTTGTCTGCCCGCAGCGACGCCGCTCGCGCTGGTTGATCTCGCTGCGGGCAGACAAGGCGGCACCGGTGGTGGCTTGTCTGCCGGCAGCGACGCCGTAGGGGCTTGTGGAGGTCGGTGAGGGCAGACAAGGCACCGGTCGGGCGTCAGGGTCGGTGGCGCGCTCCCCGGGCGAACGCGCGCAGAGCCCGGTCCCGCAACAGCTCCGGACGGTGGACGGCCTCGTCCCAGGTGAAGCGGAACACCTCGAACCCGTCGTCGCGGATCGCGTCCTCCCGGCGCTTCTCCTCGAACAGCCGGTTCCCCGTGCCGTCGTCCTCGGGCCCCCCGTACTTGACCCGACCGTCCGCCTCGCCGACCGTGCGCTGAGCCCTCCACAGGAAGTCGACCCGGCCGGTCACGCTCCACTGCCCGCCGAGCACGACCTGCAGATCAGGCGCCGGCAGCTCGAGCTGGGCGAAGCGCAGCCGGCCGATCGACTCGAGCGGGGACTCGGCGCGCCCGTCGGCGAAGGCGAGCCGTTGCCGGGCGTACGCCACCCCTGGCCAGCCGCGCTGCCGGTCGAGCACCGCGAGCAGCTCGGGGCGTGACACCCCCGCGGCCAGCGCGGCGTCCAGCACGACGACCGCGGTCAGGCGTGGCCTCGTACGAGCCAGGTCGACGGCAGTACGTGCGGCCGTCGTGACCTCTGCGCCATGCACCTGGCACCGGTGCTCCGGCGGGACCTGGGACACGAGGGACGCGCACAACCGGGCGTCGGGCCGGTCCTTTCCGGTGGCGCGCAGCCGCGAGAGCAGCGGGTCGCCCGTGTAGTGCACGAACAGCGGCAGGCCGTGGACGAGGGCCGCTGACTCGTGGCTGCCGACGCTGGGGACCCCGGAGGACAGGACCGCGGCCTGCACCAGCAGGGCTGCCCGCAGCTCGGGTGCGGTCGGGAGCTGGGGCGCGGTCCAGTAGACGCCTCGTCGTACCGCCTGCCAGCGACCTGAGCGGACGAGCGCGTCGACCTCCCGGACAGGCCGGCCTGCGTGGAGCGCCGCGCGTCTGGTGAGCAGCTCTGCCATCCGCGCAGGCTGCCGGTTGCGGCCGGTCGGGACGTTCGTGCGTCCCCAGGCCGGGGCTGCATCCACAGCCCACCTGCTTCGCCTTGTCTGCCCGTACCGACGTGTGCAGAGCCGGCCGGCGTCTGCCTGAGCAGACAAGCGGAAGGGGGTTTCCCGACTTGTCTGCCCGCAGCGACCCGGTCAGCCGCCGGCGATGTCGGTGCGGGCAGACAAGCGGAAGTAGGTCAAGCGGTGAGGGAGCGGCGCTGGAGCACGCGCATCACGCGGTAGGTCACCACGGCGGCCATGGAGCCGATGGAGATGCCCTCGAAGGACAGGTCGCCGGCGGTGAAGGAGTAGTTGGCCGCGCCGAGGATCACCGCGAGGGCGGCGGTGACGAGGTTGACCGGGTCGCGGAAGTCGACCCGGGCCTCGATCCAGATCCGGGCGCCCAGCACAGCGATCAGCCCGTACAGGACGGTGGTCACGCCGCCGAGGACGCCGACCGGGATCGCGGCGACCAGCGCGCCGATCTTGGGCGACAGCCCGAGCAGGATCGCGAAGCCCGCGGCGACGTAGTACGGCGCGGTGGAGTAGACGCGGGTGGCGGCCATGACGCCGATGTTCTCGGCGTACGTCGTGGTGCCCGACCCGCCACCCAGGCCGGCGACGACGGTCGCCACCCCGTCGGCGACGTACGCCCGCCCCATCGTGTCGTCGAGCGAGCGCTCGGTCATCGAGGCCACCGCCTTGACGTGCCCGGTGTTCTCCGCGACGAGCACCAGCACGACGGGCAGCACCAGGACGACGGCGGACAGGCTGAAGGACGGACCGGTGAGCTCGGGCAGCCCGACCCAGTCCGCGGCCCGGACCGGGTCCCACGACACGTCGCCGCGGAGCGCCGTCAGCAGGTAGCCGACGACGACGGCGAGCACGATCGACAGCCGGCCCAGCAGCCCCCGGGACGCCACCGTCACGACGACCACGACGAGCAGCGTCACCAGCGCCACCAACGGGTCGGCCTCGAAGTTCGTCTTCGCCACCGGGGCCAGGTTGAGCCCGACGAGCAGCACGATCGCGCCGGTGACGACCGGCGGCAGCACCCACTCGACCGGCCCGGTGCCGACGGCCTGCACCAGCAGCCCGACCAGCGCCAGCAGCACCCCCGCCGCGACGATGCCGCCGAGCGCCTCCGGGATCCCGCCGTCCGCCTTCGCCGCCAGCACGGGGGCGATGAACGCGAAGCTCGAGCCGAGGTAGGAGGGCAGCCGGTTGCGGGTCAGCAGCAGGAAGATCAGCGTGCCGATGCCGGAGAAGAAGATGGTGGTGCTCGGCGGGAAGCCGGTGAGCACCGGCACCAGGAACGTCGCGCCGAACATCGCGACGACGTGCTGCAGCCCGATCCCGACGGTGTAGGGCCAGGCCAGGCGCTCGTCCGGGCGCACCACCTCGTCGGGCCGGACGGTGCGGCCGTCGCCGTGCAGGGTCCAGAGGGACACGTCGCTCCCGGTACGAGGTGGGTGGGCGCGGGCGACCCTAGCCGCGACCGGTGACAGCGCGATGACGGCTACCGTTCGCGCGTGCGCACCCTCGTCGTGGACCATCCGCTCGTCGCCCACAAGCTGACGACGCTGCGCGACGGGCGCACCGACTCGCCGACGTTCCGGCGGCTGACCGACGAGCTGGTCACGCTGCTGGCGTACGAGGCGACCCGCGGGATCCGGACCGAGCCGGTCCAGGTCCACACGCCGGTGGCGGCGGCGGCCGGCGTGCGGCTGGCCAAGCCGCTGCCGCTCGTCGTCCCGGTGCTGCGGGCCGGGCTCGGGATGCTCGACGGCATGACGCGGCTGCTGCCGACCGCGGAGGTCGGGTTCCTGGGGATGGTGCGCGACGAGGGCTCGCTGGTCGCGACGACGTACGCCACCCGGCTGCCCGAGGACCTGACCGGGCGCGAGGTGTTCGTCCTGGACCCGATGCTGGCCACCGGTGGCACCCTGGTGGCCACGATCGAGCTGCTCGTCCGGCGGCGGGCGGCCAGCGTGACCGCGCTGTGCCTGCTGGCCGCGCCGGAGGGGCTGGCCGTCGTCGACGAGGCGTTCCGCGACGACGGCGGCTGCCCGGTGACCGTCGTGACGGCTGCGGTGGACGACCGGCTCACCGAGCGCGGCTACATCACTCCGGGTCTGGGTGACGCGGGGGACCGGCTGTACGGGGTCGTGTGAGTGAGCCTGCTGGCGCTCGCGGCAACCGTCCTGCTCATCATCGCCGACCCCCGGATCGCCGAGTCGAGCTCGCTGGTCTCGACGCCGTCCGGCAGCTGGCTGTGGACGGCCAACGACAGCGGCGACAGCGCGCGGCTGTTCGCCGTCGGCCCTGACGGCCGCACGCTCGCGGTCGTGACGCTGCCCCGCACACCGCTGCGGGACCTGGAGGACATGGCGCTCGGCCCGGACCGCACGCTCTACCTCGCGGACGTCGGGGACAACAACGCCGTACGCGACTCCGTGACGGTGCTGCGCGTGCCGGAGCCCAGGGTCGACCCGGCCCGGACCGACGTGCGGCTGACGTCGGCCGCTCCGGTCCGGACCGTGCTCACGTACGAGGACGGCCCGCGCGACGCGGAGACGCTGCTCGTGCACCCGCGCACCGGCCAGCTGCTCGTGGTCACCAAGAGCGCTTTCGGCAGCGCGGTGTACGCCGCCCCGCAGCCCCTCGCGGACGGCGTGCTGCGCCGGGTGGGGAGCGTCGCGCTGCGCCAGACCGACACCGAGGGCGGCCCGAGCCCGCAGTTCGCGGCCCGGCTGCTTGCCACGGGAGGGGCGGTGTCGCCCGACGGCCGGCGGCTGGTGGTCCGTACCTACACCGACGCCTACGTCTTCGACGTGCCCGGCGACGACCTGGCGGCCGCGTTCCGGAACCGGCCGACCGTGCTGCCGCTGCCGGCGACGCGGCAGGGGGAGGCGGTCACCTGGAGCCGCGACGGGCAGTCCCTGCTCACCAGCAGCGAGGGTCGTCGGGCGCCCGTCCACCTGGTGCCGGCGCCGGCGGCCGCCGCCCCACCCCAGGCGCCCCCGGCGGCGGACGCCCGGCCCGCCGACCCGACGAGCGGGGCGGCCCGGCTGGTGGTGGGAGCCGTCGTCGCGGGCGGTGCGCTCGTCCTGCTGCTGGGGGTTGCTGCGCTGCGACGCGCGCGCCGGTAACCTCCGACCACTTTCGCCCGTCGACAGGAGCCGCGTCATGGCCAAACTCGTCTACGACTTCTCCGAGGGCGGGCGGGACATGAAGGATCTGCTCGGCGGTAAGGGGGCGAACTTGGCCGAGATGACCGGCCTCGGGCTGCCCGTCCCGCCCGGGTTCGTGATCACCACCGAGGCCTGCCGGGTCTACCTCGAGAGCGGGGACGTGCCCCCGGAGCTGGCCGCCGAGGTCGACGAGCACCTCGCGAGCCTGGAGAAGCAGATGGGCAAGCGGCTGGGCGACGCCGACGACCCGCTGCTGGTCAGTGTCCGTTCCGGCGCCGCGGCGAGCATGCCCGGGATGATGGACACGGTCCTCAACATCGGGCTCAACGACGAGAGCGTGCAGGGCCTGGCGAAGCAGGCCGGCAGCGAGCGCTTCGCCTGGGACTCCTACCGGCGGCTGCTCCAGATGTTCGGCAAGACGGTGCTGGGCGTCGAGGGCTTCGAGACGGCGCTCGAGCAGGTCAAGCACGCCCGCGGCTCGAAGAACGACCTCGACCTGGACGAGAACGACCTGCGGGGGCTCGTCGAGCGCTTCAAGGCGATCGTGCAGGAGCACACCGGGCAGCCGTTCCCGCAGGACCCGCGCGTGCAGATGGAGCTCGCCACCAGGGCGGTCTTCGACTCGTGGAACGGCGAGCGCGCCCGGCTCTACCGGCGCCAGGAGCGCATCCCGGCCGACCTCGGTACGGCTGTGAACATCTGCTCGATGGTCTTCGGCAACCTCGGGATGGACTCGGGCACCGGCGTCGCGTTCACCCGCGACCCGGGCTCCGGTGCGCAGGGCGTCTACGGCGACTACCTGCAGAACGCGCAGGGCGAGGACGTGGTCGCCGGCATCCGCAACACCATCCCGCTGGCCGACATGGAGCAGCTCGACAAGGCGTCCTACGACGAATTGCTGCGGACGATGAAGACGCTCGAGGAGCACTACCGCGACCTGTGCGACATCGAGTTCACGGTCGAGCGCGGCAAGCTGTGGATGCTGCAGACCCGGGTCGGCAAGCGCACGGCCGGCGCCGCGTTCCGGATCGCGACCCAGCTGGTCGACGAGGGGCTGATCACCGAGGACGAGGCGCTGGACCGGGTGACCGGCGCGCAGCTGGCCCGGCTGATGTTCCCGGCGTTCGGGGCCAGCGACGACGCGACCAAGGACCTGGACCTGCTCGGCAAGGGCATGGGCGCCTCCCCGGGCGCCGCCGTCGGCAAGGTGGTGTTCGACAGCGAGACCGCCGTCGCGTGGGCTGCCCGCGGGGAGGACGTGGTCCTCGTACGCCGGGAGACCAACCCCGACGACCTGGCCGGGATGATCGCGGCCCAGGGCGTGCTGACCAGTCGCGGCGGCAAGACCAGCCACGCGGCGGTCGTCGCGCGCGGCATGGGCAAGACCTGCGTCTGCGGCGCGGAGGACCTCGAGGTCGACGTCGAGGCCCGCACCATCACCACGCCGGACGGCACGGTGGTGAACGAGGGCGACGTGCTGTCCATCGACGGTACGAGCGGACGCGTCTTCCTCGGTGCCGTGCCGGTGCGGCCCAGTCCGGTGGTGCAGTACTTCGAGGGCGAGCTCGCTCCCGAGCAGGGCGACGACCTGGTCCAGGCCGTGCACCGGCTGATCGGCCACGCCGACGCCGCCCGCCGGCTCGGGGTACGTGCCAACGCCGACAACGCCGAGGACGCCGAGCGGGCCCGCCGGTTCGGCGCGGCCGGGATCGGGCTGTGCCGTACCGAGCACATGTTCCTCGGCGAGCGCCGCCAGCTGGTGGAGGACCTCGTGCTGGCCGACGGACCCGAGGCGCAGGTCGCCGCGCTCGACGCCCTGCTGCCCCTGCAGCGCGAGGACTTCCTCGGCATCCTGCGGGCGATGGACGGGCTGCCGGTGACTGTACGGCTGCTCGACCCGCCGCTGCACGAGTTCCTGCCGGACTACACCGAGCTCTCGGTGGAGGTCGCGGTCGCGGAGGCGACCGGCAAGCAGGTCGACGGCAAGCGCGGCGCGCTGCTGGACGCGGTACGCCGGCTGCACGAGAGCAACCCGATGATCGGGCTGCGCGGCGTCCGGCTCGGGCTGGTCATCCCGGGGCTGTTCGCGATGCAGGTCCGCGCGCTCGCCGAGGCCGCCAAGATCCTGCGCGAGGAGGGCCTGGACCCCCGACCGGAGGTGATGGTGCCGCTGGTCGGCGCGGTGCAGGAGCTCGAGGTCGTCCGCGAGGAGGCCGAGCGCATCCTGGCCGAGGTGGGGGTCGAGGCGCTGGTCGGCACGATGATCGAGATCCCGCGGGCGGCGCTCACCGCCGGGCAGATCGCCGGCGCCGCCGACTTCTTCTCCTTCGGCACCAACGACCTGACCCAGATGAGCTGGGGGTTCAGCCGTGACGACGTCGAGGCCTCGTTCTTCTCGCGCTACCTGGACCTGGGCATCTTCGGGGTGAGCCCGTTCGAGTCGATCGACACCGCCGGTGTCGGCCGCCTGGTGCGCCTGGCCGTCGAGGAGGGCCGGGCGGCCAAGCCGGGCCTCAAGGTCGGCGTCTGCGGCGAGCACGGCGGCGACCCGGACAGCGTGCACTTCTTCCACGGGGCCGGGCTGGACTACGTCTCCTGCTCCCCGTTCCGGGTGCCGGTCGCGCGCCTGGAGGCCGGTCGCGCCGCTGCCGCGCAGCGGACCCGCGAGACTGGCTAGGTGCCGCTGCCCCGCCTGTCCAGGATCCTCCGACGGCTGGTCGCCGTCGTCCTGCTCGTGGCGGTGGTCGTGGTGGCGGGCACCGCCACCCGCATCTGGTGGGTGGCCCGGCAGGACGACCGGCGGACCAGCGACGTCATCGTCGTGCTCGGGGCCAGCCAGTTCGACGGGCGCCCCAGCTCGGTGTTCGAGGCCCGGCTGGAGCACGCCAAGACGCTGTACGAGGCCAGGGTCGCGCCGCGGGTGATCACCGTCGGCGGCTCGGCCCCCGGCGACCGCTTCACCGAGGCCGCCGCCGGCAAGACGTACCTGCAGGACAACGGCGTCCCGGACGTGGTCGCGGTGGGGGAGGGCCGCGACACCCTCGAGAGCCTGCGGGCCCTGGAGCGCACCATGGTCCAGCAGGGCTGGCGTACGGCCGTGCTGGTCACCGACCCGTGGCACTCGCTGCGCTCGCGCGCGATGGCCCGGGACCTCGACATCGACGCGGTGACCTCGCCGACCCGGCGCGGCCCGTCGGTCCGCACCCGGGGCACGGAGGTCCGCTACATCGGCCGGGAGACAGCGGCCTACCTCTACTACCGGGCGTTCGGCCGCAGCAGCGACGGCGGTCCGCGGGCGGTGTGAAAACCGGGTGACGGCGGGGCGCGCCGTACGTAGCGTGCGCGGTGCAGCACCCGCTGCCGGACGGAGAGGGGCTCGGCCATGGCTGTCGTGTCGTACGCCCACGCCCCACTCCCGGCGGCCTGACGCACGCCTGCCCGATCCGGCAGGGCGCGGCCGCCTGCTCCGGAAGGCTCCCCGCGATGCTCCAGCACGTCCGGCACCACCTGAACGACCTGCCGCCCGGCCTGACCGCCGGCCGGATCTCCCGCGTCGACCGCACCGGCTACGAGGTGCTTACGCCCGACGCGACCCTTCGCGTCGCCGCGCTCCCGCCGCCTGCGGACGAGCGCGACACCCCGACCGTCGGTGACTGGCTCGCGCTCGACGGCGCCGTCGCGGTCCACCGCCTGGCGCGCAGCTCCCTGCTCGCGAGGGGCAGCGCCGCGAAGCACAGCGGCGTCCAGCCGCTGGCGGCCAACGTCGACGTGGTCCTGGTCTGCGCCGGCCTGCACACCGACCTTCCCGTACGCCGGATCGAGCGGCTGCTCACCCTCGCCTGGGACAGCGGCGCCCTCCCGGTGCTGGTGCTGACCAAGGCCGACCTGTGCGCCGACCCCGCGAGCGCGCAGCTGCAGGCCCGCAGGCACGCGCCGGGGGTCGAGATCGCGGTGGTGTCGGCGGCCACCGGCGACACGGCCGCGCTCCAGCCCTCCCTGCGCGAAGGCAGCACCCTGGTGCTGCTCGGGGCGTCCGGCGCCGGCAAGAGCACGCTGGTCAACGCGCTGGCCGGCGAGGAGCTGATGCCGGTCGGCGAGTCCCGCCAGGTCGACGGCAAGGGCCGGCACACCACCAGCCACCGCGAGCTGTTCGCGCTGCCGTGCGGCGCGGTGGTGATCGACACCCCCGGCCTGCGGGGGGTGGCGCTGCAGGGCGGCGAGCAGGCCCTGGCGCAGGCCTTCTCCGACGTGGAGGAGCTCGCCGTGGCCTGCCGGTTCGCGGACTGCGCGCACGTCGGCGAGCCGGGCTGCGCGGTGCAGGCCAGCATCGACGCGGGCGACCTCGCGCTCGAGCGGGTCGACTCCTGGCGCCAGCTGCAGCGCGAGCTGGCGTTCCAGGCCCGCCGCAAGGACGCCCGGCTGCGCAGCGAGGAGCGGCAGCGCTGGAAGCACGTGACCAAGCAGCAGCGGGCCCGCGGGGCGCGCCCCTGAGCCCCCGTGCCCCTGAACCCCCGGCGCACCTACGCTCGGCCCGTGACCTACTCGCCCGCCGACCGCGCGCGCCTGGTCGGGGGGCCCGAGCGCGACGGCCGGGGGTCCTTCCAGCGCGACCGCGCCCGGGTGCTGCACTCGGGCGCGCTGCGCCGCCTCGCCGGCAAGACGCAGGTGGTGGAGCCGATGACGGCCTCCTCCTCGGCCCCCCGGACCCGCCTCACGCACTCGCTGGAGTGCTCGCAGGTGGGGCGCGAGCTCGGCGCGGTGCTGGGCTGCGACCCCGACCTCGTCGACGCGGCCTGCCTGGCGCACGACCTGGGCCACCCGCCGTACGGGCACAACGGTGAGACCGCGCTCGACGAGGTCGCCCAGCCGTGCGGTGGCTTCGAGGGCAACGCCCAGTCGCTGCGGGTCCTCGTACGGCTGGAGGTGAAGGTGCCCGGCGCCGGCCTCGACCTGACCCGGGCCGCGCTCGACGCCGCCACCAAGTACCCGTGGCCGCGACGCGAGGGCACCCCGAAGTACGGCGTCTACGCCGACGACCTGCCGGTGTTCACCTGGCTGCGCGAGGGTGCGCCGGAGGGTGCCCGGTGCCTGGAGTCGCAGGTCATGGACTGGGCCGACGACGTGGCCTACTCGGTGCACGACCTCGAGGACGGCGTGCTCGCCGGGCTGGTCCACGTGGCCGACCTGCAGGACCCGGCCGAGCGCGACGAGCTGGCCGCGCTCGCCGCGCAGGTCTACAGCGACGAGAGCGCCGCCGACCTGCGGGTGGTCCTCGACGACCTGCTCGCGCGACCCGCCTGGCCGGCGGCGTACGACGGGGGCTCGGCGACCACGGCGGCGTGGAAGGCGCTGGCCAGCGAGCTGATCGGCCGGTTCTGCGTGGCGGCCGAGCTGGCCACGCGCGCGGCGTACGGCCCGGGGCCGCTCACCCGCTACGCCGCCTCCCTCGTGGTGCCGCGCACCGAGCGGGCCGAGTGCGCCCTGCTCAAGGCGGTCGCCGCCCGGTACGTGATGGCGCGGGTGGGGGCGCGGCAGGCCCAGGCCCGCGAGCGCGACGTCGTCCGCGGGCTCGTCGAGGTCCTCTGCGCGCGCCCCGACCAGCTCGGGCCGCTCGCGGCGGAGGCCTGGCGGGCCGCCGCGGACGACGCCGGACGGCTGCGGGCGGTCGTCGACCAGGTCGCGAGCCTGACCGACGCAGGCGCCGCCCACCTGCACGCCCGGCTGCTCCCCACCTGACAGGCGCGCGGAGGGCACCCCGGCCCGGTCGTACGATGGCGCCGGGCCGGACGGGGGGTGGACAGTGGCGGGACGCATCCGCGACGCGGACGTCGTCCTCGTCCGCGAGCGCGCGCGCATCGACGAGGTGATCGGCGAGCGGCTGCAGCTGCGCCCGGCGGGCGGTGGCCGCCTGAAGGGCCTGTGCCCCTTCCACGACGAGAAGAGCCCGTCGTTCTACGTCACCCCGACGCTCGGGTTCTATTACTGTTTCGGCTGCACGGCGTCCGGCGACGTCATCACCTTCCTGCGGGACTCGGAGCACCTGAGCTTCGTCGAGGCCGTCGAGATGCTGGCCGGCCGCTACGGCGTGCAGCTGACCTACGAGCAGGGGTCGGCGGCGCCGGGGCGGCAGAGCAGCCAGCGCACCCGGCTGGTCGAGGCCAACCGGGCGGCGACGGCGTTCTACACCGAGCAGCTGAGCACGCCGGGCGCGCTCGCCGCGCAGACCTTCCTCGCCGAGCGCGGGTTCGACCGCGACGCCGCGACGACGTACGGGCTGGGCTATGCGCCCGAGGGCTGGGACCTGCTGGTGAAAGCTCTACGGAGCAAGGGTTTTTCGGCGGAGGAGCTGCTCGCGGCCGGGCTGGCCAGCCAGGGCCGGCAGGGGCCGATCGACCGGTTCCGGCACCGGCTGGTGTGGCCGATCCGCGACCTGACCGGTGAGGTCGTCGGCTTCGGCGCGCGCAAGCTGTCGACCGACCCCGGCGACGACAGCCCGAAGTACCTCAACACGCCGGAGACCCCGCTCTACAAGAAGAGCCAGGTCCTGTACGGGTTGGAGGCGGCCAAGAAGGAGATCGCCCGGCGGCGCCAGGCCGTGGTCGTCGAGGGCTACACCGACGTGATGGCCTGCCACCTGGCGGGCGTGCCGACCGCCGTGGCGACCTGCGGGACGGCCTTCGGCAGCGACCACATCTCGGTGCTGCGCCGGCTGCTCATGGACTCGGGCGAGCTGCGCGGTGAGGTGGTGTTCCTGTTCGACGGCGACGCGGCGGGACAGAAGGCCGCGCTGAAGGCTTTCGACAGCGAGCAGGAGTTCGTGGCGCAGACGTTCGTCGCGGTCAGCCCAGGGGGGAGCGACCCGTGCGAGCTGCGCCTTGCGCGGGGCGACGCCGCCGTCCGCGACCTGGTCGCGAGCCGGGTGCCGCTGGTGGAGTTCGCCCTGCAGTCGGTCCTGGCCCGCTACGACCTCGAGACCGCGGAGGGCCGGGTGGCCGCGCTGTCCGCGGCCGCGCCGCTGGTCGCCAAGATCAAGGATCGGGCGCTGCGCCCGGAGTACGCCCGGCGGCTGTCCGGCTGGCTCGGCATGGACGCCGAGACGGTGCTGTCCCGGGTCGCCGAGCTCACCGGCGAGACCCGCGCGCCCCGCCAGCGCGGACCGGCTGCCCGCCGGCCGGCCGACGCCGCGGCCCTCGCGGTCGAGCGGGAGGCGCTCAAGCTCGCGGTCCAGGTGCCGGTGCTGGTGGCGCCGCTGTTCGACGCGATCGACGGGCAGGCCTGGACCGACGAGCCGCTGCGGGCCGTCCGCGAGCTGATCGGCAAGGTCGGCGGCACGTCGGGCACCGCGGGTGGGGAGAGCTGGGTCGCGGCGCTGCGGGAGGCGGCCGACGAGGAGCCGCTCCGCACGCTGGTCACCGTGCTGGCCGTGGAGCCGCTGCACAGCGACCTGGAGCCGGACAGCCGTTACGCCGGCGCGGTGCTGAGCCGGCTGCAGGAGTTCGCGCTCAGCCGCCGGATGGCCGAGCTCAAGCCGCAGCTCCAGCGGATCAACCCGGCCGAGGAGCCCGAGCGCTACGGCCGGGCGTTCGCCGAGCTGGTGCAGCTCGAGCAGAGCGTCCGGGCGCTGCGCGAGCGGGGAGCCGGGCAGCTGTGAGCCCGGAGCAGGCAGGGCCGCTCGTCCAGACGCCCGCCCCGCCTGCCTCCGGCTCGCTGGACAGCCCGGAGGTGCGCGAGCTGCTCGCCCGCGGCCGGGCGGCCGGCTCGCTCACCACCGAGGAGGTCGCCGCGGCCGTCGGCGCCGCGGAGCTGCCGCTGGACCAGCTCGACGCGGTGCTGACGGCGGTGGCCGAGGCCGGGATCGAGGTGCTCGACGGCGAGCCGGCGGACGCCGCCGACGAGGCCCGGGAGGCCCGGCTCGCCCGCAGGGATGACGCCGACGCCCGGGCCGGTCCCACCAGCGACCCGGTGCGGCTCTACCTGAAGGAGATCGGGAAGGTCGCGCTGCTCACCGCGGGGCAGGAGGTCGACCTCGCCAAGCGCATCGAGGCCGGGTTGTTCGCCGCCGAGAAGCTGGCCGGGCCGACGCCGCTGTCGGCGGCCCTGCGACGCGACCTGGTGGCCCTCGAGTGGGACGGCGCGATCGCCAAGCGCCAGCTGGTCGAGGCCAACCTGCGCCTGGTGGTGAGCATCGCCAAGCGCTACGTCGGCCGCGGGATGCTGTTCCTCGACCTCATTCAGGAGGGCAACCTCGGGCTGATCCGGGCGGTCGAGAAGTTCGACTACACCAAGGGCTTCAAGTTCTCGACGTACGCGACCTGGTGGATCCGGCAGGCGATCACCCGGGCGATCGCCGACCAGGCCCGGACCATCCGCATCCCGGTGCACATGGTGGAGACGATCAACAAGCTGGTGCGCCTGCAGCGGGCGATGCTCCAGGAGCTCGGTCGCGACCCGACGCCGGAGGAGCTCGGGGCCGCCCTGGAGCTGACGCCGCAGAAGGTGCTCGAGATCCAGAAGCTCGCCCAGGAGCCGGTGTCGCTGGACACCCCGATCGGGACCGAGGAGAACTCGCACCTCGGCGACTTCATCGAGGACAGCGACGCGGTCGTGCCCGCGGACGCCGCGTCGTTCATCCTGCTGCGCGAGCAGCTGTCGAAGGTCCTGCACTCGCTGTCCGAGCGGGAGCAGAAGGTGATCGCCCTGCGCTTCGGGCTGGTCGACGGGCACCCGCGGACCCTCGAGGAGGTCGGTCGCGAGTTCGGGGTGACCCGCGAGCGGATCCGGCAGATCGAGAGCAAGACGCTGTCCAAGCTGCGGCACCCGTCGCGCTCGGACAAGCTCCGCGACTACCTCGACGAGTAGCGGCTCAGCGGAAGTCGGCCTTGCGGACCAGCGCGTGCACGCCGGTGGTGCGGTCGACCACCTGCGAGACCTGGAAGTCGGCGGCGGCGCTGAGGTAGGCGTACGCCACCGGTGCGTCCATGCCGAGGTCACGGGTCAGGAAGGCCATCGCGTTGCGGACGGCGGCCTTCATCGCCAGGTCCAGCGAGGTGAACTGGCCGTCGACCGGCCCGTCGGGGTCGCTCAGCCCGATCGGCAGCCAGTGCGAGGCGGTCTCCCCGAACGCGTAGCCGTCGAACGCGACGCTCGGCGCCGCCCCGCCGGGCTTCACCACCGTCAGCCGGAACGTGGCCCGCAGCGAGCCCTCCATCGCGGTGAGCGCGACCTCCCCGTCGCCCTGGGCCATGTGCGGGTCGCCGGTGAAGAACTTGGCGCCGGCGACCTGCACGGGCAGCCACAGGGTGCTGCCGACCCCCAGGTCGTTGATGTCGATGTTGCCGCCGGTGACCGTGGGCGGCACCGAGTCGACCAGCTCCCGGGTGTCGCGGGCCACCCCCATCAGGCCCATGAACGGCGCGAGCGGGAAGCCGTTGCGCACCCCGGGCAGCTGCCCGCGCAGCCCGCCGGCGTCCTGCGCGACGGGGGTGAACACGCTGACGTTGCCGCCCTCGTTGAAGTACTTCTGCAGCCGCGGCACGTCCTCCCACGCCTCGGGGTACTCCCCGGGCAGCGCGCCCTTGCCGTGCCGGTTGCTGATCACGCCGTACGGGACGCGCAGCCGCAGGTCGAGGACCTCCACCTTGAGGACGTCGCCGGGCTGGGCGCCGCGGACGGCCACCGGCCCGGTGACGACGTGCGGCCCGGGGCCGTCGTGCACGGCGTCCTCGGCGACGCGGACCGCGTCGCGAAGCACCTTGGACTCGGGTACGCCGAACCCGCCGAAGTACTCCCGCGGGTCGCGGCCCTGGTCCTCCAGGACGCCCTCGTGCGAGACCGTGTCGATGGTGACGACGCCGCCGGAGGCCAGGCTGAGGATCGGCTCGCTGCTCCGGTTGGGCAGCTTGCCCCAGTAGACCTGGCCCGGCCGGCTCGGCAGGTAGCTTCCGCGCAGCGGGCCGACGCCGGGCTGCAGGATCCTGAGGTCGGCCGGCTCGGCGGCGCGGGCGGTGGCCGGCAGCGCCAGGCCGGTCGCGCCCACCGTCGCCAGCCCGGCCGCGGCGCGCAGCAGCGTCCGGCGGCCCACCCCCTCGGCCAGCACCTGCGAGGCTGCCTGACCGGGGTGTGCCTGCCCGAGGTGTGGCTGCCCGGGGTGTGCCTGCCCGAGGTGTGGCTGTCCGGCGTCCCGCTCCAACGTCATCGATCGGCTCCCTCGTCGTGGGTGAGGGCAGGAGACCAGGCAGCTGTGACAGCGCCGCGTCGCCGGTGTTGCGGTGCGATGTCAGGCCTGCAGCTGCACCCGGACGATCTCCTCGCACACCGGCGCGAACATCTCGTTGCGGATGCGGTTGTGCTCGGCCTCGGCGTCGTACGCCCGGTAGGCCGCCTCGTCGACGAAGTCCGAGGTGATCGCGAAGTCCCAGGACTGCTGGCGCAGGCGCAGGTCGGTGCCCAGACGGCAGTCGAGCAGCCCCTCGGGCCGTAGGGCGGCGATGGCCGCGAGCGCCGGCTCGACCGCGGCCAGGTCCACGCCGGGCTTGAGCCGGCCGACGACGACGTTGCGGATCATGTGTGCCTCCAGTGGGGTCCGGCTGGCAGGCTGGCACGTGTGCGCACCGTCTGGCGACCGACCCCCTCCCGGCTGCGGCCGGTCCTGGTCCGGGCCAGCGCGGCCGAGCTGACCTACGCGGAGGTCGGCGCCGCGGCCGGCGAGCTGCCGGCCGGCTACACGGCGCTGGAGCAGGTGACCGACCTCGGGGCCGGCGCGTCGGTGCTGCCCCGGGTCGGCGGGGCGCTGCTGCGCTGGGAGCTGCACCGCGAGGCGCGCATGGTGGTGGCGGCCACCGACCCGGACGTGCGCGTCGGCGGCACGGTCGTCAGCGCGGCGCCGGCGGGGCCGCTGGCGCTGCTCGCGACCTGCCGGGTGGTCGCCGTGCTCGACGGGCCGGACCGCATGGGCTTCGCGTACGGCTCGCTGCCCGGCCATCCGCTGGTCGGCGAGGAGCAGCTGTCCGTGGAGCTGTCGGCGGGCCGGGTGGTGTTCCGCATCCGCTCGTTCAGCCGGCCGGTCGGCCTCGCCGGCGTCCTGCCGGCCGCGGCCCGTACCGGCCAGCGGCTGGTCAACCGGCGCTACGCCGCCGCGGCCCGACGGCTCGCCGCGTGACCGCGCACGCGGTGGTGCGGCAGGTCCTGCCGGCGGGCATCGAGGCGGCGTTCGACCTGGTGCACGACTACCCCCGGCGGCTCGACTGGGACACCCTGCTGCGCGAGGCGTACACGGTCGGCGGGGTCGCGCCGGCCCGCGGCGTCGAGGCGGTGTGCACCGCGCGCCGGCGGCTCGGGGGCTTCAGCTTCCGCACCCGCTACGTCACGTACGACCGGCCCGCGCTCGCCGCGGTCGTGCTCGTCGACGCGCCGTGGCCGTTCCGCACCTGGGCTGCCTCCATCCGGCACCGGCCACTGCCCGGCGGCGGCAGCGAGGTGGTCTACACGCTGACGTTCACCTGCCGGCCGCGCCTGGTCGAGCCGGTGGCGCTGGCGGCGTTCCGCTGGGAGACCCGCCGCCGGCTGCGGGCGCTGGCCGCCCACCTCAACACGGCGACCTAGGCTGGCCGGATGGCCCTGCTCCCTCGCCGCGCCCCCGCCGCCGTGCGGGCCGTGGCCGTTCCGCCCGCGGAGCGGCGCACCGCCTGGGCGACGACGGCGTCCGGCGAGGTGGTCGTCGCCACCGACCAAGCGCTGCTGCTGCCCGGGGGCCAACGCCTGCCCTGGGCCGGGGTGGAGCACGTGACCTGGCGGCTGCCGGAGCTGACCGTCACCGAGGTCGCGGAGGTCCAGGGCGCCGGCGCGGTCCACGTGCTGCGCCTCGAGGACGCCGACGGCCTGCCCGCCGAGGTGCGCACCCGCGTCACCGGCAGCGTCGCGTGGTCCTCCCACGAGCGGCTGTCGCCGGCCGGGGGAGTGCGGGTCGTGGGCCGCCGCGTCCCCGGTGCCGAGGTGCTGACCTGGCAGCTGGTCTACGACGCGGGCACCGACCGCGGTGACCCGCTCGTCCGCGCCCAGGCCGAGGCGCTGCTCGAGGGGGCCCGCCGCACCATCGGCTGAGGCTCAGCGGGTGTGGTGCACCTCCTGCAGCCCGTACACCGGCGTGGGGATCCCCTCGTACCGGGCCTTGAGCTGCAGGCCGAGGTAGAGCGAGTAGTAGCGCGACTGGTGCAGGTTGCCGCCGTGGAACCACAGCGCCTCCTGCTGGGTGGGCTTCCACATGTTGCGCTGCTCGCCCTCCCACGGCCCGGGGTCCTTGGTCGTGCCCGAGCCGAGCCCCCACACCTTGCCCACCCTGTCGGCGACCTCGGGGCTGATGAGGTCGGCGAGCCAGCCGTTCATCGAGCCGTACCCGGTGGCGTAGACGACCAGGTCGGCCTCGAGCTCGGTCCCGTCGTCGAGCACCACGGCCGACTCGGTGAGCTCGCGGACCTGCCCGCGGACGAGGTGCACGTCGCCGTTGGCCACCAGCTCGGAGGCACCCACGTCGATGTAGTAGCCGGAGCCGCGCCGCAGGTACTTCATGAACAGCCCCGACCCGTCGTCACCCCAGTCCAGGTCGAAGCCGGCCTGCTCCAGCCGCGCGTAGAAGTCGGCGTCCCGCTCGCGGATCGCGTCGTACACCGGGATCTGGAACTCGTGCATGATCCGGTAGGGCAGCGACGCGAAGATCGTGTCCGCCTTGTGCGTGGTCACCCCGGCAGCCAGCGCCCGCTCGGAGTAGAGGTCGCCCATGGCGAGGTCCATCAGGCTGTCGGAGCGCACGATGTGCGTCGAGGACCGCTGCACCATCGTCACGTCCGCGCCGGCCTCCCACAGCGCCCCGCAGATGTCGTGCGCGGAGTTGTTCGAGCCGATGACCACGGCCTTCTTGCCGGCGTACGCGTCCGGGCCCGGGTGCGCGGAGCTGTGGTGCTGGTCGCCCCGGAAGCGCTCCATGCCCGGGAAGGTCGGCACGTTGGGCTTGCCGGACACGCCCAGCGCCATCACCAGGTGCTTCGGGCGCAGCGTGAGCTGCTCACCGGCCCGGTCGACGACCAGCTCCCACTCACCGGCTGCCTCGTCGTAGCGGGCGCTGGTCGCGGTCGTGGAGCCCCAGTAGTTCAGCTCCATCACCCGGGTGTACATCTCCAGCCAGTCGCCGATCTTGTCCTTCGGCGCGAACACCGGCCAGTTGTCCGGAAACGGCAGGTAGGGCAGGTGGTCGTACCAGACCGGGTCGTGCAGGCACAGGGACTTGTAGCGCTTGCGCCAGGAGTCGCCGGGCCGCTCGTTCTTCTCGATCACGATGGTCGGGACGTCGAGCTGGCGCAGCCGCGCGGCCAGCGCGATGCCGCCCTGGCCGCCGCCGACGATCACGACGTACGGCTGGGTGGTGCGTCCCAGCTCCCGCGCCTCGCGCTCGCGGGCCTCGAGCCATGTGACGCGGTCGCGCTGCGCGCCGTGCTCGGCACCCTTGGGCCGGCGGTCCTGCACCGGCTCCTCGTGGCCCTTGAGCTCGTCGAGCGTCGTCAGCAGGGTCCACGCCTGGTCGCCCTGCAGCCGCAGGTGGCCGCTGCCCCTGCCGACCGCCGTCTCGAAGGCGAGGTACGCCGTGGTGACGCCGTCCTGTTCGGTCGGTGGCTCGGTGGTGGTGAACCCGTGCGGGTCGGTCGACTCCAGCGTCTGCCCGAGCAGGTCGGCGACGCCCTCGCGGCCCTCGACCGTGCGCAGGTTCCAGGTGAAGGCGATCAGGTCACGCCAGAAGCAGGTGGTGGCGAACATCCCCGCGGCCCGCTCGACGTCCCGCGCCCGCAGGGCGTTCTCGAAGTCGGCGAGCCAGGCGTCGACCCGCTCGGCAGCGGCGTCGGGGGGTGCGGGACGGTCGAGCGTGGCAGTCACAGGTCCTCCTCACGGGGTGGTGAGCGGACCCTAGTGTGTGCTGCGTCACAGGGCACGCCGGCCCGTGGCGCTACGGCCAGGAGCCTTCCCAGGCGCTGGCGATCACCAGCTCCTTGATCTCGCAGCCGGGCGGCTGGGTGAGCACGTGCAGCACCGACTGGGCGACGTCCTCCGGCCGGTTGAGCTTGGCGTCCGGGCCCGGCTTGTACTGCTCGTCGCGGTCGTCGAAGAACGCGGTGTGCATGCCGCCGGGGGTGAGCAGGGTGACGCCGACCTCGCCCTTGAGCTCGCTCTGCAGCGCGCGGGTGAACCCGACGACACCGAACTTGCTGGCGCAGTAGGCGGTGGCGTCCGGGAAGACCCGGTGCCCGAGCGTGCTCGCGACGGTGACGACCTTGCCGCCGCTGGTCTTGAGGTAGGGCAGCGACGCGCGGACCACGGCGACCGTGCCGAACAGGTTGACCATCACCACGCGGTCCCAGTCGGCGCCGTCGACGTCGACCAGCGCGCCGCACCTGTCCGTGCCGGCCGCGGTGAACACGGCGTCGAGCGTGCCGCCGGCGCCGTCGACCAGCCGCTGCGCGGCGGCCTCCGCCGCGCGGGTGTCGGCCAGGTCGACGACCTCGTGCGGGACGCCCTCGACCGGCACCCGGTCCAGAGCGAGCGGCCGGCCGCCGGCTTCCCGTACGGCGGCGACGACGGCGGCGCCCAGGCCGGAGGCGGCGCCGGTGATCAGGACAGTTCCTGGGCTAGGCACGGGTGGCGGCCTCTCGGATCAGGTTGGTGGTGGACCGGCCGGCGAGGTAGGGCAGGACGACCGCTTGGCCGCCCCAGCCCGCCACGACGTCGGCCTCCGGGATGGAGGTGAGGGCGTAGTCGCCCCCCTTGGCGAAGACGTCCGGCCGCAGCGCGTCGAGCGCCTGCGCCGGGGTGTCCTCGTCGAAGATGAGCACGGCGTCGACGCAGCCGAGGGCCCGCAGC
>DASTLY010000061.1:0-2443 GCA_035714445.1 Mycobacteriales bacterium
CACCTACGACAACGTGCGGCGCGCGGCGTGGCTCGCGATGCTCGCCGGCGCCGACTTCGTCAAGACCAGCACCGGCAAGGTGAGCCCCGCGGCGACGCTGCCGGTGACGCTGGTGCTGCTCGAGGCGGTGCGCGACTGGCGTGACCTGACCGGTCGCCAGGTCGGGGTGAAGCCCGCGGGCGGCATCCGCACCACGAAGGACGCCATCAAGCACCTCGTCATGGTCAACGAGGTCGCCGGCGCCGACTGGCTCGACCCGGCCTGGTTCCGCATCGGCGCGTCCAGCCTCCTGAACGACCTGCTGCTGCAACGGCAGAAGCTCGCCACCGGCCACTACGGCGGCCTCGACTACGTCACCCTGGACTGAGCGATGCCGACCTTCGAGTACGCCCCCGCCCCGGAGTCCCGCGCCGTCGTCGACCTGCGGCCCAGCTACGGCCTCTTCATCGGCGGCGAGCTCGTCGCGGGCAGCGGCGAGAGCTTCAAGAGCATCGACCCCGCGACCGAGGAGGTGCTGGCCGAGTTCACCGAGGCCACCGACGCGGACGTCGACCGGGCGGTCGCCGCCGCCCGCCACGCCTACGATCGCGTCTGGTCGCGCCTGCCCGGCACCGAGCGGGCCAAGTACCTCTTCCGCATCGCCCGCCTCCTGCAGGAGCGCGCGCGCGAGCTCGCAGTGGCCGAGACGCTCGACAACGGCAAGCCGATCCGGGAGTCGCGGGACGTCGACGTCCCCGGCGCCGCGGCGCACTTCTTCTACTACGCGGGATGGGCCGACAAGCTGGAGCACGCCGGGCTCGGCGCCGCCCCGCGTCCCCTCGGCGTCGCGGCGCAGGTGATCCCCTGGAACTTCCCGCTGCTGATGCTGGCCTGGAAGATCGCGCCGGCGCTGGCCTGCGGCAACACGGTCGTGCTGAAGCCGGCGGAGACGACACCGCTGACGGCGATGATCTTCGCCGAGATCTGCCAGCAGGCCGACCTGCCCGCCGGGGTCGTCAACATCGTTACCGGCGCCGGGGCCACCGGCCGTGCGCTGGTCGAGCACCCCGGCGTGGACAAGGTGGCCTTCACCGGCTCCACCGAGGTCGGGCGCTCCATCGCACGGGCCGTGGCGGGCACCCGCAAGCGCGTGACGCTGGAGCTCGGCGGGAAGGCCGCGAACATCGTCTTCGACGACGCCCCGCTCGACGAGGCCGTCGAGGGGGTGGTCAACGGCATCTTCTTCAACCAGGGGCACGTCTGCTGCGCCGGCTCCCGGCTCCTGCTGCAGGAGAACGTCGCCGAGGACGTCCTGCGCCGGCTGCGCCGCCGCCTGGCGACGCTGCGGGTCGGCGACCCGATGGACAAGAACACCGACGTCGGCGCGATCAACTCCGCCGCGCAGCTCGCCCGCATCACCGAGCTCGCTGCCGCGGGCGAGGCGGAGGGCGCCGTCCGCTGGTCACCCCCGTGCGAGCTGCCGGACCGCGGGTTCTGGTTCGCGCCGACCGTCTTCACCGGCGTCAGCGCCGCCCACCGCATCGCGCGCGAGGAGGTCTTCGGGCCGGTGCTCTCCGTGCTGACCTTCCGCACGCCCGACGAGGCCGTCGCGAAGGCGAACAACACCCCGTACGGGCTCTCGGCCGGGGTCTGGACGGAGAAGGGCTCCCGGATCCTGTGGGCCGCAGACCGGCTGAGAGCCGGTGTGGTGTGGGCGAACTCGTTCAACCGCTTCGACCCGGCCAGCCCCTTCGGCGGCTACCAGGAGTCCGGGTACGGCCGTGAGGGCGGCCGGCAGGGCCTCGCCGCCTACCTGCACACCCAGGGAGAGCTGTGAGCGGGTCGGACGCGGACGCCCCGGCCGGGTCCCTGGCCGCGATGCCGGACGCCGACCTCCCCGCCGGGTCCGGGCCGCCACGGGCGCAGGTGCGCAAGACCTACAAGCTCTTCATCGGCGGGAAGTTCCCGCGCAGCGAGTCCGGGCGCTCCTACCCGGTGCTCGACAGCGCAGACGCGTTCTGGGCCAACGCCTCCCGGGCGTCACGCAAGGACGCCCGCGACGCCGTGGTGGCGGCGCGGGCGGCCCAGGCGGGGTGGGCCGGCGCCACCGCCTACAACCGCGGGCAGGTGCTGTACCGCGTCGCCGAGGTGATGGAGGGCCGCCGGGCCCAGTTCGTCGACGAGGTGCACCGCGGCGAGGGGCTGCCGCGGCGCCGGGCCGGGGCCGTGGTGTCCCTCGCCATCGACCGGTGGGTCTGGTACGCGGGCTGGACGGACAAGCTCGCCCAGGTCGCCGGTGGCGTGAACCCCGTCGCCGGTCCCTACCTGAACCTGTCCGCGCCGGAGCCCACCGGCGTCGTCGCCGTCCTGGCGCCCCAGGCCTCGTCCCTGCTGGGGCTCGTCAGCGTGCTGGCACCCGTGCTCGCCAGCGGCAACACGGCCGTCGTACTGACCAGCCGGCGGC
>DASTLY010000062.1:0-6705 GCA_035714445.1 Mycobacteriales bacterium
GGCGAGCCCGGGAACGCCTTGCCGAGCTCCTCCGCCGTGCGCCGGGCACCGACCACCACCGCCCGCAGGGCGCCGCCCTCGCACACCGGACACCGCCAGCCCGCCGCCAGCGCCCCGCACCAGCGGCAGGCCGCCACCGCGCTGCGGCCGGACGTCGCCAGCGGGCCGGCGCACACCGCGCAGCGGGCCGGGGTGCGGTCGCGGGCGCACGCCAGACTCGGCGCGTAGCCCCGGCGGGGCACCTGCACGAGGACCGGCGCACCGGCGGCGAGCGACGCCCGGGCCGCCTCGAAGGCCAGCCCGGGCAGCCGCGCGGCCTGCGCCTTCGGGTCGCGGGCCAGGTCGTCGTCGGAGGTCCCGTCGACCCGGGGCGCGACGGCGCGTACGACGTCCCGTTCGGCGACCAGCGACCGGGCCCAGCCGCTGTCGACCAGCAGCTGGCCCTCGGCCGTACGCGCGAGTCCCCCGATCAGCGCCGCCGCCCCCTCCAGGTGCGCCCGCTGCACCAGCACGTCCCGGACGTGCGGGTAGGGCGCGCGCGGCTCGGCGTGCAGGTCGTCCCCGTCGTCCCACAGCACGACGAGGCCGAGGTCGTGCACCGGCGCGAAGGCCGCCGCGCGGGTGCCCAGCACCACCCGCACCTCCCCGCGCAGCGCCCGCAGGAAGGCGCGGTAGCGCTTGGCCGGCCCGAGGTCGGCCCGCAGCACCGCGGTGTCCAGGTCAGCCAGCGCCGCTTCGACGCGGGCCAGGTCCCGCGCGTCGGGCACCACGACGAGCGCGCCGCGGCCGCCGCTGACGCAGGCTCGTACGGCGGCGGCGATCTCGTCCGGCCAGGTCGGGCCGGGCAGCGCCGACCAGACCGCGTGCGGTGACCGGCCGCGGGTCAGCGCCGTGAGGTAGGCCGGCCCGGTCGGGTAGCGCGTCCAGCTGCCCGGCGACGGGCGGGCAGGCAGGGCGAGTGGGCCCAGCGGCCGCGGCTCGGCCTCCACCTTCGCGTGTCGCGGCGGCACCGCGAGCCGCAGCACGTCCCAGAGGCTGCCGGCGCACCGGGTGGCGACGGCGCGGCACAGGTGCCCGACCTGCGGCGAGAGCACCGGCTCGGGGCTGACGAGCGTCGTGATCGGGGTGAGCGCACCGGGGTGCGCGCTGACCGCGACGCGCTCGAGCACGACCCCGTCGACCAGACGGCCGGCGAAGCGCACCCGCACCCGGCAGCCCGGCCCGGCGGCCATGCCCTCGGGCACGGCGTAGTCGAACGGCCGGTCCAGGTGCGCCAGCCCGCTGTCCACCGCGACGTGGGCGACAGGCAGGGCGGGCACGCAGGCAGGCTAGGAGCAGGCACCGACAGGACGGCCTACGGGAAGCCGACGTCTGCCGCGGTCGTCCCGGCGCACGCCGGCGCCCCCGGTCTGCCCGACGTGGTCAGCGGGGCGCGCGGCGCAGCACGTTCTCGAGCTGGGTCCGCAGCTCCTGCACCTGCTGCTCGAAGTCGGCAACGCGGGTGCGCTGCTGCAGGCGGACAAAGAAGGCGAACACTGCCGCAAAGCCCCAGCAGAGGACAAGCGGAACGGGCTGCTCCAGCCCTTCGGTGAGCAGCAGCACCCCCCCGATGGCCGCCATGAACACCGACAGGAAGGCGAAGGCCCCCCGGAAGACCCGGTCGTTCCACGACTCCGCCACCGTGCCGTCGAGCACCGCCCGGCCGTCCCGCACCACGACCCGTCCGCGCAGGACGGGAGGCGCCGACGAGCGGCCCGCGTAGCCGGTGGCCATCGCCCGGCCGCTGGCCCGGATGCGCAGGTGGAGGCGGCTGCGACGCAGCTCCGGCCGCAGCACGCGGGCCATCGCGACCGCCTCCGCCAGGGTGGCCACGCGCAGCGGCACGACCATCGGCTGCGGCCTCGGCCGCCTCAGGCGCCGGCGGCCTTGCTCAGCAGCTCCGCCCGGTCGGTCGTCTCCCAGGTGAAGTCGGGCAGCTCGCGGCCGAAGTGGCCGTACGCCGACGTCTGGGCGTAGATCGGCCGCAGCAGGTCCAGGTCCCGGATGATCGCGGCCGGCCGCAGGTCGAACACCTCGGTGATCGCGTCCTGCAGCGCCGCGTCGTCGACCCTGCCGGTGCCGAAGGTGTTCACGAACAGCCCGACCGGCTCGGCCTTGCCGATCGCGTACGCGACCTGCACCTCGCACGCCGTCGCGAGGCCGGCGGCGACGACGTTCTTGGCGACCCAGCGCATCGCGTACGCGGCGGAGCGGTCCACCTTCGACGGGTCCTTGCCGGAGAAGGCACCGCCGCCGTGCCGGGCGTAGCCGCCGTACGTGTCCACGATGATCTTGCGGCCGGTGAGCCCGGCGTCGCCCATCGGGCCGCCGATGACGAACTTGCCGGTGGGGTTGACGAGCAGCCGGTAGTCCGCGACGTCGAGCCCGAGGGCGTCGATCTCGGGGGCGACGACGTGCTCGGCGATGTCCGGGGTGAGCAGGCTGACGATGTCGATGTCCTCGGCGTGCTGGCTGGACACCACGACGGTGTCCAGCCGCGCCGGGCGCCCGTCGACGTACTCGATCGTGACCTGGGTCTTGCCGTCGGGGCGCAGGTAGGGCACGACGCCGTCCTTGCGTACCTGGGCGAGGCGGTGCGCCAGCCGGTGCGCGAGCGCGATCGGCAGCGGCATCAGCTCGGGCGTCTCGTCGCAGGCGAACCCGAACATCAGGCCCTGGTCACCGGCACCCTGCCGGGAGAGCTCGTCCCCTCCGGCAGTGTCACCGACGCCCTCGACCCGCTGCTCGTACGCGGTGTCGACGCCCTGCGCGATGTCCGGGCTCTGCGCGCCGATCGAGACCGAGACGCCGCAGGACTCGCCGTCGAAGCCCTTCTTGCTGCTGTCGTAGCCGATCTCGAGGATCTTCTGCCGCACGATCGTCGGGATGTCGGCGTACGTCTTGGTGGTCACCTCGCCGGCGATGTGCACCTGACCGGTGGTGATCATCGTCTCGACGGCGACCCGGCTGGTGGGGTCGTCGCGCAGCAGCGCGTCGAGAATGGAGTCGCTGATGGCGTCAGCGATCTTGTCGGGGTGGCCCTCGGTGACCGACTCGGACGTGAACAGGCGGCGCGACAACGGGGCTCCCTCGGCTCGGGCTCGCGCAGACGCGCGCAGGCTCTCGCGCCCGACACTACCGACACGCTCGGCAACCGGCTGTCAGTGCGGGAGCCGGGCAAGGACCAGGTCCCACACGATGTCGGCGAGGGCGTCCTTGCTCCCGAGCGGCACCTGGGTGCTGCTGCCGTCGGCGCCGAGGACCGTGGCGGCGTTGGAGTCGCCCTCGAAGCCGGTCGGGTGCCCGTCCTCGCCGACCTCGTTGACGACCAGCAGGTCGCAGCCCTTGCGGGCGAGCTTGGCCCGGCCGTGCTCGAGCACGCTGCCGTCGGCATCGCCGGTCTCGGCCGCGAACCCCACGATGACCTGGCCGGGTCGGCGGGCCGTGACCAGCTCGGTCAGCACGTCCGGGTTCTGCACCAGCTCGACCGTCAGCGTCTCGGTCTTCTTGCGCTTGGTGGCGAGCCGCTGCGCCGGCCGGTAGTCCGCCACCGCGGCCGCCATGACCACCGCGTCGGCGCCCTTCGCCGCGGCGACCGTCGCGGCGCGCAGCTGCTCGGCGCTGGTCACCCGGTGGACCTGCACTCCGGCCGGGTCGGGCAGCGCCGCCGCCGTCACCAGCACGACCTCGGCGCCACGGGCCACCGCGGCCCGGGCCAGCGCATAGCCCTGCCGGCCGCTGGAGCGGTTGCCGAGAAAGCGCACCGGGTCGAGGTGCTCACGGGTGCCGCCGGCCGTCACCACGACCCGCCGGCCGGCGAAGTCCAGGGCCGTCGCATCCCGGGCCGTCGCGTCCCGGGCCGTCGCGTCCCGCCCTCTCGCTGCGCCAGCCAGCAGTCGCCGGCAGACGAGTGCGATCTCGACCGGGTCGGGCAGCCGGCCCTTGCCGGTGTCGGCGCCGGTCAGCCGGCCGACGGCGGGCTCGAGCACGAGGACCCCGCGCTCGCGCAGCAGTGCGACGTTGGCCCGGGTGGCGGGGTGCTCCCACATCTCGGTGTGCATCGCGGGCGCCAGCAGCACCGGGCAGCGGGCGGTCAGCAGGGTGTTGGTGAGCAGGTCGTCGGCGAGCCCGTGCGCGGCCTTGGCGAGCAGGTCGGCCGTGGCGGGGGCCACGACCACGAGGTCCGCGCTGCGGCCGATCGCAACGTGCGGCACCTCGTGGACGTCGTCCCAGGTGCTGGCGCTGACCGGGTGCCCGGACAGGGCCGCCCAGGTGGGCGCGCCGACGAACTCCAGCGCGCTGCGGGTGGGCACCACGCGTACGGCGTGGCCGGTCTCGGTGAGCTGGCGCAGCAACTCGCAGGCCTTGTAGGCGGCGATGCCGCCGGCGACCCCCAGGACGATCCGGGGGCGCTCCACGCCGAGCTCCGACCGACGAGACTGCTAGGAGACGGGGTCCGCGACCTGCTCGTGGCTCAGCAGGCCACCGTTGATCTCACGCAGCGCGATGGACAGCGGCTTCTCCTGCACGCCGGTCTCGACCAGCGGCCCGACGTACTCCAGCAGGCCCTCGCCGAGCTGTGAGTAGTAGGCGTTGATCTGGCGGGCGCGCTTCGCGGCGTAGATCACCAGGCTGTACTTCGAGTCGGTGGCGGCGAGCAGCTCGTCGATCGGGGGGTTGGTGATGCCGATCGGGTTGGCGACGGTGCCTGCCACGGTGCTCCTCTAACTTCTTGGGGAAATCCCCATCGACGCTACCAGCCGGTCGGCCGCCGCCTCGACGTCGTCGTTGACGACCACCTCGTCGAACTCGGACTCCGCGGCCATCTCCGCGGCCGCCAGCTCGAGGCGCCGCGCCACCCGCTCCGGGCTCTCGGTGCCCCGGCCGGTGAGCCGGCGCACCAGCTCCTCCCACGACGGCGGCTTGAGGAAGACCAGGTGCGCCGCCGGCATCGTCCCGCGCACCTGCCGCGCGCCCTGCAGCTCGATCTCGAGCAGCGCCGGCTCACCCCGGTCGAGCTGGTCCAGCACCGCGCGGCGGGGTGTGCCGTAGCTGTTGCCGGCGTACGACGCGTGCTCGAGCAGCTCGCCCTCGCGCGCGAGCCGGTCGAACTCCGCCCGGTCGACGAAGGTGTAGTGCACCCCGTCGACCTCGCCGGGGCGCCGGGGCCGGGTCGTCACGCTGACGGACAGGAAGACGCCGGGATGTCGCCGGCGGACCGCGGCGACCACCGTGCCCTTGCCGACGCCCGACGGCCCCGACAGGACCGTCAGCCGCGCCGTCACCCTTCCCGCGACCGCTGCTTGTCGCGCAGCCGCTGGCGCGCCTCGAACTCCCGCTCGAGCGCCTCCCGCTGCTTGACGCCGAGCCCGCGGACCCGCCGCGACGGCGAGATCTCCAGCTTCTCCATGAGCCGGGCGGCCTTGATCTTGCCGACCCCCGGCATCGCCTCCAGCACGGCGAGGACCTTCATCTTGCCGATGGCCTCGTCGGTCTCGCCGCTCTTGAGCACCTCCCGCAGGTCCGCGCCGGAGCTCTTCAGGCGCAGCTTGAGCTCGGCCCGGGACCGGCGGGCGGCGGCCGCCTTCTCCAGGGCGGCCGTGCGCTGCTCGGGCGTGAGAGGCGGCAGGGCCACGCGGACGTCACCTCGGCGGTAGCGGCGAACCTCATGGGCCGGCGAACCGGCCGCGAGGCGGATGGCGCGAACCTAGCGGGACCACGGGCCTGCGAGCAACGCACACCTGCCCTGAGGTGCACGGACACCCCGCCCTGGTGACAGCAACCCGCCCTGGATCACCCCGGGCAGGGTGAGTTGAGGTGTGCCGGCTCGGGGGGTCATCGCAGCGCGGCGGCGAGGGCCGCGGCGGCGGCGCCCGGGTCGTCAGCGCCGGTGATCGGCCGGCCGACGACGAGCAGGTCGGCGCCGTCAGCCAACGCCTGCTGCGGGGTGGCGACACGGGCCTGGTCGCCAGGGGCGGAGCCGGCGGGGCGTACGCCGGGGGTGATCAGCACGATGCCAGGGCCGACCTCGGCGCGTACGGCGGCGACCTCGCGCGGCGAGCACACCAGCGCGCCGGCGCCGGCCCCGACGGCCAGGGCGGCCAGGCGGCGGACGGCGTCGAGCGCCGGCCCGGCCAGCCCGACCGCGGCCAGGTCGGCGTCGGACAGCGAGGTGAGCACCGTGATGGCGGTGATGGTCACCTCGGGCGCGGCCTCGACCGCGGCGCGCACCATGTCCGCGCCCCCCGCTGCGTGGACGGTGAGAAACCGGGGCCGCAGCGGTGCGACCGCGCCGGCCGCGCCGGCCACGGTGTTGGGGATGTCGTGCAGCTTGAGGTCGAGGAACACCTCCCGCCCGGCGCGCACCTGCTCGACGACCTGCGGGCCGGTCGCGCAGAACAGCTCGAGGCCGACCTTGAGCACCTGCACGTGCGGCGCGACCGCGGCGGCCCAGCGGGCGGCGGTGTCGCCGTCCGGCGCGTCCAGCGCGACGGCGATCGGGGCGGGCACGAGGGTCGCGCTGGTCACGGCTGCGGCTCCAGAGCTGGCGGGCGTACGGGGTCGGCCCACCCGGGCCGATCATGGAGTCCGTGCAGCGGGCCACGCTCGGCGAGCCGCACGAACTCCATGATCGCGGGTGGACACGGGGACAGGGGCGAGGGGAGG
>DASTLY010000063.1:0-8380 GCA_035714445.1 Mycobacteriales bacterium
TGCCCGTCGCGCCGGGCGCGACCCTGCTGCGCGCCCGCGGGCTCGCCGTCCGGTACGGCCACGTCACCGCGGTGCGGGACGCGGACCTCGACCTGCGCGCCGGCGAGGTCGTCGCACTGATGGGGCGCAACGGGTCCGGCAAGAGCTCGCTGCTGTGGGCGTTGCAGGGCAGCGGACCTCGCGACAGCGGCACCGTGGACGTCACCGCCTGGGCAAACCCAGCGGTCGCCGACACCCGCAGGCTCGACCCGCACAGGCTCGACCCCCGCGGGCTAAACCCCGACGAGGCCCGCGCCCTGGTCGGACTCGTACCGCAGACGCCGGGCGACCTGCTCTACCTGGACAGCGTGCGTGCCGAGCTCGCGCAGGCGGACCACGAGTCGGCCGCCGCCCCCGGCACGGCGAACGCTCTGCTGCAGCGCATCTCACCGGGCATCGACGCCGACCGGCACCCACGCGACCTCAGCGAGGGTCAGCGCCTCGCCCTGGTGCTCGCCGTCCAGCTGACCGCCGGACCGCGCGTCGTCCTGCTGGACGAACCGACGCGCGGCCTCGACTACGGCGCCAAGCGGCGGCTCGTCGAGGTGCTGCGGGAGCTGGCGGCCGGCGGGCGGGTCGTGGTCGTGTCGACGCACGACGTCGAGTTCGTCGCCCTGGCGGCCGACCGCGTGGTCGTGATGGCGCAGGGGGACGTGGTGTCGGACGGTCCGACGGCCGAGATCGTCGTCTCGTCGCCGACGTTCGCGCCGCAGGTCGCCAAGGTGCTTGCGCCGCACCACTTCCTGACGGTCGACGAGGTGCGGGTCGCGATGACACGCGACGCCGTCGGGGAGCCGGCGTGACGACCGCCGTCCGGCTGGGCCCGCGCTCCGTCGTCTCGTTGGTGCTGGCCTCGCTCGTCGGGGTGATGGCGTTCGCCTGGCCGCTGCTGGTGCAGCCGGGTGCCGGACTGGCCCACGGCACCGACGCGCCGCTCGTGTTCGCGCTCGTCCTGCCGCTGGTCATCGGCATCGTCGTGGCGCAGCTCAGCGAGGGCGGTCTGGACTCCAAGGCACTGGCGATGCTGGGGGTGCTGTCGGCGCTGGGGGCCGCGTTGCGCCCGCTGGGTGCCGGGACGGCCGGCGTGGAGACCGTCTTCTTCCTCCTCGTCCTCGGTGGGCGGGTCTTCGGCCCCGGCTTCGGGTTCGTGCAGGGGGCGCTGACGCTGTTCGCGTCCGCGCTGCTGACCGGCGGGGTCGGCCCGTGGCTGCCGTTCCAGATGCTCGGGGCGGCGTGGGTGGGGCTGGGGGCGGGCCTGCTGCCCGCCGCCCGCGGAAAGGTGGAGGTCGCGCTGCTGGCCGCCTGGGCGTGGGCCTCCAGCCTGCTCTACGGGCTCGCCCTCAACCTGTCGTTCTGGCCGTTCACCCTCGGGCCGTCCACCCAGCTGTCGTTCGTGCCGGGCGACCCCCTGCTGGACAACCTCCACCGCTTCGGCCTCTTCACCCTCGCCACGTCGCTCGGCTGGGACGTCGGGCGCGCCATCACCACCACCGTCCTCGTCGTGCTGGTGGGGCCGGCCGTCCTCGCCGCCCTGCGCCGGGCCGCGCGCCGGGCGGCGTTCGACGCCCCCGTCGGCTTCGACCCTCCGGGCAGCGCGCAGGCCCGGGACAGCCGCAGCGAAGGCGCTGGACGAAGGCCGCCCCAGGCGGCAGGCTCGGGCCGTGGCGGCGCGCATCTCCCACCTGAGCATCGACGCGGGTGACGCCTACGCCCAGTCGCTCTTCTGGGCCGCCGTCCTCGGCTTCGCGCAGGACCCTGACGACCCCAACCGGCCGGGCGACGAGGACTGCCTGCTGATCGCACCCGACGGCACCCAGCGCCTCCTGCTCATCGAGGTGCCGGAGCCGAAGCGGGTCAAGAACCGCCTGCACCTCGACCTCGTCCCCGTCGAGGGCGGCCGGGACGCCGAGCTCGGGCGGCTGCTCGGCCTGGGCGCCCGCGTCGTCGACGACCAGCGGAACGCCGACGGCAGCGGCTGGGTGGTGCTGGCCGACCCCGAGGGCAACGAGTTCTGCATCCTTCGCAGCGACGCCGAGCGCGCGGCCGGCCCCTGATGGGCACCTACCTGACGACCGAGCGCCTGCGGCTGCGCGACCTGACGATGCACGACGTCGACGCCGTCGTCGAGCTCGACTCCGACCCTGCGGTGGTGCACTACATCACCGGCGGACGGACGACCCCGCGCCAGGAAGTGCTCGACGTCTACCTGCCGCACTGGTTGGCGTACTACGAGCGGACCCCGGGCTTCGGCTTCTGGGCCGCCGAGCTGAGGGACACCGGCGAGTTCGTCGGCTGGTTCCACCTGCGCCCCGGGGAGGGCGACGGTCCGGACGAGCCGGAGCTCGGGTACCGCCTGCGGCAGTCGGTCTGGGGTCGCGGGTACGCGACCGAGGGCTCGCGGGCGCTGGTGGACAAGGCTTTTCGCGACCTCGGTGCGCGCCGGGTGCTCGCCTCGGCGATGGCGGTGCACACGGCCTCGAGGCGGGTGATGGAGAAGGCCGGCCTGCAGCTGCTCCGCACCTTCCACGCCGACTGGCCCGACCGCATCCCCGGCGACGAGCACGGCGACGTCGAGTACGCGATCGACCGGGCCCAGTGGGAGCACCAGCAGGCACGTCCCACCGCAGAGGCACCGGGGTAGCCGCCCCGTGCACGTCTCCCACGACGACGCGCGCGACGCCTTCCTCGGCGCGCTGTCCCGGCTCGCCGAGGTCGCCGGCGGGCTGGACGACGACGCCCTGCTCACCCCCAGCCGGTGCCTCGGCTGGACGACGGGCGACGTCCTCGTGCACGTGCACCTGGGACTGCAGGAGATGCTGCTGGGCGTCGTGTCGCCGACCGGTGCCGAGCCGGACACCGACGCGGCGGGGTACTGGCGGGTGCCGGCCCCCGTGACCGACGCCGGCCCGGACGAGGGGGCCGACGCGGACGCCGACCGGCTCGCCGGGGCGCAGTTCGTCCGGCGGCTCGGTGCCGCGTACCGGCGGCCCAGCGGGGTGGTCGGCCACCTGCGGCCGACGGTGGACGGGCTGGCCACCGCGGTCGGCGCGATGCCCGCGGGTGCCGTGCGCTTCCAGGGCCGGGTACTGGCGACGGGCGACTTCCTGGCCACGTGGGCGGTCGAGCTGGCCGTCCACCACCTCGACCTCGCGCCGGGACGGACCCTTCCCCCACCGGCGGCGCCGGCGCTGGCACTCGGCCGGGCGACCGTGGAGGCGCTGCTCGGCGCGGCGCTCCCGGCGGCGTGGGACGACCGGACCGTGCTTCTCGTGGGGACCGGACGCGCAGCGCCGGACGAGCGGCAGGCGGCCGAGGCGGGTCCGGTCGCCGCCCGCCTGCCCGTGCTCGGCTGAGCGCACGTGCCGAGGTCCAGCGGGCCGGCGACCCCGCCACCGAAGACGTGCGCGACCTGCGGGCGCACGATCACCTGGCGCAGGAAGTGGGAGCGCGACTGGGACGACGTCCGGTACTGCTCGACGGGCTGCCGACAGCACCGGCCCTCGGACACCGACCGTCGCCTCGAGCAGGCGATCGCCGACCTGCTCGACGCGCGGGCCACGGGGGCCACGGTCTGCCCCAGCGAGGCGGCCCGGGCGGTCGACGCCGTCGGCTGGCGGGAGCTCATGGAGCCGGCGCGGCGGGCGGCCCGGCGGATGGTCGCCGCGGGCACGGTGGACATCACCCAGGGCGGCCGGGTCGTGGACCCCAGCACGGCGCGCGGCCCGATCCGCATCCGCCGCCGGAAGGCCCCGGGGGCGACCGGCGGCACCTGAGCCCGGCACCGCCTCCGCTGACGGCCGGGACGCCGGCCCACGGGTACGCACGAACGAGGACGGCTCCGAGTTGCGGCCGGACCGCACCTCCTTGAGGCTTACGTTGTACACCCCGCCGGCCGCTCGAGAACACGGGCAGCCAGGCACCCCGGCGCCCAGGCCTCCGCTGTTCGACGCCCCGTTGCTCGACGCCCCGCCGACGCCGGCCACTTCCTCACACCGAAGGACACTGCCATGAGCACCAGCTACAGCCCCGGGCCGACCCCCGGCGAGCCCACCCCGCGCGGCGCGACCTCTGCGCCGCAGCACACGTCCGACCCGTCCGTCTCCGACACGTCCCGTGACCGGCACAGCGTCGTGGCCCGCGAGAAGGAGCAGTTCGGCGGCGTCAAGATCGGCTCGGCCTTCTTCGGCTGGCTGACCGCCACGGGCACCGCGGTGCTGCTGACCGCCCTGCTCGCCGCCGCCGGAACCGCCGTCGGCCTGTCGACGCTCGACAGCGTCGGCGAGGCCACGAGCACCGCCGAGTCCGCGGGTGCCGGCACCATCGGCATCGTGGGCGGCATCGTCCTGCTGCTCATCCTCTTCGTCGCCTACTTCTGTGGCGGCTACGTCGCCGGGCGGATGGCGCGGTTCAACGGCATGAAGCAGGGCATCGCCGTCTGGGTGTGGGCCCTCGTGATCGCGATCGCCGTCGCCGTCCTCGGCGCCATCGCCGGTGACCAGTTCAACGTGCTGGCCCGGCTCAACAGCTTCCCCCGCATCCCGGTGAACGAGGGCGACCTCACCACCGGCGGCATCATCACCGCGCTGGCGGTCGCGGCGGCCAGCCTGGCCGGCGCCATCCTCGGTGGTCTCACCGGCATGCGCTACCACCGCAAGGTCGACAAGGCCGGCCTCGGCCACTGAGGCTCAGGTCCGGCGCCACGGCGCCCCCCGCGGGCGCATCAGCCCGCGCGGAACGACGTCTGTTCTCGTAGCATCTGCTCCCCGACGGCCCTCTGCCGTCGGGGAGCAGCCATCTCAGCGCCCGACCACCGCGGCGCGACCGCGCACGCCCGAACAGACTCGAGGAGTCGACCATGTGGATGTTGCTGTCCGGCGGACTGCGGCGGTGGGCTCTGCTCAGCGTGGCCCTGCCCGTGCTGGCCCGGCTCGCCCCCCGTCTCGGTGCCGCGATCGAGACGCGCCGCGGCCCGAACCCCGTGACGAACGGGCTGGTCACCCTCGGCACCCTGGCGGGCAAGAAGCGCCCGGTGCCGCCCCGCCGCTTCGGCATCCTGCCGCGCAGGCGCACCCGGTGAGCGGCTTCCTGGACGACGAGCGAGGCGCGGAGCCGGCCCTCGGCGCGGGCGTGGGCGCCGTCGTCACCCGGCACGAGGAGCAGCTGCGCGTCGCGGTGCGCGCGGTCCCCTACGAGCGGGTGACCGTGCGCAAGGTCGTTGTGGTCGAGCAGGTGACCCAGGTCATCGAGGTGCGCCGCGAGGAGCTGCGGATCGAGCGGACGCCGGTCGCCGACGCCGCCGGTGTCGTCGAGCTGACGCAGGTCGGCGGGCTGGCCGCGGTGCAGGACGGCGTCCTCGACCTGGTCCTGTCCGAGGAGCGGCCGGTCGTCACCCTGCAGGCCGTCCCCGTCGAGCGCGTCCGCGTCCGCACGCGGGTCGTCACGCGCAACGAGGTCCGCCAGGCCGACCTGCGCCGGGAGGAGCTCGACCTCGACACCACCGGGACGACCCGACCCGTCGGCCCGGGCCCGGCTCTCTAGTCGGCCGCGAGGCTCTGGCCGGCCGGGAGGCTCTCGCCGGCCGCGGGGCCTGCTGGCTCGTCCGCGAAGAACGACACGGCGCCGACGACGACGAGGCCGACCTCGCGCTCGGTGGGCAGCGGCCCCTGGGTGCGGCACAGCACCGGCACGGGCTGGCCCGGCTCGTCGGCCAGGACGAGCCGGACGCTGGCGTCGTGGCCGTAGAAGACGGTGTCGACCACCCGGGCCGCGACGCCGCTGCCGCGCGCGACGATGCGCACCTGCTCGGGACGCACGACGACGCGGCCGCGACGGGCGGTGCCGGTCTCCCGTCCCAGCAGGGTCAGCGCGCCGAGCGCGGTGTGGGCGACGCCGTCGTCGGCGCGGGCGGCCAGGACGACGGCCTCGCCCACGAAGGTGGCCACGTCCAGGTCGTGGGGGGTGGTGTAGACGCCCAGCGGCGGCGCCGACTGCACCACGACGCCGTCCCGCACCACCGCCACGAGGTCGGCGGTGCTCAACGCCTCCTCCTGGTCGTGGGTCACCAGCACGCCGGTCGCCCCGGTGGCCGTCAGGGCGGTCCGCACGTCGGCGCGCACCGCGGCACGCAGCCCGGCGTCCAGGGCCGAGAAGGGCTCGTCGAGCAGCACGACGTCGGGGCCGGGCGCCAGCGCCCGCGCCACGGCCACCCGCTGCTGCTGCCCGCCGGACAGCTCCGAGGGCATCCGCGGGCCGAGGTCGGCCAGTCCGACGAGCTCGAGGAGCTCCCCGACCCGGTGCCGCCGGCGCGAGCCGGACCCGGTGCCGCGACGGGGCAGCCCGAATGCGACGTTGTCGGCGACGGACAGGTGCGGGAACAGCGCGCCCTCCTGCGGGACGACGCCGATGCGGCGCCGCTCCGGCGGCACGTGGGTCCGGTCGTCCTCCACGACGTTCCCGTCGATGCGCACCTCACCGGCGTCGGCGCGCTCGAAGCCGGCCACCACGCGCAGCAGCGTGGTCTTGCCGCAGCCCGACGGGCCGAGCACCGCGGCGAGGGCGCCCGAGGGCACGTCGAGGTCGAGCCCCCGCAGCACCTGCGTGGCACCGAAGGACTTCTGCAGCCCGCGCACCTGCAGGCGGCTCACGTCGGCGTCCGCTCGTCGGCCGTCAGGCGGCCCTGCACGCCCGAGAGCACGAACGTGGGGACGGCGGCGAGCAGCACGAGCGCCACCGCGTACGGGGCCGCGGCCGCGAAGGCGCCGGTGCCGGTCTGCGTCCACAGCCGGGTCGCCAGGGTGTCGACGCCGGTGGGGTGCAGCAGCAGGGTGGCGGGCAGCTCCTTCATGCAGGTCAGCATCACCAGCGCGAAACCGGCGGCGACGCCGGGGGCCGCCAGCGGCAGGGTGACCTCGCGCAGGACGGCCGACGGCGTGCGGCCGAGGGACCGGGCGACCTCCTCGAGGCGCCGCGGGCTCTGGGCGACCGACGCGCGCACGGACCCGACCGCCGCGGGGAGGAACAGCACCGCGTAGGCCAGGACGAGCAGCGGCGTCCGCTGGTAGACGGCCGGCGCGTAGCGGATGCCGAAGAACACCAGCGCGAGTGCGACGACGATGCCGGGCAGCGCGTGGCCCGCGTAGGCCGCGTGCTCGATGGCGCGGACGCCGCGGCGGGCGTACCTGGCCGCCAGCACCCCCACCGGCACGGCGAGCACGGTGGCGGCGAGCGCGCCCAGCAGCGAGACCCAGACGGTGGAGACCCCGGCGGGCAGCAGGCGGTCCCACTCGACGCCGGCCGACGTGCCCTGCGCGGTCCAGTAGGCCAGGACGGCGGCGGGGTAGCCGAGGGACACCGCCGCGACGCCCCCGCACGCCGCCAGCGCGAGCGGGGTGGCTCGGCCGAGGCGGACGACGGCGTGCCGGCGGTCCGCGCCCGAGCCCACCCGGCTGTGCTCGGCCCGGCCGCGGCTGCGGGACTCGGCCACGGTGATGCCGATGGTGAGCGCGACCAGGAGCAGGGACAGCACGGCGGCGGGGGTCCGGTCGAACGAGGCGCGGTAGGAGGAGTGGATGACCCTGGTGAAGACGTCGTAGCGCATCAGCGAGGGCGTCCCGAAGTCGCTGAGCGAGTACAGCGCCACGAGGAGGGCGCCGGCGGCGACGGCGGGGCGCACCTGCCGGGCCGTGACGCCGGTGAAGGTCGCCCAGGGGCCGCGGCCCAGCGAGCGGGACACCTCCTCCAGCGCGGGGTCGGTGCGCCGCAGGGCGGCGGCGACCGGCAGGTACACGTAGGGGTAGGTGCAGGCGGTCAGGACCAGGGTCGTCCCCCAGAACCCCGTCAGCGAGGGCACCACCGACAGCCAGGCGTAGGCGGCCACGTAGCTCGGCACGGCCAGCGGCAGGGCGGCGACCACGGCCCACCCGCGCCGGCCCGGCAGGTCGGTGCGGGTGGTCAGCCACGCCAGCCCGACACCGACGACGGTGCAGCCGAGGGTGACGGCCACGGCCAGGCCGAGGCTGCGCAGCACCAGCCGGGCTGTGCGCTCGCGGGCCAGGATGGCCAGGACGTCCCCGGGCCCGGCCTCCCCGGCCCGCACGAGCAGGTAGCCGATCGGCAGCACGGCCACCGCGGCGGCCAGCACCGCGGGCACGACGAGCACCGCCGGCGGCCGGGAGCCGGCGGTGCCTCGTCGGCGGCGCGTGTCCGCGGGGACGGCCGGCGGCGCTGCCGTCAGCGTCAGGTGAGGCCCACCTCGTCCAGCAGGGCCAGCGTCTCCTCCAGCGAGTCGAGCTCGTTGAGGTCGACGCTGGAGCCGGTCAGCTCGGCCAGGGGGGTGAGGTCG
>DASTLY010000064.1:0-1566 GCA_035714445.1 Mycobacteriales bacterium
CCGGGCGGCCCGCGCCGCCGGCTCATCGTCTCCCCCGGCCGGTGCTGGCTCCCCGACGAGCGCGCCTGGGGCTGGGCGGTGCAGCTGTACGCCACCCGCAGCCGCGGCAGCTGGGGCATCGGCGACCTCGCCGACCTGCGCGCCGTCCGCGAGATGGCCGCCGGCCAGGGCGCCGGGTTCGTGCTCATCAACCCGCTGCACGCCGTCGCCCCGACGCCGCAGCAGGAGGCCAGCCCCTACCTGCCGGCCACCCGCCGGTTCCGCAACCCGGTGTACCTGCGGGTCGAGGAGGTGCCCGGCGCGGACGCCGTCGACCTCGACGCCGAGGCCGGCCACGCGCTCAACGACGGCGAGCTCATCGACCGCGACGCCGTCTGGGCGCGCAAGCGGGAGGTGCTGCGCCGCGTCTTCGACGCCGCCGGCCGGAACGACCCCGCCTTCCCCGAGTGGTGGTGGTACCAGGGCCAGAAGCTGCAGGACTGGGCCACCTGGTGCGCGCTGGCCGACGTGCACGGCCCCGACTGGCACACCTGGCCCGAGGAGCTGCGCGACCCGCGCAGCGGCGCCGTCGGGGACTTCGTCGCCGAGCACGAGCGCGACGTCGCCTTCCACGCGTGGCTGCAGTGGGCGCTGCACCTGCAGCTGGAGCGGGCCACCGAGGGCATGACCGTCATCCAGGACCTGCCGATCGGCGTCGCCGGCGGCGGCGCGGACGCCTGGACCTGGCAGGACGTGCTGGCGCAGGGCGCGACCGTCGGCGCCCCGCCGGACGCCTTCAACTCGCAGGGCCAGGACTGGGGCTCCCCGCCGCTGGTCCCCTGGCAGCTGCGCGCCGCGGACTACGAGCCGTTCGTCGAGTCGATCCGGGCCACGATGGCCGGCGCCGGCGGCCTGCGGATCGACCACGTCATGGGCCTGTTCCGGCTGTGGTGGGTGCCCGCCGGCGAGAGCGCCGCGGACGGCGCCTACGTGCGCTACCCGGCCGAGGACCTGCTCGACATCGTCGCGCTGGAGAGCTCCCGCGCGCAGGCGGTCGTCGTCGGCGAGGACCTGGGCACCGTCGAGGAGGGCGTCCGCGAGGCGATGGCCGAGCACGGCATCCTCAGCTACCGGCTGCTGTGGTTCGAGGAGGAGTCACCGGCCGCGTGGCCGGAGACGGCGATGGCCGCGATCACCACGCACGACCTGCCCACCGTGGCGGGGCTGTGGACCGGCGCGGACCTCGAGGAGCAGCGCGAGCGCGGCACCGGGACCGACGAGGAGCTCGAGCGCGGCCGGACGTCGCTGCTGGAGAAGCTGCCCGGCGTGCGGAGGAACGCCCGGCCCGACACGGCGGTGAAGCGGGCGCACGAGCTGCTGGCGCAGGCCCCGTCGCTGCTGCTGTCGGCCACCCTGGACGACGCCGTCGGTGAGCGGCGCCGACCCAACATGCCCGGCACGACCGACCGGCCCAACTGGTCGCTGCCGCTGCCGGTGACCGTGGAGGACCTGCCGGCGCACCCGCTGCTGCAGACCGTGGCCCGGACCCTCGCCGAGGGCATGAAGGAGTCCTGAGACATGGCCGGC
>DASTLY010000065.1:0-39403 GCA_035714445.1 Mycobacteriales bacterium
AACGCGTCCTCGACGCACAAGCCGCGCCAGGTGCTGGACGCCGAGCGGGCCTTCGTCGAGCAGCACTACAGCAACGTGCACCGCGGCGTGCACACCCTGAGCCAGGAGGCCACGGACGCCTACGAGCAGGCCCGCAGCACGGTCGCGGGCTTCCTCGGAGGGCAGCACGACGAGATCGTGTTCACCAAGAACGCCACCGAGGCCTACAACCTGGTGGCCTACTCCTTCGGCAACGCCCGCGCGGGCGAGCGCTTCCACCTCGGCCCGGGTGACGAGGTCTGCGTCACCGAGATGGAGCACCACTCCAACCTGGTGCCGTGGCAGATGCTCTGCGAGCGCACCGGCGCCACGCTGCGCTGGTTCGGGCTGACCGACGAGGGCCGCCTGGACCTCTCGCAGCTCGACGAGCTGGTCAACGAGCGTACGAAGGTGCTCGCCTTCGTCCACGTGTCCAACCTGCTCGGCACCGAGAACCCGGTCGACGTGCTCGTACGCCGGGCCCGCGAGGTCGGCGCGCTCACGCTGCTCGACGGCGCGCAGTCCGCACCGCACCAGAGCGTGGACGTGCAGGCGCTCGGCGTCGACTTCTTCGTGGCCACCGGTCACAAGATGCTCGGCCCGTCCGGTGTCGGGGTGCTGTGGGGCCGCAAGGAGCTGCTCGACGCGATGCCGCCCTTTCTGGGTGGCGGCTCGATGATCGAGGTCGTGCAGATGTCCGGCTCGACGTACGCCCCGGCCCCCGAGCGCTTCGAGGCCGGCACCCCGGTCATCAGCCAGGCGGTCGCGCTCGCCGCGGCCTGCGACTACCTCGGCGCGGTCGGTCTGGAGGCCGTCCAGGCCCACGAGCAGCGCCTGACCGCCCGGCTGCTCGACGGCCTGCGCCGGGTGGACGGCGTACGCGTCGTCGGTCCCGACAGCACGGACCTGCGCGGCTCGGCGGTCAGCTTCGTCGTCGAGGGGGTGCACCCGCACGACGTCGGGCAGTCGCTGGACGACCTGGGGATCGCGGTCCGGGTCGGCCACCACTGCGCCGCCCCGGTCTGCCGCCGCTACGGCGTGCCGGCCACCGCCCGCGCGTCGTCCTACCTCTACAACACCGAGCAGGAGATCGACCGCCTGCTGGAAGGTCTCGAGCAGGTGCGGGCGTTCTGGTCGGTATGAGCGAATCGATGTACCAGGAGATCATCCTGGACCACTACCGCCACCCGCACCACAAGGGGCTGCGGGATCCCTTCGATGTCGAGGTGCACCACGTCAACCCGACGTGCGGTGACGAGGTGACGGTCCGGGTCCAGGTGCAGGACGGCCGGGTCAGCGACGTGTCCTACGACGGGCAGGGCTGCTCGATCAGCCAGGCGAGCACGTCGGTGATGACCGACCTGGTGATCGGCGTGAGCGTCGACGAGGCGATGGTCAAGGCCGACGCGTTCCTGGCGCTGATGCAGAGCCGGGGCACACTGGAGCCGGACGAGGACGTGCTCGAGGACGGGATCGCCTTCGCGGGCGTGTCCCGCTACCCGGCGCGGGTGAAGTGCGCGCTGCTGGGCTGGATGGCGTGGAAGGACGCGACCGCGCAGGCGGTCGCGGGGAGCACGGCGACGAGGGAGACGGCATGACCGACGTGACGACCGAGGCCGCAGTCGAGGAGGGGGCCGTGCAGAGCAACGGCGTCCCGGCGGCACCCGTGCTCGAGACCCCGACGGCCGCCGACCGGCCCCGGGCGGCGGCCAGCGAGGACGACGTCGTCGAGGCCATGAAGGACGTCGTCGACCCCGAGCTCGGGATCAACGTCGTCGACCTCGGGCTGGTCTACGGCTCGCAGGTGCACGAGGACGGCGCGATCACCCTCGACATGACGCTGACCAGCGCGGCCTGCCCGCTCACCGACGTGATCGAGGACCAGACCCGGTCCGCGCTCGAGCCGTTCACCGACACGGTGAGCATCAACTGGGTGTGGATGCCGCCGTGGGGCCCCGACAAGATCACCGATGACGGCCGCGACCAGCTCAGGGCGCTCGGCTTCAACGTCTGAGCTCCCGCTTGTCTGCCCGGGCCGACGTCCGGGCCCGGCTCGTGCGTCGCTGCGGGCAGACAGGGCCCGCGGGGTCAGGGGGAGATGAACTTCCGGTAGGCCGACTTGGACTGCCCGTCGCTCAGGCTGTAGTCGGTGCCGCCGTTGAGGGCCGGCCGGTTCCAGTACGTCGCGAACTGCGCCCCGCTGTCGCGGAACGCCCTGCCGATGGAGTCGAGCCAGGCGGCGCGCTGGCTGCAGTCCGGGTCGGTCTCGATGCACGGCGAGCCGAACTCCCCCCAGCCGAAGGGCTTCCCGGTCTGCTTCGACACGGCCAGCACGGGGTCGACGAACGACGACGCCGGCTTGTACGTCGGGGTCTCGCCCCGCGCCCCGGTGTTGTAGGCGTCCCAGCCCAGCACGTCGATGGCCGGTGTGTAGTAGTCCTGCCAGTCGCGGCCGGAGTTGGGGGCCAGCGTGTACTGCATGAGGATGGTCGTGGCGTAGGCGCCCGACGCCCGGGCGATCGGCGCGACGTGCTCGGTGGCGGCGACGAACTGCTGGGGCGTGAACTGCCCCTTGATCACGTCGTCCTCGGGCTCGTGGTAGTAGACGAACCACACCGAGATGCCCGCCGGCTTGGAGGCCAGGAAGCTGCGGATCCGGTCGTCGAAGGCGCCGGCGGCCACCTGGGTCGGCGGGGCCTTGAACGAGTAGACGACCGACGTGGCGTCGCCGAGCGCGGCGAGGGTGGCGTCGTCGTTCCAGCTGGCCGGCGGCGGGTCGTTGGAGAAGATCCGGGCGACGGGGAGCCGGCCGTACTCCTGCCGGATCCTGGTGACCACGGTGCTGGCCGCCGTGCGCTGGCCGACCGGGACGGACAGGCCGAACAGGGTGGGCCCCGTGAACGGCGGCGGCGGACTCGCGGGCGCTGTCGGCGGAGCGGAGGTGGGACCCGGACCGGGAGTCGGGCCGGCGGTGGGCGCCGGACCGGCGGCGGAGGGGTCGCTGCCGAGGCCGCGCCCGATGAGGACGCCGACCAGCAGCAGGACGAGGGCGCCGACGCCGGCGGCGGCCAGCAGGCGGTTGCGCTGACCCGTACCTGGTCCGGGACCGGGCCCGGTGCTGCCAGGCGCCGCAGCGCGACCGGAGTCCGGGGGTGGGGCGTCCACGTGCGTGCTCTCCTCCTGCGTCGGGGCCTACCTCCGGCAGGCGGAGCACGGCTGGTGCACCGCCCGCCGCGGCTCACCCACCCGGCGAACGGGCGCGGCGGCCGCAGCGTTCCGTGGGGCGCCTACGCACGGTAGCCCGATCCTGACCTGTTCGTGGGCACCTGCGGGGCGACGTCCGGAGGAACGCCTGCCCGCGGCGTAGTCTGGGGCGGTGCCCTTGACGACGCCGTGAGCGGCAGGCCCGACCCCTGCCCCCTCGCCCCGCCGTCCCCGGAGTCCACGACATGAGCTGCCCCGCATGATCACCGTGCAGGACCTCGAACTGCGGGCGGGCGCCCGCGCCCTGCTGCAGAACGTCACCTTCCGGGTGCAGCCGGGCGACCGGATCGGCCTGGTCGGCCGCAACGGGGCGGGCAAGACCACGCTGACCAGGACGCTGGCCGGCGAGACGCTGCCGGCTGGCGGCACGATCACCCGCAGCGGGGCGATCGGCTACCTGCCGCAGGACCCGCGTACGGGCGACCTGGACGTGCTGGCGCGCGACCGCGTGCTGTCCGCGCGCGGGCTTGACGAGGTGCTGCGGGGCCTGGAGAAGATGCAGGTCGAGCTGGCCGAGCGACCGGACGACGAGGACCTGCTGCGCCGCTACGGCAACCTCGAGGAGCGCTTCAGCAACTTGGGCGGCTACAGCGCGGAGTCCGAGGCGGCCCGCATCTGCAGCAACCTGGGGCTGCCGGAGCGGGCGCTCGAGCAGCGGATCGGGACGCTGTCCGGCGGCCAGCGCCGGCGCATCGAGCTCGCCCGCATCCTGTTCTCGGACGCGACGACGCTGCTGCTCGACGAGCCCACCAACCACCTCGACGCCGACTCGATCGGCTGGCTGCGGGGCTTCCTGCAGAAGCACGCCGGCGGGCTCGTCGTCATCAGCCACGACGTCGAGCTGCTCGACGCCGTGGTCAACAAGGTGTTCCACCTGGACGCCAACCGGGCCGAGCTGGACCAGTACAACGTCGGCTGGAAGACCTACCTCAAGCAGCGCGACACCGACGAGAAGCGCCGCAAGCGCGAGCGGGCCAACGCCGAGAAGACCGCGGGTGCGCTCAACGCGCAGGCCGAGAAGATGCGGGCCAAGGCCACCAAGGCCAAGGCCGCGCAGGGCATGCTCAAGCGCGCCGAGAAGCTGCTGGCCGGGGTCGAGGGCGTCCGCGCGCAGGACCGGGTGGCCAAGCTGCGCTTCCCCGAGCCGGCGCCCTGCGGCAAGACGCCGCTCACCGCCCACGAGCTGTCCAAGTCGTACGGCTCGCTGGAGATCTTCACCGACGTCACGCTGGCCATCGACCGCGGCGCCCGGGTGGTGGTGCTGGGGCTCAACGGCGCCGGCAAGACCACCCTGCTGCGCGTGCTGTCGGGGACGGAGGACCCGGACACCGGCGAGGTCGTCGCGGGGCACGGCCTGCGGCTGGGCTACTACGCGCAGGAGCACGACACGCTGGACACCGACCGCACGGTGCTGGAGAACATGCGCTCCTCCAGCCCCGACCTGGCCGAGCCGGAGGCGCGTCGGGTGCTGGGGTCGTTCCTGTTCAGCGGCGACGTCGTGCACCAGCAGGCCGGCACGCTCTCGGGCGGCGAGAAGACCCGGCTGGCGCTCGCGACCCTGGTCGTGAGCGGCGCCAACGTGCTGCTGCTCGACGAGCCGACCAACAACCTCGACCCGGCCAGCCGCGAGGAGGTCCTCGGGGCGCTCGCGACCTACCGGGGCGCCGTCGTGCTCGTCACGCACGACGAGGGCGCGGTCACCGCGCTGCAGCCCGAGAAGGTGCTGATGCTGCCCGACGGCGTCGAGGACCAGTGGTCGGACGACCTCGCCGACCTGGTGGCGCTGGCATGAGCGGAGCACGCGGGCGGTGCCCCGCGACGAAGGAGCGGGCGCGCCGGTTGCCTGCGGAGCGAATCGAAATGGCGCTGGCATGATGCTGCTTCGTCCGTGATGTTGCAGGGCAAGCGGGTGCTGGCCACCGGGGTCCTCACCGAGGCCTCGCTGGCCAGCGCGGTCGTCAGGCTCGCCGTCGAGCAGGGCGCGGAGGTTCTGCTGACCAGCCCGCTCTGCCGCGGGCACCGGGTCACCAGCCGGGTCGCACCCCGGCTGGGCGTGCACGCCGAGGTGCTGGAGCTCGACGTCACCCTGCCCGCCGACCTGGCGAACCTCGAGGGCGCCGTCCGGGCCGCCGGCTGGGACCGGGTGGACGGCGTGCTGCACGCCATCGCCTACCTTCCGGCGCCGCCGGGCGAGTTCGCGGCCACCCCCTGGGCGGCGGTGGGGGAGACGTTCCAGACCGCCGCGTGGTCGCTCGCCGCGCTGGTCCACGCCGTACGCCCGCTGCTGGTGCCCGGCTCGGCCGTGGTCGGGCTCGAGCTCGACCCGGCCCGCGCCGAGCGCGGACAGGACTGGCTCGGGGTCGCGCGGAGCGCGCTCGAGGCCGCGGCGCGCTACCTGGCGCGTGACCTCGGGCCGGCCGGCGTACGCGTCAACCTGGTCGCCGCCGGCCCGCAGCGCACCCTGCTGTCCAAGGCCCTGCCCGGCCACGAGGACCTGGTCGCCGACCGGGCAGCGCGCGCACCGCTCGGCTGGGACGCCGCCGACCGCACACCGGTCGCCCGCGCCGCCGTCGCCCTGCTGTCGGACTGGTTCCCCGCCACGACCGGCGAGGTGCTGCACGTGGACGGCGGGGCGCACGCCGTCGGTTAGCGTCGCGGTGTGAGTGCCCCGACCACCGCCGGCACCGAGGAGCTGCTCGACCGGCTGCGGGCCGACGCCGCCCGGCTGGAGCGCGAGGGCGTCGGCCGGGACGACATCGCCGAGCTCGCCCGCGCCGGGCTGCTGGCCGTGTACGGCCCGCCGGAGCTCGGCGGCCTACCGCGGCCGGCGGCGCGCGAGGTCGCCGAGCAGCTGGCCGGTGCCAGCCCGGACGCCTGGTTCGTGTGGTTCCAGCACGGGCCGGTCGTCCGGATGCTCGCTGCCAGCGACCACGACGGGCTCAAGGACCGGTACCTGCCGCAGCTGTGCGCCGGCGCGGTGCAGGGCGGCGTCGCCTACAGCCACCTTCGTACGCCGAAGCCCTCGGTGCTCGCGCGCCGGGTCCGGGGCGGCTGGTCGCTCACCGGCCCGCAGCCGTGGTGCACCGGCTGGCCGCTGGTCGACGTGGTGCTGGCGGGGGCGCTGGACCCCGAGGGTGACCAGGTCGTGTTCGGCCTCGTCCCGGCGGGCGACCGGCCCGAGCTGCACAGCACCGGTGAGCTGCGCCTGGCCGCGATGGGGGGCACCCGTACGCACGCGCTGGCCTTCGACGCCCTCGTCGTGCCCGACGACGCGGTCGTGGCGGTGCGCGACCGGGGGGAGTTCACGGCGTACGACACGGCGCTGAACGCCAACGTCCAGCCGAGCACGTTCGGGGTGGCCCGGGCGGCGCTCGACCTGCTGGCGGAGCGCCAGCCCGCGGTGGCGGACCAGCTGTCGGCGCGCCTGACCGGCCTGCGCACGACGGCCTACCGGCTGCTGGACGAGGTGCCGGGGGACGAGCGGCTCGAGGAGCGGCTGGCCGTGCGCGCCCAGGCGCTGCTGCTCGCCCTGGAGTGCTGCACGGCGCTGCTCACGGCCCGCGGCGGCCAGGGGATGGACCTCGCGGACCCGTCCCAGCGGCTGCTGCGGGCCGCCGCCTTCCAGCTCGTGCACAGCCAGGCGGCGCACGTACGGGCGGCGACGCTGGACGCGCTGCTGTCGTGACCGGCCAAGCGACGCAGCCGGCATCGGTGCAGCTGGGGCCGGACGCCCTTGTGACGGAGCTCGTCCGCGGGGTCCGGCAGACCTGCTATGCCGACCGCCCGTCGAGCGTCGTCGCGCTGCTCGAGGACGCCCTGGGCCGGTCGGCCCCGGACCTGCTGCTGATCGACCCCGCCGTGGGCAGCACCACGTACGAGCAGTTCGCGGCGCTGGTGGAGGGCGCCGCCGACGCGCTGCTCGGCCGGGGGCTGCGGCCCGGTGACCGGGTCGCGGTGCTGGCGCGCAACGGGCTGGAGGCGGCGGTGGCGATCTGGGCGTGCGCCCGCGCCGGGCTGCTGCACGTCGGGCTGCCGGCGGACGCGCCGCCCGACCGGCTCGCGGCCCTGCTGGCCCTCACGACGCCGGCGCTGCTGCTGACCCAGGACGGGCTCGCCGGCGCGGCCCGGACGGCGGCCGGCGCCGTCCCGGTGCTGGACGCCGCCGCCGTGCTCCTCGGCGCGCCGCGGCCGTGGCGGACCGGTCGGCCGCTGCCCGACCAGGACGAGACGTACTGCCTGATCGCGACGAGCGGCACGACCGGGCACCCGAAGGCGGTGCGGGTCACCGGCCGGATGACCGGCCACGCGGCGGCGTTCTACGCCCGCACGCTCGGGCTGACCGCGGCCGACCGCACCGCGATCCACCTGCCCTTCGCCTGGGTCTCCGGGCACGTCACCCAGCTCGCCCCTGCCATGGCCTCCGGCGGGTCCGCCGTCACCCTGCCGGCCTTCTCGGCGACCGCGCTCCTGGAGACCGCCGCCGAGCACGCGGTCACCTGGCTGGACGTCGTGCCGAGCATCTTCGAGATGCTGCTGCGCGTGCCCGACCGGCTGCCCGAGCTGCGCGGGGTGCGGCTGGCCGTGTTCGGCGGCGCGCCGGCGCCCCCCGGCACGCTCGACCGCGTCCGGGCGGCCCTGCCCCAGCTGCGGCTGTTCGACGTGTACGCGCTGTCCGAGACGTGCGCGCCGGTCACCTGCCTGCCGGACGTCGAGGCCCTGCGGCGGCCGGGCACGGTCGGCCGGCCGGTCGCCTACTGCGAGGTGCGCCTGGCCGGCCCGGACGGCCGTGACGTGCCCCGCGGGGAGCCCGGGGAGGTGCTCGTACGCTCGCCCACGACCACGCCGGGCTACTGGGGCGCCGAGCCCTCCCCGCTGGTGGACGGCTGGCTGCGCACCGGCGACGTCGGCCGGCTGGACGCCGAGGGCTACCTGTCGGTCGGGGGCCGCGCCGTGGACCTGATCATCCGCGGCGGCGTCAACATCTACCCGGCCGAGGTCGAGCGGGCCCTGCTCGGCACCGGGGTGCTCAGCGACGCGGCCGTCGTCGGCCTGCCCTCACGGGTGGCCGGCGAGAGCGTGGCCGCGGCTGTCGTCGGGCTGCCCGGCGCCGCGGTCGACCCGGGTGCGCTGCAGCGGGCGGTACGCGACCGGCTGGGCGCGCACGCCGTGCCCCGGCCGCTGCTCGTCGTGGACGAGCTGCCGCGCAACCGCAACGGCAAGACCGACCGCGCCGCCGTACGGGCGCTGCTCGCGGGCCCCGCCGACTGAGCGTGCCGGGCCCACGGGCTGCGAGACTGGGGTGGGCCCGCGGCAGCGGGACCGCAACGGCTGCGGCCGGTGCCGCGCCAGACGACGAAGGCAGACAGCAACGTGGAGCAGACCAGCGAGCTCGCGCAGGACGTCCCGAGCGAGGTGCAGGCGGCGGTCGACGCCGCGGTGCGTCGGGTCGACGAGATGGTCACCCGGGACCCCGACCTCGTGCACGGCGACGCCGTCGAGGCGGTGGCCCTCGAGTGCCCGGACGTGGACGTGGCCGTGGAGCTGTGCCGGCGGACGATGCAGTTCGTCCCGGACACCATCCGGCAGCGCGTCTTCGAGGCCGAGAACGCGGAGGCCTTCGAGCGCTCCGCGACGCTGTCGGCCGAGCGGACCGCGGCCGAGGCGAAGGCCAAGCAGCGCACCAGCCGGGCTGCGGCCACCCGCGCCGCGACCCTGGCCGCCGAGGCGGCCGTCGAGTCGGCTGCCCTGAAGAGCGCCACCTGCCCCAGGTGCTTCCAGCTGCGCGCGGCGTCCGGCGTCTGCGGCTGCGACTGAGCCGTCCAGCCGTGCCCGCTGGTGACAGTGCTGCTACTCGCGGGCGACGCGACCGGGAAGGTTCGTATCGCGCCGTCTGCGGTACGTGCTGATCATCCCGGGGCCTGGACCCGGCGCAGGCGAAGAGGTGCAACGTGGCAGAGCTCAAGAAGGGCAGCCGGGTGACCGGCGACGACCGCGGCAAGCTGGCGGCCGACCTCAAGGAGAAGTACGAGTCCGGGCAGAGCATCCGGCTCCTGGCCGAGTCCTCCGGCCGCTCGTACGGATTCGTCCACCGCATCCTGTCCGAGTCCGGCGTCACCCTGCGCGGCCGGGGCGGGGCCACCCGCAAGAAGGCCAGCTGACGGTCCCTCGTACGCCGTCCCCCCGTGCGCCTGTCGGACCGCGGTGGCAGGCTGCAGCACGGCACCCGCACGCACCGCACCCGCGGTCCCCGACGCCGAGGAGACGCTCCGTGGACATGACCCTGAGCTCCGAGCAGGAGGCCTTCCGCAAGGCTGCCCACGAGTGGGTGGACGACGTGGTCGTTCCGCGGGCGCTGTCCAACGACCGCGACGAGCGCTTCCCCCAGGAGGCGCTGGACGGGCTGAAGCAGACCGGCTTCATCGGCCTCACCATTCCGGAGGAGTACGGCGGCGGCGGCGCCGACCCGCTGTCCTACGTCCTGCTGATCGAGGAGCTCGGCCGCGGCGACGCCAACGTGCGCTCGATCGTGTCGGTGCACCTCGGACTGGTCGCCGGCGTCATCGAGCGGATGGGGACCGAGGAGCAGAAGCAGCGCTGGCTGCCGCCGATGGCGACCGGCGAGGTGCTGGCCTGCTTCGGCCTCACCGAGCCCGACTTCGGCAGCGACCCGGCCAACATGCAGGCCACCGCAGTCAAGACGCCCGAGGGCGGCTACCGGATCAACGCCCGGAAGATCTTCATCACCAACGGGACGATCGCCGGCGTGGCGCTGGTCATGGCGCGGACCGGCGGCCCCGGCGGTAAGGGCGTCAGCGCGTTCCTCGTGCCGACCGACACCCCCGGCTTCACCGCCAACACGATCCACGGCAAGCTGGGCCTGCGGTCCTGCGACACCGCCGAGCTGGTGCTCGACGACGTCGTCGTCGGTCCTGACGCGCTGCTCGGCAACGAGGAGGGCAAGGGCATGCGGGCCGCGCTGTCGGCCCTCGGCGACGGCCGGATGTCGATCGCCGCCTCCTGCACCGGGATCGCCCAAGCGGCGCTGGACTCGATGGTCACCTACACCACGCAGCGCAAGCAGTTCGGCAAGGTGATCGCTGCCCACCAGCTCGTGCAGGAGCTCGTCTCGGACACCGCCGTCGACCTCGACTGCGCCCGGCTGCTGACCTGGCGGGCCGCGGACCTCAAGTCCCGCGGCGAGGACTACGCCCTGGCTGCGAGCAAGGCGAAGCTGTTCGCGACCGAGGCCTCGGTGCGGGCGGCCAACAACTGCATCCAGGCGTACGGCGGCTACGGCTACATCGACGAGTACCCGGGCGGGAAGTACCTGCGTGACGCCCGGGTTACCACCCTGTACGAGGGCACCAGCCAGATCCAGAAGCTGATCATCGGGCGAGCTGTGACGGGGGTGTCCGCCTTCTAGTTCCGAGGAGCACCGTCGATGGACGTCGCACAGATGTCCATGATGCGGTCGTTCCGCCGGGACCCGGAGGTCACGGCCCAGAAGCTCGCGCCGGGCACGTGGAAGCGGATCGTGCGGTTCGCCGCGCCCTACCACCGCCAGCTGCTCGCCTTCCTGGTGGTCATCGTCATCGACGCGGTGATCGGCATCGCCCAGCCGCTGATCTTCAAGAAGATCATCGACGACGGGATCGGCACCGACCCGCCGACGAGCGGGCGCCCGTCGCTGGTCGTCGCGCTGGCCCTGCTGGTCGCGGGGCTGGCGCTGTTCGACGCCGTGCTGTCGCTGATCAACCGCTACTACTCGGCCCGGATCGGGGAGGGGCTGATCTACGACCTGCGCAGCAAGGTCTACGGCCACGTGCAGAAGATGCCGATCGCCTTCTTCACGCGGACCCAGACCGGCGCGCTCATCACGCGGTTGAACAACGACGTGCTCGGCGCCCAGCAGGCGTTCACCGGCACGCTGTCCAACGTCGTCAGCAACGCCATCGGTGTCGTCCTCACCTTGATCGTCATGTTCCTGCTGTCCTGGCAGATCACCCTGCTCTCGCTGGTGCTGCTGCCGCTGTTCGTCATCCCGGCCCGGCTCGTCGGTGCGAAGCTGCAGGCGCTGACCCGCGAGAGCTACGCGCTCAACGCGGAGATGAACACCACGATGACCGAGCGCTTCAACGTGTCCGGCGCGCTGCTGGTCAAGCTGTTCGGCCGCCCGGAGCGCGAGGAGCAGGCGTTCCGCGACAAGGCCGGCCGGGTGCGCGACATCGGCATCACCTCCGCCATGTACGGCCGCATCTTCTTCGTGTCGCTGACGACGGTCGCGGCGCTCGCCACCGCCCTCGTCTACGGCGTCGGCGGCACCTTCGCGGCCCAGGGCACGCTCGAGGTCGGCACGGTGGTGGCGCTGTCGGCCTACCTCACCCGGCTGTACGGCCCGCTGACCGCGCTGTCGAACGTCCGCGTCGACGTCATGACCGCCCTGGTGAGCTTCGAGCGGGTCTTCGAGGTCCTCGACCTGGAGCCGATGGTGGCCGAGCGGCCGGGCGCGGTCGCCCTGCCGGCGGGCGCCACGACGGTCGAGTTCGACGACGTGCGCTTCGGCTACCCGACGGCGGACGAGGTGTCGCTGGCGTCCCTGGAGTCGGTCGCCGTGCTGGACAAGAGCACCCCGGCCGAGGTGCTCCACGGGGTGTCCTTCCGGGCCGAGCCGGGCGAGCTGGTCGCCCTGGTCGGCCCGTCGGGCGCCGGCAAGACCACCATCAGCCAGCTCGTCACCCGCATGTACGACGTGCGGTCCGGCGCGGTGCGTATCGCCGGCCAGGACGTGCGGGACGTGACGCTCCAGTCACTGCGCGACGTCGTGGGGGTGGTCACCCAGGACGCGCACATGTTCCACGACACCATTCGCGCCAACCTGCTGTACGCCGCTCCGCAGGCCACCGACGAGCAGCTCTGGGCAGCCCTCGAGGCCGCCCAGGTCGGCCCGCTCGTGCACGCGCTGCCCGACGGGCTCGACACCGTGGTGGGCGACCGCGGCTACCGCCTGTCCGGCGGCGAGAAGCAGCGGATGGCGATCGCCCGCCTGCTGCTGAAGGCGCCCGGGGTCGTCGTCCTCGACGAGGCGACCGCCCACCTGGACTCCGAGTCCGAGGCCGCCGTCCAGCAGGCGCTCAAGACCGCCCTCGCCGGCCGTACGTCGCTGGTGATCGCGCACCGGCTGTCCACGGTGCGCGAGGCCGACCAGATCCTGGTGCTCGAGGACGGCCTGGTGGTCGAGCACGGTCGGCACGAGGAGCTGCTGGCGGCCGGCGGGCTGTACTGCGAGCTCTACCGCACGCAGTTCGAGAGGCAGGCCACCGTGGACGAGATCCCGGTCTGACCGACCGTTACGGCATCCCCGCCGGGGGGGTCGGGGGCGTCTCTGTCGGCGCCGGGCTCGTCACCGGCGGTGTCGTGACGGGCGGGGTGGTGGCCGGCGGCGTGGTCGATGGCGGTGTCGTGGGTGGCGGCGTCGTGGGGGGCGGCGTGGTGGGTGGCGGCGTGGTGGGTGGCGGTGTCGCGGGGGGTGTCGTCGGGACCGGTGTCGACGGTGCGGGACTGCTGGGGGCCGGCGTGGACGGTGCCGGCGTGGACGGGACCGGTCCGGTCGGGGGCACCGGCCCCGGGGTGGCCGGCTCGGTGGTCGGGAACGGCATCGTCGGCGCCGGGAACGGTGCGGACATGGTGGGCGCGGACGTGGTCGGCGCCGAGGCGGGCTCGTCCGTGGTGGGCGCCGAGGTCGTGGGCTCGTCCGTGGTGGGCCCGGACGGCGGCTGGTCAGCCGCCGGATCGGTGGGCTCCGAGGGTGCTCCCGGGCCCGACGGCAGCCCGGGCGGGGCGATGTCGGTCTGCCGCGGCAGTCCCGGACCGAAGGGAGCGGCCGGTGCGGGCAACAACGGGAACCCGGGGCTCGGTACCACCGGCAGCCCGGTGCCGCCGAGCACCTGCGAGGGGCTCGGCGCGGGGCTGCCGCCCTGGACCGCGCGCTCGAGGCCCGAGGCGACGGTGACCGGGTGCCCGGGGGGCTCGAAGGGCGAGAGCGCCTGGACTATCGCCGTCGCCGCTGTCTGGGCCGGCCCTGGCAGCCGGCCGAACGCCGCGGCGGCGCTCACGCCCACCGTGCTGACAGCCATGGCGGCGGCCCCCACGACGACCAGGCGCCGGGTCGACCGGCGGGCCGCCGCCGCGGCGCGCCGGGAGGGGGCGTCGACGAGGTCGACGACGACCCCGTCCCTCGCCCCGCGCTGCAGGGGGAGCCGGACGAGCGGGTAGCGCGAATGTGCTCGAGCGAGCAGCTGACCGGCAGCCAGCGTCACCGGAACGCCGAGGGCGATCCAGATCAGGAGCAGGACGACCAGCGTCCGGGAGCCGGGCACCTGCTCATCATGCTATGACGCGGGGCCCGACGCCTGCGCCGAGCGTCGGCAACCCGTCGGGCCGGCTCCAGTGCGGTGCCTCTGGTGCCGATCCTCGCCCTGTGTCGCTGCGCCCCCTGTCCGCGCGCCGGGTGTTCCGTCCGGTGCTACCGGTCGTCGCGGCGCTGCTGGTGCTGGGCGCGACACCTGCCCGGGCCGGACCGCTGGTCGACGCCCAGCACCGCGCAGCGGTCCTTCGCGAGCAGGTGGCCGACCTCGAGGAGCGCACGGCCACGGCGGTGGAGGACTACGACGGCGCGCAGGAGGCGCTCGGCGTCGCCGTGACGCAGCGCAGCCAGGCCGACGCGGCGCTCGACGCGGCCCGGAGCGAGGACGCCGGGTACGCCGCCCTGCGTACCGCCCGGGTGCGCACGCTGTACGAGCTCGGCGGGCCGCTCCGGCTGTACGGCAGCGTCCTGCGCGCCGGCTCCCCGACCGACGCCCTGCACGGGGTGCACCTCGCGCGGCGGCTGCTCGGGGTCGACGCCCGCGCGGCCGACGAGGCCGCTCGTGCCGGGCAGGAGCTGGCGCGGGCCGTCGAGGTCACGCGCGCTGCGGCCGACGCGCAGGTGCGGGAGAACCGGCGGGCCGAGGCGCTGAGCGCCACCGTGCAGCGGCTGCTGGCCGAGCAGCAGGAGCTGCTGGCCGGCGCCGACACCGAGGTGCTGCGGATGGCCGAGGAGCAGAAGCGGGAGCAGGAGCGCCGGGCGCAGCTCGCCTTCGCCGCCGACCTGGAGGCTGCCCAGCGGGCCGCTGCCGCCGCGACCGCCCTGGTGCGGCCGGTCGGGCCGGCACTGCCGACCTCGCAGCGGGCCGCAGCCGTGGTCGCGGCGGCGCGGGCACAGCTCGGCAAGCCCTACGTCTGGGGCGCCACCGGGCCGGGCTCGTTCGACTGCTCCGGCCTGACCGGGTGGGCGTACGCGGCGGCCGGCGTCCAGCTGCCCCGGACCTCCCGCAGCCAGTGGGGGGCCGGCCCGCACCCCGGGCTCGCCGAGCTGCAGCCCGGTGACCTGCTGTTCTGGGGCAACAACCCGGCCGACCCGAGGACGATCCACCACGTGGCGATCTACCTGGGTGCCGGGGTCATGATCGCGGCGCCGCACAGCGGGGCCGTCGTCCGGGTCCAGCCGGTCTATGCCAACGGCTACGTGGGCGCGACCCGGGTGGGCTGAGCTCCGCGACCGGAGTCGCTCAGCCGGCGCCGCCGCCGGTCCGGTCCGCGCCGCCCTGCCCGCCGAGGGTCTCGTCGCCGTCGTAGGCGTCCGGGTCGGAGGTCTCGGTCAGCTCCCGGTCGGCGTCGAGGTCGAGGTCGGCCGCGGAGATGTCGGTGGCGGGCCCGAGGCCCTGGGGCTCGGTCACGGCTGCGTCACCGGCCGGCGTCGGGCGGTCGGCGTCGAGGAGCTCACGAGGGCGTCTGCTCGGTCATGCCGCCGCGATACCCCGCCACCGGGTCCGCACTCACCGGGACCACGACGGCCGGGCGGCGGGTTCCGGGCGGCGAGCTACAGCGCCCGCAGGGCCCCGCCGTCGACCGGGACCATCGCGCCCGTCACGTACGACGCCGCGGGGCTGAGCAGGAACGCCGCCACCCGTCCGAACTCGGCCGGCTCGCCGTCCCGCCGCAGCGGGATGCCGCGGACCAGGGTCGCCGGGTCGCGGTCGCCGTCCAGGCTGCGCAGGCGGTCGGTGGCGATCCGGCCGGGGAGCAGCCCGTTGACCCGCACGCCTCGCGTGCCCAGCTCGTCGGCCATCGACTTGGCCAGCATCGCGAGCCCCGGGCGCAGCCCGTTGCTGGCGGCCAGGCCGCCGATCGGGGTCTTCACGCTGGTGGACAGCACCAGCGCCAGCGCGCCGCCGCTGTCAGGCAGCGCGCCGACGACGGCCCGGCACACCCGCAGCGCACCGAGGAAGACGCTGTCGAACGCGGCCAGCCAGTCCTGGTCGGTCAGCTCCAGGGACTGCCCGGGCGGTGGCCCGCCCACGCTGACCAGGGCGCCGTCGAGCCGGCCGTACGCCTGCAGGGCGGCCGCGACGAGCCGGTCGGCCGAGCCCGGGTCGGCCTGGTCGGCCGCCACGCCGATCGCTCCCAGCCCCTCGGCGGCGGCCTGGACCGCGACCGGGTCCCGGGCCGACAGCACCACGCGGGCTCCCTCGGCGACGAGCGCCTGGGCGCCCGCCAGCCCCAGGCCGCGGGACCCGCCGGTGACCAGGAAGACCTTGCCGGCGAGGCCCAGGTCCACCCGCTACAGCCCGAGCCGGTCGGCCAGGCGGGCGCGCTGGGCGGCCGGGACGCCGTACAGCGCGCTGTCGGTCCACGCCCGCCGGAAGTAGAGGTGGGCGTCCTGCTCCCAGGTGAAGCCCACCCCGCCGTGCACCTGGATGTTCCAGCCGGCGGCGAAGGTGTAGGCCTCGGACGCCTCGGCCTTGGCGAGCGGGGCCACCGTCGCCAGCTCCGGGCTGCCGGTGTCGGCGGCCAGCACGGCGTACTGCGCCGCGGCCCGCGCGCCGTCGAGCGCGACCAGCATCTCGGCGAGCCGGTGCTTGACGGCCTGGAAGGAGCCGATCGGCCGGTTGAACTGGAAGCGGTCCTTGGCGTACGCGGTGGCCATCTCCAGGCAGGCCGCGGTACCGCCGACCATCTCCGACGCCAGCAGCGCGCAGACCACGTCGACCAGCCCGTCGAGCCCGTCGACGTCGCCGAGCAGCACGGCCGGCACGGCGTCGAGCCGGACCTCGGCGAGCGGCCGGGTGAGGTCCAGGGCGTCCAGACGCGTCCGGGTGAGACCGGGCGCGTCGCCCTGCACCACGTAGAGCCGGGTGGCACCGCCGTCGCCGACGGCCGAGACCAGCAGCACGTCGGCGCTGTGCCCGTGCTCGACCAGGGTCTTGGCGCCGGTGAGGGTGACCTGGTCGCCGCGCGACTGGGCGGTGGTGGCGAGCGCGCTGGCGCCGGTGGGGCTCGCGACCTCGATGGTGGCGAGCGTGGCGATGGTCTCACCGCTGGCCAGGCCCGGCAGCAACTCGGCCTGCCACTCCTTGCTGCCCAGGTGGAGCACGGCCAGCGACGCGAACAGCACCGCCGCGTAGGGCGTCGACGTCAGGGACCGGCCGACCTCCTCGAGCACCACCGCGGGCTCGAGCAGGCCGGTGCCCGAGCCGTCGTGCTCCTCGGGCAGGTGCAGCCCGGGCAGGCCCAGCTGGCTGCTCATCTGCTGCCAGAGCGCCTGGTCGTAGCCGAGCTCGGTGGCGATGTCCGCCCGCACCTTGGCCAGCGGCGACTTGTCCGTCAGGAACCGGCGCACCGAGTCGCGCAGCTCCTCCTGGTCAGCGCTGTACGAGAAGTCCATGTCAGGCCCGTCCCCTCGAGAGCTCGCGGAAGGGGCCGGCGTCGGCGCGCGGCTCCTTGGGCAGCCCGAGCAGCTGCTCGCCGATGATGTTGCGCTGGACCTGCGAGCTGCCGGCGTAGATGGTGCCGGCCCGGGCGGACATGAAGGTCTCCACCCAGCTCCGCGCCGTGTTCTCGGTGCCGTGCTCCGGCATCTGGAGCAGCCCGCCGGTGCGCTGGCCGGTCATCGCCAGCGCCTCCGGCCCGAGGATCTCCATGGCCAGCTCGGTGTAGACCTGGGCGTACTCACTCCAGATGATCTTGCTGATCGCGGCCTCGGGGCCCGGCCGGGAGCCCGCCAGCGAGCGGGTCAGGGCCTGGTAGCCGCGAAAGCGCATGACCTCGACCCGGCTGTGGCACCAGGCCAGCCGCTCGCGGATGCGGGGGTCGCCGGTCAGCCCGCGCTCGCGGGCGAGGGCCACCAGCCGGTCCACCTCGGCGCGGAAGCGGATCGCGTCGGTGGTCGCCGACACCCCGCGCTCGAAGCCGAGCAGGGCCATCGCCGTGCGCCAGCCGTCGTTGACGCCGCCGACGACCTCCTTGGCGGCCGTGCGGGCGTCGGTGAAGAAGACCTCGTTGAACAGGGCGTAACCGGCCATGTTGCGGATCGGCCGGACCTCGACGCCGGGCTGGTCCATCGGCACCAGCAGGAAGGTGATGCCCTTGTGCTTCGGCGCGTCGGCGTCGGTCCGGGTCAGCACGAAGATGTGGTCGGCGAGGTGACCCGCCGACGTCCACGTCTTCTGGCCGTTGATGACCCACTCGTCACCGTCCAGCACCGCGGAGGTCCGCAGCCCGGCGAGGTCGGAGCCGGCGTCGGGCTCGGAGTAGCCCTGGCACCAGCGCTGCTCGCCGGACAGGATCCGCGGCAGGTAGTGCTGCTTCTGCTCCTCGGTGCCCAGGTGGATGAGCGTGTTGCCGAGCATGCTGATGCCGAACGTGTCGTTCTCGGAGCCGACCGGTGCCCCGGCCTTGGCGAACTCCTCGGCGAGCACGACCTGCTCGACGAGCGTGAGCCCGGCGCCGCCGTACTCCTTGGGCCAGGAGACGGCGAGCATCTGGTTCTCGGCCAGGATCGCGCGCCACTCGAGCCGGAACCGCTCGCGCTCGTGCTCGTCCAGCGCGCCCATCCCGGCCCAGTCCGCGGGCAGGTGCTCACCCAGGAAGGCCTTGACGCGGGCCCGGTACTGCTCCGCCTCAGGCGGGTAGTCGATGTCCATGGGCAGGACGGTAGACCGTCGCTCCGACAGGACGACAAGCCCGTGGGCAGGCTGGTCCGGCCGGGACCGGGCGACGTAACCTCCGCGCATGAAGGTGCCGCTGGTCACATCCGACTTCCTGTTCCGCGCCGCGTACTCGTACGGCCTGCGCACCGGCGTGGTGGACGAGCCGGCGCCCTACCAGGACGGGGGGCTCGGCTCCCTGACCTACGCGGCGCTGCAGGACCGCGGGCGGGCGCTGGCCGCCGGGCTGGACGAGCTGGGCGTCGGGCCCGGCGAGCGGGTGGCGGTCGTCAGCCACAACTCGGCCCGACTGCTCGAGCTGCTCCTGGCCGGTACGGCCGCCGGCCGCATCATCGTGCCGATCAACTTCCGGCTCAGCCGGGACGAGGTGGCGTACATCGTCGGGCACTGCGGCGCCAAGGTGCTGCTGGTCGACCCGGAGGTGGACGAGGCGCTGGCCACGGTGACCGCCGAGCACCGCTTCGTGCTGGGCGCGGAGTCCGACGCGGCGCTGCTGCGGCCAGGACGCGAGCCGGTCGCCTGGGAGCCCGACGAGGACGCGACCGCGACGATCAACTACACCAGCGGCACGACGGCCCGGCCCAAGGGCGTCCAGATCACGCACCGCAACATCTGGACCAACGCGGTGACGTTCGCGTTGCACGCCGGCGTCACCGACCGCGACGTCTACCTCCACACCCTGCCGATGTTCCACTGCAACGGCTGGGGCATGCCGTTCGCCATGGCCGGCATGGGCGTGCCGCAGGTCGTCCTGCGCAAGGTGGACGGCGCGGACATCCTGGGCCGGGTCCAGCGGTACGGCGTGACGGTCATGTGCTGCGCCCCGGCCGTCGTCGCCGCCGTGCTGGAGGCCACGGCCGGCTGGGAGGGCGAGATCCCCGGGCGGGGGACGGTCCGGGTGATCTGCGCCGGTGCGCCGCCGCCCAGCCGGGTGATCCAGCGGGTCGAGAGCGAGCTCGGCTGGGAGTTCATGCAGATCTACGGGCTCACCGAGACCTCCCCGCTGCTGACGGTCAACCGCAGGCGCGCGGAGGAGGACGAGCTGCCGGCGGAGGAGGCCGCCCGGCGGCTGTCGCGGGCCGGGATGCCGGCGATCGGCTGCCGGCTCGCCGTCTCGGACAGCGGCGAGGTGCTGGCCCGCAGCAACGTGATCATGAAGGGCTACTGGGAGCAGCCCGCCGAGACCGAGGCGGCCCTCGAGGACGGCTGGTTCCACACCGGCGACGGCGGCGAGCTCGACAGCGAGGGCTACCTGACGATCCGCGACCGCAAGAAGGACGTCATCATCACCGGCGGCGAGAACGTCTCCTCCATCGAGGTGGAGGACTGCCTGTTCAGCCACCCCGCGGTGTCCGAGGTCGCGGTCATCGGCGTCCCCGACGAGCGCTGGGGAGAGACGATCAAGGCCCTGGTCGTGCTGGCGGAGGGGGAGAAGGCGACCGAGGCCGAGCTGATCGCCCACTGCAAGAGCCGGCTGGCGGGCTACAAGGCGCCGACGTCGATCGAGCTGCGCGAGGCGATCCCGCGGACCGCGACCGGCAAGGTCCAGAAGTTCAAGCTGCGCGAGCCGTACTGGGCGGGCCGCGACCGGCTGGTCAACTGATCGCCCCGCGCTGGCGACGCCGGGCGCCCCGGACAGCGCAGGAGGAGTTCGAGGGGGCCGTCCGCGAGGCCTGCATGCGCCTCGGGCTGACCGTCCAGAGCCTGTCGGGCGACATCGCCGTGCTGCGCGGCCGCATCGAGGGCGTCGTCGCCCTCGAGGACGTGCGCGCCGCCTGTGCGCTGCGGCCGGTCGAGGACTGGCCGGTCGTGGCCGGACAGGCGCTGGAGGGGCTGGCCAACTCGCTCGAGCGGGCCGTCGACCTGGGCGACCTGGCCGCCGTCCGCCCGCTGCTGCGCTCCCGGGTCTACACCGAGGGCGCCGTCCTGGCCGAGGACCTGCTCAGCCGGCCGGTCGCCGACGGGCTCGTGGAGGCGCTGGTCGTTGAGCTGCACGGGGCGCTGCGGCCGGTGCCCGGTGCCGTTGCGCGCGGGTGGGGCGAGCCCGCCCACCGCCTGCTCGACCTCGGCCGGCGGCAGGTCCTCGAGACCGGGCTGCTTCCCCGGCGGGCCGTCGACCTCGGCGGGGTCGAGGTGGTCGCCCTGGAGTCGACGTCAGCGTTCGCGGCCACGCACGTCTGGCAGCTGCCGGCGTACGTCGACGTGCCGCCGGCGGGGCTGCTCGTCGCCCTACCGACCCGGCACCTGGTGCTGTGCGCCCCGATGACGGGCCGCGGGCAGGCGCTCGACCTCGCGCAGGCGCTGCTGGTCAACGCCGAGACGCTGTGGCGCAGCGGTCCCGGCGCGCTGTCGGCCGACCTGTGGTGGTGGCGCGACGGCCGGCTGGTGCTGCTGCCCGGCACCCCCACCTCGCTGTCGCCGCCGATCGCGTTCGTCGAGGTGTTGGACGCGCTCCCCGGGTAGAGGGGCCGCATGACGACACCTCGCGACAACGCCGACGCCACCGTCACGCAGGAGGGTGTCTCTGTCCACGGCGACCACGTCCCGACGCCGCCGGGTGGGGTCCGCGGGGTCGACCAGGTCGACAACATGGACAGCGAGCCGGGGCACGGCACGACGACCGGCGCCGACGGCGAGACCGCGGCCCGCGAGCAGCTGCGGCGCAGCCTGGGCGAGCGGGGCGCGGACACCGGCTCGGAGGAGGGCGGCGGGCTCGAGCAGGCCGCCGCGCTCGGCGCGACCGACGACCCCCAGGGCGGCAGCATCCAGCCGGACGGGGCCGCCGGCGCCTGACGCCCGACGGGCGGTCCCTGCGCCGTCGGGGTAGAAGAGCGCATGACGACCCGCTGGCTGTTTGCCGACCAGCTCGGCCCGCAGTTCCTGGACACGCCCGACCAGCCGGCGCTGCTGGTCGAGTCGCGGGCGGTGTTCCGCCGGCGCCGGTTCCACCGGGCCAAGGCGCACCTGCTGCTGTCCGGCCTGCGGCACCGGGCGCACGAGCTCGGCGAGCAGGCCGTCTACCTGACCGTCGACACCTACGACGAGGCGCTGGCGCAGGTCGACGGGGAGCTGTCGGTGGTGCAGCCGACGTCGTACGCCGCGGACCGGTTCGTCCGGGAGCGTGGCATCGAGGTCGTCCCGGAGGGGCGCGGGTTCGCCACGACCCGCGAGGACTTCGCGGGCTGGGTGAGCGGGCGCAGGCGGCTGTTGCTGGAGGACTTCTACCGCTGGCAGCGGGTGCGCTTCGACCTGCTGATGGAGGGCTCCGAGCCGGCCGGCGGCCAGTGGAACCTCGACCACGACAACCGCGAGCCGCCGCCCAAGCGGCCGACGCTCGGGCTGCCCGAGCCGTGGGAGGTCGTCGAGGACGACATCGACGCGGGGGTCCGCGAGGACCTCGACCGGATGGTGCGGGACGGCCGGGCGGAGTTCGTCGGCGAGGACGCGCCGCGCTGGGCGGCGGTGACGCGCTGGGAGGCGCAGGCGGCGCTGGCGCACTTCGTCGAGCACCGGCTGCGGGACTTCGGCCCGACCGAGGACGCGATGCTGGCGCGGGACCCGTGGATGTCGCACAGCGCGCTCTCACCGGCCATCAACCTGGGGCTGCTGCACCCGCTGGAGTGCGTGCACGCCGCCGAGCAGGCCTACCGGGAGGGCCGGGCGCCGCTCAACAGCGTCGAGGGCTACGTCCGGCAGGTGATCGGCTGGCGGGAGTACATCTGGTCGCTGTACTGGCACTTCCCGCAGGACTACCGGCGCCGCAACGCCCTGCAGGCGACCGAGGAGCTGCCCGAGTGGTTCCGCTCCCTCGACGCGGACGCCGTGACGGCGAACTGCCTGTCCAGTGTGCTCCGCGACCTGCGCGAGCGCGGCTGGGTGCACCACATCCCCCGGCTCATGGTTCTCGGCAACTACGGCCTGCAGCGCGGGTGGGACCCGGCGCAGCTCACCGCCTGGTTCCACGAGGTGTTCGTGGACGGCTACGACTGGGTCATGCTGCCCAACGTCACGGGGATGAGCCAGCACGCCGACGGCGGGCTGATGACCACCAAGCCGTACGCCGCCGGCGGGGCGTACATCAACCGCATGAGCGACTACTGCGGCGGGTGCGCGTACGACCCGAAGGTGCGGGTGGGGCCGACCGCGTGCCCGTACACCGCCGGCTACTGGGCGTTCCTGGACCGCAACGAGCAGCGGCTGCAGGGCAACAACCGGATGCGCCAGCCGTTGCAGGGCCTGACCCGGCTGAAGGACCGGCACGAGCTGGTGGAGCAGGAGCGGCGACGCGGGAACGCCGCGCCCTGATCAGCCGCCCGACGGTCGCGGTCAGCCCGCCAGCGCGGCGAGCAGCTGGGAGCGGTCGGGGCCGGGCAGGACCATCGGCGCGCGATCGCCCGGCGCGTCCAGCCGCTCGGCGATGCCCGGACGGGCGAGGACCTCGTGGCGCAGGGCCATCGCGGTGCGCACCTCGACGAACGCCCGGAACAGCTCCGGGTCATGCATGGCCGCGGTGGCGAAGATGTCCGTCGGACCCGGAGCAGGCATCTCCGTGTTCGACCGGAGCGCGTTCATCTCCGCGAGCCGGGCGCGGTCGGCTGCCACCTGGCCTCGGTAGTACGGCTCCACGCGCTGCGTCGTCGCCGCGTCCCACGCCTCGGCCAGCGCCGCGAGGTCGGACAGCCCGACCTCGCGGACGACCTGGCGCAGCAGCTGGGCGTGCAGCAGGCCGACGCTGATGCCTCGTCCCGCGGAGGGGTTGGTGCACGCCCAGGCGTCGCCGACGGCGACCAGCCCCACGACCAGCGGTCGGCCCTCGAGGGCGAGGCGCCGGTGCCGGTCGAGGATGCCGGCCATCGCCAGCACGCCCGTGACCGGCTCGCCGGCCAGCCAGTGCGCCTGCATGGGGCAGGCCTGGACGACCCTGGTGAAGGCGTCCGGCTCGCGCAGCGCCTTGAGCTCGCGGTCGCCCGTCGCGGCGAAGGCGGTGATCGACCAGGTGCCGTTGTCGCCCGGCAGGGTGAGCAGGGAGAAGGTGCCGTACGGCACGAGCGGCGGCCCGAAGCGCTGCGGACGCTCCCCGGTGTAGAAGCGGGTGTAGTAGACGAAGCCGCAGTCCTCGGCCTCCACCTGCGGCCGGACACCGAGCCCGCTGAGCCAGGCCGTGCTCACCATGCGGCGGCCCATGGCGTCGACCACGAGGTCGGCACGCAGCTCCGAGCCGTCCTCGAGCCGCACCCCCTGGACCGCGGGGACCGGTCCGGCCGCCGCCAGCAGGCCGGCGACGCACGTGCCGCGCCGGACCGTCACCCCGGGCTCGTCGGCAGCCAGGCCGGCGAACACCGCCTCGAGCACCGGTCGTCGGCCGGTGACCGTGCGGAACCGGTCGTCGCCCGGCCGGTCGTCCTGGTCGCTCAGCGTCGGCGGGAGCGGGTGCAGGACGTCCTCCCAGACGCAGCCGGCGGCGAGCAACCGCTCGATCGCCTCCGGCAGCTCCTGCTGCAGGACCTGGCGCACCCGCGGCAGCAGCACGTGCGCCTGCCGGAACTGCGCCACGCCCCGGCGCTGCCAGCCGTCCCAGGCGGCCGCCGGGTCGCCCGGCGGCTCCGACGGGTCGGTCTCGAGCACGGTGACGTCGTGCCCGTCCCGCGCCAGCAGCACCGCGGCCGCCAAACCGACGATGCCGCCCCCACACATCACGATCCTGGCCATGCCCCCCCACCTCCTGCACGGTCACGGTGGCGCGGTCGACCCGGCGTGGCAAGGGAGTTTCGGGGCGGCTACCGCAGCATCAGCGACCGCTGCCGTAGCGCCGTGCCGCCCGCGACCCGCCGCCGGTCTCGGGGCGCCCGGTGCGGGACGTCCAGCGCCACTGCACCGAGATGCGGCCCTCGCGCAGCCCGGGCACCGGCGGGACGCCGTGCAGCCAGTCGGCCTGGGCCCGGCCGCCCATCACCAGCAGGTCCCCCGAGGCGGGCGCGAGGTCGATCGGCGCGGCCCGCGACGTGCGGTCGTTCGGGCGTACCAGCCAGGGCCGGGTCGCGCCGAGGGTCAGGACGGCGACCAGCGTCGACTCGCAGTGCCGCAGGTCGCTGTCGCGGTGGGCGCCCATCGCGTCGCGCCCGTCGCGGTACCAGGACAGGCCCAGGCCGGTGAGCTCGACGCCGTACTGCCGGCGCAGCGCCTTGTGCGTGGCGATCAGTGCCGGGTGCGGCGCGTCCTGCGGCCGCAGGAACCCGGACAGCCGGTTCTCCCCGCGCAGGTGGTCGTACTGCCACACCTGACCCTGGCGCCAGCCGTCCCAGCCGGCCAGCGCGGCGTAGACCTCGGCGGGGTCGTCGAGCCAGCCGCGACACAGGTCGACCCAGCTGGTCGCGTCCAGCGCCGTCCGCTCGAGCTGCTGCAGCACGGGCCGACCGTACGGCTGTGTGCACGTCGCTGTCACGGACACCCGCGCGTCGCGACAGCAACGTGCAGGTCGGGCCGGTCGGTCAGGCCGTGAGGTCGGCCTCGAACGCCCGGATCTCCGGCAGCCCCACCAGGTCGGTGAACTCGTCGAAACCGACGGCGTCGTCAAGAGCCGCGAGCGGCGTGCCGGTGGCCCGCAGCTGCGCGAGGTAGCGCTGCATGCCGGTGGTCGCCGAGAACAGCGTGGCGACCGGGAACAGGACCAGCGCGAAGCCCAGCTCGGCGATGCGGGGCAGCGGCAGCATCGGCGTACGGCCGCGCTCGACCCAGTTGAACAGCAGCGGCGTGTCCGGGAAGGCGGCGGCGACGGCCTCGATCTCGGACTCGCTCTCGGGGGCCTCCACGAACAGCACGTCGGCGCCGGCCTCGAGGTAGGCCTGCGCGCGGGCGAGCGCCGCGTCGAGCCCGTCGACGGCGCGGGCGTCGGTGCGGGCGATGAGCACGAAGTCCGGGTCGACGCGCGCGGCGACCGCCGCGTGCAGCTTCTCCACCATCTCGGACACCGGGACGACCTGCTTGCCGCTCATGTGGCCGCAGCGCTTGGGCGAGACCTGGTCCTCCAGGTGGATGGCGGCGACGCCGGCCCGCTCGAACTGCTGGACGGTACGGGCGACGTTGATCGCGTTGCCGTAGCCGGTGTCGGCGTCGCTGATGAGCGGCACGTCGACGGCCCGCGCCATCCGGCCGGCGTTGTCGACCATCTCCGCCTGCGACAGCAGCCCCACGTCGGGCATCCCGAGCAGCGACGCCGTCGTGCCGAAGCCGGTCATGTACGCGGCGTCGAAGCCGGCCGCCTCCACCAGCCGGGCGGACAGGGCGTCGTACGCGCCGGGTACGAGCACCGGCCGGTCGGCGGCGAGCAGCCGGCGCAGGCGCGCGGCGGCCCCGGTGGGTGGGTGCACGAAGCTGCCCATGGAGGTCCCTTCGACGAGGTGGGTGGCTAGAGCAGGTCGGCTTCGGCGAGCTGGAACTCCGTCAGGCCGACCAGCTCGTTGAACGCTCCGAGGGTGAGCATCGGACCGGCCCAGGCGCTGCTGGTGCCCGCCTCGCGCAGGTGCCCGAAGTACGACTGGACGGCAGCGGCGGCGGCCCGCAGCGCGCCGGTCGGGTAGAGCACCAGGTCGAAGCCCAGCGCGCCGAGCTCGGCGGCGGGCAGCGACGGCGTGAGCCCGGACTCCGAGATGTTGACGACCAGCCGGCCGGGCACCTCGGCGCCGATCCGCCGGAGCTCGTCCACCGAGTGCGGGGCGTCCACGAACACCGCGTCGGCGCCCACCTCGGCGTAGGTCTGGGCCCGGGAGATGGCCTCGTCGAGCCCAAGGGGCGAGCGGGCGTCGGTGCGGGCGACCACGAACAGCCCCGGGCCGCTGCGGGCGGCGAGCGCGGCGCGCAGCTTGCGCACCATGACGTCGACGGGCTCCACGGTCTTGCCGTCGAGGTGCCCGCAGCGCTTGGGCCAGGTCTGGTCCTCCAGCTGCACGCCGGCCGCGCCGGCGCGCTCCAGGCGCCGGACGGTGTCGGCGACGTTGCTGACGTCGCCGTAGCCGGTGTCGGCGTCGACCAGCACCGGCTGCGGGACCCGGCCGCCGATGGCGGTCAGGCAGTCCAGCACCTCGCGCAGCCCGGTCAGCCCGATGTCGGGCTTGCCGCTCTGCCAGCCGGCGGTCGCGTAGCCGCTCAGGTAGATCCCGGGGAACCCGGCCCGTACGGCGGCCAGGGCCTCCAGGGGAGTGCCCACGCCCGGCAGCACGAGCGGACCGTCGGCGGCGTCCAGGAGGGCGGCAAAGCCCGAGGGCATGGCCATGCTCGGTCTCCTTCCGGGCAGCGCCCGTACGCCGCACGCTGCTGTCTACCCGCTGCCTTGGCTGTATGCAATGACGCGCAAACTTTACGTGTCCCCTCTTGCCGCACGCTCTTGTGATCCCTACGTTGTGTACAAGGAGCCGGATCAGGGGGTGGATGGTGGCTGCGGTCGACAAGGCGGAGGGCACCCTCCGGGACCTCATCCTCGCGGGCGACCTGGCCCCCGGTGACCGGCTCGGCGAGGTCGAGCTGGCCGAGTCCCTGGGGATGAGCCGCACGCCGGTGCGCGAGGCACTGCGGCGGCTGTCGTCGCAGGGGCTGGTCGACGTCGAGTCGCACAAGGGGGCGCGCGTCACGGCCTGGTCCGAGCGCGAGCTCGACCAGGTCTTCGTGCTGCGCTCGCACCTGGAGGGGCTGGCCGCGGCGACGGCGGCGCGGCGGGCCACGGACGCGCAGATCGAGGAGCTCGACCGGATCGCGCACGAGCTGGCCCGGTGCGCGCTGCCGCCGGAGACGCAGGACCTCGGTCGGGTCACCGAGCTCAACAGCGCCTTCCACGCCGGGCTGCTGGCGATCGCCGACAGCAGCTCGCTGTCCACCGCGCTGTCCGGGCTGCTCCACCGCACGGTCCTCAGCCGTACGCAGCACTCCTTCGACGAGGCGGCGATGCGGCGCAGCGCCCACCACCACCTCGAGATCGTGGCGGCCCTTCGCGCCCGCGACCCGGACTGGGCCGAGAGCGTCATGCACAGCCACCTGTTCTCCGCCCGGGCCTCCCTGCTGGGGCCGCGCACCCACACCCCCTGGAAGGACGGCGAGGCACGATGACGTATCGGCTGGGCGTGGACGTCGGAGGCACCTTCACCGACGTGCTGCTGATCGACGAGGGCACCGGGCAGACCTGGCGCGCGAAGACCGCGTCCACCCCGCAGGACCAGAGCGTCGGCGTGCTCCGTGGCATCGAGAAGGCCTGCGCCGCAGCCGGTGTGGAGCCGTCACAGGTCGCGGAGGTGCTGCACGGCACGACGGTCGCGACCAACGCGATCCTCGAGGGCAAGGGCGCCAAGGTTGGCCTGGTCACCACCGAGGGCTTCCGGCAGGTGCTCCAGATCGCCCGCTCGTTCGTCCCGGGCGGGCTCGCCGGCTGGATCATCTGGCCCAAGCCGGAGCCGCTGGCCGCGCTCGAGCACACCGTGGAGGCCCTGGAGCGGGTCGCCACCGACGGCTCGGTGATCCGCGAGCTCGACGAGGACGACGTACGCGCCAAGCTCGTCCGGCTGCGCGAGGACGGCATCGAGTCGCTCTGCGTCTGCCTCATCAACTCCTTCGCCAACGCCGACCACGAGCGGCGGATCGGGGCGCTGGCGCGGGAGGTCCTGCCCGGCGTGCCGGTGTCGCTGTCGAGCACCGTCCTGCCGGAGCTGCGCGAGTACGAGCGCGCTATCACGACGGTCGCCAACGGCTACGTCCAGCCGCAGGTGGCCAGGTACGTGTCCAACCTCGCGGAGCAGCTGCACGGCAGCGGCATCGACGCCAAGCTGTCGATCCTGCGCAGCGACGGCGGCCTCGCCAGCGCCCAGGTCGCCGCCGACAACCCGGTCTCGCTGCTGCTGTCGGGCCCGGCCGGGGGCGTGGCCGGCGCGGCCTGGGCGGCGGAGCAGGCCGGCTTCCGCGACTTCCTCACCTTCGACATGGGCGGCACGTCGACCGACGTCGGGCTCGTGCAGGACCTCAAGCCGCGGATCGGCCGCGAGACGATGGTCGCCGACCTCAAGGTCCGCGCGACCTCGGTGGACGTGCGCACGGTCGGCGCCGGCGGCGGCTCGATCGCCCACGTGCCGCCGCTGACCCAGGCGCTGCGGGTCGGCCCGCAGTCGGCCGGCGCGGTGCCCGGCCCGGCGGCGTACGGCGACAGCGGCACCGAGCCGACCGTCACCGACGCGAACGTCGTCCTGGGCTACCTGCCGACCGAGCTGGCCGGCGGCGAGATCGCGCTGGACCTCGACGCGGCGCGCAAGGCGGTGCAGACCATCGCCGACGCGACCTCGCTGACCTCCGCGGAGGCCGCGGCGGCGGGCATCGTCGACATCGTCAACGAGAACATGTTCGGCGCGCTCCGGCTGGTGTCGGTGCAGCAGGGCTTCGACCCGCGGGCCTTCGCGCTGGTCGCCTTCGGCGGCGCCGGCCCGCTGCACGCCAACGCGCTCGGCAGGCTGATCGGCTCCTGGCCGGTGATCATCCCGCCGTCGCCCGGCGTGCTCAACGCGTACGGCGACGCGATGACCAGCGTCCGCGACGAGGCCGCCCGCACCTACATCCGCGAGCTGACCTCGCTCAGCGACGACGACCTGCGCGCGGTCCTCGGCGAGCTCGCCGACACGGTGGGGGAGACGCTCAGCGCCCAGGGCGTGCCGCGGCAGGACCAGTCGGTCACCTACCAGGTCGACCTGCGCTACCACGGGCAGGGCTTCGAGATCCCGATCGACGTGGACGTCGAGGCGTTCGACGGCGCGGGCGGCGGGCTCGCCGCGCTGAAGGCCGCCTTCGACGCCGAGCACGAGCGGCTGTTCTCGTTCCTGCTCGAGAACGCGCATGAGCTGGTCAACGTCCGCGCCTCCGCCAGCGGCCCCCGGCCGAGCATCACCGGGACCACGCTCGAGGACGGCGGGCCCGACCCGGCGCAGGCGCTGCGGACCACCACCCAGATCTGGGTCGAGGGCGCCAGGCACGACGCCGGCGTCTACGACCGGGACCGGCTGCTCGCGGGCAACGTCGTGACCGGTCCCGCGATCGTCGCCGAGATGGACTCGACCACCCTCGTCCTGCCCGGCCACGCCGCCACCGTGCACCCCGGCGGCAGCCTGCTGATCCGTCCCCTGGAGGGCTGACCCATGGCACAGATTCTCGAGACCAGCACCGAGCCGCTGCAGGACGTGCCGGTGGACGTCGTCACCCTCGACCTCATCGAGAACGGCCTGCGCAACGCCCGGTACGAGATGGACGAGGTGCTCTTCCGTACCGCCCTGTCGCCGGGCATCCGCGAGCAGCACGACGAGTTCCCGCTCATCGCCGACCGGCAGGGCCGCATGGTCGTCGGCCAGTTCGGGCTCTCCGTGCCCGCCCTGCTCGACCGCTTCGACGACACGATCGAGGAGGGCGACGTGCTGCTCACCTCCGACCCGTACGCCTGCGACGCCGCAATCAGCCACGCCAACGACTGGCTCGTCGTGCTGCCGATCTTCGTCGAGGGCCGGATCCTCGGCTGGGCCGCGATGTTCGGGCACATGAGCGACGTCGGCGGCAAGACGCCGAGCTCGATGCCGACCGACGCGCAGACGATCTTCGAGGAGGGGGTGATCATCCCGCCCTTCAAGCTCTACAAGAAGGGCGTCCTCAACGAGGACCCGCTGAGGATCATCCTCAACCAGGTCCGGCAGCCCGAGTGGAACCGGGCCGACCTCAACGGCATCGTCGCCGCCTGCCGGACCGCCGCGCGCCGGGTCCAGGAGATGTGCACCCGGTTCGGCACCGAGACGTACGCCTCGGCGCTGGACGCGCTGCTCGAGCGCAACTACCGGGCGATGAAGACGCTGCTCGAGATGATCTTCGCGGACGGCGAGACCCTCAGCTTCACCGACTACATCTGCGACGACGGCGTGGGCTTCGGCCCGTACGAGCTCAAGCTCAGCCTCACCCGCAACGGCGAGAAGGTGACGCTGGACTTCGAGGGCAGCGCGCCGCAGGCCCGCGGGCCGATCAACTACTACATCAACTCCAACCTCGTGAAGATGTTCTTCGGCATCTACATGATCACGGTCGCCGACCCGCAGATCCTGTGGAACGACGGCTTCTACCCGCTGATCGACGTCAAGATCCCCGAGGACTCCTTCTGGAAGCCGCGCTACCCCGCGGCGCTGAACGCCCGCAACCACGGCATCGGCCGGGTGTTCGACCTGTTCGGCGGGCTGCTCGGGCAGACCAACCCGGCGCTGCTCAACGCCGCCGGCTTCTCCTCCTCGCCGCACTTCATGTACTCCGGGACGTACGGCGAGGGCGAGCGCAAGGGCGAGTGGTTCCAGCTGTACTCGATCGGTTTCGGCGGCATCCCGGGCCGGCCGATCGGTGACGGCCCGGACGGCCACTCGCTGTGGCCGTCGTTCGTCAACATCCCCTGCGAGTACCTCGAGAGCTACTACCCGCTGCGCATCGAGAAGTGGGAGACGATCGCCGACACCGGCGGGGCCGGCCTGCACCGCGGCGGCAACGGGGTCGACGTGGCCTACCGGTTCCTGGAGGCCGGCACCGTGGCGATCCACGACGACCGCTGGCTGACCTACCCGTGGGGCGTCAACGGCGGCACGCCCGGCGCCCGCGGCACGAAGTACCTCGACCGGGCCGACGGGACGCACGAGGTGCTGCCCAGCAAGGTGATCGACGTGCCGGTCGCACCCGGCGACGTGCTGCACTTCGTGACCTGGGGCGGCGGCGGCTGGGGCGACCCGCTGGCCCGCGACCCCGAGCTGGTGGGCCTGGAGGTGCGGCGCGGGCTGGTGAGCGCCGAGGGCGCGGCCCGGTACGGCGTCGTGTGCGACGAGGGCGGCGCGGTCGACGACGGCGCCACGTCCGCGCTGCGCGAGCAGCTCGCCGCCGGCCGTCCCGACCCGCTGCCGACCTTCGACATGGGGCCGCCGATGGCCACGATCCTCGAGCGGGCGCTCGAGGAGACCGGCCTGCCGGCACCGAAGCCGCCCCAGCCGCGATGAGCGGGCACGAGAAGCCGGACCTGTCCGGCGACTACGCCGGCGCGGGCTTCGGACAGCGGCTCGAGCCGGGCCGCTCGCCGGCGCTGGTCGTCGTCGACATGGTCCAGGCCTACTTCGACCCGACCGCCGAGCTGTATCTGGGCACCGACGACTGCCTCGCGTCGGCAGCGCGCGTGCTGGCGGCGGCGCGTACGGCCGGCATCCCGGTCGTGCACACCAGGGTCAGCTTCGCCGACGGCGGCCTGGACGGCGGCGCGTTCTTCCGCAAGGTCGGCGCGCTCAAGCAGTTCGTCGGCCAGACGCCGCTCGGCGCGATCCGGCCCGAGGTCGCGCCGCTGCCCGGCGAGGTCGTGCTCGTCAAGCAGTACGCCAGCGCCTTTTTCGGCACGTCCCTGAGCTCGACGCTCACCGCGGCCGGGATCGACACCGTCATCATCGTCGGGGTCAGCACCAGCGGCTGCATCCGGGCGACCGCCGTCGACGCCATCCAGTACGGCTTCGTGCCGCTGGTGGTGCGCGACGCGGTGGGCGACCGGGACCCGCGACCGCACGAGGCGAACCTGTTCGACCTGCAGGCGAAGTACGCCGAGGTGCTGGCCGAGGACGACGTGCTGGCCTACCTGCGCGGGGTGGGCGGATGACCGCCCAGGAGGTGCGCCCGACCACCGGCGCCACCCCGGCTCCCGCGCGCAACGCCGGCGGCCGGCTGCGGCTGGAGGCCGAGCGCTGGGGCGTCGTGGTGGCCTGGGTCGCTGTGATCGTCGTGTTCTCGGCGCTCAAGCCCGACACGTTCGCCAAGACCTCGACCGTCCAGCTGATCCTCAGCACCCAGACGGTGATCCTGCTCGCCACGCTCGGGCTGATGCTGTCGCTGGCCGTCGCGGAGTACGACCTGTCGATCGGCGCGGTCGTCGGCTTCGGCGGAACGCTGATGGCGGTGCTCAACGGGGTACGCGGCTGGTCCCCGCTGCTCGCGGTGCTCGCCACCCTGGTCGTCTGCATGCTGGTCGGCGCGCTCAACGCGCTGCTGTCGGTCTACGTCGGCGTGCAGTCGATCATCGTCACGCTCGGCACCGGGACCCTGCTGGCCGGCATCACCCTGGCGATCGCCGACTCCAAGGTGGTCACCGGCATCTCCGGTGGAGTCGTGACGGTGATGACCGACCCGCTGCTGTTCGGCATTCCGGCGCCGTTCTACGCCGGCGTGGTCCTCACCGCCCTGCTGTGGTTCCTGCTGCAGCACACGCCGCTCGGCCGCCGGATGGTGTTCGTGGCGGAGAACCGCGAGGTCGCCCGCCTGGCCGGGCTGCGGGTCGCCCGGATCCGGGCCGGCGCCCTGGTGGCGACCGCGACCCTCGGCGGGCTGGCCGGCATCGTGCTGGCCGGCACCAACAGCGCCGCCAACCCGCAGGCCGGCTCGTCGTACCTGCTGCCGGCCTTCGCGGCGGCGTTCCTGGGCTCCACCGCCGTCATCCCCGGCCGCTTCAACGCCTGGGGCTCGTTCATCGCCGTGTACTTCCTGGTCACCGGCATCACCGGTCTGCAGTACCTCGGCTACGCCGGCTGGCCCGAGCAGGTCTTCTACGGCAGCTCGCTGGTCATCGCCGTGACCCTCAGCCACCTCGCCGGCCGTCGCCGGTTGTCCGGCCTCACCTGATCCCTGCTGCACCGCACCTGCCCCGCACCTCGCGCCGACCGGCGGCGAGGCTCACCTCGCACCCGGAGCCGACATGCACACCTTCTCGACACGGCGCGCCGCCGCCGTGACCTCCGCGGCGCTCGCGCTCGCCCTGGGCCTCGCGGCCTGCGGCGGGGACGACTCCGACACGGCGTCGACGCCCTCCTCGGCGACCGGCGGGAGCACCGCCAGCAACGCGCCGGCCGGCGACGGGGTGGCGGAGGCGGCCAGGATCGTCGCGCAGTACCGCCAGCCGCCGGCGTGGCAGGGCCCCGACGCGCCGGTCGCGGTCGGCGCGCTCAAGGGCAAGCGGGTCGTCTACATCAGCGTCAACGACGCGATCCCGGTGCTCAAGTACTGGTCGGGCCGGGTCACCGAGCTGCTGACGCAGTACGGCGGCGTGACCATGAACGTGGTCGACGCCAAGGGCTCGGTCGACGCCGCCAACAAGGGCTTCCAGCAGGCGATCGCGACCAAGGTCGACGCCGTCGTCATCCAGGCGCTGCCCGCGTCGCTGTTCGCGGCACAGATCAGCCAGGCCAAGGCGGCCGGCATCAAGGTCGTGATCGCCAACGCGGGCACCCCGGGCGACGTCTCCGGCGGGGTCGACGCCGCGGTCAGCTTCGACTACGTGCAGGTCGGCAAGCTCATCGGGGACTGGATGGTCGCCGACTCGCAGGGCAAGGGCAAGGGCCTGGTCATCACCTCCGACGACGTGCCGGCCTCCCAGCCCCAGGCCCAGGGCACCCTGTCGGAGGTCAAGCGGCTCTGCCCGGCCTGCAACATGAAGACCCAGGACGTGCAGATCCCGCAGTGGGAGGCCTCCATCCCGACGCTGTTCCAGACGACGGTCAATAGCGACCCGGAGCGCAAGTACCTGCTGCCGCTCTACGACGGGCAGGCCCTGTCGGGTCTCGGCGCGCTGCGCACGGCGAACCGCGGCGACAAGGTCGCCGTCGGCGCGTTCAACGCCACGCCGGGCATCGTCGAGCAGCTCAAGGACGCCAAGAGCGGGCTCAAGCTCGACATCGGCGGCCAGAACGAGTGGTGGGCGTACGCCGCCACCGACCAGATCTTCCGGGTGCTGTCGGGCACCACGCCGATCGGCAACTACAACATCGGCCTGCGGATCTTCGACAGCTCCAACGCGGACCTGATCCAGGGCAAGGACGAGTTCACCTGGTACGCCTCGAACGACTACACGACGAAGTTCCCGGCGCTCTGGAAGACGTCCTGACGGGGGCGCCCACCCTCGTGGCGGAGGGGCTCACCAAGAGCTTCGCGGGGGTGCGGGTCCTCGACGACGTGTCGCTGCGGCTGACCGCCGGGGAGGTCGTGGGCCTGATCGGTCAGAACGGCTGCGGCAAGTCCACGCTGATCAAGCTGCTGTCCGGGTTCCACGCGCCGGACACCGGTGCCCGCGTGCACATGGGTGGGCACGACGTGAGCAACGACCTCGGCGGCGGCCCGGCACGCACCGGGATGGCCTTCATCCACCAGGACCTCGCGCTGGTGCCGGCCATGACGATCCTGGAGAACCTGCGGATCGCCCGGTTCAGCACCGGCGCGGGCCGGCGCATCCGCTGGCGGCAGGAGCGCGAGCTGGTCCGGTCCGCGCTCGCGCAGGTCGGCGTGCACGCCTCCCCGGACCTGCGGGTCGGCGACCTGTCGGTGACCGAGCGGGCCCTGGTCGCCATCGCCCGCGGGCTCGGCGACACCGCGTCCGCGGGCGGGGTGGTGCAGGAGCGCCTGCTGGTGCTCGACGAGCCGACGGCGTACCTGCCGCGCGAGGGCGTCGAGCGGCTGTTCGGCGTCGTCCGGGACCTGTCCGCGCACGGCGTGAGCGTGCTGTTCGTGTCGCACCGCCTGGACGAGGTGCTCGAGCACTGCGACCGCGTCGTCGTGCTGCGCGGCGGCCGGCAGGTCGCGGACGTCCCGGTCGCCGGCCGCTCGGAGCGCGACCTGGTCGAGCTGATGCTGGGCCGCCCGCCGGAGCAGATGTACCCCGACACCCCGTCCGCGCCCGCCGGCGACGGGCTGCGGGTGAGCGGGCTGTCCGGGACGTACGCCCAGGCGCTGTCCTTCGCGGCCGCCGCCGGCGACGTCGTCGGCTTCGTCGGGCTGCCGGGCGGCGGCTACGACGAGCTGCCCTACCTGCTGGCCGGCGCCAGCCCCAGCAGCGCCGGGACCCTGCAGGTGGGCGACCGGCAGGTGGACGCGACCGGCCTGACCCCGGCCCGGGCCCTGCGGGAGGGCATCGCGCTGCTGCCCGCGGACCGCAAGGGCGCCAGCGGGGCGCTCGGGGTCGGCGTGCAGGAGAACATGACGCTGCCGACGCTGCGCGACCACGTCAGCTCGCGGGTGCTGCTGCGGCACCGCCGGGAGAAGCGGACCGTCGACGGCGAGCTGGGCCGCTTCGACGTACGGCCGGCGCGCGGCGACGTGGCGCTTGCGTCGCTGTCCGGCGGGAACCAGCAGAAGGTGCTGCTGGCCAAGTGGGTGCTCGCGAAGCCGCGGGTGCTGGCGCTGCACGAGCCGACGCAGGGCGTCGACGTCGGCGCCAAGCGCGACGTGTTCGCGCACCTGGCGGAGCTGGCCCGCGGGGGCACCGTGGTGCTGATCTCCAGCGTCGAGTACGAGGACCTGGCACACCTCTGCTCGCGGGTGCACGTGGTGCGGCACGGCACGATCGTGCGCACCCTGGAGCGGGCCGAGCTGACCGCCCACACGGTCGCGGCCGCGGTCTACGACAGTCCATGATCCCCCGCACGCTGTCGCAGAAGCTCTGGGAGTCGCACGTGGTGCGCCGGGCCCCCGGCGAGCCCGACCTGCTGTTCGTCGACCTGCACCTGGTGCACGAGGTCTCGAGCCCGCAGGCCTTCGACGGGCTGCGGGCGGCGGGTCGCCCCGTACGCCGGCCCGACCTCACCCTCGCCACCGAGGACCACGACGTCCCCACCGACGGGCTCGGGCTGCGCGACCCGCTCGGCCGGGCGCAGGTGGCGGCGCTGCGCCGCAACTGCGCGGAGTTCGGCGTCCCGCTGCACGCGATGGGCTCGGCGTCGCAGGGCATCGTGCACGTCATCGGCCCGCAGCTCGGCCTCACCCAGCCGGGCGTCCTGGTGGCCTGCGGCGACTCGCACACCAGCACGCACGGGGCGCTCGGCGCGCTGGGGGTGGGCATCGGCACCAGCGAGGTCGAGCACGTGCTGGCCACCCAGACGCTGTCGCTGCCGACCCCGCGCACGATGGCGGTCACCGTCGAGGGCCGGCTGCCGGCCGGGTCCAGCGCCAAGGACCTGGTGCTGGCGCTGCTCGCCGAGGTCGGGACCGGCGGCGGGCAGGGCCACGTCGCGGAGTACCGCGGGGAGGGGGTCCGCGCGCTGTCGATGGAGGCGCGGATGACCCTGTGCAACATGTCCGTGGAGTGGAGCGCCCGGGCCGGCGTGATCGCGCCGGACGACGTGACGCTGGACTACCTGCACGGCCGGCCGCACGCGCCGGCGGGGGCCGCCTGGGACGAGGCCGTACGCGCCTGGTCCGCACTGCGCACCGACGACGACGCGACCTTCGACCGGGAGGTGGTGCTCGACGCCGGCCGGATCGCGCCGTACGTCACCTGGGGCACCAACCCGGCGCAGGGGCTGCCGCTGTCCGGGGTGGTCCCCGACCCGGAGCGGCTGCCCGCGGCGGAGCGTGACGCGGCCCGCCGCGCGCTGGCCTACATGGACCTGGTGCCCGGCAGCCGGCTGCGCGACATCGCCGTCGACGCGGTGTTCGTCGGGTCCTGCACCAACGGCCGGCTCGAGGACCTGCGGGCGGCGGCGGACGTGCTGCGCGGCCGCCGGGTGGCGCCGGGGGTCGACGTGCTCGTCGTACCGGGCTCCATGCAGGTCAAGCAGGCCGCAGAGGCGGAGGGCCTGGACGCCGTCTTCACCGCCGCCGGCGCGTCCTGGCGCGACCCGGGCTGCTCGATGTGCCTCGGCATGAACTCCGACGTCCTGGCACCCGGCCGGCGCAGCGCGTCGACGTCCAACCGCAACTTCGAGGGCCGCCAGGGCCCCGGCGCCCGTACCCACCTGGTGTCGCCGGCCGTCGCCGCCGCCACCGCCGTCACCGGCCGCCTGACCTCCCCCGCCGACCTCTGAGCCCGCCCACCCCTGTGGTGATCATCGCGCCTTCCGGCCGCGATGCGCGGGGCCCTTTCCGCGGCCGGAAGGCGCGATGATCACGGAGGCTGAGGTGTGGCGCGGGCGGCCCGCATCTGCCGGGTCAGGTCCGCCAGCAGCAGGGCCGCCTCGGCCGCGTCGCGGTGCCGGACCACCCCGCCGCGCAGGCGCCGGCCGGCCGTGTCGGCGTGCACGCTGGCCAGAGCGAGCCGGCGCTGCCACGGCCCCTGCTCCAGCCGCAGGCTCTGCACCTTGACCAGCGGGACCACGTCGGTGGTGGTCGTGAGGACCCCGGTCGCCGTGACCAGGTGCCGGGCGTCGAGACCGAGCCGCAGCCGCCGGGCGGACAGCGGCGCCCGCAGGCGGGCGCGGCGCGGCGCGGGCAGCACCGCCAGGGGCACCGGCGCCCCCAGGACCCGGTCGACGAGCGACAGGGCGAGCTCGCGGGGGGCGACCGGCAGCAGCGCCGAGGTCGTCGCCTGCTCCTCGCCGCTGGTGCCGCTGTAGCCGGCCACGTCGACCTCGACGCGCACCCAGCCGCGGCGCCGCCACAGCAGCGGCTCGAGCACCCGGACGGTCTGCACCCGGCCGTACGGGATCGTCTGCTGGCGGGTGTCGAGCAGGCCGTGCCGCAGCAGCAGCCCGTCGGGGGACTGCGCGACCGTGAAGCCGTACTCCGCGAGCAGCCGGCGCAGCACCACCCCGCCGGTGCCGAGCGCGAACGGCACCACGGCGGTGAGCAGCGCCGGCGCCGCGCCGGGCCGGAGCGCGACGACCCCGACCAGCGCGACCAGCGCCGCGACCATCAGCAGGACCGGCACGCTCAGCAGCGCGGAGGCGACCAGCGCCCCCGTCGGCACCTGGACGAGCACGGCCTCCGGCGCCTCGGCGTCCGGCGCCTCGCCGCCCGCCGGCGACGTCCCCGCCGCCCGGAGCAGCTGGGCGCGCAGCCGGCGGGCGGCGTCCTCCCCGAGGTAGGCCAGCGGCGCCTCCGTCTGTCCGCCTCCCGCGACCTCGAGGCGCAGCTCGGCCAGGCCGAGCAGCCGCGCGGTGAACGGGCGTACGACGTCCACGCTCTGCAGCCGGGCCAGCGGCACCCGCCGGTTGCGCCGTCGCAGCACGCCGGTGTCGACCTGCAGCTCGGTGGCCGTCAGGCGGTAGCGGGTGGTCCACCAGGCGACCAGGCCCAGGGCGAGCCCGATCGGCACCACCGCCGCCAGCCCGATGAGCAGCGTCCGGGCGGGGGCCTCCCGCAGGCCCTGCTGCCCGACCACCGCGACTGCCGCGAGGAAGAAGCGGCCGCCACGCAGCAGCGGAGTGAGCGGGTGCAGCCGGGACCAGCCGTCCCCGTCGGCAGCGACGGCAGCAGGGACGCCGGCATCAGGGACGACGGCGTCGGTCACACGCCGGCCGCGCGGGCCTCGCCGAGGGCGGCCAGCCGGTCCCGCAGCCGGGCCGCCTCCGCCGTGCGCAGCCCGGGGATCGTCGCGTCGGTCGCGGCCGCGGCGGTGTGCAGCACGACCGTCGCCAGCCCGAACCGGCGGTCGAGCGGCCCGGCAGTGACGTCGACGTACTGCATCCGCCCGTACGGCACGACCGAGGTCCGCTGCACGACCACCCCGCGGCGCAGCAGCAGGTCGTCCTCCCGCTCAGCGTAGGACCACGCGGCGAACCGGCGGGCGACGGCCCGGAGCCCGCCGAGCAGGACGGCAGCACCGCCGGCCGCCGCGAGGACGACGCCGAGGACACCGACGGCCCGGCCGAGGAACACGCCGGCCACCACGGTCACCACCGCGGCGGCGACCGCGCACTCCCAGCGGCGCAGCGTGAGCAGCGCCGGGTCGAGCCCGCGCCACTGCGGCTCGGCGTCAGGCGTCACGTGCTGACAGTAGGAGATCGGTCGACCGCGGCGGGCGCGTCGGGCGACGGCCTGGGAGGATGGCGGCATGGCGAGCAGCACCCGACCGAGCTGGTGGCAGACCTCACGGGGCCGCACCCAGGCCCTGCTGGTGGGCTTCGGGCTCGTGGCTCTCGGCGGCATGCTCATCGCGGGCTCGAAGTTCCTCGTCCTGGGCGACCAGCGGCAGCTGGTCGTGACGATGCAGCAGACCTCCACGCAGGACGACCGGCTGGAGCTCAAGCGGTCCTGCGGCTCGCTGCCCGGGGTCACGACGATCGCCGACAGGGGCGCGGCGGACC
>DASTLY010000066.1:0-24040 GCA_035714445.1 Mycobacteriales bacterium
CGACGTGCGCGACATGGGTGCTCCTCTTCCGGGACACCGCTTGTCTCGGCACGCACCGGGGTCGACCCGACCCCGACCCGGGCGCTACCTCAGGAGCGTGCGCGCCATCACCATGCGCTGCACCTGGTTGGTGCCCTCGTAGATCTGCGTGATCTTCGCGTCGCGCATCATCCGCTCTACCGGGAAGTCGCGGGTGTAGCCGTAGCCGCCGAACAGCTGCACGGCGTCGGTGGTCACCTGCATCGCGGTGTCGGAGGCGAAGGTCTTGCTGGCACTCGACAGGAAGGTGAGGTTGGCGTCGCCGCGCTCGGCGCTCGCGTTGGCCACGTAGACCAGCTGGCGCGCGGCCTCCACCTTCATCGCCATGTCCGCGAGCATGAACTGGGTGTTCTGGAAGTCCGCGATCGCCTTGCCGAACTGCCGCCGCTCCTTGGTGTACGCGATCGCCGCGTCGAGGGCGCCCTGCGCGATCCCGACCGCCTGCGCACCGATCATCGACCGGGTGTGGTCGAGCGTCTTGAGCGCCGTCTTGAAGCCGGTGCCCTCCGGGCCGATCATCCGGCTCGCCGGGATGCGGCAGTTGTCGAAGTAGATCTCGCAGGTCGGCGAGCCCTTGATCCCGAGCTTGCGCTCCTTGGTGCCGACCGAGAAGCCGGGGTCGTCCTTGCTGATGACGAACGCCGAGATCCCGTTGGCGCCCTTGTCGGGGTCGGTGACCGCCATGACGGTGTAGTGCGTGCTCACCCCCGCGCCGGTGATCCAGCACTTCGTCCCGTTGAGCACGTACGAGTCCCCGTCGCGCACCGCCCGGGTGCGCATCGCGGCCGCGTCGCTGCCCGCCTCCCGCTCCGACAGCGCGTACGAGAACGTGCTCTCGCCCGCCGCCACCGCCGGCAGGAACTCCTGCTTGAGCTCCTCGCTGCCCGACAGGATCAGCCCCATCGTCCCCAGCTTGTTGCCGCCCGGGATCAGCGAGCTGGACGCGCAGACCCGCGCCACCTCCTCCACCACGATGGAGTGCGCGATCCGGTCGGCGCCCGCCCCGCCGTACTGCTCCGGCACGTGGATGCCCAGCAGGTCGGCCCGCCTGAGCTCCTCGTGGACGTCCCACGGGTACTCCGCCGTCTCGTCGATCTCCGCCGCGCGCGGCGCGATCTTGTCCTCGGCGAGCTGCCGCACGGACTTGCGCAGGAGCTGGTGCTCTTCGGTGAGCGAGTACAGCGAGTACGAGGGGTCCATGCCGCCGATCCTAGGTCGGCCGGCACCGCTCGGCACCCTCGTGTTTCCGCCGGCGTACGGCGCCCCGGCTGACGCCCGCGGAGCTCACTCGGCGGCGAGGCCTACCGCCACTCGATCTTGGGGCAGCGGTTCATCACGACGGTGAGCCCGGCGGCGCGCGCCCGGGTCGCGGCGGCCTCGTCGACGACGCCGAGCTGCATCCACACGCCGCCTGCCCCGACGGCCACGGCCTGGTCGACGATCGGGCCGACGAGCCGGCTGTTGACGAAGCAGTCGACGACGTCGACGGGGAACGGGATGTCGGCCAGCGTCGCGAAGCCCGGCTCGCCGTGCACCTCGGCCGCGGACGGGTGCACCGGGACGATGCGCTTGCCCTTGGCCTGCAGGAACCCGGCCACGCCGTACGCCGCCCGCGTCGGGTCCGTCGACAGCCCGACGACCGCCCACACGTCCTTGGCCAGCAGCTCCGCCACGTCGCTCACGGGCGAAGTCTGCCGCGACGCCGTCGTCCCGTCCGCACAGGGGCCACCGGCCCGCGACAAGCGCGGCGCGGGACGGCTACTCGCGCAGCCGCTGCTGGAGGGCGGCGTCCTTGCCGCGGGCGGTGTCGGCCAGCGCCTCCTGGAAGGCCGCGACGCGGGACTGCAGCGCCGGGTCGGCAGCGGCCAGGATGCGCACGGCGAGCAGCCCGGCGTTGCGGGCGCCGCCGATCGACACCGTCGCGACCGGGATCCCCGCCGGCATCTGCACGATGGACAGCAGCGAGTCCAGCCCGTCCAGGTGCGCGAGCGGCACCGGAACGCCGATCACCGGCAGCGGCGTCATCGAGGCGACCATGCCCGGCAGGTGCGCGGCGCCGCCCGCGCCCGCGACGACGCAGCGCAGCCCGCGCCCGGCCGCCGCCGACGCCCACGCGAGCATGTCCTGCGGCGTGCGGTGCGCGGACAGCACCCGCACCTCGTACGGCACCTCGAACTCTGCCAGCGCGTCCGCCGCGCCCTGCATCACGGGCCAGTCCGAGTCGGACCCCATGATCACGGCGACTAGTGCGTCCATCGGCCGTCCGCCAGCGAGGCTGCGCCCTCCTGGGCCCGACGCCGAGTCTCGGCGAGGTCGTCGCCGAGCGCGGTGACGTGCCCGATCTTGCGGCCCGGCCGGATCTCCTTGCCGTACAGGTGGACCTTGAGCCCCGGGTCGCGGCCGAACAGCATGTGCAGCCGCCGGTCGAGGTCGGGGTCGGGGTCCTGCCCGCCGAGCACGTTGGCCATGACCACCCACGGCGCGGTCAGCCCGGTGGCGCCCATCGGCCAGTCGAGCACGGCCCGCAGGTGCTGCTCGAACTGGGAGGTGCGGGCCCCCTCGATGGTCCAGTGGCCGGAGTTGTGCGGCCGCATCGCCAGCTCGTTGACGAGGAGCCCGGACCCGGTGTCGAACAGCTCGACGGCCATCACCCCGACCACGTCGAGCTCGTCGGCGAGCCGGAGCGCGAGCTCCTGGGCCTGGACCGCGTCGTCCTCGGACAGACCGGGGGCGGGCGCGACGACCTCGACGCAGATGCCGTCGGACTGCACGGTCTCGACGACCGGCCACGCGGCCCCCTGCCCCTCGGGGGACCGGGCCACCAGCGCCGCGAGCTCGCGGCGCAGCACCACGTGCTCCTCGGCGAGCAGCCGCACGCCGCTGCGCAGGACCTCCTGCGCCTGCGCCAGGTCGTGCACGACCCACACGCCCTTGCCGTCGTAGCCCCCGGTGGCGGCCTTGAGCACCAACGGCCAGCCCACGTGCCGGGCGAAGCCCTCCACGTCGCGCTCTGTCGCGACCGGGGTGAAGGCGGGCACCGGTACGCCGAGCGCGGCGAGCCGCTCGCGCATCACGATCTTGTCCTGGGCGTGCCGCAGCGCCTTGCTGCCCGGGAGCACGGTGCTGCCGTCGGCCTCCAGTGCCTGCACCAGGTCGTTGGGGACGTGCTCGTGGTCGAAGGTCACGACCTCGCAGCCCGCCGCGAACGCCCGCAGGTCGGGCAGGGACGTGTGCGAGCCCAGCTCGACGCCGGCGGCCACCAGCGCGGCGCTGTCGTGGGTCGCATCGGCCAGCACCCGCAGCGACAGCCCCAGCGCGATGCCCGCCTGGTGCGTCATCCGGGACAGCTGGCCGCCGCCGACCATCCCCACGACGGGCAGGCCCATCGCCGCCCGGACGGTCACCGGTGGACCGGGACGACCAGGCGGGCGGCCAGCCGGGCGACCGTCTCCTCGTCGACGCCCAGCGACATCGCCAGGCCGTGCGGCCCGCCGTACCGCCGGTCGACCTCGTCCAGAAAGCGCTCCATCGACGCCGCCTCCGGGCGGATGTCGTCGACGGTCTTGCCGACCAGCTCACGGCCGTACGCCGACGAGGCCTGCAGGCGGGCCAGTACGCCGTCCATGCGCTCGGCGCTGGCGACGTAGTCCGCGACGACCGCGTCCCTGGTCACCCCGGACAGCGACAGGGCGAGCGCGACGATCGTCCCGGTTCGGTCCTTGCCGGCCGCGCAGTGCACGACGGTGGGGCCGTTCGCCGCATCCGCGAGCAGGCGCAGCGCGGTCGCCACGTTGCCGGGCTGGTCCTCGACGTAGCCCAGGTAGTAGGCGGTCATGTCCCGCGGGCCCGCGCCGCGCCGCGCGCTGCGGTCGTTCACCGTCGGCACCGCCCGCTCGACCTCTGCCGAGTCGGGCTCGCCGGGCGTCTCCCCGATGAGGGTCAGGTGGTGGTGGGCCACGCGGCCGACGAGCGGGCCGGGACCCTCCAGGTGCACCTCGCCGCTGCTGCGCAGGTCGAGCACGGTGCGGACGCCGACCCGGTCCAGCAGCAGCGCCACATCGGCCTCGGTCAGCCCCTGCAGGTTGTCGGCGCGCACCAGGACCCCGGAGCGGGTGCGCCGGCCGTCCACCGTCGGCAGCCCCCCGACGTCGCGGACGTTGGCAGCTCCCGCCAGGTCCAGCCAGGCCGGGCCGGCGGGCTCGTCGGTCGACGTGATCTCTGCCTCCCCAGGCGGGTTCCGACCGGCATCCTGCCACGGCTCGGTTAGTGTCGGAGAGTGACCGGCTGTCGAGCGCACGCCTCGTGAGCGTCGTTCGCGCACTGAAGGCCCGCTTTCGCACGGTCCTGACCGAGCTGGCCAAGTTCGGCGTGGTCGGCTCGCTGAGCCTGCTGGTCGACCTGGCGGTGTTCAACCTGGCCCTCGCGGTGCTGCCGGACAAGCCGCTCACGGCGAAGGTCCTGTCGACGATCGTCTCCGCGACCAACGCCTACGTGCTCAACCGGCACTGGTCGTTCCGGGCCCGCGAGCGCCCGCACGGCGTCAGCCGTGAGCTCGTCCTGTTCATGGCGCTCAACGCGGTCGGCCTGCTCATCGCGCTGTCCTGCCTGGCGGTGTCGCACTACGTCCTGGGCTTCGAGAGCCGGCTGGCCGACAACCTCGCCGCCAACGGCGTCGGGCTCGTGCTCGGCACCGCGTTCCGCTTCTGGTCCTACCGCCGCTTCGTCTGGGTGGCCGCCGCGCCGCTCACGCCGCTGCCGGTGCCCGTCGCCGCCCGCGCCGACGAGCCGGTTTACGGCCGCGCGGGCTGACCCTCCCCGCCGCCGCTCGGTGCAGGTGCGGTACGCCAGCTACGCGCGTAACCTCCCGGCGTGGCCAGGAACCGTCGCCGGCTGACCCGGCGAGAGACCGCGTACTTCAGCCTGCGCGGTCTGGCGGCGCTGGGCGTGGTGGTGTCGGCCACCGTCCTGCCGCACGGGCTGCCCGCCGCGGTGCTGTGCATCGCCTGCGGCGCGCTGGCCGTGCTGACCTGCGTCGGGGTGATGGCGGGCGGGCCCGGGGAGCAGTCCGGCAGCGCCCCCTTCCAGCGGGCGTACGACCGGGTGCGAGCGCCGCAGGGCGACTGGCCGCCGTACGACCCGGCCAAGGTGGTCGAGGGCGAACTCGTCGACTAGCTCGGCACCGGGCGCAGGTGCACCACGTCCCCCGCGGGATGGGCTCGCCCGTCCACCACGAGCCGGCCCGAGTCGTCGACGGCCTCGGCGAGCCCCTCCACGACGCCCGTCGGCAGCTCGAGCCGGACGCGGCACCCGAGCGTCGAGCACAGCGCCCGGTAGCCGTCCGGGGACGCCTCGGCCAGCACCGCGGTGAGGCTGCGCAGCAGCGCCCGCAGCACGGTGTCCCGGTCGGTGGTGGTCGCCCCCTCGAGCAGCAGCGAGGTCGCGGTGGGCACCGGCAGCTCGTCCTCCCGGGTGGTGACGTTGAGGCCGAGGCCGAGCACGACCGCGCCCGGGGCCGGCACCTCCGCGAGCAGGCCGCAGATCTTGCGGCCGTGGACGAGCACGTCGTTGGGCCACTTGAGCACGGCGTCGACGCCGGTCTGCTCGCGCAGGGCCCGGGCGACGGCCACGCCGCCCCACAGCGGCAGCCACGACAGCTGCCCGGGCCCGAGGTCGGGCCGCAGCAGGACGGACAGCGTCAGGCCGGCCCGCGCCGGCGACTGCCAGGACCGGTCGAGGCGGCCACGGCCGGCGCTCTGGTGCTCGGCGGCCACCACCAGGCCGGCCGGCTCGCCGGCGCGCGCCCGCGCGGCCACCACGGCGTTGGTGGAGGGCGCGGTGTCCAGCACCTCGACCCGCCAGCCGTCCGGTGCGAGCGCCCGCGCCAGCGCCGCCCGGCGCAGGGGCGGGCGGTCCAGGTCCTCGTACACCTGACCAGTCTCCGCCAGGCAGCGCGTGGGCACCTGGGCGCGTCCGGTCAGGTCCGTATGGGGGGGCCGATCGACTGCAGCCGGGCCCCCGTCCAGTCGACAACTCTGCGTGGCCGGACGCTGTCGATCGCGTCACTGCCTCCCCGATCCGCCTCCCACCTGACACCCTGGGCTTGCGGCGTCTCACCCAGGGTGCGCGCCGGCCCGCTCGTACACCGGAGTCTCCTTGCGCACTCGACCTCGTCCCTCGCGACAGCCCGGGGCCGGCCTGCTCGCCGCCGTCGCCGTCCTGGGGGTCGGCACAGGGGCGGTTCTCGCCGCGCCGACCGTTCCGGCACCCGCACCGCCAGCCGCACCGGCACCCGACGTCGCGCCGCCCGGGAGCCGGCCGATGAACGTGCTGTACGTCGGGACCGACGACCAGACGCCGGACTCGATCCCCGCGATGCCGTGGCTGTCGTCACAGACCGACTGGATCACCTTCACGCAGGCGCACGCCCAGGACGCCACCTGCTGCACGGCGCGGGCGCAGTGGTTCACCGGGCAGTCGGCCCTGCACAACGGCGTCACCGACAACGCCACGGGCGGCAAGCTCAACAACACGCAGACCCTCGCCGTGTGGATGAAGCAGGCCGGCTACCGCACCGGGCTGTTCGGCAAGTACCTCAACGGCTACGGCACCGGGTTCGCCCGCGCCTACCGGGCGCCACCGGGCTGGGACACCTTCCGGGCCACGATCGGGACCGACCAGTACACCCAGTACAACTACCGGCTGACCAACGGCGACGGCACCCTGACCCGGTTCGGCGCCGCGCCGGCCGACTACAAGGTCGACGTCACCGGCCGGCTGCTCCGGGAGTTCATCGCCGCGTCCGCCGGCACCCCGTGGTTCGCGGTCTGGACACCGACCTCGACGCACAGCCCCTGGAAGGCCAGCCCCACCACGACGGGCATGTTCGCCACCGCGCCCCTGCTGCGCGCACCGAACAACCCGGAGGTGGACCGCGCCGACAAGCCCGCGTGGGTGCGGGCCGCGCCGCCGGTCGACCCCGTCCTGCAGGACGACAACCGCCGCAAGCAGTGGGCCGGCGCCGTCAGCATCGACGACGAGCTGCGGCGCATCGACGCCGAGCTCGCCGCGACCGGCCAGCGGGACAACACCGTCGTCGTCTACGTCGGCGACAACGGCTACGCCTTCGGTGAGCACGGGTGGACGACCAAGCTCTGCGAGTACAACGAGTGCTCCCAGGTCCCGCTGATGGTCCGCTACCCGGGCCAGCCCGCGCGGAAGGTGACAGTGCCGGTGAGCAGCGTGGACATCCCCACGACGGTGATGGACCTGAGCGGCAGCGGCGCCCTCCCGGCGATCCCGCAGGACGGCCGGAGCTTCGCCTCTATGGTCACCGACCCGGCCCCGCCCGCCACGCGCGAGATCCTGCTGCACTGGAGCGGCGGGGACGGCTACGGCCGGGTCGGCACCGCCGGGAGCCTGCCGTCGTACTGGGGCATCCGTACCCAGCGCTGGAAGTACGTCGAGCTCGGCACCGGCGAGAAGGAGCTGTACGACGAGCTCAAGGACCCGTACGAGCTGCACAACCTGGCGGGCACTCCCGTCAACGCCTCGCTGCAGGCCGGGCTCGCCACCCGGCTGAACCGGATGCGCGCCGCCGCCGGCGGAGCCACGGCCCCGGACCGGGCCGACTCGCCCAACGGCCGCGCGCAGCCGGCGCTCGACACCGACGGGGTCGTCGAGTGACGCGGGGGGTCGGTAGCCTCCGCGGGTGACCGCTGAGCCGATAGCCCCCACCAGCACCGAACCGGACCTGCACACCACTGCCGGCAAGCTGGCCGAGCTGCACCGCCGCACCGAGGCGGCCCTGCACGCGGGCGCCGAGGCCACGCTCGCCAAGCGTCGCGACCAGGGCAAGAAGTCGGCGCGGGAGCGCATCGAGCTGCTGCTCGACGAGGGCAGCTTCGTCGAGCTCGACGCGCTGGCGCGACACCGGGCACGCGACTTCGGGCTCGACAGGAACCGGCCCACCGGCGACGGCGTGATCACGGGCCACGGGACGGTGGACGGCCGGCCGGTCGTGGTGTTCAGCCAGGACGCGGCGGTGTTCGGCGGGGCGCTCGGCGAGGTGTACGGCGAGAAGATCCGCAAGGTGATGGACCTCGCCCTGTCGACCGGCGTGCCGATCGTCGGCATCAACGAGGGCAGCGGCGCGCGGATCCAGGAGGGGATCATGGGCCTCGCGCTGTACGGCGACATCTTCTACCGCAACGTGCTCGCCTCCGGCGTGGTCCCGCAGCTCAGCCTCATCCTCGGCTCGTGCGCCGGCGGCCACGTCTACTCGCCGGCGCTCACCGACTTCACCCTGATGGTCGACAAGACCTCCCACATGTTCATCACCGGGCCCGACGTCATCAAGACCGTCACCGGGGAGGACGTGACCCTCGAGGACCTCGGCGGCGCGCGCACCCACAACAGCAGGAGCGGCGTCGCGCACTTCCTGAGCGCGGACGAGGACGAGGTCCTCGAGCTCACCAAGACGCTGCTGGGCTACCTGCCGAGCAACAACCTGTCCGAGCCCCCCGTGTACGACGTCGGCGACCCGCTCGAGGAGGAGCCGCTGACCGAGCTCGACACGTTCATCCCGGACAGCAACAACGCGCCGTACGACATGCACACCGTCATCGAGGCCGTGCTCGACGACGGCGAGTTCGTCGAGGTGCAGGAGCTGTGGGCGCCCAACATCGTGGTCGGCTTCGGCCGCGTCGAGGGCCGCAGCGTCGGCGTCGTCGCCAACAACCCGATGCAGCTCGCGGGCACCCTGGACATCGACGCGTCCGAGAAGGCCGCCCGGTTCGTCCGCACCTGCGACGCGTTCTCGATCCCGATCCTCACGTTCTGCGACGTGCCGGGCTTCCTGCCGGGCGTCGGCCAGGAGCACGCCGGCATCATCCGGCGCGGCGCGAAGCTGCTGTTCGCCTACTCCGAGGCGACTGTCCCCAAGATCACGGTCATCACCCGCAAGGCGTACGGCGGCGCGTACGTCGTCATGGGCTCCAAGCACCTCGGCGCCGACGTCAACCTCGCCTGGCCCACCGCGCAGGTCGCCGTCGTGGGCGCGCAGGGCGCGGTCAACATCATCCAGCGCAAGGCGATCGCGGCGGCCGACGACCCGGAGGCCACCCGCGCCGCGTTCATCCAGCAGTACGAGGACACCTTCGCGACGCCGTACATCGCCGCGGAGCGGGGGTTCGTCGACGCGGTGATCCCGCCGTCCGAGACCCGGCACGAGGTGGCCAAGGCGCTGCGGCTGCTGCGCACCAAGCGGCAGACCCTGCCGGCCAAGAAGCACGGCAACATCCCGTTGTGAGCACCGACCTGAGGACTTCGCGATGACCGCACCGGCCGGACCAGAGCAGCTGCACACCGCTGCGGCAGCGCTCAAGGACCGGGTCGACGACTGGGTCGCCGCGATCGAGGCCGTCGGCGCCGGCTCGACCGACGGGGCGGAGGCGCTGGAGGACCCGCGGCTGTCCGCGGCCGAGGAGGAGTTCGAGGCAGCGGTCGTGGCGTTCCACAAGGCCGCCGGACCGGTGCTCGGCCTCGAGCCGGCCGACGACGACGAGGAGACCGACCTCGAGGTCGAGGAGCTCGCCCTGCACCTGCTCGTCGGGGTGCCCGAAGGTGGGCCCGACCCCGCGCGCGACGCCGCCACGATCGTGCACGAGGCCGGTGAGCGGCTCGTCGGGCAGCTGACCAGCGCCGGCTACCAGGTGCCGGCCTGGCAGTTCGGCTGCGAGGTCGAGCTGCTCATGGACGACGACGAGGACGACGAGTGACTCGGCCGCTGTTCCTCGTACGTGGCGAGCCGACCCCGGAGGAGCTGGTCGCCGTGATCGCGGTGCTCACGGCCCGGTCTGCCGCGGGCTCCCCCGCGCCGGCGCCCCCGCCGCGCTCGCTGTGGGCGGCCCCGGTGCTCGGCGGCCCGGTCGTCCCCGGCCCCGGCGCCTGGCGGGCCTCCGTCTTGCCCCGCTGACGGCCCTGCCCGGCTGACCTGGGCCCCTGGCTACGCTCGTCCTCCACCCCCACGACCCCTCGGGAGCTGTCCGCGTGCGCAAGGTCCTCATCGCCAACCGCGGCGAGATCGCCGTCCGGGTCGCCCGGGCGTGCCGGGACGCCGGGCTGGCGTCGGTCGCCGTCTACGCCGAGCCGGACCTGGAGGCGCTGCACGTACGGGTGGCCGACGAGGCGTACGCCCTGGGCGGCACGACGCCGGGCGACTCCTACCTGCGCATCGACAAGGTGCTGAAGGCGCTCGCGGAGTCCAGCGCCGACGCCGTGCACCCGGGCTACGGGTTCCTGTCGGAGAACGCGGAGTTCGCGCAGGCCGTGATCGACGCGGGGGCCACCTGGATCGGGCCGTCCCCCGCCGCCATCGCCGCACTCGGCGACAAGACGACCGCCCGGCACATCGCGCTCAAGATCGGCGCGCCGCTCGCGCCGGGCACGCCCGACCCGGTCAAGGGCGTCGACGAGGTGCTCGCGTTCGTGGACGAGTACGGCCTGCCGGTCGCCATCAAGGCGGCGTTCGGCGGTGGCGGTCGAGGGCTCAAGATCGCGCGTACCAAGGACGAGGTGCCCGAGCTGTACGACTCGGCGGTCCGCGAGGCCGTCGCGGCGTTCGGTCGCGGTGAGTGCTTCGTCGAGCGCTACCTCGACAAGCCCCGGCACGTCGAGACCCAGGTGCTGGCCGACGCGCACGGCAACGTCGTGGTCGTCAGCACCCGCGACTGCTCCCTGCAGCGGCGCTACCAGAAGGTCGTCGAGGAGGCGCCGGCGCCGTTCCTGTCGCAGGAGCAGACCGCGCAGCTCTACGACGCCAGCAAGAAGATCATCCGTGAGGCGGGCTACGTCGGGGCGGGCACCTGCGAGTTCCTCGTCGCCCAGGACGGGCTGATCAGCTTCCTCGAGGTCAACACCCGCCTGCAGGTCGAGCACCCGGTCACCGAGGAGGTCACCGGGATCGACCTGGTCCGGGAGCAGTTCCGGATCGCCGACGGCGAGGAGCTGGGCTTCGGCGACCCGGCCCCGCGCGGGCACAGCTTCGAGTTCCGGATCAACGGCGAGGACCCAGGCCGCGGCTTCCTGCCGGCGCCCGGCACGGTGGCCACCTTCGTCGCGCCGTCCGGCCCCGGCGTACGCGTGGACTCCGGGGTCAGCTCCGGCGACGTCATCGGCGGGGCGTTCGACTCCCTGCTGGCCAAGCTCATCGTGACCGGCGCGACCCGCGAGCAGGCGCTGCAGCGCTCGGCCCGCGCGCTCGCCGAGATGCAGGTCGACGGGATGGCGACACTGCTGCCGTTCCACCGCAAGGTCGTCGTCGACCCCGCCTTCACGGCCGAGCCGTTCAGCGTGCACAACCGCTGGATCGAGACGGAGTTCGACAACGACCTGCCGCCGTACGCCGGGGGCGCCGAGCCGGGCGAGGAGCCGGCGCCGCGCGAGACCGTCGTCGTCGAGGTCGGCGGCAAGCGGCTCGAGGTCGTCCTGCCCGCCGGCCTCGGCGCCTCCGCCGGCCCGGCCGCTGCCGCCGGCGTCAAGGCCCCGAAGCGCGGTGGCGGCAAGAAGAGCAGCGCCGCCGCGTCGGGCAACGCGCTCGCCTCACCGATGCAGGGCACCATCGTCAAGGTCGCGGTCGAGGACGGCGCCGTCGTCGCCGCCGGCGACCTGGTCGTGGTGCTCGAGGCGATGAAGATGGAGCAGCCGCTCAACGCCCACAAGGCCGGCACCGTACGCGGCCTGACCGCGGCCGTCGGCGCGGTGGTGCCCTCCGGCACGGTCATCTGCGAGATCGACGACTAGCTTCCCGCCGACCCGCCCCTGCCCCGCCCCCCGCCCGCGCCCCCCCCGCGCGCGCCCCTCCCCCCGCGCCTCTCCCGCCGATCATGGAGCTGGTGCAGGGAGTCACGCTCAGCCTGGGGCAGCAACTCCATGATCGGCGTCAACCGGCGCGTACGCCCCGGCGCCTTCGGCGATCATGGACCCGGTGCAGCGGAGCACGCTCAGCGAGCTGCACGAACTCCATGATCGCGCAGGTGCCAGGTGGCAGGTGCCAAGTGCACGGGGACGCCACCCGCCCGATGGTGTGGCGCTAGGTCTCGCTGCCGTGCAGCATCAGCCGCCGCGCGGCCTCGGTCACCGAGCCGGACAGCGACGGGTAGATCGCAAAGGTGTGGGCGATCTGGTCGACGGTCAGCCCGTGCTGCACGGCGAGCGAGATCGGCATGATCAATTCGCTGGCGGTCGGCGCGACGACGACGCCGCCGAGCACGGTCCCGCTGCCCGGGCGGCAGAAGAACTTCACGAAGCCGTCGGTGATGCCCTGCATCTTCGCCCGTGCGTTGGTCGCGAGCGGCAGCGTCACGGCGCTTGCGGCGACCTCGCCCGACTCCACCTGCTTCTGCGTCACCCCGACGGAGGCGACCTGCGGGTCGGTGAACACGTTGGCCGACACCGTGCGCAGCCGCAGCGGCTGCACGGCCTCGCCCAGCGCGTGCCACATGGCGATCCGGCCCTGCATCGCCGCGACGCTGGCGAGCATCAGGACACCGGTGCAGTCGCCGGCCGCGTACACGCCCGGCACGCTCGTACGCGACACCCGGTCGACCTCGACGAAGCCCTGCTCGGTCAGCCGTACGCCGACCTCCTCGAGCCCGAGCCCGCCGGTGTTGGGCACCGAGCCGACCGTCATCAGGCAGTGGCTGCCCTCGACCACGGTGCCGTCGGTGAGCGCGACGCGTACGCCGTCGGCCGTACGCGTCACGCCGGCCGCCCGGCCGCGCCGGATGTGCATCCCGCGCCGCTCGAACACCTGCTGCAGCAGCTCCGCGGCGTCGCTGTCCTCACCGGGCAGCACCCGCTCGCGGCTGGACACCAGCGTCACCTGCGAGCCCATCGCGTCGTACGCCCCGGCGAACTCCGCACCGGTCACGCCCGACCCGACCACGACGAGGTGCTCAGGCAGCTCCGGCAGGTCGTACAGCTGGCGCCAGTCGAGGATCCGCTCGCCGTCGGGCTCGGCGCCCGGCACCACCCGCGGGTGCGCCCCGGTGGCGACGAGCACCGCCTCGGCGGCCAGCACCTGGGCCGACCCGTCGTCCCCGGTGACCTCGACCTTGCCCGGCCCGGACAGCCGCGCCTGGCCGTGCAGCAGCTGCACGCCCTGGCGCTCGAGCTGCGCCGCGATGTCGTGGGACTGCGCGAGCGCGAGCGCCTTGACCCGCTGGTTGACCGCGGGGAGCTGGGTCGCGACCGCGCCCTGGGTGGTGATCCCCACCCGGTCGGCGTGCGAGAACGACGTCATCGCCTCGCTGGTGGCGATCAGCGTCTTGGACGGCACGCAGTCGGAGAGCACGCACTGCCCCCCGACGCCGTCGCGGTCGATGAGGGTCACCTCCGCCTCGAGCTGGACGGCGACGAGCGCCGCCTCGTACCCCGCGGGGCCTCCACCGATGATCGCGATCCTCGTCACCGGACCAGTGTCCCACCGCCCGGCGGGGGCTTCCCGTCGATCTCGTAGGGTTCGGGTCATGGCGATCTACGCCGCCTACGGCAGCAACCTCGACCCCGGGCAGATGAAACAGCGCTGCCCCCACTCGCCGAGCCTCGGCACCGGCTGGATCGAGGGCTGGCGGCTCACCTTCGGCGGCGAGGAGCTCGGCTGGGAGGGCGCGCTCGCCACCCTCGTGGAGGCGCCCGGCGAGCACGTCTACGTCGGGCTGTACGACCTGACCGACCCCGACGCGCGCACGCTGGACGCGTGGGAGGGCGCCGACACCGGGCTCTACCGCAAGATCAAGGTGCGGTTCCACAGCCTCGAGGGCTCCGGGGTCGCGTGGGTGTACGTGCTGGACGGCTACGAGGGCGGCCTGCCGTCGGCCCGCTACCTCGGCGTGCTCGCCCAGGCCGCCGAGGACGCCGGCGCCCCGGACGACTACGTCGCCGAGCTCCGCGCCCGTCCCTGCCGCTCGTCCACCGTCTGATCGGCTGTTCGCGAGCTGTCCTCGCTGACGACGACGGCGACCGCGAGCAGCGTGACACCGCCGCCGACCAGCGAGGTCAGGGTGATCCGCTCGCTGACGAACAACGCGCCGAGCAGCACGGCGACGACCGGGTTGACGTAGGCGTAGGTCGACACCCAGCTGATCGGCGCGTTCGTCAGCAGCCAGGAGTACGCGGTGAAGGCCACGATCGACCCGAACAGCACCAGGTAGCCGAACGCGACGACCGACGACGTCCGCGCGCCGGACAGGTCCAGCGACTCGCCTCGGGCGACGCCGATCACGGCCAGGCCGACGGCGCCGCCGAGCATCTCGACGACCGTGGCGACCAGCGGGTCGGCGGGCAGCGGCAACCGGCTCGCGACGAACGAGCCGACCGCCCAGAGCATGCTGCTGCCGACCACGAGCAGCACGGCCCCGAGGGCGACGCCCTGCGGCCGCGCCCCCGGGAGCAGCAGGACGGCGAGACCGGCGAAGCCGAGCACGACCCCGAGCACCGTACGGGCCGACGGCCGGTCGCCCCGGCTCGCGCGCAGCACCACGACCCAGAGCGGTACGCCGGCGACGAGCAGCGCGGCGAGCCCGGACGGCAGGTCGGCCTGCTCGGCGAGGGTCACCCCGCCGTTGCCCCCGCAGAGCAGCAGGACCCCGACGCCGGCGGCCGTGGCGTACTCCCGGCGGGTGCCCCGGAACGCCGTCAGCCCGCGCCGCAGCAGCAGGTACGCGGTGAGCAGCCCGGCTGCCAGCAGGAAGCGGGCGCTCGCGGTGAGCAGGGCCGGCAGGCTCTCGACGACGTACCGGATACCGAGGTAGGTCGAGCCCCACACGACGTAGACCAGGCCGAGCGCCGTCCAGACCTGCCAGGCGGGCGCCCTCACCCGCCGTGCAGGGCGGCGAGCGCGGTCTGGGCGAGCACCCGCACGCCCACCCCGATCGCCTCCTCGTCGACGTCGAAGCTGCCCTGGTGCAGATCGTGCGGGCGCTCGCGGCCGGGCGCCCGGACGCCGAGGCGCGCCATCGCCCCCGGGATCCGGTCGAGGTACCAGGCGAAGTCCTCGCCGCCCAGGGACTGCAGCGTCGGCACCACCGCGCCCTTGCCGAGCACGGCGGTGGCCGCAGCCCCCAGCACGGCGGTGGCGGCCGCAGCGTTGACCACCGGCGGCACCCCCCGCTCGTACGTCACGTCGGCGACCGCCCCGTAGGGCGCGACCAGCCCCTCGACGACCCGGCGGACCAGTTGCGGGGCGACCTCCCAGGCATCCTTGTCGAGCACCCGGAGCGTGCCGCGCAGCTGCCCCTCGCGGGGGATGGCGTTGGCGGCCACGCCGGCGGACACGTGCCCCCAGACCAGGCAGAGGCCGGCGCGCGGGTCGACGAGCCGGCCGAGCGCGTCCGGCAGGCCCGTCGCGACGACGGCCAGCGCGTGCACCAGGTCCACGGTGTTGTGCGGCCGGGACGTGTGGCCGCCGGGCCCGCGCAGCCGCACGGACACCGAGTCGGCCGCCGCGGTGATCGGGCCGGTCTTGAGCCCCACCCGCCCGACCTCCAGCGACGGGTCGCAGTGCAGGGCGAAGATCGACGACAGCCCCTCCGCGCCGCCCTCGGCGAGGATGTCCAGCGCCCCGCCCGGCATGACCTCCTCGGCGGGCTGGAACAGCAGCCGCACCCGCCCGCGCAGCTCCTGCTGCGCCAGCGCGAGCCCCGCCCCGAGCACGACCGCGGTGTGCACGTCGTGCCCGCAGGCGTGGCAGGCCCCGGGCACCCGGGAGCGGTAGGGCACGTCCTTCTCGTCCTGCAGCGGCAGCGCGTCGATGTCGGCCCGGAGGCCGACGACCGGCCCCTCGCCGGTGCCGATGTCGCACAGCACGCCGGTGCCGCCGGCCAGCACGGTGGGCGACAGGCCGGCCGCCGCCAGCCGGTCGCAGAGCAGGGCGGTGGTGCGGTGCTCGGCGCGGCCGAGCTCGGGGTGCATGTGCAGCTCGCGGCGGACCGCGACGAGCTCCTCGCCGTGCAGGGCCAACCAGAGGTCGGTCGGCGTCACGCTCCGGTCCCGGCCCGCTCCTGCAGCGTCGCGGGGCGGCCGGTGCGGAACTCCTCGAGCAGGCTGTCGACGACGGCGGTCAGGTCGCCGCCGCTTGCCGCCGCCACCGCCCGCTGGCGCAGGTACGACGACCCGGTGTCGACCAGCTCCGTGGCGCGGTCGAGCTCGGCCTCGCAGCCCAGCCGCTGGGCCGTCGGCCGCAGCTCGTGGACGAGCTCGCGGATGGCGTCGCGGACCGGCCGGACGCGGCCGTCCTCGCCGATCACCTCGGCGTCGAGGCCGTGCCGCGCGGCCCGCCACTTGTTCTCCCGTACGACCCAGCCCTTGGGCATGGGCAGCGTGTAGCCCTTGTCGATCTCCCGGTCGAAGGTCTCGACCAGGCACTGGGTGAGCGCGGCGACCATGCCCACCTCGTACATCGTCGGCAGCCCGTCGCAGACCCGCAGCTCGACGGTGCCGTAGGTGGGGTGGGGCCGGATGTCCCACCACACCTCCTTGATCGAGGCGATGGTCCCGGTGGAGATGAGGGTGTCCATGTAGCCCTCGAACTCGTCCCAGCCCGACAGCTGGTAGGGCAGGCCCGCCGTCGGCAGCCCCTCGAAGACCTTCGACCGGGCCGACGCCAGCCCGGTGTCGGCACCCACCCAGTACGGCGAGGAGGCCGACAGCGCCAGGAAGTGCGGGATGTACGACGTCAGCGCGTTGACGATCGAGATCGACTTGTCGGCCGAGCGCACCCCCACGTGGACGTGCACGCCGAAGATCTGCAGCCGGCGAGCCAGCCACTGCATCTGCTCGACGAGCTTGGCGTAGCGCTCGTCCGGGCTGATCGACTGCGTCTGCCAGTCGGTGATCGGGTGCGTGCCGGAGCACATGATCCCGAGGCCGCGCTGCTCGGCGAGCGGCAACACCTCGGCGATCGTGGCCGCCAGGTCCGCGGTCGCCTCCTCGACGGTGGTGCACACCCCGGTGATGACCTCGATGGTCGAGTCGAGCAGCTCGTGCTTGGCCTTGGGGTGCTCGCCGCCCGGCGCGAGCTGGTGGAGGATGTCGTTCGCGCCGCCGGTCAGCTGCCGCGTCTCGCGGTCGACGAGCTGGAGCTCCCACTCCACGCCGAGGCTGGCTGTCGGGGACGCCGAGAACGGGATCTGCACGACGCGGACCCTACGCCCGGCGACCTTCGGAGCGGCAGAGCCGCTCACTCTTGTACATGCTTGTACACCGACGTACGTTCTACGGGTGAGCACGTTGACGGTGAGCCAGGCCCGTGCCGCGCTCCCCGACCTGCTCACGAGGGTGGCGGCCGGCGAGGAGGTCACCATCACCCGGCACGGTCAGCCGGTCGCCGTGCTCGTGCGCCCCGACGCGCTGCGCAGCCGGCGGGCCACCGCGGCGCTCGCGGCTGCCGAGCGGCTCGACGCGGCGCTGGCCGCGGCCCGACGCACGGCAGCGCTGCCTGGCGGGGGGCTGCTGGACGAGGGCATCACCGCTGCCCGGGCCGATGAGCTGGTCGCGCGGATGCGCGCTGCGCGCGACGCCGACCAGGTGGACGCCGACTAGGTGGACGCCGACTAGGTGGACGCCTTCGACGCCGACGTGCTCATCTACGCGGCCGCGCCAGAGCACCCCCTGGGCCGCCGGGTACTCCCCCTGCTCGCCGGTCCCGGAGCCCGCGTGGGCAGCGTCCTTCTGCTGCCCGAGCTGCTGGCGAAGCCACTGCGCGAGGCCGGCGAGCAATCGTCCGAGGTGCTGCGCCTGGTCGGTCTGCTCGCCCTGCTGGAGCTCAGACCAGTCGACCTGCCGACAGCGCAGCTGGCCGCCGAGTTCGCCCGCGCGTACCGGCTGCGCGCCGCCGACGCGGCCCACCTGGCGACCGCTGTGCTGGCGGGGGCAGAGCGGTTCGTGACCAACAACGGGCGCGACTTCTCCAGCCGCATCCAGGAGATCGACATCGTCCATCCCGGCGACCTGGCGGAGGGCTAGAAGAACTCCTGCGGCTTGTAGACGCCCCAGACCTCGCGCAGCGCGCCGCAGACCTCGCCGACGGTGGCCAGCTCGGACAGCGCCGCCTTCATCGGCCCCAGGCAGTTGGCCGTCCCGGCCGCGGCCTGCTTCAACTCGGCCAGGTGCCGCTCGACCGCCGCGTTGTCGCGCTTGGCCCGCAGCGCCTCCAGCCGCGAGCGCTGGTCGGCCTCGATGGACGGGTCGACGCGCAGCGGCTCGTAGCGCTCCTCCGACTCCGCCTTGAACCGGTTGAGCCCGACGACGATCCGCTCGCCGGAGTCGATGCCGAGCGCGATCCGGTAGGCCGACGTCTCGATCTCGCTCTTCTGGAAGCCCTGCTCGATGGCCGCGACCGCGCCGCCCATCTGCTCGACCTTGTCCATCAGCGCCCGCGCGCCGGCCTCGACCTCGTCGGTCATCGCCTCCATGACGTACGACCCGGCAAACGGGTCGACCGTGGCGGTCACGTCGGTCTCGTACGCCAGGACCTGCTGCGTGCGCAGGGCCAGGGTCGCGGCCTTGACGGTCGGCAGGGCGATGGCCTCGTCGTAGGAGTTGGTGTGCAGGGACTGGGTGCCGCCGAGCACGGCCGCCAGGCCCTGCACCGCGACCCGGACCAGGTTGACCTCGGGCTGCTGCGCGGTCAGCTGCACGCCCGCGGTCTGCGTGTGAAAGCGCAGCATCAGCGACTTGGGGTCCTTGGCGCCGAACTCGTCGCGCATGACGTGCGCCCAGATCCGGCGGGCCGCGCGGAACTTCGCGACCTCCTCGAGCAGGGTCGTGCGCGACACGAAGAAGAAGGCCAGCCGGGGGGCGAAGTCGTCGACGTCGAGCCCGGCCGCGACCGCGGCCCGGACGTACTCGATGCCGTCGGCCAGAGTGAACGCGATCTCCTGGACGGGCGTCGCGCCGGCCTCGGCCATGTGGTAGCCGGAGATCGAGATGGTGTTCCAGCGGGGCAGCTCGGTCTTGCAGTACGCGAAGATGTCGGTGATCAGCCGCAGCGAGTGCGCCGGCGGGTAGATGTAGGTGCCGCGGGCGATGTACTCCTTCAGCACGTCGTTCTGGATCGTCCCGGTGATCTTCTCCTTCGGGACGCCCTGCTCCTCGGCCACGAGCTGGTACATCAGCAGCAGCAGGGCCGCCGGGGCGTTGATCGTCATCGACGTGCTCACGTCACCCAGCGGGATGGCGTCGAACAGGATCCGCATGTCCTCGAGCGAGTCGATGGCCACGCCGACCTTGCCGACCTCGCCGGAGGCGATCGGGTCGTCGGAGTCGTAACCCATCTGGGTCGGCAGGTCGAAGGCCACCGACAGCCCACCGGTACCCTGGGCAACCAGGTGTCGGTAGCGCTCGTTGGACTCCTTGGCGGTGCCGAAGCCGGCGTACTGACGCATGGTCCAGGGCCGGCCGGTGTACATGCTGCGGTACACGCCACGCGTGTAGGGGAACTCGCCCGGCTCGCCGAGCCGCTCCTCGAGCCCGGGCGCGACGTCGCCCGGGCCGTAGAGCGGGGCGATCGGGAAGTCGGACTCCGAGACGCGGGAGCGGTCCTCAGCCATGGCGCGATGGTAGGGCCCGCCACCGACAGAACCAGATCCGGCAGCAACGTCCAGCACAGGCAGCAACGTCCAGCACAGGAACGCAGGGGCAGGGGTACGTGGCAGTGAGAACGACCGGGCTCGAGGGGCAGCGGCTGGTCGGCGGGCGGTACCGCCTGGCCGAGCGGCTCGGCGCCGGCGGCATGGGCACCGTCTGGCGGGCCGAGGACACGCTGCTCGGCCGGCCCGTCGCCGTCAAGGAGGTGGTCTTCCCGCCGGGCACCCGCCCGAAGGAGGCCGAGGTGCTCCGGGAGCGGACCCGCCGGGAGGCGCGGGCGGCGGCCCGGCTCGACCACCCCAGCGCCGTGACCGTCTACGACGTGGTCGAGGAGGACGGCCGGCCGTGGCTGGTCCTCGAGCTCGTGGAGGCCCGCAGCCTCGCGGACGTCGTGGCCGCCGACGGCCCGCTCAGCCCCCGTCGTACGGCGGAGGTCGGCCTCGCCCTGCTCGGGGCGCTGGACGCCGCGCACGCCAAGGGCATCGTGCACCGCGACGTGAAGCCCGGGAACGTGCTGCTCACCGAGCACGGCCGCGTGGTGCTGACCGACTTCGGGATCGCCACCTCCGCCGGTGACTCCGCGCTGACCAGCAGCGGCCTGCTGCTCGGGTCTCCCGCCTACATCGCCCCGGAGCGCGCCCGGGGGCAGTCCCCCGGGGCCGCGTCCGACCTGTGGTCGCTCGGCGCGACGCTCTACACCGCGGTCGAGGGGCGCCCGGCGTACGACGGGGGCGACCCGCTGCGGACGGTGACCGCGGTGGTCACCGGGCGGCCGGCGCCGTACTCCCTCGCCGGTCCGCTCGTGCCGGTGCTCGACGGGCTGCTGAGCAACGACCCCGCGCAGCGCCTGGAGGCGGGCCCGGCCCGCACGCTGCTGCAGCGGGTCGCGGCCCAGCCGCGCGAGGAGCCGGCGACAGCGCTCCTGCGGCCGGTGGGCGCCCCTGCGGAGGACCGGACCGCCGCGCTGCACGTCGAGGACCTGCCTGCGGCGGTCCGCACGCCGGCGGGGACGCGCGGACCGCGGCGGCGGGGCCGGGTCGCCGCCCTGCGCCTCGCCGCGCTGTGCCTCGCCGCGCTGGCGGCCCTCGGGGTCGGCGCGGTGTCGGTCCTGCAGCCCGACGCGCCGAGGACCAGCGCCGCGGCGCCCGCCACGGCCGCGGCGCCGGCGCCGGCGGGGTGGACGACGTACACCGACCCGGCGGGCTGGACGGCCGCCGTGCCGCCCGGCTGGGTGCGCAGCACCTACCGCGGCCAGGTGCAGTTCCGCGACGAGGCGCGCCGCCGGACGCTGCGGGTCGACGTCGTCCCGGCCTCCGCCGGCGGCGCGGTGGCGGCGTGGCGGACGGCCTCGCCGTCGTACGCAAAGGCGCTCGACGACTACCGGGAGCTGTCGGTCGAGCAGGTCGACTACCGGGGGCTCGACGCGGCGGACCTCGAGTTCACCTACACCTCGCAGGCCACCGCGCTGCACGTCCTGGACCGTACGGTCGTGTCGGGAAGCACGGCCTACGTCCTGTACTGGCAGACCGGCGCCGCCGACTTCCCGGCGAGCCTGCCGGTCTTCGAGCAGGTTGCGGCGAGCTTCCGGCTGTCCTGAGCGTCCCGTCGGAGTCGTAACTGCCTTGACGCGGCCGGTCGCTGGCAGTACTCCATACCCACTCGATGTCCGGGGGGGCAGCCATGACGTACCAGATCGACGTGCACGCACCAGGCCACAAGGCACCGGGAGGTGCCCGCCGTCGAGGCGGCGCGGTCCTCGCCGCTGCCGCGGTCGCCTCGGTCCTGGTGGGGCTGAGCCCGGCGCAGGCGGCTCCGGAGGCCGCCCCGTTCTTCCCGGCCGACATCCTGATCGACTTCGAGCAGGACACGAATGGCGCCGTGCCGAACGGGTTCACCAGCGTGGACTCGCCGTTCGTCCACTTCAGCGACACGGTCGGCGCCGACCTGCTGCTGGGCGACCTCGGCGTGCAGGGCGAGGGAACCCGGTCGCTGGTGGTCCTGCCCGACGACGCGAGCGCCCTGGAGATCCGGCTGGACCGGCCCACGACCAAGCTCTCGCTGCGGTTCGGCGACGACGACCCCGGCTTCACCGCGCCGGGGGACGAAGCAGTGCTCACGCTGTTCCGCGGCAGCAACCAGGTGGGCGAGGTGCGGGTCACCCTCAACCGCAACGACGTCATGGACCAGACGATCACCGCGGTGGACGGCTCGCTGTTCAACCGCGCCGTCTTCTCGTTCGACGCGCTCTCGCTGCCGGCGGAGGTCGTCGATCACGTCCTGGTCGGCCCGCTGTGCACCATCGCCGGCAGCGACGGGCCCGACACGCTCACCGGTACGCCCGGCAACGACGTGATCTGCGGGGGCGCCGGCAATGACACCATCCGGGGGCTCGGCGGCAACGACGTCATCGTCGGGGGCAACGGCGCCGACACGATCAGCGGCGGCAACGGCAACGACGTGATCCGGGGCAACTTCGGCGCCGACGTCATCCACGGCGACGCCGGTGACGACCGGGTGGAGGGCCGCGAGGACAACGACCGGCTGTTCGGCGACGCCGGCCGGGACCTGCTCGACGGCGGCTCGGGCCGGGACCGCTGTGACGGCGGGACCCAGTCGGACAGCTTCTCGGCCGGCTGCGAGGTGAAGGTCGGCCTGCCGTAGTCGCAGGGCCGCCGCTGACGCGGAGAAGGTGCCCAGGGTCACACTGCCCGGCAGGTCCCGAAGATGCCGGTCACCCGGCGCGTCGTTAGGATCGCCGGGTAGGCAGCCGTCTGACCGGCGGCATCTCCGGAAGGCGCCCATACGCATGGCGAAACCCGCAGGCACCCTCTACCGGGGACGCGAAGGCATGTGGTCCTGGGTGGCGCACCGCGTCACCGGGGTCCTCATCTTCTTCTTCCTGTTCGCACACGTCCTCGACACGGCGCTGGTACGCGTCTCGCCGGACGACTACAACCGCATCATCGACACGTACAAGACCCCCGTGGTCAACCTCATGGAGGTCGGCCTGACGGGCGCCGTGCTCTTCCACGCGCTGAACGGGCTGCGGGTCATGGCGATCGACTTCTGGGAGCGCGGGCCGCGCTACCAGAAGCAGATGACCTTCGCCGTCGTCGGCATCACCGCGCTGATCATGATTCCGGGCACGTACTTCATGCTGGAGCACACCGTGCGCGAGATGTTCGGGACCGTCTGATGACCACCATCGCGCCCGATCCCGGCTCGCTGCAGCAGCCGGACAACCAGGACCGCCTGGTCATCGAGAGCCCCCGCACCCGGCGCAAGCGTCCCACGGGCCGGTCCTCCACCAACTTCGAGATGTACGCGTGGATCTTCCAGCGCGTGAGCGGGCTGCTGCTCGTCGTGCTGGTGCTGGGCCACCTGCTGATCATGAACGTGCTCGACGGCGGGGTCCAGCGCATCAACTTCGCCTTCGTCGCCGGCCGCTGGGCGTCGCCCTTCTGGCAGACCTGGGACCTCGCCCAGCTGTGGCTCGCCGAGCTGCACGGCGTGAACGGCCTGCGCACGGTCATCAACGACTACGCCGAGCGAGACGCGACCCGCTTCTGGCTGAAGATGCTGCTGTACACGTCTGCGATCCTCGTGCTGATGCTGGGCACGCTGGTCATCTTCACCTTCGACCCGAACATCTAGGGAGCGCGAGATGGTCCAGTTCCACCGCTACGACACGATCATCGTGGGCGCGGGCGGGGCGGGCATGCGCGCGGCCCTCGAGGCGGGGCAGCGGTCCAAGACCGCGGTGCTCACCAAGCTCTACCCGACGCGGTCCCACACCGGCGCGGCCCAGGGCGGCATGTGCGCGGCCCTCGCCAACGTCGAGGAGGACAACTGGGAGTGGCACACCTTCGACACGGTCAAGGGCGGCGACTACCTCGTCGACCAGGACGCCGCCGAGGTGATGTGCAAGGAGGCCATCGACGCGGTCCTCGACCTCGAGAAGATGGGCCTGCCGTTCAACCGCACCCCCGAGGGCCGGATCGACCAGCGGCGCTTCGGCGGGCACACCCGCAACCACGGTGAGGCGGCCGTCCGCCGCTCGTGCTTCGCCGCCGACCGCACCGGCCACATGATCCTGCAGACGCTGTACCAGCAGTGCGTCAAGCACAACATCGACTTCTTCAACGAGTTCTACGTGCTCGACCTCGCCATGACCGACGTCGAGCAGCCCGACGGCACCACCGAGCGGGTGACCTCGGGCGTGGTGGCGTACGAGCTGTCGACCGGCGAGATCCACGTCTTCCAGGCCAAGGCCGTGCTGTTCGCGACCGGCGGCTTCGGCAAGGTCTTCAAGGTCACCTCGAACGCCCACACCCTCACCGGTGACGGCATGGGGATC
>DASTLY010000067.1:0-77272 GCA_035714445.1 Mycobacteriales bacterium
GAGCGGGGCTGAAGATAGGGCGTCAGCGGTCGGGGCGGGCTGCCTGGCGGAGGGCGTCGGCGCCAGCGTGGTGGCCGCGTAGTCGGTAGCTGTCGCCGTCGAGGTGCATGACGACGCTGCGGTCCAGGAGTCGGTCGAGCATGGCGGCGGCGAGCATGTCGTCGCCGAACACGGTGCCCCAGCTACTGATCTGCCGGTTCGTCGTCAGGACGATGGAGGTCTTGAGGTGGCGTTGGCTGATGACCTGGAACAGCGCAGCCGCGGCGTCCGCAGGAAGGGACAGATAGCCCAGTTCGTCGATCACGAGGAGCGTCGGGCCGGCGTAGAAGCGCATGGTGGTGGCCCACCGGCCTTCCAGGGCGGCCCGGTGGCAGCGGGCGGCGAGGTCAGCGGCGGTGGTGAAGTAGACCCGGTAGCCGGCCTCGGCGGCCTTGCGCGCCAGGCCGACGGCGATGTGGGTCTTGCCGACCCCCGGGGGTCCGACGAGCAGGACGTTGCAGGCCTGCTCGAGGAACCGCAGCGACGCCAGGTCGGTGATGAGGGCGCGGTCCAGGGTGGGGCTGGCGTCGAAGTCCAGGTCCTCCAGCGTCCACGGCGCGGGCAGCGAGGCGAACCGCAGCCGGCCGGTGCGCCGCCGGTCCTCGGTCGCGGCGACCTCAAGCTCCAGGAGACGTTCCAGCGCTGCGGTCACCGACAGGTCCTCGGCGCGGGCGGCGTCCAGCACCGCCGGGAGGTGTTCGGCGGCGGTCGGGAGCTTGAGGTAGTCCAGGTGCGCGCGCAGCCGCTGGTAGGACGCGGCCGCCGACGCCGTCAGCGGGCCGCCCGGCGCCGTCGACGTGTTCGTCGACCCGGCGCGGGTGCCGGCCGTCGACCCGGCGGGGCTGCTGGTGGCGGTCACGGGGCGACCTGGCGCAGCCGGACGGCTTGCGCCCAGACCGACAGGTCGACCACGACCTCACGCTCCCCACCGGGGCTGCCCGTGCCGCTGCCGCTGCCGCTGTCGCGGAGCTGTTGGCGAGCGCAGCCGCGGTCGGTGGCCGGCGGACCTTGCGGGCGCACCGCGGGCCGTCGTCGAACGCCGTCAGCACCGCGGTCTGCAGCGCCCGAATGTGCCCGGTGTCGCGGACCGAGATCCCGGCGCCGTCCGGCGCCCGGTCGTGCCGGGCCAGCACGGTCACCGCGCCGGCAGGCCCACCAGCGCCACCGGGACGACTGCCGGTGCCGGTGCCGCCCGTGGTGGTGATGTCCAGGTTGTGCGCGCCGAGCCGATGCGTCACGCGCACGGTCGTCCCGGCCAGGCCCGGTGGGACGGAGTAGGTGTTGCCTCGGAAGTGCACCAGCGCCTGCGCGGTCACCGTCCGGTCAACGGTGACGGTCGCCGGGAACGCCGGCGGCAGCGCCCCGAGCGGCTCGGCCGCAGCGAGCACGCCGACCGAGGTCCGGAGCCCGTCACGGCGGCGCAACCGGGTGTCGCCGACCCGGGCGCAGAACGCGTCCAACGACGCCTGGGCCTGCTCGACGGTCAGGTCGTCGCCGAGGGTGCGCCACAGCGTTGCGCGGCGCTGTGGTTCGCCTTCTCCACCACCCCCTTGCGGTTGCCGTGCCGCGGCGGACACAACGCCACCTGCACTTGGTAGTGCTTCGCGACCGCGGCGAACGTCGCGGTGACCCGTCCGGTGTTGGGGCTGGCGACGGTCGCCATCCGGTCGAACCGCCACACCTTCGGCAACCCCCCCGAGCCGCACGGCGTGCAGGCCCTCGACCAGGTGCGGGTGCTGCTCGGTCTCAGCCAGCAAGCCGCGCCAGCGACCCGATGAGGACAGCGCCCCGACCAGCAGGTGCGCGTGCGGACCGGCCCGCCACGCCTCGGGCGGCTCGGGGAGCACCAGCCAGTCCCACTGCACTTCCTCGCCCGGCGGGTGCGCGATGACGGCGTGGTCCGGCCGGTCGAGGCCGAGCACGGCTCGCAGTGCGACCGCAGCCGGTGCGCCCGCAGCCCCCGGGTGAATGTCGGGTAGGACCGGTCGAAGCCGAGCCGGACCGCCTCCTCGTACAGCACCACCGCCCAGATGTGCGGGTCATCGGCCAGGCGCTGCCGCAGGTAGTCCACGAACGCCTCGAGCGGGTCGGCGGCGCTCGCTGCCGGTGCCCGCTGCCCGGCGACCCGCTCGCCGGACAGGTAGGCCCGGATGGTCTTGCGGTCATGTCCCAGGTGCCGGGCGATCGCCGACACCGTCCAGCCTTGGCGCTTGAGAGCGTGCACGTCCACGTCGTTCTCCTGTGTGAGCATCCGGTCGCGGGTTCCTTCGAGGAGCTGGTGGAGGTCAGAGACCGCCACCCTCGAAGGGACCCGCTCCTGCGCAACGACGCCACGCAGGAGGTGCTCAAGGTGGGGAAATTCGACGAGCAGGACTGGGGAGATTCAGATGAGCGCCATCAAGGTCGCCAGCGCCACCAGGCACGGGTGGATTGCGCGTCCAGTGGCCGGGTCGTTGCCGTGCGCGTAGCCGTTTAAGACGACTGTTCGGACCGCGCCGGGCCGGTCGGCCTCCAGGACCTCGTGCACCACCCGCAGCGCGGTCTGTCGCAGCACGTCGGTGTAGAGACTGCGCACCTGCGCAGCCGACCGGGCGAACGCGGTGATCGTGTCGGAGCTCTTGACGTACTTGTAGGCCTTGTTGGCGGGCACCACGTCCACTCCGGGCAGCTCGTACTCGATGGCCAGGTGCCCGGACGCGGAGGCGTAGGCGAGGCGCCAGGAGTGTGGGAAGCCGTCGGGGTACTCGGCGGCCTCAAGGACGAGGTCCAGGTAGCGGACGACCGCCTCCGGCCGGCGCCCGGCGAGATCGCGCTGCAGTGCGGTGACCTCCTCGACGTGCCGCCGGTGCTCCTCCGCCTGACGGGCCTGGTCTGCCTCGTGCCGGCGCCACGCGTCCTCGATCCGCTGCGCGTGTCCTTGTAGCGCATGCCTGTGGGCGTCCATGGCCATCTGGTACTCGCCCTGAAGCTGCTCGGCCCGGGCCGCGTGCTTCGACGCGGCGAACACGCGCCCGAGAGCCGACGGGCCAGGCACAGCGAAGTGCTCCTCCCGCGGGGGTGACGGGGGCGCTCCGACTACGAGCGGGTCGAAAGGGGGGAACGGGGGAGCTTGCTTGAGCGCCTCGAGGTCCAGGTGGTCGTCGACGCCGAGCGTCGCGGTGAGCACGCCCTGCAGGACCTCGACCTGACCCTCGAGTTGCGCCGTGTCGTCGGCGGCCTCCCGCGTTCGGTCCTCCGCGTACTGCCGGTCCCTCTGCTTCTGGTCTTGCATGGATGCGCGCGAGCGGGCAGCAGCCGCGCGCACCGCGTCGCGCTGAGAGCGAGCGACGGCTCGAGCTCGCCGCTCCCGGTCCCTCTCGGCCTCCCGCTGGATCTGCACAAGAGTGGCAAGCACTCCGCGTCGACGGGCCATGATCCTCTCCTACCGGCTCAGGTCGACGCCGGGACGGTCGTCCGCGGACTGCTGCGCATTGCTCTGCCGCCACTCGGGTGCCGCCGCGAGCTCCCGGAACTCCACTACGTGGTTGGTCCCGAGCCTCTCGAGCGCTCCCCGCACCTCCGCGAGGCTCACACGGAAGAACTCCCGCCGCCGGTTCACCCGGTTGACACGGTGTTGGTCGAACTCGTGGTGCAGCGCGGTCTCGAGGCCGACGGCGTCGTGGCTGAACACGAGCGCCGTGCACATCGAACTTGAAGGGCACTGACGCGCTGCCAAGCTCGTAGACCCTCTGCATCGGGTCCTCGCGGCGGGTCAACCCGAGCTTGACAATGCGGTCGCCGAACGCCCCGACGTTGGAGATGACGTAGACGTAGCCGACGCGGGTGTTCGCGGCCATCTCCTCCACTTCCTCGATGCTCTCCGTGATCTCCGCGAGTCGTTCACGCGCCTCGAGCATCCCTGCCTCGTCGCGGTTGGCCCGGGACCGCTCCAGCAGGCTCTGGTAGTGCGCCTGCTCCTTAAGCAGGTCCTTCTTCCGTCGCTTGAACTCCTCTTGGGCCTTGACCTCCTCGCGCTGCCGCTGCCGCTCCTCACGGGCGTCCTCCCTCTCCTGCTCGACCCGCAGGTGGTGATCCGCGGTGAGTTGGAGCTCCTCGAGGCGCAGCGCGTGGAAAGTCTCGTCGATCGCGACCCCCATCGTGCTCCCGTTCTTGACGATGGCTTCTCGCGTCTTCTCGAGGCGCTTCTTCGCGGTGCCGACCGTGTGGGCACGGACGGTGCGGACGCAGTTGTCCGCCTCGATGTTGTAGGTACGCAGCATCAGGTCGCCGAACTGGCGGACGAGAGCCTCTCCCTCCCGCAACGACCCGTTCACCATCCACCCGGACTTGCCACGCACCGCCGTGCGCCTGCTGATCGCCTGCTTGATGGCTGCACGCAGCCCGTCCAGGCGCTGCTTGGAGGTCAGCACGTCGTCGAGCGGGTGTCGGAACTGGTAGTAGCCCACCTGCTGCAGAAGCCGGAGCCCGTCAGTCTCGATGATCGCTTCCCGCGCCTGGCGCAGCTGCCGGTCGAGCCCCGCGACCTCGTGGACCAGCGCGTCCCGGCGCTCGGTCAGCCGCTCCAGCTCCGACTGCACCGGACCCAGGTCCGGGTTCGGCGCCCTCGCGGTCTCGGAATGGTCGGGGTCGCCGTCGACGGTGACTCCGTACTCGCGAGCCAGGCCGGCCAGGCCCGCAGCCCAGCCCTGGCCCACCGCGCGGATCCGCCATGCACCGCCGCGGCGGTAGATCTCGACCAATACCGCGGTGGGGAGCCCGGCGAGACTCCGAGGTGCGAACGTGAGCTTCTCGTCGGTCTCCAACAGGACCGTCAGGTCATCGAGCTGGCCTACGCCGTCGCTGTCCACCGCGACGACGACGCGCTCGACGGCCGCGGGAAGCAGGCGCAGATCCAGGCTCAGTGCCTGGCCCGCGAGCGTGACTCCGCCGCTCGGGTGGCGAGGGGCGTTGTAGAAGACGAAGTCAGCGTCGGCGCCGACCTGACCCTGGTCGTTCAGCAGCAAGGCGACTAGGTCAACTTGTCCTTGTCCTGGCTGCTGCAGGCGCACCTCGAACGCTGCCGCGGGAACGGGCACATTCTAGCCGGCTGTCAGGTCCACGCGCTCTACCCACTGCCTCTCGACGAGGTGGCACTTCGGACATCCCGTCAGATACAGGACGGTAGGGGGACTGGGATCACGAACGTCCTTGCGTTCGGCTGCCATAGCGAGGGCGGTATCGACCGAGCGGCTTGGGTTGCAAGGTCGAACTGCCACCACTGACGAATCACATGCTCCGGGGCTCGCGGGTGCGCTCAGTCAGTCGAGGAGATCGAGGTACTGGCGTCTCGCCCTCATGGCATGGATCAACAGCTCGTTGCCGCTGTCGAAACGCAGGACGACGACCTCGAGCAGCCGACCTGATCTGTCGAAGCCAAGGCGCAGTTGCCGCGCCGGGCTGTCGTCGTCCAAGTTGCTGAGGAAGACGGGGTGCTCGGCGGCATGGACAGCGTCGTCGGGAGCGACGCCGTGGCGCTCCGCTGAGGCGTGGACCCTCACCCGACGTAGGCGCGGATCGCTTCCCTGATCGCAGCCGAGCGGCTGAGGTGATCACGCTCGGCACGCTCGGCCAGTGCGGCCAACAGGGTCTGGTCGAGGCGGACGGGCACTACCTGGCCGGGACCGTCCCCGACCGGCTTACGTCCGCGCCTGCGAAGGCGGTCGACGTCGTAGCCCTGCTCGGCCTCATCGGCCCAGCCGTCGATGTCCTGCGCGCTGACGGGCTTGCCGTCTACTGTCTCCACACCGGAAGCGTAATACGAAACCCGGAGCTGTCGAGAGCTCCCGCGCAAGCACGCCAACGGCACAACGGCTCGCTCCTGCCGCGGAAGCGCGGCCGTCCTCGTGTGCGCACCGTTCACGTCGACCGATGTTCGCCGCGCGTTGGCAGCGGCCAGCGTCACAGCACACGTTGCTCGTCGCCGCGCCCCCCGACCAGCCGGGTCACGGTCGCGTTCGTGCTGCCGGCACGCCCGGCCAGCTCGCTCAGCGCCTGCGCGATCACGGCGTCGCGCTCGTCGGTGGCGTGCTGGTAGATGAGCGCGGCCCGCACGGACGAGTGGCCCATGCGGTGCATCAGCTCCTTCGTCGAGGCGCCCGTGGTCGCGGCGAGGGTGTTGCCGGTGTGCCGCAGGTCGTGGAAGTGGAACCCCGGCATGCCCGCCTTCTCGCGCGCCCGGCCCCAGACCGAGGCGAACGAGTAGCGGTTTATCGGCTCGCCCTTGCTGTTGGGGAACACCAACGGGCAACCGGCAGGGACGTGCTCGAGCAGGTGCGCGGCGAGCAGCGGCAGCAGGTGCGGCGGGACGTGGACGGTCCGGTTGCCGGCGGCGGTCTTGGGCGTCTGCTCGACCAGGACCGGTCCGCCGTCGCCCTTGCGCAGCAGCGACAGCTGGCGGTCGATGCGCATCCGGCCGGTCCGGGCGTCGAGCCGGTCCTGGGTAAGCGCGATGAGCTCGCCCCAGCGGGCTCCGGTCCAGGCGGCGGTCAGCACCAGGGCCCGGTAGCGCTCGGGCACTGCCTCGGCGAGCGCGTTGATCTGGGACAGGGTGGCCGTGGGGCGCTCGGGGTGCTGCGGGCTGCCGGCGCCGCGGATGCGGCACGGGTTGCGCAGGATCAGCTCGTCGTCGACCGCCCCGTTGAGGATCGCCCGGAGCAAGGCGTAGGCCTGCCGGGTCGGGGTCACGCGCTGGGTGCGGGCGAACTCGGCGTACCAGGCGCGGATGCGCACCGGCGTGAGGTCCTCCAGCGCGTACCCGCCGAGGTCGCGCACGAGCTTGCCGAGCACCCACGTGTAGTTCTGCCGGGTCGTGGGCTTCAGGTCGACCCGGGAGGCCAGCCAGGAGCGGGCGTAGTCGCCGAACGTCGTCTGACCGGCCTCCGGGCTGCGCCACGTCCCGCGGGCGAGGTCGGCCTGCGCCTCGGCCAGCCACACACCGGCCAGGCGCCGGGTCTCCAGCGACCGGACGTGCTCGCGGCCGCCGAGGTCCCTGTACCGGGCCTGCCAGGCGCCCGACGGGAGCTTGCGGACGTTGCCGAACTGCCGCCGGCTCACGTGCTCCCCCTCCCGCCGGACTGCGAACGGGCGAGGCTACGTGCCGGTCGCGGCACATCATCACCGCTTGATCGCGTGCCATCGGCGTGCCAGATCTCCCTGGCACACGCTGGCACGGGGTGATGTTGAGGTCGTGACGAGTGGTGCTCTGACCTGCGCATTCGTGTCTCCAGGTGTCAGCTGGTGACCCGTTTGAACATCACTTCCAAACTGATGGTGCCGGTTCGATCCCGGTCGCCCGCTCCAGATCACGGCCCAGGTCACCTCGGCCGTGGTCCCACCGGGCCGCACTGCTCGTGCCGCGGGCCTGCCACCTCGACACGGCGCCCCGTGTGCTGGTTCAGCGGTAGCGGCGTCGCACACCGCTGCCCGCCTCTACCTTCTCCAGGTGGCGCTGGTCGGGTCGTACGTCAAGGACGAGCACTGGCCGGACTACGGCACGCTCGTCGTACGCGACAGCGGCTGGGCGGCGGAGCCGGACGACGGCTGGGACGTCCGGCTCGACGAGCACGCGGAGCGCGGTCCGTCGGTGTCGGGCGGCCTGGCACTGGCCGGCAACGGGTGGGTGCGGGCGGCGGCCAACGACGAGTACGCCCGGGTGGAGCTGGAGCTGCACGACGGGCCCCCGGCCGATTCAGAGCTGCCGCCGGGCGGGGGTGAGCGCTCTGTGGTGGAGATGCCGTACCGCTCGATCGGCACCGTGGGCGTGGGCATGCTCGTGGACGGTGGGGCGGCACCGCAGCTGCAGCTCGGGCCGCCGGGCACGTACCGCGTCCGTGTCACGCGGCTGCGGGACGCGCCGGGCGTCGACGGCGACGTGTGGCGGCTGGCGTTCTGGCCGGCGCCGGTGCAGGCGCCACGGTGGCTCGAGCTGACGCGGCCCGGGCCGCCCTCGGCCGACTCGTTGTGGCGCAACCACCTGCCAGACGCCGCGCTCGAAGTGCTCGGTCTGCTCAGCAATGCCGACCCCGACGCGGTCGGGACGACGCTGGAGCAGGCCGTGGCGGCCCGGGGTCGCGACGCGGAGTGGCTCGACCAGCCGGTCCTGGCCCCAGTCGGCAACACGCTGCCCACCGGCCACCCCGAGGTGGACGAGGCGGAGAGACTGGGTCGTCAGGAGTACGTCGAGTACGAGCTCCGCACCTGGCGCGCTCTCGTGGGCCCGCTGGGCGTGCCGGTGCCGGAGCGCCAACGCGATCTGCTCGGTGTGCTGGAGGCCGCCGGGCTGGTCATCCGTCGAGGGAACCAGGTTGTGGTCGACCCGCACCCGCGCTTCCCTGACCAGGTCCTGGCACTGACTCCCGAAGCTCGCGAACGTGATCGTCAGAACCTGGCGATGCTGCAGCACTCGGTGCTGGTGACCGATCTGCTGCACGTCGCTCTCTGGGCGCCCGGCGGCGTCCATCGCGAGCCCCTGAGCGCACTCGGCGAGCGGCTGCAGGCGGACCGGGAGGCCGTACGAGGCGCGCTGGACTACGGCGTCAACGCCGAGCTGCTCGTCGTGGGCCACGAAGGAGCGGACGTCCTGCTGTCGGCACCGCCGGTCGAGGTCGACCCGCCGGACGCGGACGACTGGCAGCCCTTCCAGCGATGGCCTGCTCCGGACGCGCCCGGGTCCGACCACGGCGGGGACGTCGCCGGTGCCTGGCCCGCCCCCCGGCCGGTCACGCCCATGCCGTTCGTCGAGGTGCCGTTCGCGGCAGTGCCGCCCCCGTTGTCGGGTCCACCCCCTCCTCCGCCCGTCCCCGGCGACGGCGGACCGCTCGGGGCGCCGCCCCGCGCAGAGCCACCAACTCCTGGACAGGTCCCTCAGGACGTGGAGAGGGTCACGTACACGGCGCACGCCTTCGTCGTTTCCGACGGGCCGGCGGGTCAGCCCGAGCCCGCGCGCTTCCCCACGGGAGCGCCGCCACGACACGGCATCGTGCAGCAGGACGGCGCCATCGTCCGGTGGGGAGCGGACGGCCTCCCTCAGACCGAGCGCCGCGGCCCGGCTGGGGCCACGAGGGCGCTGCAGACGCCGTACGGCGTCGTCGTCGTCGCCACGAACGTCACGGTCCTGGTGCCGCCGGACGGTCCGGTCGTCGACCTCGGGCCGCTGTGGCAGGTGGGGGTCAACGCCGAGGGCAGCCTGTTCGTCGGCGTCGAGAACCAGTTCGGGCGCCGCAACCGGTTCGTGCTGCACCTGGTCGACCTGCGCGACGGGAGCCGCAGCACCATGCCGTGGGACGAGAACCGGTGGCTCACCGGGCCGTTGACGTTCGACGGCGAGACCGTGCTGCTGTCCGGCGAGGTGCCCGGACACGAAGCCGACGGCCTCGCCAGCCCGCTGCGCTGGCTGCCCGGCAGCGAGCCGGCCTCCGACCCCTCACGCCGGCCCGGCTCTCTAGCGGCGGCGAACGGCGTCATCGGGACGGGCGGACCCGACGGTGTGACGGTGCGCTGGTCCGACGGCCTCGAGCGGGTGTACGGCGTGGACTCGTCGGCGAGCCTGACACCCGGCGGCGACCACCTCGCCTGGTGGCGCTACGACCCGCCCGCCATGACGCTCTGGGAAGTGACGCGCCACGGCCCGACTCCCGAGCCCCGAGTCCTCTGGCTGCCACCGCAGACCGAGATCCCAGGACCGGCCAGACCGTGCGTATGGGAGGACCGGCAGACCGTCGTGCTGCACAGCCGCTCCTACGGCGGGGCCGGCGACGCGGTACGCCTCAACCTGACCAGCGGCCACAGCGAACTTGTCTCCGTGGAGACCATGGAAGGGGCCGGCCAGCCGTACGTGTTCATCGAACCGCTGTTGGGCGCTGCAGGGCCGTGACACGCAAAGCTGAGCATGGCTAACGGACCGCGGTCTCACAGGAAGTGCATCTCAGGCTACGGTGAGTGATGTTCACCAAGCACTACACGCTCGCCACCATCGCCTCGCTATTGGCCCTTGGCGCCTGCGGTGGGACCCAGACGACTCCGACTGCCGGGTCTCTCGCCCCGACGCCGTCCACGGCGGGCTCTGTGCCGACGGGCACCTCACAGACCCCTGCCGGCTCCGGCAATGCGGCCGTGCCCGCGGTGCCAGCCCCCGCCTCCTCGTCGGCCAGAGACCTGGTCGCACGTCTGGCCAGCTCGGAGGTCGGCTGCGCGGACCCGCAGGAGTCCGCCGGACTCGTGACGGACGACGGCCTCCGATGCCAGAGCAAGGCTGGCAGGAGCATCGTCGTCCTCGCCAAGCTCGCCGGAGCCGCTCGAGCCGACTACCTCGACATCATGGACGACGGCGGCTTCGGCGCCGCCCAGTACCTCGTTCTCGGCGACGGCTGGATCGTCAACGCGAGTGACGGCATAGGCGAGCTCGCCGCCCGGGTGTCCTCTGTGCTCGGCGGCGAGGTCAGGAAGTACGACGCCTAGTCGGCTACGAATCCGGGTCGCCCTTGGAGCTCAACGACGGCTGTCCCCACGTTGTTGCTGGCGCGCACGACTCGCGCGCTGACGCCTGGCGCAGGAGGGGGACGGCCCGGCGGTCCGGCCGAAGAAGGGGCGGACCTGCCGGCGGCCTCCTCGCTACGGTGGCCGCTCGCCGATGAGAGGTCGTCATGCGCAAGATCCCAACCGTCTTCCTGAGGGACGAGCAGGACCGCAAGTACGTCACCAGCACCCCGAACCCGGACGCCGCCTGGGTGTTCGCGGGCGAGGGACAGGCCACCCGCAAGTACGACGGCACCTGCGTCCGGACCGACGGCGAGACGTGGTGGGCACGCCGCGAGGTGAAGCCGGGCAAGACCGCGCCTGCCGGGTTCGAGCCCGTCGAGCACGACGAGACGACCGGCAAGACGGTGGGCTGGGAGCCCGCGGAGCAGTCGGCGTTCGTCAAGTACCTGCGCGAGGCGCTCACCGAAGCTCGCGAGCTGCCGGCGGGCACGTACGAGCTGATCGGGCCAAAGGTCAACGGCAACCCGGAGCGCGCCGATCGGCACGTCCTGGTGTCCCACGACGCTGCCGCCCGGGTCGCTGCTGACGACCTGACCTACGAGGGCATCCGCCAGGCGGTGCTGGCGCTGGCCGACGACGGTGTCGAGGGCATCGTCTGGCACCACCCCGACGGACGGATGGCCAAGATCAAGGCCCGGGACTTCGCCCGATCGGCCGGCACGCCGGTCAGCCCCGCCTGAGCTGCGGGCCGGTCGCGACGGCCCTCGCCCCGGTCGCCGCCGGCGCACCTACCATCGGGCCGGTGCCCCGGCCTTCCCGCGCGCCGTCCGCACCCGCGGCGCCCGACCTGCAGGACAGCCCGCAGGCGTGGCTGGTCGTGGTGGCGGCGTTCGTCGCGATGTTCACCAGCTTCGGCGTGGCCTACAGCTTCGGGGCGTTCCTGCAGCCGATGAGCGAGGCGCTGGGGTCCGGGCCCGGCGCGACCGCCGCCGTCTTCTCGCTGACCACGATGGCCCTGTTCGGCCTGGGGGCGCTCTCCGGCCCGGCGGTCGACCGGTTCGGGCCCCGGCGCGTGGTGCTTGTCGGGGCGCTCGCGATGGGCCTCGGCCTCCTGCTCACCTCCCGCGCCACGGCGCTGTGGCAGGCCTACGTCGGGCACGGCCTGGGCGTGGGGCTCGGGGTCGCCTGCAGCTACGTCCCGCTGGTGGCCGTCGTGGGCGGGTGGTTCACCCGGCGACGCACCCTCGCGGTGGGCATCGCGGTGTCCGGCATCGGGCTCGGCACGCTGCTCGTCGCCCCGCTGGCCGCCGACCTGATCGACCGGTACGGCTGGCGGCAGGCCTACCTGATCCTCGCGGCCGTCAGCACCGTCGCCCTCGCCGGGTGCGGGCTGCTGGTGCGCGCCGCCCCAGTGACCACCCAGGGCGAGGCAGCGCCGCTGCTCCCCCGCCTGCGCACCCCGACCTACCTGCGCCTGTACGCCAGCGGGCTGCTGCTCTCGGTCGTGCTGTTCGTGCCGTTCGTGCACCTGCCGGCGTACGCCGCCAGCCGGGGCGCGGGGGACGTGGCGGCGGCGACGCTGGTCGGGGTGATTGGCGCGGCCAGCATCGTGGGGCGGCTGGCGCTCGGCGCCGCCGCCGCCCGCACCGGGGTGCTGCGCACGTACCAGGCCTGCTTCGCGCTGATGGCCGGCAGCTTCCTGTGCTGGCTCGGTGCGCCCGGCTACCCGCGGCTCGTGGTCTTCGCGGTGCTCCTCGGCATCGGTTACGGCGGGTTCGTGGCGCTCGGCCCGGCGCTGGTGGCCCACCTGTTCGGGGTGCGGGGGCTCGGCGGGCTGCTGGGGGTGCTCTACACATGCTCGGCGGTGGGCTCCGCGATCGGGCCGCCGGCCGCGGGGGCGATGATCGGCGCGACCGGGGAGTACCTGCCGGTGATCCTCGCGGCCCTGGCGATCGGGGCCGCGGCCACCGCCACGGTGCTCACCGTCCATCCACCGCACTCGGTGAAGGCGGGCGGGTAGCGGCGTCGGAGCAGGCCGTTCAGCAGGACCGACCGGGTGCAGTTTCGAGGTTCGCGGGACAGGAGCGGATGCGGGAAACACTCTGCTTGCGTCACTCCCGAGGCACGGAGGCCACGATGCGTAGCAGCACCAGCAGGATCGCGTGAAGCGGGTCGTGGCGGGGCCGGCGCTCGCGCTGGCCGCCCTGGTCGCTGCCCCCGCGTTGCCCGCCCCGGCGCAGGCTGCTGCGGCCGCCGCGGCGGTCCGGGTCATCGTGGTGCTCGACGCGGCTCCGGCGGCGGCTCGCGCTGACCGTGCCGCCCTCGCCGACGCCCAGGTCTCCCGGCACGGGGGCGCGGTCCGGCGGGTGTACCGCTCGGCGCTGTCCGGCTACGCCGCCACGGTCCCGGCCGATCAGGTCGAGGCGCTGCGGGCCGAGCCCGGGGTCCGGTCGGTGGAGGTCGACCAGCTCGCCTCCCATACCGGCACGCAGGCCCCCGTCCCCTCGTGGGGCCTCGACCGTGTCGACCAGCGGGCGCTCCCGCTCACGGACTCCTACACCTACGACAGCGGCGGGGCCCGGGTCGCCACGTACATCTTCGACAGTGGGGTGCGGCTGACCCACACCGAGTTCGCCGGCCGGATGAGGACAAGCCCTGACTTCGTCGACGGGGACTCCTCGTCGGAGGACTGCCACGGTCACGGCACCCACGTCGCCGGTACGGCGGCGGGCACCTCCTTCGGCATCGCCAAGCGGGCCCACCTCGTCGCGGTCCGGGTGCTGGGCTGCGACGGTCAGGGCTACTACTCGGACATGATCGCGGCGATCGACTGGATCAACGAGGACCACCAGCCGGGCCAGGCTGCCGTCGCGAACGCCAGTCTGGCCGGCGGCTACAGCGCCGCGCTCAACGAGGCTGTCACCAACTCCGTCGCCGACGGTGTCGTGTGGGTCGTCGCTGCCGCGAACGACAACGCCGACGCCTGCGAGTACTCCCCCGCCTCCGCCGCAGACGCGATCACCGTCGCCGCGACCGACAGCACCGACAACCGCGCGTGGTTCTCCAACTACGGCGCCTGTGTCGACGTGTTCGCGCCCGGCGTGGGGATCACCTCCGCCGGCCTGTCCAGCGACACCGCCGTCGCGCCAGGGTGGAACGGGACCTCCATGGCCGCACCCCACGTGGCCGGGGCCGCTGCCCGCTACATCGTTCAGCATCCGACGGCGACGGCCCCCGAGGTCTCCGCCGCGCTGCTCGCGTCCGCGACAGCGGGGCTGGTCACGGACGCGCAGTCGCCGAACAGGCTCCTCTACGTCTCCCCCGGCGGGGTCTCCGTGCCGGGGGCCCCGCAGAACGCCCAGACCACGGCGCTCAACCCCAACCAGTCAGCCCTGTTCTGGGAGGCCCCGAGCACCGACGGCGGCGCTGCGGTCACCGGCTACCAGGTGCACCGCAACGGCAGGAGCACCACCGGGGAGGGCGACTACACCAGCCCGGTCCTGGGTGCTGACCGGCGGTCGTTCAACTTCGGCCGGCTGGTCCCGGGTGCCACGTACACCTTCGACGTGGTGGCGATCAACAGCCAGGGCCGCAGCCAGCCGGCGTACGCCACGGTCACGCAGCCGGCCGGTCCCCCGAGCGCTCCGGTCATCGGCACCGCGGCACCGGGGGCCTTCGGCGGCCAGGTGCAGGCCAAGGCCCGCTGGTCCGCCCCGGCCTCCACCGGCGGGACAGCCATCACCGGCTACCAGGTCTTCGCCTACAGGAGCACCGGCGCGGTGGCGCAGAGCGTGGTGCTGGCCCGGTCGGCGCGGGAGTTCACCATGCCCCTGCCGTCCAAGGGCCAGTGGCGGTTCCGCGTCGTCGCGATCAATGCCGCCGGCCAGAGCCCGCTCTCCGGCTACTCGAGCTACGTCACGGCCCGCTAGCTCCTCAAGTCTGCGCCCGCCCGACCGATGTCGCAGGGGCCGGCACCGCCGTACCGCGCCCTGGCCCCGACGCGCTACGGCAGTGGCGGGCCCTATCCGGACGACGCGAGGACCATATGGCTGCAGGCGTCGCTGACCTGGTCGTCGGCGTACGGGTGGTGGAGCTGGCCAGCGTCGTCGTCGTGCTCGTGGTCGTCGCACCCGGTTGGTGGCGCACCCGGGCGGCGTCCAGCCGGCTGGTCCTGCTGGCGTTCGCCTGCCTCGGCATCCTGCTCCTGACGGCCTTTCTCCCGGAGCCCCCGGACGGCGGCCTCCTGCTCGTCGTGCAGACCAAGCTGACCGTCGGCGTGCTCGTGAGCTTCCCCTGGCTGCTGGTGCGGTTCGTGCGCACGTTCGGGGCGGTCGGCCGCCGGGCCGGCCGGCTGGCCGACGCGCTGTACGCCGCGGAGCTGCTGGCCGTGGTGGTGGCCCCGACGCTCGACCCCGACGCGCCCCAGCCGGCGTGGGTGATGGCGTACATCGCGCTCATCCTCGTCTCCTGGACGCTGCAGTCCGGGATCGCCGCCCGCGGGCTGTTCGTCGCGGGGCGGGGGCAGGCCACGATCGCGCGGCGGCGGATGCGGCTGCTCAGCGCGGGGACGATGCTCATCGCGGCCACCCTGATCGCCGGGGTGCTCCTGCCGGACGCGACGGCCGGGCCGCAGGGGCTGGTCGTCCCGCTGCTCGGACTGACCGGCATCCAGCTGTTCTGCCTGTCCTTTGTCCTGCCCCGGTGGCTGCGCACGCTGTGGCGGCAGCCGGAGCTGCAGGGGATGAGCGGCGCGCAGGTGGCGCTGCTGTCGGCGGGCACCCCGGTGGAGGTGGCCGAGATCCTCGTGCCGCAGCTGCTGCAGGTCCTCGGCGGCAGCGGCGCGGTCATCGTGGACGCGTCGGGAACGGTGCTGTGCTCCAAGGGCGTGCCGGCCTCCGAGCTGGCGCTGCTCGGCGGCCCGCCCCGCGAGGGCGAGCTGGCTCCGGGGTTCGTCGCGCTGCCGCTGCGGCACGGCCGGCTGGGGGTCCGCACCAGCCCGTTCAGCCCGCTGTTCGGCGCGGGCGAGGCCGGCCTGCTGGCCGGCATCGGCTACCTCACCGACCTGTCCCTGCAGCGCGTGTTGCTGCTCGGGGCCGAGCGGGCGGCGCTGTCCAGCGTCGCCGCGGCGAACGTGCAGCTGCAGGCCTCCCGGCAGGAGCTGGAGTCGGCGCACGACCGGGCGCTCGAGGCCAGCCGCATGAAGTCGCAGTTCCTCGCCAACATGAGCCACGAGATCCGTACACCGATGAACGGGGTCATCGGGATGACGTCACTGCTGCTGGAGACCGAGCTGGACGTCGACCAGCGCGACTACGCCGAGACGGTGCGCTCCTCTGCCGAGGGCCTGCTCACGGTGATCGACGACATCCTCGACTTCTCCAAGATCGAGGCGGGCAAGCTCGACATCGAGGTGATCGACCACGACCTCGTCGCGGTCATCGAGGAGGCCGCCGGGCTGCTGGCCGCGCCCGCGCACGCGAAGGGCGTGGAGCTCAGCTGCTCGGTCGACGCCGACCTGCCGCCGCTCGTACGAGGGGACCCGGGACGCGTACGCCAGGTGCTGGTCAACCTGCTCGGGAACGCCGTGAAGTTCACCGAGTCGGGCGAGGTGGAGCTCAGCGCCCGGGTCGTCGGTGGCGACGCGGACCGGGTCGACGTGCAGCTGCAGGTGCGCGACACCGGGATCGGCATCGAGCCGGGCAGCCTCGAGACGCTGTTCGAGGGCTTCACGCAGGCCGACACCTCCACGACCCGCCGGTTCGGCGGCACCGGCCTGGGGCTCGGGATCAGCCGGCAGCTGGCGCAGCTCATGGGTGGGGACCTCACCGTCGCCAGCACGCCCGGCCTCGGCAGCACCTTCACGGTGTCGCTGCCGTTCGCCCGCTCGCCCGCCGCCCCGCACCCCGCCGCCCCGGTCGACCTGACCGGCCTGCGCGCGCTGGTGGTCGACGACAACGCCACCAGCCGCCGGGTGCTGGTGGGCATGCTCGGCGCGGTCGGCTGCGCCACCGACACCGCGGGCGGAGCCGTCGAGGCGCTCGGGACGCTGCGCGCGGCGCACGACGCAGGCACGCCGTACGACGTGGCGCTGCTCGACCTCCACATGCCCGACGTCGACGGCCTCCAGCTGGCCGGCGCGATCCGCGAGGACCCGGGCCTGCGCGGGCTGCGGCTGCTGATGCTGACGAGCACGGCCGACCGCGGCACCCTCGGCGATACCGCGACGGCCGGTATCGACGGCTACCTCACCAAGCCGATCCGGGTCGCCCAGCTGCACGGCCTCATGCTCCGGCTGACCGGCCGCGCGCCCAGGCCGGCCACTGCGCTGACCGCTCCGGTCGCCGTCCTCCGCGAGCAGGCGACCCTGCTGCTCGCCGAGGACAACCCGGTCAACCAGAAGGTCGCGGTGCTCACCCTGCGACGGCTGGGGTACGACGTCCACGTCGTGCCGGACGGCCAGCAGGCGCTCGACGCGCTGGCCAGGCAGACCTTCGACGCCGTGCTGATGGACTGCCAGATGCCGGTGCTGGACGGCTACGACGCGACCGTCGAGCTGCGCCGCCGCGAGGGCACCGCGCGTCATACGCCGGTGATCGCCCTGACCGCGTCGGCGATGCAGGCCGACAAGGACCGCTGCCTGGCCGCCGGCATGGACGCCTACCTCTCCAAGCCCATCCGGGCGGAGGAGCTGCGGCTGCTGCTGCGGCGCTGGACCGACGGCGGCGCGCCCCGCGCCCTGCCGCTGGCGCCGCGCCAGCCCGAGCCGGCGGCCCAGCCGGCCGGCGCGGTCGTGGACTGAGCCGCTACCCGGGACGCCTCGTCCGGGGCCGCAGCGGCGCCAGGGTGCGGGCCGCAAGGCAGCCCCGCCACACCCCGGCGGCGTAGGCGAGGTCGTCAACGAGCCGCAGCGCGGCCCAGCGGACCGGGTCGACGGCCGGGCGCCTGTCGTACCACTCGAGCAGCGGCGGGACGAGCAGCGCGGTCGCTGCCGCCGGGCGGGTGCGTCGCAGCGCGAGCATCCCCAGCAGCAGCGGGCCGGTCACCACGGCGCCGGCGCCGCCCAGCCCCCCGGCGGTCGCCGCCATCCCGCGGGCGACCGTCGCCGCAGCGGCGCGCCCGCAGGTGCTGATCGGCAGGCCGGTACGCCGCAGGGCGCGGAGCAGCCGGACGACCGGCACGGCCGCCACGGCCAGCGCCGGCCCGGGCTGCCCGGCGAGCAGCAGCAGCCAGGCCGCGGTCGGCCAGGGCGGCAGGACCAGCGGGGCGAGCCGGTCACCGTGCCGGGCCGCGAGCGGGGCCGCCGAGGTGCCGTAGCGGTAGCGGCGGGCCAGCCAGCGGCTCCAGCGGGCCGGCTCGGCATGCCCCACGACGGTGCGCGGGTCGTACCGGACCACGCCGCCCGCGTCGTGCAGCCGCCACACCAGGTCGACGTCCTCGCCGTAGCGCAGCCCCGGCTCGAAGGGCCGCGCCGGCAGGGCGGAGCGACGTACGAGCAGCGCCGCCGTCGGGACGTACGGCACCCGGCCGCCCGGCCGGACCCGCGCGGGCCGGGGCCCGAGGTCGAGCGGTCCGCGGGCGCGGGCATAGCGGGCGAGCAGGGACGGCCCGCCGGCGGCGCGGACCCGGGGCGCGACGGCGGCGACCGAGGGGTCCGCGAAGTGCCCCAGCAGCTCGGTCAGCCAGTCCGGCCCCGGGGTGCAGTCACTGTCGAGGAAGGCGACGATGCCGGTGCCGGTCGCGGCCAGCCCCGCGTTGCGGGCCGCGCCCGGCCCGCCGTTGACGGGCAGCCGGAGGAGCCGGGCGCGCCCCGCACACACCCGAGCGAGGGCTGCGGGGTCGTCGGAGCCGTCGTCCACCACCAGCACCGGCACCCCCGCGCCGAGCGCGGCCAGGCAGCGGTCGAGCTCGTCGGCGCGGTCGCGCACCGGCACGAGCACGGTCACGTCGGCCGGCTCGACCGGCCCGGGCACCGGGTGGACGAGGCCGCCGTCCAGCAGCCGCCGGCCGAGGGCCTGCTGCGCGGGGGTGCACAGGTCGTCGAGCGCGGACAGGACGGCCGCCCCCGCCCCGCTCAGCCGGACCAGCCGGCCCGGGTCGCCGCCCAGCAGGACCCGGCCGGCGCCGAGCACCCGCACGTCCTGGTCCAGCTGCAGCGGCCCGCGCCGGTCCGCGCTCAGAGCGCGAGACCGCCGTCGACGGGCAGCACGGCGCCGGTGACGGCGCCGCTGCCCTCCCCCGCCAGCCAGACCAGCGCGCGGGCGACCTCGGCCGGCTCGAGCAGACGGCCGACCGGCTGCTGCTGCGCGAACGCGGTCGCCGTCCCCAGGCCGTACAGCCGGGCGCTCTCGGCCAGGATGTCGGTGTCGGTGGACCCGGGGCTGACGGCGTTGGCGGTGATCCCGTGCGGCGCGAGCTCGACGGCCAGCGCCCGCACCAGCCCGGTCACCCCGGCCTTGGCCGCGCAGTAGGCGGCGAGCATGGGCAGGCCGCGGGACGCCGCGGCCGAGGCGACCGCGACGAACCGCCCGGAGCGCGGGGCCGGCCGGCGCAGCAGCGCGGGCACGGCGGCGCGGGCCAGGTGCACGACCCCGAGCAGGTCGACGTCGAGCACCGCGTGCACCTCGTCGCCCGGCTGCTCCCACAGCGGCACGCCGCCGGCGACGACGCCCGCCACGGCGATCGCCGCGTCCAGCCCCCCGAACGCCCTCTCCGCCTGCTCCACCGCCGCGGCCAGAGCGGCAGGGTCGCAGGTGTCGGCGACCACCGGCAGCACCGTCTCGCTGCGCAGCGCCGCCAGCTGCTCGCGGGTGCCGAGGGCGTACGGCAGCCGCGGGTCGTCGGCGCAGCGGTCGGTGGCGACGACCGCCCAGCCCTCGTCGGCGAGCAGCCGGACGGTGGCCGCGCCGATGCCGCGGGCGGCGCCGGTGACCAGCGCGACGCGGGTCATCCCAACCACCTCATCCCAGCCACCGGTCGAGCCCGTCGACGGCCTCGGCCAGCAGCCGCTCGCCCTCCTGCGCCGATGCGCCCGCAGGGTCGCCGAGCACGCCGTTGGCGCTGACCGCCCGGATCCCGCCGGTCTGCAGGGCCGGCAGGAGCTCGGCGAGCGGCTGCACCGCGCCGGCGGCCCGCGACGGCCCGACCCGGCCGGGGTCCAGCGCCAGCTGCACGGAGGTCTCCGTACGGCCCGCGTGCGCGTCGCCGTCCCACGAGGGCGACCACGCCCGGACGTCCCGCGACTCCGCCCGCAGCAGGGTGACCGCGGCGCGCACCGCCTCGGCGTTGCCGCCGTGCCCGGACAGCAGGACGACGCGCCGCCAGGTGTCCGTCGCCGAGCGGCACAGCTCGACGAGCAGCAGCTCGAGCGCCGCCGTACCGATCGACAGCGTGCCGAAGAAGCCGGCGTGCTCGCCGCTGGCGCCGTACGGCAGCGCAGGCGCGACGTCGACGTCGTCCCGGCGGGCCGCCAGCCGGGTCGCCACCGCCACCGCCACATCGGTGTCGGTCGACAGCGGCAGGTGCGGCCCGTGCTGCTCGGTGGAGCCGAGCGGCACCACGAGCACCCGGTCCAGACGGCCCTGCGCCCGCGGCCAGGTGAGCTCGGCGACCCAGCTCACCAGGTTGGGCTCAGACCGTCACCGGCGCCACGTCGCGGACGCCCGACCCGGTGCCCGCCTGGCCGGGCACGCCGAGCACCCGCGGGAAGGAGTCGGGGATGAGCAGGTCGTCCGGGGTGAGGTCGCGGACCGCGGACTTGCCGATGCCGAGCAGGCCCGAGTCGATGCCGCTGCGCAGGATGTCGAGGACGTTCTCGACGCCGGCCTGGCCGTTGGCCGCGAGCCCCCACAAGTAGGCGCGGCCGATCATGACGGCCTTGGCGCCGAGCGCGCAGGCCTTCACGACGTCGCTGCCCCGCCGGACGCCGCCGTCGAGCACGACGTCGAGCTGGTCGCCGACCGCCGCGACGACCGCGGGCAGCGCTCGGACGGAGGCGGGCGTGCCGTCGAGGTTGTTGCCACCGTGGTTGGACACCGAGATCGCGTCGAAGCCCACGTCGACGGCGTTCCTGGCGTCGTCGACCCGCATGACGCCCTTGAGCATCAGCTTGCCGGTGTAGTTCTCCCGCAGCCAGCGCAGGTCGTCCCAGGTCGGCAGCGGGGTCTGCATCCACTCGCCGTACGCGCCGAAGAAGCCGGGAGCCGGCTCGCCGGGCAGCGCCATGTTGGGCGTGGTGAGGTCGGGCAGCGCGCCGCTGCGGGCCCACCGCAGCGCCCAGGCCGGCCGCAGCGCGACCTCGGGGGCGAAGCGCACCATCGTCCTCAGGTCGATCTGGTTGGGGATCGTGGGGCTGCCCCAGTCGCGGCCCTGCGAGAACGACCAGTCCAGCGTGACGATGATCCCGACGGCGCCGGCGGCCTCGGCCCGGCGTACGCGGCCGAGGATCTGCTCCCTGGTGCCGGCCCAGTAGAGCTGGAAGAAGGTCTTCGGGTTGGCCGCGACGACCTCCTCCACGGGCTTGCTGGCGAACGACGACAGGCCCATGGACGTCCCGCGCGCCGCTGCCGCCCGGGCGATGGCGACCTCACCCTCGGGGTGCACGGCCTGCACGCCGGTCGGGGAGATCATCACCGGCAGCGCGAGCTCCTGACCCATCACCGTGACGGACAGGTCGCGCTGCTGCGCCAGGTTGGCGACGTGCGGCGCGAAGCCCAGCTCGCCGTACGCCTCGACGTTGTCGTGCAGCGTGCGCCCGCTCTCCGAGCCGGCCACCAGGGCCATGTAGACCGACTTCGGCAGCGTCTTCTTGGCGCGCCGCTGCGCCTCCTGAACCGTCTCGAACCAGCGGTTGGCCATCGCTCCTACCTCGTCAGGCCCGCGAGCGGGCTCTCGTCGCACGCCTTGTCGGGTCTGCGCACGCTGAGCGTGACCGGGACCGGACCGCCGCGCACGCCGCCCTTGTGCGAGTGGTCCAGGGACGGCTTCGGCGCCGCCCCCGGAGTGATCTTGGACAGCGCGATCTCGCCGTAGCCCTTGACGCACTCCGGGTCGGGCCCGTCCAGCGGCAGGCCGGTGAAGAACTTCGCCGCCATGCAGCCGCCCCGGCAGGCGTCGTAGGAGCTGCAGCCCGAGCAGGCGCCGCCGCTCTGCGGCTCGCGGAGCTCCAGGAACAGCTCGGACTCCCGCCAGACCCGCGCAAAGCCGCCCTCGCTGCGCACGTTGCCGGCCAGGAACTGGTCGTGGATCGCGAACGGGCAGGCGTACACGTCGCCGACCGGGTCGATCAGGCACACGACGCGGCCGGCGCCGCACAGGTTCAGCCCGGGCAGGGCGTCGCCGTACGCCGCAAGGTGGAAGAACGAGTCCCCGGTCAGCACGCCCTCGCCGTGCAGCACCAGCCAGTCGTAGAGCTCGCGCTGCTGCGCCTGGGTCGGGTGCAGGTCGTCCCAGACGTCCGCGCCGCGGCCGGACGGGCGCAGCCGGGTCAGCCTCAGCTGCGCCCCGAACCGGTCCGCGATGGCCTTGAACTCGTCCAGCTGACCGATGTTGTAGCGGGTGCAAACCACCGACAGCTTGGCCTGCACACCGACGTCGGACAGGTGCTGCAGCGCGCGTACGGCGGTGTCGTAGGACCCCGTGCCGCGGACGGCGTCGTTGACCTCGGGCGTCGCGCCGTCGATGGAGATCTGGATGTCGACGTAGGAGTTGGCGGCGATCCGGCGGGCCGCCTCCGCATCGATCTTGATGCCGTTGGTGGAGAACTTCACCCCGACGTCGTGCGAAGTGGCGTAGTCCAGCAGGTCCCAGAAGTCGCTGCGGACCGTCGGCTCACCACCGCCGATGTTGACGTAGAAGACCTGCATGCGCTGCAGCTCGTCGATCACGGCCTTGCACTCGTCGGTGCTCAGCTCGCGGGGGTCACGCCGGCCGGAGCTGGACAGGCAGTGCGAGCACGCCAGGTTGCAGGCGTAGGTCAGCTCCCAGGTCAGGCAGATGGGGGCGTCGAGGCCGAGGGCGAAGTGCTCCACCAGCGGGACGGCAGTCATGCGCGCTCCTTGAGCATGTCGGTGTCGGCGAGCTGGGCCAGGGCCTTCTCGTACGCCGGCAGCTGCGCGTCGGTGAGCCCCGCCGCGGTGCAGGCCTCGCGGGCGGAGCCGGCCGCGCCGAGGCCCTGCACCACCTCGAGCAGCCGGCGGTCCTTGAGGAAGGACAGCCGGCGGGTGCCGAAGTGGTAGAGCAGCGCGCCGAAGGACTCCGGCCGCACCGAGACCTGCGGGTGCAGGTCCCAGGCCCGATCGAGCACGACTAGTAGACGCCGCACATGCCGTCGATGGACACGTCCTCGACCAGCAGGTCCTGCTCCACGACGGGCTCGTCGGCCTGGACCTCGACGACGGGGGCCTCGACGGTGGCGGTGGTGTCCATGCATCCTCCTACGACGGAGCCGGACGTGTGACCGGCGTCATGGGGACCTTAACGGCACCCGGTGCCGGTGACCAGCACCCTGCCCGGCAGGTCGTTGTCACCGGACGGACAGGGAGGACGGCACGTGCTGCAGGACGAGGCGTCCGGCGACCTGCCGCGCTCCGGGCGCCCACCCGCGACCAGCCGGGACGAGCTGGAGCAGGTGGCGCGCGAGCTGTTCGCCGAGCGCGGCTTCGAGGCGACGACCGTCGACGACATCGCCGCCGCGGCCGGCATCGGCCGTCGGACGTTCTTCCGCTACTTCGCCTCCAAGAACGACGTCGTGTGGGGCGACTTCGACCACGGCCTCGACGAGCTGGCCCGGCGGCTGCGGTCCGGGGAACCCACCCGACCGCTGCTCGACGCGCTGCGCGAGGCCGTCCTCGCCTTCAACCGGCTCAGCGGCGACGGGGTGGCCTGGCACCGGGCGCGGATGCGGCTCATCCTGGAAGTGCCTGCCCTGCAGGCGCACAGCACCTTGCGGTACGCCGCCTGGCGGGCGGTGGTCGCGGAGTTCGTCGCGGCCCGGCTCGGCCTCGCGGACGACGACCTGCTGCCCCAGCTGGTCGCGCACCTGTGCCTGGGAGCCGCGCTCACCGCGTACGAGCAGTGGCTGCGCGACCCCGGCGCCGACCTCGAGCAGCTGCTCGACGCCGCGCTGCGCGCGCTAGACGGGTCCTGGGCGGGTTGACCGGCAGGAGGACGGTCAGTCGGGTCTGGCGCGATGGACCGCCCCACGGGGGCTGGTCCAGGTGGTGGTGCCGTCGGGGCTCCGGGCGCAGGTCCAGCCGTCGTGCTTGAGCCGGTGGTGTTGCTTGCAGAGCGGGTGCAGGTTGGCCACGCTCGTCGGCCCGTCGGGGTGCGGGCGGCGGTGGTCGAGCTCGCAGCGCCGGGACCTGCGGCCGCAGCCCGGGAAGCAGCAGGTCGCGTCGCGGGCACGCAGCAACCGGGCCTGGGCGGCGGTCGGCTGGTAGGCGTCGGTCATCGGCGGCGGTGCGGGCAGGCCGGAGGTGAGCCGGCCGAGCAGCCCGGCCTTCGTGCGGTGCCCCTCCAGCAGCCGTGCGAGGGGGACGGCCCGGTCGTCGACGGCCACGACCTGACCGAGCGGATCGACGCAGACCCGCCGCACCTTCACCCCGCCGAGCCCGACGGGCAGCCCTGCGGGATCGGTGAGTAGCTCGGCGAGCAGTCCAGGGTCGACGGTGCCGTGCCCGAGCATCTCCGGCCCGGCCTCGTGCCGCCGACGGCGCACCCCCAGCGGGTCCCGCGAGTTCGGCGGCTCCGTTGCCATGACTGCAGCTCCGGTGGGTGCGGGGGTGGGCTCCTGGAGCAGCGCGAGCAGGTCCGGGCTGAGGTCGGCCTGGATGGTGAGCGGCTCGGGAGGGCAGACCGGGGACACCTGCCGTGTGTCGGTGACCTGCACCGGGATCTCGAGCTGCAGCTCGAGGTCCGCGGCGCTGCCCGCGCGGGCGACCAGCGCGGCCAGCAGCGCGTCTACCTGCCGCTGCCCGTGCGTGCGCTCATCGTCCGGGCCGGCCGGGCGCGACAGCACGTCCAGGATCTGGTCCGCCGCGCCCAGCTGCCCCGCCGGCCCGGTGGTCACCCAGGCGGCGAGGCCGTCCGGCAACGGCCGGAGTCGCACCCCGCTGTCCCGCTCGGCCGCCTCCTGCCGCCGACGGGCAGCCGCGGCCGGGTCCAGGCGCACCGCCGCCCGTCGCAGCGCCCGGCGGAGCTCGGCGGGCGCGCCGTCCCACCCGAGCCGGCCGCCGGAGGCAAGCACCTCGGCCAGCACCCGATCGGCCAGCGCGACGTCGCCCAGGGCGTCGATCTCGTCGATCGTCACCAGAGCGTGCGCAACGCCGAGGCGGCCGTCGCGAAGCAGCGAGCGCAGCAGCGGGTGCTCCCGCAGCGACATCGCCATCCCGAGCCGGCGGCCCACGCTCTGCGGGTGCAGCCCCAGCGCGGTGCCGGCTTCCGCGAGAACGTGCGGACGACGGCCGGCCCGGCTGTCGGGCGGGGTGGTGTCCCAGATCTCCAGCAGCGCGTCGCACTGCCGCACGAGCAGCCCGCCGGCCTCCAGCTCGAGGGCGGTCAGCGCGTCGAGCTGCGCATCGCGCTCCCGAATCAGCTCCTCGAACATGTGTGCGAGTCTACGCGAGAACCGCGGTCGAGGCAAGGAATGCGCAGGTCAGGCAGGGGAAGCTAGGCCGGGGCCGGGGCACGTGGACGGCCGACAACGCTCGGGCACCGCCCCTGCCGACCCGCTGCCCAGGCCGCCGCTGCGGCCCACCCGGCCTGCCCATCGACGGCAGCGACATCCGCGAGGCTGTCCCAGCCGGCCACACCGGCCCAGCGTCGGACGCGCCGCAGCCCTCACGACCCGACGGTGCGCGCCGCACTGCGCGAGAATGGCGCATGTCCTCCGCGCGCAACACCGTGCTGCTCCTGGCGGCGGCGGCCGGCACGGTCGCGGTCTACGTGAGCATCTTCTTCATCGACACGACGAGGGACAACCGCGCCACCCTGGACAACGAGCCGGTCAAGGGGGTCGCGACGAAGGCGTGCACCGCCCTGCGCCTGGAGCTGGACGCGCTGCCGCCGCTGCCCGCGGACGCCACCGAGCAGCAGCGGCAGGACCGGATCGCCGCCCAGGACCGGGCCGTGCGCACGCTGATCGGGACCGTGCAGGCGGTCGGCGAGCCGGCGCTGCGCAAGGACGTCCCGGCGGCGGAGTGGCTGGCGGACTGGGCCACGCTCGCCGACGCGCGTCAGGCGTACGCCGCCGCCGGTGCGGCCGGGCCCTTCTCCGTCCCGGTCGCCGAGGGGCGCCCGCTGTCGGACCGGATGGGCGCCGTCGGGCTGCCCGGCTGCCTGGTGCCCGTCTCGCTCACCACCGCGCCCTGACCGGGCCCGCGGTGCCCGACGAGGTCCGGCCGGCGGCGTTCTTCGAGCAGCTGGACGTCGTGGCGGCGCCGCGCGAGCTCGTGGCACTCGGCGGCACCCTGGACCCGGCGACGCTGGTGGCGGCCTACCGGGCGGGGTGCTTTCCCTGGCCGCCGTCCGGCCCGGCCACAGGGGCGCTGCAGCGCTCCGCCAAACGGTTGGCGAGGACCGGCCGGGTACCGGTGCTCGAGGGCTGCGACGGGCTGGTCCCCTGGTGCTCCCCCGAGCCGCGGGCCGTCCTGCTGCCGGACCTGCTGACCGTGTCGCGCTCGCTGCGCAGGCGGCTGCGCAGCTGTGGCTGGGAGACGACGGTCGACACGGCGTTCCCCGACGTGATGGCGGGCTGCGCCGACCGCGACGAGACGTGGATCAACGAGCGGATGCGGGCGGCGTACACCGCCCTGCACGCCGAGGGCGGGGCCCACAGCCTGGAGGTCTGGGACGGCGAGCGCCTGGTCGGGGGCCTGTACGGCGTGCTGACCGGCGGGGTCTTCAGCGGCGAGTCCATGTTCCACCGGGAGAGTGACGCGTCGAAGGTCGCGCTGGTCGACCTCGTGCACCGGCTGCGGGAGGGTGGCGTCGTGCTGCTCGACACCCAGCAGCAGACCGCCCACATGGCGTCGCTGGGACAGGTCGCGGTACGCCGCGAGGAGTACGTCGCCGCGCTGCGCCAGCTGCGCGACCTCCCGGCAGGCCTGCCCACCGGCCGGCGCCCGGTCGCCCGGCTGGTGTAAGAGGGCTCAGGCGCTGCGCCAGAGCAGCACCAGCCCGCGGTCGTCCGGCGCGGCGCCCGCGACCTTGCTGACCAGGCGGTCCGCGCCGCCGGCGAAGCCGCCCTGGACCAGCCGCTCGGCCTCCCCCAGCAGCTTGTCGATGCCGACGGACAGGTCGCGCCCGGGGATCTCGACCAGCCCGTCCGTGTAGAGCAGCAGCGCGTCCCCCGGGTCGAGCCGGCCGTGCACGGCGTCGTACGCCACGTCGGGGAGCAGCCCCAGCACGACGCCGGCGGCCTCGAGCAGGCTCCACCGGCCGCTGCCGGCGTCCAGGTGGGCGACCGGGGGGTGGCCGGCCGAGTCGAGGACGAACCTGCCCGTGTGCAGGTCGATCACGAGGTGGACGGCGGTGGCGAACCCCTCGTCCCAGTCCTGTCGTACGAGGTAGGCGTTGGCCGCGGGCAGGAAGTCGCCGGGTGCGCGGCTGCCCAGCAGCCCGCCGAGGGCGCCGGACAGCAGCAGCGCGCGGGTGCCCGCGTCGACGCCCTTGCCGGACACGTCGACCAGCGCGACCTCGAGCCGGCGGTCGCCGCCGGTGAGCGCGCTGACGACGAAGTCGCCGGAGAAGGGTCCGCCGCCGGCCGGCCGGACGACGGCCTCCGCGTGCCAGCCGCGCGGCAGCTCCGGCAGCCGGCCCTGCTGCTGCAGGCGGGTGCGCAGCTCGACCAGGACGGAGCCGCCCCGGCGGCCCCCCATCCCGGTCGCGTCCCGGGCCCTGGCCAGCGCCCAGGACAGGGCGGCGCTCGCCGCGATGACCACGATCGCCGCCGGCGACGCGCTCTCGTCCGGCGCCGCGCTGTAGATCCCGACCACGCTGCCGGTCGCCACCACGAACAGCCACCGCATCTCCCGCCGCCCGAGCAGCAGGCCGCCGGCGAGCAGCGGGAGGACCTGCGCGCTCGGCGGCACCGCTCGCAGCCCCAGCCGGATGGTCCCCAGCATCGCCAGCAGCGAGGCGACGCACAGCGCCGGCAGGGCGACCCGCTGGCTGGGCGGGTGGCTGCGGGCGAGCTCCGCTGCGCGCGCGGCCAGCCGGCGCAGGCGCCGCGGGACCGTGAGGCGGGGCGCGCGGAGCAGCCGGATCATGGTTCGGGCAGGCTACCGACGGTGCGGTCGGTCAGCCCGGCTGGCACGTCGGGCACCAGAACAGGTTGCGCTGCTGCATCACCTGGGTGCGCACCTCGGTGCCGCAGCGGCGGCACGGCAGCCCCTGCCGCCGGTACACGTAGTGCGCGTCGGCCCGGGTCGGGGTGCCCGACCGGCGGTCGCGGTCGGCGCGCTCTGTGGTGATGATCCGACGCTGGCGCACCCCGGCGCGCAGCAGCGTGCGCAGGTCCTCCCACATCGGCTCCCAGACCTCGCGCGGGACCGTCGCTCCAGGGCGGAACGGTGACAGGCCGGACCGGTAGAGGACCTCGGCCCGGTACACGTTGCCGATGCCGCACAGCACCTTCTGGTCCATGAGCAGCTCGCCGACCGGGCGCCGGCTCTTCGCGATCCGGGCGTACGCCCGCTCCGGGTCGGCGTCCCGGCGCAGCGGGTCGGGGCCGAGCCGGGCGACCACGAGGTCGCGGTCCGGCGGTGTCATCACCTCGCACGCGGTCGGCCCGCGCAGGTCGAGCCAGACGCCGTCGGGGGTGGTCATCCGCAGTCGCAGCGCACCCCTGGGCTCCGGCGGCGGGCCGACGCCGCCGGCGAACTTGCCGTACAGACCCAGGTGCACGTGCAGGAGCAGCTCGCCCTCGAAGCCGTAGAACAGGTGCTTGCCGTACGCCTCGATGCGCTCGACGCAGCGGCCGGTCAGCAGCTCGGCGCCGGTCGCGAACCGGCCCTGCGGACTGGTCAGGGCCACGGGACGGCCGACCAGCAGCGGCGTGTGGTCCTTGGCCAGGCGGTGGATCGTGTGGCCCTCAGGCACGCGGCGGCTCGGAGGGCGCAGTCATGGCACCAGCCTCGCTCACGGCAGCGGCGGCAGCACCTTGGTGACCTCGTAGCCGGCGAGCATCGCGATCCGCCGGCTGTGCCGCTCGTCGCCGCTGTAGTCGGTGTCGAGGAACGCCTCGACGAGCGCGACGGCGGTGGCCTCGTCGTGCATGCGCGCCCCCACGCTGACCACCGTGGCGTCGTTGTGCAGCCGGCCGAGCCGGGCCGTCTCCTCGCTCCACGCCAGCGCGCAGCGCACCCCGGGCACCTTGTTGGCGGCGATCGCCTCGCCGTTGCCGGAACCCCCGATCACGACGCCGAGGCTGCCCGGCTCCGTGGCGACCGCGGTCGCGGCCCGGAGCACGTAGACCGGGTAGTCGTCCTCCGGGTCCAGCGCAGCCGGGCCGTGGTCGACCGCCTCGTGACCGAGGTCCGCGAGGCGGCGGCGCAGCGCCGACTTGAGGTCGAAGCCGGCGTGGTCCGAACCGAGGTGGACGCGCATGTGGTCGAGTCTCGCTCATGCCCGGACCCCGTCTCGTGCTGGGTGCGGACGGCTGCCCCGGCAACGGCTGGGTGGTCGCCGCGGTGGTGCCGGGACGGCGGGGCGTCGCCTGGCACTGGGTGGTCGGCGCGGACGCGCTGCTCGCCCTCGCCGACGAGCTCGGCGCGGCAGCGGTCGCCGCCGACGTGCCGATCGGGCTGCCCGCCACCGGCACGCGGGCCTGCGACCGGCTGGCCCGAGCCCGCCTGCGCGGCGGCGGCTCCTCGTCGGTGTTCGCCGCCCCGGCGCGGGAGGTGCTGACGCACCGCACGTACGCCGAGGCCCGCGACGCCCACCCGTCCCTGTCCGCCCAGACCTTCGGCCTGGTGCCGCGGATCCGGGACGTGGACGACGCGCTGCAGGCCGCCGGTCCGCAGGTGCACGGGCGGGTCCTGGAGTGCCACCCCGAGGTGAGCCTGCGGGCGCTGACCGGCGTCGTGCTGCCGCGCAAGAAGTCCGCGCCCGGCGCGCTGCTACGGCTGCGGGCGCTCGAGCAGGCGCTCGGCCCGGTACCGCCCGACGCCCCGGCGGGTGCTGCCGTCGACGACGCGCTCGACGCGCTGGCCTGCGCGTGGACCGCTCTGCGGTGGCTGCGCGGCGAGGCGGAGGTGCTCGGCGGCGACCTCGACGAGGTGGGTATGCCGATGCGCATCGTGATATGAGTTCCGCGAGGAATCGGGAGATCGCCACGTACCGTGGTGGCGGTGACCAAGCGGCCGGGGACCGAGCTGGAAGAGCTGGAGCGGGTGTACGCCAAGCTCGAGCGTCGCGCGGTCTACCGGGCCGACGGCAGTTTCGTCGGGTTGCGCAACCCGTTGCGGCCGGGCGGTATCGGCGGGTTCTGCCTCACGGCGGTGCTGACCGTCGTGATGCTGATCTGGGGCGGTACCCCCGTCGGCCGGTACCCGCTCGCGGAACGCCTGCTGGCGTACGACATCGGCATCTGCGTCCTGTCGCTGGTCGTCGGCCTGCTGCTGCTGCTGGTCAGCCGCTGGCGTACGCGGCTACGGCGCCCCGCGATAGCTGCCCTGCACACCACCACTGCCACCCTCATCGCCGCCGTGCTGGTCGTGAGCTTCTTCAGCTTCCTGCCGCTCCACCTGGAGAACTGGTTGTGACCGCCCCGGCGGCCACTCCCCTGCAGCAGCTGTGGCGCCAGCTCGCCATCGGCACCGGCATCGGCCTGGCCGGCGGGCTGGCCCTGGGGGCGGTGTCGGCCGCGGTGGGTTTCCCGGAGTGGACCGTCACGGCCTGGAGCTTCGTCGCGGTGCTCGCCATGATCTCTCTGCCGATGGCCCTGATCATGCGCGCCCTCATGCACGGGGTTCACCGGCTCACGGTGATCGGCATCCCCCGGGAGCGGCGACCGCCCATGCCCGACTTCTTCCTGACCTCGTACTGGTGGGGGTACGTCATCGGCGCGGCGGCGATCGCGGCCTACCTGGTCCTGCTCGTCGTCTTCACCGTCGGCCACGACCTGACGACTCCGTTCTGAGCCGTCAGCCCCAGGAGCCGTCGTCGGCCTGCCACTGCACCGAGCACGCCATCAGGACGAAGAGCTCGGTCAGCGCGGGGAACAGCGGCACGAGCGGCGTTGCGAAGGCCAACAGCAGGGTGTCGTCGCGGTCGGGCACCGGCAGGTAGACCTCCACCAGGCGCTGCCGGCCGGGCTCCCACGGCTCCGCAGGCCCGTCGTGCACCACGCCGAGGGCGGTCACGACCTGGTCCGCGATCCGCTGCACCTCGGCCTCGGCCCCGGCCGGTACACTCAGCGGCTGCACCTCGTCGCGGACGACGACCACCCCGCGGCTGCCGCCGAGCTCCGTGACGCTGACCTCGAGCGCGTCCTCGTGCATTGCGGCGAGCGCCTGCAGGGACGCCTCGTCGGGCAGCGGGTGGGGCAGGACCGACACCAGGCAGCTCGCGCTGATCGGCCGCCCCTGCGCCTCCACCGCGAGCACGAGCAGCATCCGGGAGTACTCCGCGCCGGCCCGACGGGTCAGCGCGACGAGGTCCTCGACCAGCTCGCGCCGAAGCGTCGCCGTACGGTCGCGGGGCGCTGCCGCGTAGCGCCTCAGGAGCCAGGCACGGGCGGCCGTGCGCATGGCCGAGGCCTCCATCGGCAGCCGGACCCACGTCGGCGGCAGCACCAGGCGGTAGCGCGTCTGCTCGGCGACCTCGACGGCGGTCACACCCGCCACGCTCACACCCGCCACGTGAGCGACGAGGCGACGGCCTCCAGGGCGGGCTCGTACAGCTCACTGTCGACGAACGAGGCGAACCAGGTGCTGAGGAAGACCGTCGTGTCGGGGACCGGCCCGGACCAGACGTGGACGACGAGCGTCTCGACCACCTGCTGGTCCGGTCCCACACCGGCCGGGCCGGGCGACACCATGTACTGCTGCACCCGCATGCCGTTGCCGGCCGGCGCCTGGATCTCGGTGACCACGGGCTCGCCGAAGCGCTCGCCGCGGTCGACCACGACGCCGTCGACCACCGCGTCGAGCGGCATCGCCGCGGAGAACACCCACAGCTCGGTCACCGACACCGGCAGCAGGTCGTCCTGCGACAGCAGGGCGTACGCCGCCGCGAGCTGCCCGTCCTCCTCCTCGGCGCGTGCGCGCAGCCGCTCGACCAGCAGCGCGTAGCTCTGCACGTACAGCTGGACCACGGGCTCCGGCTCGACCAGGCCGCGTCCCCGCAGCCCCTCGGACACGACCGTCGCCGCCCAGTCGCCCGGGTCCACCTCCTCGGAGAAGGGCACCTCGAGCCACCGGTGGTCGAGCTGCACGACCATCGCCGGGCCGACCTCCGGCGACACCGTCATCGGAGCTTGCTGAGAAGGTCCGTGACGACCTGGCCGTAGCTGCCGAGGTCCCAGGCGTCGTCGATGTCCACACCGTCCGACAGGTTCCGGTAGGCCTGGCCGAGACCGTTGACCGTGCCGAGCGTGGTCGCGAGCACGCCACCGGCGGCGACGTTCCGGGCGTACCTCGCCAGGTCCTCGAGCTTGACCGCATCGGGCGCCAGGCGCGCCGGCAGGTTGTGCAGCCCCCGCAGGTCGCCGAGGATCCGGCGGGCGTGCGCGAAGTCGGTCGCGGCCGCCTTGCCACCCTGCAGGACCGCGGCGGCCCGGCTGACCGCGGGCGCTGTCGTGGCGGCCGTGCGGGCAGCGTTCATCGCGTCGAAGGCGTCGTCGGCGAGGCGGGCCACCAGCGGCGCTCCGAAGTGGCTCCCCAGGATCGGCAGGCGGGACACGAAGTTGGCCCAGGCGAGCCGCATGCCGCCGAAGGCCTCGTCGAAGGCCTGCGCACCCTTGAGGTTCGCCATGCCTGCCTTCAGCACGGGCATCGACTTCGCCAGCGCCTTGGTCACGAGTGCGCCGGCGCCGAAGGTCGCCACGCCGACCGCGTCGTACGCCACGTCCCACCAGGAGCCGTTCCCCGTGGCCGCCAGCCCGGTGTTGATGGCGAGGGATAGCAGTCCCGCGCCCACCGAGACGGCCACCGCGATCCAGATCATGCCGCCGGTGGCCACGGTCAGCAGGACGATGCCGGCGATGAGGATGATGACGGCCAGGACCTTGGTGACGACCTTCAGCCAGCCCGCGTTGCGGTCCCACCAGCCGTCCTTCACCCCGTCGTCCAGCGCGCCGCGGATCGTGCGCGCGGCCGCGTCGGCGGCCTCCCTGGCCTTGGTCACCTCGTCGTCGAACAGCCCTGCCAGGCGGGCGATCTCGTCGAGCGCAGCCTGCCGCTGGGCGTTCGCGCCGACCTGCTCGGGCGTCAGGGGCACACTCGCGCCGGTGGGGTCGGTGCCGGGGGTCGCGGCGTCCCGACCGGCCGCCGCGAGCTCCTGCCGCGCCATGAAGCAGTGCCAGGCGCCGTGGGTCTGCGCGACGTCCAGGGTGTCGGACACCGTCACGATCGTGCTGCCGACCCGCTCGTACCGCTCGCGGGACGTGTCGATGTCCTTGGCCAGGTCCTCGGTCTTCTCCCGGAACGCGTCGGCGGCCTCGGTCTCCCAGTTGTTCTCGTCGGCGCAGCGGCGCAGCAGCCGGACGGACTCCGCGATCAGCTCAGCGGTCTTCACCAGCCCGGTGCCGTACGCCTTGATCTCGTACGGGTCGGCGGGAAAGGGGTCGCCGTCGGAGAGCGGGGTGTAGTCGGGCACAGGTCAGTCCTTCAGCAGCTCGGTCGCGGCACCGCTGTCGAACGCGCGGTAGTTCTGGCAGATCTGGCCGAGCATGTCCCCGGCGCCGGTGATGGCCTCCACCTGCTTGTCCCGGTTGTTCTCCCAGTTGTCGGTGAACTCCGCGACCGCGTCCCGCAGCGAGGGATAGCCGAGCGCGTCCGAGGCCGCCCGCTGCACCGAGGACGCGTCACGGAACGAGCCGGCCAGTGCCGACAGCGCCCCGGCGGTCTCCTCGAGCTCGGCCAGGTCGTACCTGTAGATCGTCATCGCGCGCCCACCACCGTCCTGCGCGCCCGGCACGCACAAGATGCCACCCTCCCAGCCCGGACGGCTCGGACGCCGCCGTCAGGGACGACACCACCCGAATGGACCAGCGGGAGGCAGCCCGCCGGGGCCGTGCCATCGTGGCCGCGTGACCGCCGCATCGCAGACCGCCACTGTCCTGTGGGAGCCGTCCCCGGAGCGGGTGGCGGCGGCCCGCCTGACCGCCTTCGCGGCGTACGCCTCGGAGCGGCACGGCGCGCCGGCCGACCCGACGTACGAGCAGCTCTGGGCCTGGTCGGTCGAGCACCTGCCGGAGTTCTGGGCGGCCGCGTGGGAGTACTTCGACGTCGTGGCCAGCGCGCCGTACGACCGGGTCGTGACCACGCTGGAGATGCCCGGCGCACGGTGGTTCCCCGGCGCCCGGCTCAACCTGGCGGAGAACGTGCTGCGGGCCGACCGCCCGGGCCCGGCCCTGGTCGCGACGACCGAGCAGGGGCCCGTCCGCGAGGTGTCCTGGCCGGAGCTGCGCGGGCTGGTGGGCGCCTTCGCCCGCACGCTGAGGGGCCTGGGCGTGACCGCGGGCGACCGGGTGGTGGCCTACCTGCCCAACGGCGTCGAGGCGGTCGTGGCCATGCTCGGCTGTGCCGCGGTCGGGGCGGTGTGGTCGACCTGCGCGCCGGACATCGGGGCGGCCAGCGCCGTCGACCGGTTCGGCCAGCTCGACCCCACGGTGCTGCTCGCGGTCGACGGCTACGCCTTTGCGGGCAAGGAGCGGGACCGGCGCGACGCGGTCGCCGCCCTGCTCGACGGGCTGCCCACCGTCGAGGCGGTGGTGTGCGTGCCGCTCCTCGGTCACGGCGTGTCCCGGCCGGGCCTGCGGGTGCTGACCTGGGACGAGGCGGTCGCCGACCCGTGCGACCCGACGTACGCCCAGCTCGACGCCGAGGCGCCGCTGTGGGTCGTCTACTCCTCCGGCACGACCGGCCTGCCGAAGGGCCTGGTGCACGGGCACGCCGGCGTGCTGCTCATGGGCCTGGTGCAGCAGGCGCTGCAGTACGACATCGGCGAGGGCGACCGCGCCTTCTGGTACACCACGACCAGCTGGATCATGTGGAACTCCCAGATCGCCGCGCTGACCGCCGGCGCCACCGCGGTCCTGTACGACGGCAGCCCCCTCTGGCCGACTCCCGACCGGCTGTGGCAGCTCGCCGAGGAGCACCGCGTCACCTCGCTCGGCACCAGCCCCGGCTACCTGCTGGCCTGCGAGAAGGCCGGCCTGCAGCCGGGCCGCGAGCACGACCTGTCGGCGCTGCGGGCGGTCGGCGTCACCGGGTCGCCGCTGCCGGCGTCGTCGTTCCGCTGGGTCTACGAGCAGGTCGGCGGCGACCTCGCGCTGCACGTCATCAGCGGCGGCACGGACTTCTGCGCGGCGCTGGTCTGCGACGCGCCCTGGCTGCCGGTCACGGAGGGCGAGATGTCCTGCCGCGGGTTGGGCATCGCGGCGGCGTCCTGGGACGAGCAGGGCCGACCGGTCGTCGACGACGTCGGCGAGCTGGTGGTGACCGCGCCGATGCCCTCGATGCCGCTGGGGATCTGGGGTGACGACGACGGCTCGCGCTACGCCGATGCCTACTTCGACGTCTACCCCGGCGTCTGGCGGCACGGCGACTGGATGACGCTGACCAGCCGCGGCACCGCCGTCGTCCACGGCCGGTCGGACTCCACGCTCAACCGGCACGGGGTGCGGATGGGCAGCGCCGACATCTACGCCGCTGTGGAGAGCGTCCCGGAGGTGGCGGAGGCGCTGGTTCTGGGCGTCGAGCAGCCGGACGGCGGCTACTGGCTGCCGCTGTTCGTCCGGCTGGTGCCCGGCGTGGAGCTGGACGACGAGCTGGTTGCCCGGCTGAAGTCGGTGGTCCGGGAGCAGGCCTCGCCGCGGCACGTGCCCGACGAGGTGATCGCCGTGCCGGCCGTGCCGCACACCTCGACCGGCAAGAAGCTCGAGATCCCGCTGAAGCGGATCGCGCAGGGCGTCGCGGTCGAGAAGGCGCTCAACCTGGGGTCGGTCGACGATCCCGAGGCCGTGCGCTGGTTCGTGGAGCTGCTGGCGCGGCCGCGGTAGCCACCGGCCGCTCGCCCGTCCGGGCCGTTCTGTCGGAGCGGTCCGGCATCCTGTCTGCATGCGCCGCTTCACCCTGGTCGCCGGGGCCTCCGCCAAGTTCTGGGAGATCTCGCGGGACGACGCCGCCGTGACGGTGCGCTTCGGTCGGCTCGAGACGCACGGGCAGACCAAGGTCAAGGACCTCGGCACCGCGGCGGCTGCCGTCGCCCACCTCGACGCGCTGGTCGCCGAGAAGCTGCGCAAGGGCTACACCGAGCAGCCGGGTGCGGCAGCCGAGCCCGCCGCAGAGCAGCCCGCTGCCCCGCCGGTGCCCGCTGCACCGCCGGTCCCCGCCGCCCCGCCAGTGCCGGTCGAGGCGCCCGAGGACCTGGCCGACGGCTCGTTCGAGCCACCGGCCGAGGACGAGTGGTCGGTGCCGGCGGCCGCGCGGGCCTCGGTCCACCCGATCCGCGGCGTCGACCCCGCCCGGGCCCCCGACCCGGACCCGGCGCCGTACGAGCGGGCGCTGGTCCAGCACCAGGCGCGGATCCGCGCGAGCATCGACCACCCGGCCACGGAGGACGACCTGCGGCAGGCGGGGCTGGCCGCCCTCGACGGCCGGCCGACAGCGCTCGGCGAGGCCGTCCTCGCCGCCGCCGTGGTCTACACGGGTGGCTACCGCAGGGCCGCCGATCTCGCCCGCAGCGCCTGGGACAGCTGGTGGCAGCGCCATCCCGCGGACGTCGCCGTCCAGGCCCTGCTCGAGCTGTCGTTCCTGGCGCAGGCGGAGGGCTCGGACGCCCCCGGCGTCCAGCGCTCGCCCGGCATGCACGGGAGGCGCTACAGCACGTCGCTCCCCATGCAGGAGCGCGCCCGCCGGGCGCTGGCGGCAGCGGACGACGACGCGTACGCCCGGGCGGTGGCCGTTCTCGAGCAGGCCGTGTCCGGTCCCGACGAGCTCGCCGTGGCCGCCTACCTCGCCCCCACCCGCCGGGACTGGGTAGCCGCAGCACTGTTACCGGAACCGACGGCACAGCCCCACCTGCGCGAACGGCTGCTCGCCAGCGCGGCGACGGCCGAGCAGGCGGCGGCCGCCTGGCAGGCCCGCTCCAGGTCCTACGTCACCGTCGACCTGTCGCAGCTGACCTCGCTCGCGGCGCACCTCGGGCCGGCCGCCACGCCGGTGCTGCTCGCCGCGCTCGACGCGGCCCCCTCCGTCGACGACGCGCGCCGCATCCTGGACCTGCTCGTCCTGCTCCCCGGCGAGCAGACGTTCCGCGGGCTGCTGCAGCGGCTGGACGTGCGCGGCGTCTCGCCCGCGGTGCTGGCGGCCAAGGAGCGCCAGCCGTTCCGGGCGACGCGGCTGCTCGCGGAGCAGGCCGCCGGCTCCTCGGCGACGGCCAGGACCTGCGCAGCGCTGCTGCGGACGCACCTGTCCGCCCACCCTGAGACGACGGCCGTCGCGTCGCTGCTCGACCCGCCGGCCCGCGCGGCGCTGGCGGCGGCCGTACCGCCCCGGGACGAGCGTCCGGTGGCCGACCCCGCCCAGCTGCCGGGCGTGCTCACGGCGCCGCCCTGGGAGCGCCGCGGCCCGGCAGCCCGACCGGTCGTCGTGGCCGGTCTGGTCGCCGACGTCCCGGTGCAGGTGCGCTGGGAGCCGGGCGAGCGGGAGCGGTGGCGCGTCCGGCCGGGCCGGTGGGAGCGCTTCGCCCGCGACTGGGACACCGCGCTGCGCGAGCACCGCTACTCGCGCGTCGAGCTGCTCGCCGTCGCACCGCCCGCCATCGGACGCCCCTACCTCGAGGACACGTCCGGCGCCGTCCTGTGGACCGACCTGGCGAGCGCGCAAGGCGTGCTCGCCCAGTACGAGGCGGCCGCGGTGCCGCTCCTGCTCCAGCTGGCAAGCGACAGCGCCGGTCTGGCCGAGGCCCTGCTCCCGGTCGAGTTCGGCGACGTCGCGGTGGCGATGGCCGAGTGGCTGGCGCGGCGGCGCTCGGTGCGGCCGGTCGCGCTCGCATGGTTCGCACGGCACGCCGACGCGGCCGCGCGGGCGCTCGTCCCGGCCGCCCTCGACAAGCCGGGCGCCCGCCGACGCGCCGCCGAGCGCGCCCTGCGGGTGGTCGCGGCCCAGGATCCCGGCGTCGTCGAGCGGGCCGCCGCGTCGTACGGCCCGGCGGCCGCTGCTGGGACGGCGGCGGTGCTCGCCACCGACCCGCTCGACGTGCTGCCGGCGAAGGTCCCCCCGCTACCGACCTGGCTCGACGTGCACACCCTGCCGGCCGTCCTGCTCGCCGACGGCAGCGCCCGGCTCGACCCGGCCGCCGTACGCCGGCTGCTGACCTGCCTGGCGCTGTCCGAGCCGGACGAGCCGTACGCCGGGGTGGAGCAGGCCCTGCCCGCGCTGGACCCGGGGTCGGTCGCGGCCTGTGCCCGGGGGGCGCTGGCGGCCTGGCGGCTGGCCGACGAGCCGGCCAAGGAGGGCTGGGTGCTGCGCGCCCAGGGCCTGGTCGGCGACGACGAGACCGCCCGGCTGCTGAGCCCGATGATCACGGCCTGGCCCAAGGCGGGTGGCAGCACCAAGGCGGGGACCGGCGTCGAGGTGCTCGCGGCGATCGGCTCCGACGTCGCGCTCATGCACCTGCACCGGATCGCGGAGCGGGCACCGTCCAAGCCGCTGCGCGAGCGGGCGGGCGTGCTCGTGGGCCAGGTCGCGGACGACCTGGGCCTGACCCCCGACGAGCTGGGCGACCGGCTGGTCCCCGACTTCGGGCTCGACGGGGACGGCCGGACCGTCCTCGACTACGGCCCACGGCAGTTCGTGGTCGGGTTCGACGAGGCCCTCAAGCCCTACGTCGAGGAGGGCGGCACCCGCCGGCCCGCGCTGCCCAAGCCCGCCGCCAAGGACGACCCGGAGCTGGCGCCCGCCGCGTACGCGCGGTTCGCCGGGCTGAGAAAGGACGTCAAGGTCGTGGCGGCCGACCAGCTGCGGCGCTTCGAGCGGGCGATGGTGGACCAGCGGCGCTGGACCGCCGCCGACCAGCGCCGGCTGCTCGTCGAGCACCCGCTGCTGTGGCACCTGGCCCGCCGGCTGGTCTGGGCGGTCTTCGAGGACGGGCCGCCGCGGGCGTTCCGGGTCGCGGAGGACCGCACCCTCGCCGACCGGAACGATGCCGAGTTCACCCTGCCGGGCGACGCGACCGTGGGCGTCGCGCACCCGCTGCACCTGGGCGAGGACGTCGCGGTCTGGGCCGAGCTGTTCGCCGACTACGAGGTGATGCAGCCCTTCCCCCAGCTCGGCCGCGAGGTCCTGCACCTGACGCCGCAGGAGCGGACCGCGACCGCGCTGACCCGCTTCGCCGACACGAGCATCGAGACGACCCGGCTGTTCGGCCTGGCGTCCCGGGGCTGGGAGCGCTCGTCGGCGCAGGACGGCGGCCTGCAGGACCGCCTGGAGAGGCAGCTGCCCGGCGGGCTGGTCGCCGTCGTGCACCTCGACCCGGGCATCGCGGCGGGCATGCCCGACGCCCTGCCGGAGCAGCGCCTGACCGCTGTGCACGTGCTGCCGGCCGACGCCGACCCGTACGCCGCCGGCGAGGCCCTCGCTCTCGGCGCTCTCGACGACGTCACCGCCTCGGAGGTCCTGCGCGACCTCACCCGCGTGGCGGGCTGAGTGGCCGGGTCGGCCGACCAGCGGCCACCGGCGGAGCTCCGGTACGCCGCCGAGCTGGAGCGGCTGCGCGCCGACGACCGCGACCCGCGGCCGCCGGGCTGGCAGCTGAGCCTCACGGCCGCCCGCCGGTTCGTCGTGGGCGACCCGCGGGCCGGGGTGGAGCGCAAGTTCGTCGGTGACCCCTCGCTGGTCGACCGGGCCCTCGTCACGCTCGCGACCGGCCGGGGGCTGCTGCTGACCGGCGACCCGGGGACCGCGAAGTCGCTGCTGTCGGAGCTGCTCGCCGTGGCGGTCAGCGGCACCTCCACCTTGACGATCCAGGGCGGGGCGGCGACGACCGAGGACCAGGTCCGGTACGGCTGGAACTACGCCCTGCTCATCGCCGAGGGCCCGTCCGAGCGCTCGATCGTGCCCGCCCCGGTGCTGCGCGGGATGGCCGAGGGCAAGGTCGTCCGGTTCGAGGAGCTCACCCGTTGCGCGCCGGAGGTGCAGGACAGCCTGCTGTCGCTGCTGTCGGACCGGGTGCTGGCGATCCCCGAGCTGCCCGGTGAGCTCGGGATGGTGCTGGCGCAGGACGGCTTCAACGTCATCGCGACCGCCAACACCCGCGACCGCGGGGTGAACGAGATGAGCGCCGCGCTCAAGCGCCGGTTCAACTTCGAGACGGTCTTCCCGATCGCCGACCTCGACACCGAGCTCGCCCTGGTGACCGCCGAGGCGACCCGGCTGCTGGCCCGCTCGGGGGTGCAGGCCAGCCCCAGCCGCGACGTGCTCGAGGTGCTGGTCACGACCTTCCGCGAGCTCCGCAACGGGGTCACCGAGGACGGCGACGCGCTCGACCGGATGAGCTCGGTGATGAGCACCGCCGAGGCCGTGCAGGTCGCGCACGCGGTCGGCGTACGCGGCTGGTTCCTGCGCGGGGAGGCCGGCACCGCCGCCGACGTCGTGGAGTGCCTGGCCGGTACGGCGGCCAAGGACAGCCCGGAGGACCTCGCCCGCCTGCGCCGCTACCTCGAGCAGGTCGTGCCACGCAAGCGCGGCCGGCAGTGGCGGGCGGTGCACGACGCCCGGCACGCTCTGCCCGGTTGAGGAGGCGCGGGTGAGCCTCACCGTCGTCGGGGTGCGGCACCACAGCCCCGCGTGCGCCCGGCTGGTGCAGCGCACGATCGAGCGGCTGCGGCCGGCGCACGTGCTCGTGGAGGGCCCGGCGGACATGAACGGGCGCATCGACGAGCTGCTGCTCGACCACGAGCTGCCGGTGGCGGTGTTCTCCAGCCTGCGCACCGACGAGCGGGTCCTGCGCTCCTGGAGCCCGCTGTGCGCGCACTCCCCCGAGCAGGTCGCGCTGCGGGCCGGCCGCGAGGCCGGGGCGCAGGTGCGCTTCATGGACCTGCCGGCCTGGCACCCGGCGTTCGGCGAGCGCGAGAACCGCTACAGCGACGCCGAGCGGCGCTACGCGCGGGTGCAGCAGCGGCTGTGCGAGCAGTTCGGCGTCGACAACACCGACGTGCTCTGGGACACCCTCGTCGAGGTCCCGGACGACACCGACCTCGCCGAGCGCCTCGCGGCGTACTTCGACCTGCTCCGCGACGACCTGCCCGCCACCGACGGCGACGCGGCGCGGGAGGCGTACATGGCGGCGTGGCTGCGGGCCGCCGTCGCCGACGCGCAGGGGCGCCCGGTCGTCGCGGTCTGCGGCGGCTTCCACCGGCAGGCGCTGCTGAGGCTGGCCGCGGCGGACCCGGCCGACCCGGGCTGGCCGGAGGTGCCGGAGCCGCCCGAGGGCGCCGTCGGCGGCAGCTTCATCGTGCCGTTCTCCTTCCGTCGCCTCGACGCGTTCGCCGGCTACGCCAGCGGGATGCCGTCGCCCGGCTACTACCAGGACCTGTGGGAGGTCGGCGCCGCCGAGGCCGCGCAGCGGGTGACCCGGCGGGTCGTGCAGCGGCTGCGGGCCCGCCGCCAGCCGGTCTCGACCGCCGACCTGGTGGCCGCCGCCGCGCTCACCGCGGGCCTCGCCCAGCTGCGCGGCCACGCCGTGCCCGCGCGCACCGACGTGCTCGACGGGCTGGTGTCGGCGCTGGTGAGCGACGCGCTCGAGGTGCCGCTGCCCTGGGCCGGGCCCGGCCGGCTGCGGGTCGGCACGGATGCCGTCGTCGTGGAGATGGTCGCGGCGCTGTCCGGCGACGCGGTCGGCCGGCTGCACCCCGACACCCCCGCGCCGCCGCTGGTGCACGACGTGGCGGCCGAGCTGGAGCGGCACGCCGTCCCGGAGGCGGGCGGGCTCACGGTCCTGCTCGCCGACGAGCCGGGCCTGTCCCGCAGCCGGGTGCTGCACCGGCTGGCCGTGCTCGGCCTGCCCGGCTGGGACCTGCTCGGGGTCAGCACCGACGGCGTGCAGGAGCGGTGGGAGTGCACGCCCGACGAGCACCGGCACGCCGCGCTGGCCGAGGCGGGGGCGTACGGCCGGACGCTCGCCGAGGCCGCCGGCGCGCGGCTCGCCGAGCGCGCCGAGCAGGCCGGGGGCAGCCCGGGCGCGCTCGCCGACGTGCTCGAGGCGGCCGTGCGCTGCGGGCTCGCGGCCGCGACCCGGCTCGTCGTGGACGCCGTGGGCGCTGCGGTCCGGACGGTCCCCGTGCTCGACGGGATGGGCGAGCTGCTCCGCACCGTCGTCCGGGTGCGCCGACGAACCCCCGGCTCCGAGCTGCTCCCGCTGCTGGGCGCCGCCGTCCGGCGCACCCTGTGGCTGCTCGAGGGCGAGACGGGCGCGCAGGCGCCCGCCGACCCCGCGCGCGAGCTCGCGGTCCTCGGCCTGCGCGACGCCGCCCTCGACACCGGCGACCGGCCCGCGGTGCTGGACCTGGCCCGCCGGCTCGCCGACGACCGGGAGCGCCCGGCCGACCTGCGCGGGGCGTGCGTGGGACTGCTGTGGGTGCTGGAGCCGACCGGCGGCAGCGGCGCCGCCGCGGCCTCCGCGGCCCGGTCGGCGACGACGCCGGGCCGGCTCGGCGACTGGCTCGCGGGGCTGTTCGCCGTGGCGCGTGAGCAGGTGCTGCTGGACGACACCGACGACGGCGTGCTGGCGGCCGTCGACGCCACCCTCACCCGGCTGACCAGCGGGGACTTCCTGGCGGCCCTGCCCGCCCTGCGGCAGGCCTTTGCGTGGTTCCCGCCCCGCGAGCGCGAGCAGGTGGCCGCCCTGCTCCTGGCCCGGCGCGGGCTGCGCGGCTCGGCCGCCGCCCTGCTGCGCACCGCCGCCGACCCGCTGCTGCTCGCCCGGGCCGCCGAGGTCGAGGCGCGGGTGACCGGGCTGCTCACCCGCGAGCACCTGCTCCTGGGCGTCGACCCGTGACCGGGCCGGACGCGGACCTCGAGCGGTGGCGGCTGGTGCTGGGCAGCGCCGCCGAGGGCGCGCTCGGCAGCGGCGCGCTGGGCGGGTCGGCCGCCCGCCAGGACGCCGCCCTCGACTGGCTGTACGGGCGCGACCCGGAGCTCGGCCGGCGCGGCGAGCGGGCGGCGGGCTCCGGCCCGAGCCCGCTGACCGCCGTGGACTGGCTCGACGAGATCCACGAGCTGTTCCCGCGCGCGGTGGTGGAGCGGCTGGAGCGTGACGCGGTGGAGCGCTACGACATCCACGAGATCGTCACCGACCCGGCTGTCCTGCAGCGGGTCGAGCCCAACCCCGGGCTGCTGCGCGCGGTCCTGCGTACCAAGCACCTGATGAACCCGGACGTCCTGGTGCTGGCCCGACGCCTGGTGGCCGAGGTCGTCCGCCGGCTGCAGGAGCAGCTCGCCACGCAGGTGCGGCAGTCCTTCTCCGGCGCCCGGTCACGCCAGCGGTCCCGGCTGGCCCGGGCCGCAGCCTTCGACGCCGCGCGGACGGTACGGGCCAACCTCAGGCACTACCAGGGCGAGCAGCGGCGGCTGGTGGTGCAGACGCCGTGCTTCCTGGCCCGGCAGCGGCGCGAGGTCGACGAGTGGCAGGTGATCCTCGTCGTCGACCAGTCGGGCTCGATGGTCGGCTCGGTCATCCACTCCGCCGTCACCGCGGCCTGCCTGTGGGGCCTGCCCGGTGTGCGGGCGCACCTGGTGGTCTTCGACACCGAGGTGGTCGACCTGACCTCCGACGTGGACGACCCGGTCGAGGTGCTCATGCGCACCCAGCTCGGCGGCGGCACGGACATCGCCAAGGCGATGGCGTACGCCGCCGACCTCGTACGCACCCCCCGGCGCACCGTCGTCGCGCTGGTCACCGACTTCTTCGAGGGCGGCGACCGCGGCTGGCTCGAGCGCACCGTGCGCGAGCTCGTCGACCAGGGCAGCACGGTGCTCGGGCTGGCGGCGCTCGACGAGGACTCGGCACCGGCGTACGACCGGGAGCTGGCGCAGCGCCTGGCCGATCTCGGCATGCACGTGGGGGCGATGACGCCGGGCGAGCTCGTGGAGTTCGTGGCCGAGACGGTGGGCCGCTAGTGGCGCGCCCCGACCTGCTCGCGCTGACCGACGACGCGCTGGCCGCCCTCGCCAACCGCGGCATCGTCAAACGGGCCGTGCGCGAGTACGAGGCCGGCGGCGGCCCCGCGCTCGTCGACTCGCCGGACGGCACCGTGACGGCGACCTGGCCGGACGGCACCTCGACCACCCTGGCGCCGGGCCGCACCCTGGAGCAGGCCGGTTGCAGCTGCGCCGCGTCCGGGGTCTGCCGGCACCGGGTCCTGCTCGCGATCGCGTACCGCACGCACCGCCCCCGTGAGGACCAGCCCGATCTTCGCTCTCCGGGGGGCTACGACGACGACCAGCTCGCGCAGCACCTTGGCGAGCGGGCGATGACGGCCGCGCGGCGGGTCCTGCGGGCCGGCTACGCGGCGCGGGTGCGCCGGCCCACCCCGGACGACCCGGTCCCGACCGTCGAGCTGGCCTCGGTGACGGTGCGCTTCCTCGTGGCGGGCGAGCTGGGGTACGCCCGGGCCGACGCCGCCCGCGGCTCCCGGCCGGACGCCGTCGCCCTGGCCGTCTGGGCCTGCCGCGCTGCCGACTGCGCCGACCCGACCGGCGCCGTAGTCGACGTGCAGGTGGGCGGCGGGGCCGCTGCCTCCCCCACCGCGGCGCTCGACGCGACCGCGCAGGCCCTGGCCGAGCTGCTCGCGGACGGCGTGACCCGCGCGGACGCCGGGCACGACGCGGCGCTGGCCGCGGCCCGCCGGGCCCTCGACGCCGGCAACCTGCGCTGGCCGGTGGACGCCCTCGACGCGCTCGTCGAGCAGGTCCGGGCCTACCGGGAGCGCACCTCGTCCTACTCTCCCCGCACCGCGGCCGGGCTGGTCGCCGAGCTGGTGGCCCGGGCCCGGTGCGCCGGCGGCGGCGCCAGCCCCGCCTCGACGGTGCTGGGCACGCAGGAGAGCACCCGTACGCCGATGCGGCTGGCCCGGCTCACGGCGCTCGGCGCCCGGTTGCGCGGCACCGCCGACCTGCTCGCGCTCGAGGTCTACCTCGCCCACCCGGAGTCGGCGACCGTGCTGGTGCTGCGCCGGGCGTTCCCCGCCGCGCAGGACGGGACGGCGCCGGAGCTGTCCCGGGTGCTGAGCAGCCGGGCCGGCGGGCACCGGCTGGCCGCGCTGGCCGCCGCCGAGGTGGTGACCGAGAGCGCCGTACGCGCGGCGGACCGCAGCGTGCACCTGGCGTCCTCGCAGCTGGCCCGCACCAGCATCTCCCCGTCGTCCGGCAGCTGGTCCGCGCTGCCCCCGGGCCTGCTGCTGGGCGACCTCGACGCCGCGGCGGCGGGCCTGGCCACCCGGCCGCCAGCGCCGGTACGGCCGCGGGTCGCGGCGCACGACCTGCGCGCGGTGCTCGTCGACGAGGTCGAGGACCTCAGCTGGCACCCCGGCGCCCAGCAGCTGCGGGCCCGCGTCCGCGCGCCGGCGGGGACGCTGCTGCTGCGGGCGCAGCACACCTCCGCCGCGCCGGGCGCCGTCGACGCTCTGCAGTCCGCGCTGTCCGGGCAGGTGCGCGCCGTCGCCGGGCACCTGCACCGCGAGGCGGGGCAGCTGGTCCTCGAGCCGACCGCGGTCGCCGTCGACGGCCGGGTCGTCGTCCCCGACCTCACGCCGCCGCAGGCCGGCGCACCGGTGCCCGTGGGGGTCCACGCGGCCGGCGACCCGCTGCAGGCAGCCGTGGAACAGGCGCTGGACGTGTGCGCCGCGGTCGTGCACGCCGGCTGGCGGCCCGCGCCGGTGTCGTGGGCCGGCCGGGCACAGCGGGCCGCGGACGACCTGCGCCGGGCCGGGCTGCCGGTCGCCGCGACGGCGCTGCAGGAGCTGCCCGCCGCGCTCGCCGGCGACCCGACCGGCGCCCTGGCGAGCTGGGCCGACGTCCACCTGCGCCTGCTCGTGACCGCCGAGCAGCTGTAGTCGGGCAGCTGTGCGTCTCAGCGGCCCCGGGTGAGCGCGCCGGCGGCGCGGTGCCGGGCCACGGCGGCCGTGCCGAGGGCGACGCCCGCGACGACCAGCACGGCGGTGGGCAGCCGGTCGGGCGGCGGGGCGCCGGCGGCGAGCGCGGCGCGTACCGCGTCCCCCTGCAGGCGCAGCGCCAGCGCCGACCCGACGCAGGCCACGAGCACGGCGGCGAAGCCGGTGGTGCGGTAGCCGACGGCCGCCCAGGGCGGGAGCAGCGGTGACGGGTCGTCCGACAGGGCGCCGAGGGCGCCCGCGCCCGCCAGCAGCAGGGCGAGGGCCAGGGCGCCGAGCAGCAGCACCGGCACGTCGCGGCCGGCGACGATGCCCAGGGCCGCGTCGGCGAGCACCCCGAGCACGCCGCCGACCAGCGCCAGCGCCGTGCTGACGAGCAGGTCGACCTGGGCCAGCCGGGCGTGCGGCACCGGCACCGACGCCGCCAGCGGCGCCTTGTCGACGTCGAGCCGGACCGGGTCGGCGAAGCGGGTGGCGACGACGGTGAGCACCACCCCGGCGGCCAGGGCCCAGATCACCGTGGGTCCGGCGTCCCGGCCGGTCGTGACGTGCGAGGCAGCGCCGAGGACCGCGCCGGTGCCGGCGGCGCAGGCCAGCAGCCGGGGGACGACGGGAGTGCCCTGCTCCTGCAGGAACGCCTTGGCGGCCAGGGCGCGGCCGACCGTCGCCGCGGGCAGCGCCACCCGGCGGCGGCGCGCCCGGCGCAGCGGCTCGGTGCGCGTCAGGTAGACCGACGAGGTGAAGCCCAGCCGCAGCGCGGTACGCGTCACGTCCGCGCGGCGCGACCGGCCGAGCAGGCGCTCGGGGGTCGCGCGCGAGGCGGCCCGCACCGACAGCAGGCCGAGCGGGACGATCAGAGCGGCCAGCAGGAGGGCGGCCAGCAGCCCGGCCGCGGGCGCCGACCCCTGCGCGGCGCCGGACAGCGGCAGGCCGCGGGACGCCACGCCCGCGACCTCCCGCAGCGCGGGCTCCGGCCCGTCGACGGCCAGCCGCCGCCCCAGCTCGCCCAGCGCACCCAGCCCGGCCACCGCCAGCACGGCGCCGGCCAGCCGTACCAGGGGGGCCAGAGCCGGGGTGACCTGCACGAGCCAGGCGAGCAGGGTGACCGCGACACCGAGCAGGACCGGCAGCAGCAGGTCGTCGCGCAGCACGGCGGCGGCCGGTGACCCGAGCGCGCGTACGTCGACGTAGACGAGCACGAGGCTGGCCAGCACGGCGGCGGCGACGGCCCGGCTGAGCGCGGCGAGCAGGGCCGGCAGCACCAGGGCCCGGCGCGGCAGCGGCCAGGTCAGCAGCAGGCGGGCGTCCTCGGGCGGCAGGACGACGGGGCCGCCGCGCACCGCCGCGACGGCGCGGCCGACGACGACGGCGAGACCGGCCGCCAGCAGCAGCAGCGGCTGGGCCGCCGCGGCGGCCTCCCGGGTGGGTCCGGGCCCGGGCGGGCTGCCGGAGAACAGCGCGTACAGCGGGAAGAACGCCACCAGCACCGTCACGTAGACCACGTACAGCGCGTCGCCGAGCGACTGGCGCTCGCGCCGTGCCTGCGACCGGGCGCGGCGCACCTGCGCCGCGACGCTCATATGTCGTCGTCCGCGAACGGCACGACGTCGGCCGGGCTGCCCGAGCGCACCAGCACGCCGTCGGACAGCAGCAGCGCCCGGTCGGCGAAGTGCCCGACGCGGGCCCGGGCGTGGGTGGCGACGACCGCGGCAGCGCCCTGCGCGACCCGCTCGCGCAGCAGCTCGAGGAAGGCCGACCGGCCGGCGTCGTCCAGGCCGGAGAAGGGCTCGTCGACCAGCAGCAGGTCGGCGGGCCGCAGGAACGCCAGGGCCAGCCCGGCCTTCTGCCGCATCCCGCGGCTGAACGTCGCCGGCACCTCGTCGACGGCCGCCGACAGCGCGAGCCGCTCCAGCAGCTCGAGCAGCCGCGCCTCGCCGTCCGGCACGTCCCATGCCCCTGCGACGAACGCGCCGTGGGCGCGCAGGGTCAGGTCGGGGAACAGCAGCGGCTCGTCGGGCACGTACGCCACCCGCCGGCGGTGCTCGGGCTGGTCGGTGCCGGGCTCGACGAGCAGGTCGCCCACCCGTACCGACCCCTCGCTGGGGTCGAGCACCCCGGCGACGACCGCGAGCGTCGTGGACTTGCCGGAGCCGTTGTGGCCGAGCACGGCGAGCACCTCGCCGGGCGCGACCTGGAAGCTCAGCGGGCCGAGCACCCGGGAGCCGTCGTAGTCCTTCGCCAGCCCGTCGACCGCGAGCACGGGAGGGACGACAGCGCGAGCGCTCTTGCGGGCCACCCCCGCGACGCTACGTGCCGCGGCTCATATAGAGCTGGTTCAGCCGAACTGGGGGCCTTCGGTGCGCGTGCGCTTGAGCTCGTAGAAGTGCGGGAAGCCGGCGAGCAGCCGCGCGCCGTCCCAAACCTTTCCGGCCTCCTCGCCGCGCGGGATCCGCGACAGGACCGGCCCGAAGAAGGCCACCCCCTCGACGTGCAGCACGGGCGTGCCGACGTCCATCCCGACCGGGTCCATGCCCGCGTGGTGCTCCTTTCTCAGCTCCTCGTCGAGCGCGTCGCTGTCGGCCGCAGCGGCCAGCGACGTCGGCAGGCCGGCCTCGGTCAGCGCCTCCTCGAGCAGCCGCGGGTCGCCCAGCTCGATCTTGTCGGCCTCCTGCAGCGGGTGCAGGCGGTTGCCCAGCGCGGTGTAGAGCGGCAGCAGCACCTCGCGCCCGTGCTCGAGGCGGGCGGCCGTGCACACCCGTACCGGCCCCCAGGCCTTGGTCATCATCTCGACGTACTGCTCGGGCAGCTCGCGGCCGTCGTTGAGCACCGCCAGGCTCATCACGTTCCAGGTCACGTCCAGGTCGCGGACCTTCTCGACCTCGAGGACCCACCGCGAGGTGATCCAGGCCCAGGGGCAGAGCGGGTCGAACCAGAAGTCGAGGGAGGTCGTCATACCACGACTCTTGCCCATGCAAGCAGGGCGCGCAACGCCCGCCGCGGCGCCGGGACACGGTGGCAGGATGTCTGGGTGAAGACCGATTCCGCCACCAGCAACAACCTCACCCGTGACGAGGCCCGTGCGCGGGCAGCGCTGTTGCAGGTCGCGTCCTACGACGTGGCCCTCGACCTCACCGACCAGGCGTCGGGTGCGACCTTCCGGTCGACCACCACGATCCGCTTCTCGTGCGGCACGCCGGGGGCGGCGACGTTCGTGGAGATCGCCGCACCGTCGCTGCGCTCGGCGACGCTCAACGGCGAGCCGGTCGACGTGTCCGGCTTCGACGGCGAGCGGCTGCAGCTGCCCGGCCTGGCGGCCGAGAACGAGCTCGTCGTCGACGCGGACTGCCGCTACATGCGCACCGGCGAGGGCCTGCACCGCTTCGTGGACCCCGTCGACGGCTCGGTCTACCTCTACACGCAGTTCGAGACGTACGACGCGCACCGGATGTACGCCTGCTTCGACCAGCCCGACCTCAAGGCGACGTTCACGCTGACCGTCGACGCGCCCGCGGGCTGGGTGTGCGTGAGCGGTGGCGCGGTCGCCTCCCACGAGGGCGGCCGGTGGGCGTTCGAGACGATGCCGCGGGTGTCGACCTACATCACGGCGCTGGTGGCCGGGCCCTACACGCACGTGCACGACGAGCACGACGGCATCCCGCTCGGGCTGTACTGCCGGGCGTCCCTGGCTCAGCACCTCGACGCCGACGAGCTGTTCACCGTCACCAAGCAGGGCTTCGACTTCTTCCACCGGGTGTTCGGCTACCGCTACCCGTTCGGCAAGTACGACCAGCTGTTCGTCCCGGAGTTCAACGCCGGCGCCATGGAGAACGCCGGGGCGGTCACATTCCTGGAGGACTATGTCTTCCGGTCCAAGGTCACCGACGCGGCGTACGAGCGGCGCGCCGAGACGATCCTGCACGAGATGGCGCACATGTGGTTCGGCGACCTGGTGACCATGCGCTGGTGGGATGACCTGTGGCTCAACGAGTCGTTCGCCACCTACATGTCGGTGCTGGCGCAGGCCAGCGACACCCGGTGGACCGGCGCCTGGACCACCTTCGCCAACTCGGAGAAGACCTGGGCGTACCGCCAGGACCAGCTGCCGTCGACGCACCCGATCGCCGCGGACATCCGCGACATGGACGACGTACGGGTCAACTTCGACGGGATCACCTACGCCAAGGGCGCGTCGGTCCTCAAGCAGCTGGTCGCCTGGGTCGGCCAGGACGCGTTCCTCGCCGCGCTGCGGACCTACTTCCGCACCCACGAGTACGGCAACACGGTGCTGGCCGACCTGCTGTCCGAGCTGGAGCGGGCCAGCGGCCGCGAGCTGTCGTCCTGGTCGGCGCAGTGGCTGCAGACAGCGGGCGTCAACACGCTGCGGCCGTCCTTCGAGGTGGGCCCGGACGGGTTCACCTCCTTCTCGATTCTGCAGGAGGCGCCGGCGGCCTGGCCGACGCTGCGCTCGCACCGGGTCGCGGTCGGCCTCTACGACCTGGTCGACGGCCGGCTCGTACGGACCGGCCGGGAGGAGCTCGACGTCGTCGGCGCCAAGACGGAGGTCCCCGCGCTGGTGGGCCGGCCGCAGCCCGACCTCGTGCTGGTCAACGACGACGACCTGACGTATGCCAAGGTGCGGCTCGACGACCGGTCGCTGGCGACGCTGGTCGCCCACATCGGCGACATCCGCGACTCGCTGCCGCGGGCGCTGTGCTGGTCCGCCGCGTGGGACATGACCCGCGACGCCGAGATGCCGGCCCGCGACTACGTGAGCCTGGTGCTGGCCGGGCTGCCGCAGGAGACCGACATCGGTGTCGTGCAGTCGCTGCTGCGCCAGGCCCAGAGCGCGGTCACGCTGTTCGCCGACCCGGCCTGGGCGCCCGTCGGTCGGGCCCGGCTCGCCGCCGCCGCCCACGACGCCGTCCGTGCGGCCGCCCCCGGCAGCGACCTGCAGCTGGCCTGGTGCCGGGCGCTCGGCACCCTCGCGGCGACGCCCGAGCAGGTCGGGCTGCTGCGCGGCCTGCTCAGCGGTGCGGCCACGGTGCCCGGGCTGGCCGTCGACGCGGAGCTGCGCTGGCACCTGCTGATGCGCCTGGTGGTGCTGGGCCTGGCCGACCTGCCCGAGATCGAGGCGGAGCTGGCCCGCGACCGCACCGCGGCGGGCGCCCGGCACGCCGCGTCCGCCCGGGCCGCCCGCCCGACCGCGCAGGCGAAGGCCGAGGCCTGGCAGCTGGCGGTGCACGACGACTCGCTGCCCAACGCGGTGCAGTCGGCGGTCGTGGGCGGCTTCAACCAGTCCGAGCAGGTGGCGCTGCTCGAGCCCTACCTCGACCCGTACTTCGAGATGCTCGACGAGGTGTGGCGCACCCGAACCGCCGAGATGGCCCAGAACGTGGTCGTCGGGCTGTACCCCACCCTGCTGGTGTCGCCGGACGTCGTCGCCCGCACCGACGCCTACCTCGCCTCCCGCACCGTCCAGCCGGCGCTGCGACGGCTGCTGCTCGAGGGCCGCGACGGCGTGGTCCGCGCGCTGCGGGCCCGCGACTGCGACGCCGCCGCCGACTGAGCTCCCGGGGGCCCGGCTGAGCTCCCGGGGGCTCAGTGCGAGCCGGTGCTCTGTACCTCGTCGTGCCCGGCGCCGGCGGCGGGGGCGGCGGCGGAGCCGTGCACGGCATCCGAGCGCACGGCCAGCTCGTCGTGCTTGGTCTCGGCGGGGGTGAGGGCGTCGCGGCGGCCGGCGCTGTCGGCGATCTGCCGGAGCCCCTCGGTGATCCCCCCGAGCAGGTCGCCGCCGGTGAACGCGGTCGTCATCGACAGCACCGCGAGGGCGCAGACCCGGTCGGGCACCCGGCGTCGCACGGCGGCGCCGGTCACCACCTCGACCCTGCGCTGGCCCGGCGCGACGACCAGCAGCACCGCTTCCGGGCTGCGCGGCCCGAGGGCGGCGTGCAGCCGCTCGGCGCCCCCGCGGAAGTGGCTCAGGTCCTCCAGGTCGAGGTCGCCCACGAGCACCGAGACGTCCAGGCCGTTCTCGGTGCGGATCTTCTGCAGGTCGTGCTCGATGCGCTCCTGTGCCTTGTGCGGCAGGCCCGCCGCGCTGGCGCTACCAGTTGCCACTTGCACCACCCCTGTCGCCGGTCCGCGCCTGTGCGGTCTCCACCGCCGCGACCGGGTCGGGCGGCCCGGCGAACCACACCGGCGCTGCCGACCAGCCCTTCTGCGGGCGGTACCTTTCGGCCTTGATCATCCCGGGTAGCCAGACCAGTGCCGCCGTGCCGAGCAGGATGACGGCCGGGATCAGGACGAACAGCACAATGGTGGCGACCGGCGAGAGGCCGGGACCGGGTTCCGCGCCTTCCCGGGGGCCCAGCTCGTCGTCGAAGGCGAGCGCGGGGCCCGCGGTCAGCAGCACGGTCAGGCAGGCGCTCATCAGGAGGGCGCTGGTCCGGCAGGCGGCACGGCGTCGGCTGCTCACGTCATCCTCACGTCGGGGTCGGCTCGGTCTGGGGAGTGCTGATGGGGGCAGAACGTACCGCCCCTCCACCCACGCCCTCGCGCAGCAGGGTGGCGAGTCGGTCGACGCCGGGTGCGGCGAGCAGGTCCTCGAGGCCGAGCGGCCGGCCCTGCCCGTCCGCGACCGGCAGCCGCCAGTTGGGGTACTCGTCGACGGTGCCCGGCAGGTTGGGCTGGCGCAGGTCGCCGACGGCGTCGCCGAAGGCCGCCAGCACGACCCGGCAGGGCGACGCCGCCAGCGCCGCGTGCATGGCCAGCACCTCGTCGCCACCGGCGGCCTCGAGCAGCCCCTGCTCCTCGAGCATCGCGAACAGGCCCTTGCGCTCGGCGCGTACCCGCTCCCGCTCCTGCTCCACGGGCATGCCGAGCTGGCCCAGCTCGTCGCGCACCCGGACGTGCTCCTCGGCCAGGAAGCCGGCCGCCGTCGGCAGGTCGTGGGTCGTGACGCTCGCCATCGCCAGCTCCCGCCACTGCGCCGGCGGGACGAACGCGTCGTCCTCGGTCTCGAACCACAGCACCGCGCTGCCGAGCACGCCGGCGGCGTCGAGGGTGGTCCGGACCCGGTCCTCCACGGTGCCGAGGTCCTCGCCGACCACGACGGCGCCGGCCCGGACCGCCTCGAGGGCCAGCACGCCGAGCATGGCGTCGGCGTCGTACGAGACGTAGGTGCCGTCCGCGGCCGAGGCCCCGGCGGGCACCCACCACAACCGGAACAGGCCCATGACGTGGTCGATCCGGACGCCGCCCGCGTGCCGCAGCACGCCGCGCACGAGCTCCCGGTAGGGCGCGTAGCCCAGCTCGCGGAGCCGGTCGGGGCGCCACGGCGGCAGCCCCCAGTCCTGGCCCTGTTGGTTGAACGAGTCCGGCGGGGCGCCCACCGTGGTGGTCAGCGCGAGGGCGTCCTGCAGGGCCCACGCGTCGGCGCCGCCGGCGTCGACGCCCACGGCGAGGTCGTGGACGACTCCCAGGGCCATCCCCTCGCACGCCGCGCCGACCGCGGCGAGCTGCTCGTCCACCAGCAGCTGCACCCAGCACCAGAAGTCGACCCGCTCGGCGAGCTCCTCGCGGGCGGCGGCCACCCCGGCAGCGTCCGGCCGGCGCAGCTGCGCCGGCCAGTCCTGCCACGGCACGCCGTGAATCTCCGCGAGGGCCCAGAACAGCGCGACGTCGCTGAGTGCCTGCCCGAGCTCGGCCCGGAAGTCGGCCAGCGGCCCGGCGCGGTGCAGCGGCCAGAGCAGCTCGAGCGCCGCCAGCTTGGCCTGCCACGCCGGGTCGCGCTGGACCCGCTCCGGGTCGGTGGCCGGCCGCAGCCCGGCGATCCGCCTCCGCAGCGCGGCGTCGGCGGCCGCGTACTCCGGGACGTCCTCGATCCGCAGCCACAGGGGCGAGCGGAAGCGCCGGCTGGACGGGGAGTAGGGCGAGGGGTTGATCGGCAGGACCGGCGTCTCGGCGTGCAGGGGGTTCGCCAGCACCACGCCGCCGCCCTGGGCCGCGGTGTGCGCCACGACGGTGCGCAGGTCGGCGTAGTCCCCGACACCCCAGGAGCCCGCGCTGCGCAGGGCGTACAACTGCACCATCCAGCCCCAGGTGCGGTCCATGCCGGCCGGCAGCCCGATCCGGTTCGGCGCGACGACGAGCACGCACTCGTCGCCGCCGGCCCGCAGCCGGTGCCAGCCCAGGCCCAGCGCCGGCAGGGCGACCTCGCGGAGCGCCCGCCCGTCGCGCTCCGCGAGCACCGGGCCGGCCACCGGAACGTCCTCGGTGCCGCCGTCCTCGCGCTCGAGCACCAGCGGGCCGTCGCCGCGCAGCTCGACCCGCGCCGGCTCGCCCTCGCGCACGACCAGCGCCGGCGGCAGGGCGCGCCGCCACGGCGCCGCGGCCAAGTCCTCGATCGCGGCCGCGAGCCGGTCCGGCCCGGCCGCGTCGACGCCGAGCGCGGCCAGCGCGGCCAGGACGGCCTCGGGGCCGACCTCGACCGGCTCGCCCGCCCAGTCCTCGTACGACGTCGCGACGCCGTGGCCGGCCGCGAGCGCGGCGAGGTCCGGGGCGATGCTCACCCCGGCTGCCTGCCCAGCACCCACAGACCTACCCGCCCGACACCGGGCCGTCTGTCCGGAGCCGGGCGTACTGCACCAGGTCCCGCCAGGCACCGCTCCGCCACTGGGCCCCGCGCAGCACGCACTCGCGGCGGAACCCCGCGTGCTCCAGCGCCCGCTGCTCCGGCACGTTCGCCAGGTCGGTCGACGCCTCGACCCGGTGCACCGGGTAGCTGACGAACAGGTAGTCCGCGAGCATGCGCTGCGCCCGGCTGCCGTGCCCGGCGCCGCGGGCCGGCGGTCGCAGCGAGATGCCGATGTTGAGCGCGGTGGACCCGCGGTTGGGGCCGTACGTCACCTCGTGCCAGCTCACCGACCCGAGCAGCACGTCGGCGCCGTCGGTCACCACGAGCCGGCCGAGTCCGCCCGGCCGGCTGGTCGCGGTCGCGTCGTAGCGACTGGGGGTGGGGCCGCCGCCGAAGTCCTCGAACTCCGACGCCGGCTCGGCGCGCCAGCGGGCGAGGACGTTCTCCTCCTCGGGCCGGACCGGCCGAAGCCTGGTCACGACGCTCACGAGGTCCAGGCCGGCGGGTGCCGGTCCGCCCACGGCCGGGCGGCCTCGAGCTGCGCGGACAGGGACAGCAGCGTGACCTCGTCGGCCGGCCGCCCCACGAGCATGACGCCGATCGGCAGCCCGGCCGGGGACAGGTGCAGCGGCAGGCTGACGGCGGGCTGCCCGGTCGCGTTGAACAGCGCGGTGAACGGCGTCCACTGCTTCATCCGGGCGAACTCCGCCGCCGGGTCCGACCCGTCGCCCGCGGCGCTGAACCAGCCGATCGGCGCCGGCGGCTGGGCCAGCGTCGGCAGCAGCAGGACGTCGTACGCCGAGGTGGCCCGGATGCCGGCGCGGGTGGCGGACTGCACGGCGGCGACCGCGGCGGTGAACTGGCGGGCGGACAGCGCGCGGCCGCGCTCGCGCAGCCAGCGGGTCAGCGGCAGCAGCTCGCCCTCGCGCTCCGCGGCGACCGGCACCCCGGCCGCGCTGACCGACCACAGCACCTCGAAGGAGGGGACCAGCTCCGGGCCGTACGGCGGGTCGATGTCGGTGACCTCGTGCCCGAGCTCGGCGAGCAGGCCGGACGCCGCGTCGTACGCCTCGACGACGTGCGGGTGCACGACGGCGCCCTCGACCACCGGGGTGCGGGTGCGGCCGACCCGCAGCCGGCCGGGCGGCCGCGAGCAGGCCGACAGGAAGCTCTGCTCCGGCGGGGGCGCCCAGTGCGGGTCCCCGGGCATCGGGCCGGCGAGCACGTCCAGCATGGCCGCGGCATCGCGCACGGTGCGCCCGAGCGGGCCGTCCCACGCCAGGCCGGTGATGTCACCGTTGACCGGCCCCCGGCTGATCCGGCCGCGGCTGACCTTGAGGCCGACCAGCCCGTTGACGCTGCCGGGGATGCGCAGCGAGCCGCCGCCGTCGGACCCCTGGGCGACCGGAAGGAGACCGGCGGCGACCGCGGCTCCCGCCCCGCCGCTGCTGCCTCCGGCCGACAGCGACAGGTCCCAGGGGTTGCGGGTGGGCGGGCCGACGGCGGTCTCGGTGTAGCAGGGCAGCCCGAACTCCGGCGTCGCGGTCTTGCCCAGGCTGATCAGGCCCGCGTCGCGCAGCTTCTCGACCACGTGATCGTCGACGGCCGGGACGAACCCCTGCATAGCCCGGGAGCCGAAGCCGGTGGGCACGCCGGACGTGAGGTTGAGGTCCTTGATGCCGGTCGGCACTCCCGCCAGCGGACCGGCCGGCAGCGGCCGGCGGGCCTGCTCGCGGGCGGCGTCGACGGTCAGCGTCACGAACGCGCCGAGCTCCCCGTCGAGCCGCTCGATCCGCGCGGCGTAGTGCTCCACCAGCTCCAGCGCGGTCACCTCGCCGGCGCGCACGGCGGCGCCCTGCTCCAGAGCCGTCAGGTCATGCAGCTGCGCCATCGGGGGAACGTACCGGCCCTCAGGCGGGCTCCTCCAGGGCGGCGAGATCCGGCAGGCCCTGCAGGAACGGCCGCCACCGCGGGTCGAGGCGGCGGGCCCCGACCACCCGCCACGCGGCGCCGCTCGGGGCCACCGGCGCCCGGCGCAGCCGCCAGCCGAGCTCGCTGACCGCGCGGTCCGCCTTGGCGTGGTTGCAGCGCCCGCACGCCGAGACCACGTTGTCCCAGGTGTGCGGGCCGCCGCGGCTCTTGGGCACGACGTGGTCGAGGCTCGTCGCGGCGGCCCCGCAGTAGACGCACCGGCCGCCGTCGCGGGCGAAGACCGCCTTGCGCGTCAGGGGAACCGTCGCCCGGTACGGCACCCGTACGTACCGGGTGAGCCGCACGACGCAGGGCACCGGCAGCTCGGTGCGGGCGCTGTGCAGGACGTCGTCGGTGCCGGCGACCGGCACGGCCTTTGCGGTGAGGACGAGGACCACGGCCCGGCGGCCCGGCACCACACACAGCGGTTCGTACGTCGCGTTGAGCACCAGCGCGTCGGCCATCCGCCCTCCTCACGGCGATTCTGGCCGATCTGGGCCGGATGCGCCACGCACCGCTCCGACACGTGGCCGCCCGCGGCCGTGCGCGAGCATGCAGGGGTGGACGTCGCCCTGCTCGTGCCGGTGCTCCACCTCGTCACCGTGAGCTACCTGGCCGGGCTGGTCTGGGTCGTGCAGCTCGTGGTCTACCCGGGCTTTCGGGCGGTGGGCCCGACCGCCGCCTGGCCGGCCTTCCATCGCGCGCACGGCCGGGCGATGGCCTGGGCGGTGGCGGCGCCGTGGGCGGTGCAGGGCGCGACGCTCGGCGTGCTGCTGCTGCGCCGGCCGGCGGGGGTGCCGCTGTGGCTCGTCCTGCTGGCCGCCGCGCTGGCCCTGGTCACCGTCGGCGTCACCGTGGCGTCGTCGGTGCCGCTGCACGGGCGGCTGCAGCCGTACGACCCGGCGCTCGCCGACCGGCTGGTCGCCACCAACTGGCTGCGGACGGCCGCCTGGACCGCCGGCGCCGGTGTCGCCGCGGCGATGGTGCTGAGCGCGTCCTAGCGTGTGCGGGTGATCGTCTACCCGGCCGCCCGGCGCGCCGACACCGTCGAGGACCTGCACGGCGTCCGCGTCGCCGACCCGTACCGCTGGCTGGAGGACGCGACCGCACCGGAGACGACCGCCTGGCGGCAGGCGCAGGACGAGCTGTGCGCGGCCGAGCTGGGCGCGCTGCCCGGCCGGGAGCAGCTGCGCGGGCAGCTCAGCCAGCTGCTGCAGGCCGGCTCGGTGGGCCCGCCGGCGTGGCGCGGCGACCGAACGTTCCGCACCCGCCGGCAGCCGGGCCAGGAGCACGCGGTGCTGTGGGTGCGGGCTCCGACACCGGCTGGGGCCGGCGACCGGCCGCTGCTGGACGTCGGCGCGCTCGACCCGACCGGCGCGACGACGCTGGACAGCTGGGCCCCGAGCAAGGAGGGGCGCCTGCTGGCCTACCAGCTGTCGACCGGCGGCGACGAGGAGTCGCTGCTGCGGGTGCTCGACGTCGACACCGGCGAGGTCGTCGACGGCCCGATCGACCGCTGCCGCTACTCCCCCGTGGCGTGGGTGCCCGGCGGCGACGCCTTCTACTACGTACGCCGGCTCGCTCCCGCCCTCGTGCCGGCCGGCGAGGAGCAGTTCCACCGCCGGGTCTACCGGCACGTCGTCGGCACGCCGGCCGCTGACGACGTCGAGGTGTGGGGCGCCGGGCTCGACCTGACCAACTACTACGGCTGCTCGGTGTCCCTGGACGGCCGGTGGCTCGTCGTCAGCGCCAGCGCGGGCACCGCACCGCGCGACGACGTCTGGCTGTTCGACCTCGAGGCCGGCGGGCCGCCGGCCGAGGTCCAGGTCGGCGTGGACGCCCGCTGCGGCGCCTGGGTCGCCCGCGACGGACGGCTGTGGGTGCACACCGACGCCGGCGCGCCCCGCGGCCGGCTCTGCACGGCCGACCCGACCTCGCCGCAGGACTGGACGACCCTGGTCGAGCAGGACCCGGAGGCGGTGCTCGAGGACGTCGAGCAGCTCGAGGACGGCCGGCTCGTGGTGCTGCGCAGCCGGCACGCGGTCAGCGAGGTGACCGTCGACGGCGTGCCGCTGCCGCTACCCGGGATCGGCACGGTCGGGGGCCTGTCGGGCCACCCGGAGGGCGGCTCGGAGCTGTGGCTGAGCTGGACCGACACCACGACGCCACCGCAGGTGCACCGCTACGACGGCACCGCGCTGGCGCTGGAGGAGGCGGCTCCCGGCACGCCCGACCTGCCGGCGGTGCGCTCCCAGCTCGTCGAGGTGACGTCCGCGGACGGCACCGTGGTCCGGGCACTCGTCCTGTCGCCGGTCGGGCCGGGCCGCGCGCGCCCGACCGTCCTGTACGGCTACGGCGGCTTCGGGGTCTCGCTGAGCCCCGGCTACACCCCAAGCGCGCTCGCCTGGGTCGCGGCCGGCGGGGTCTGGGTGGTGGCCAACCTGCGGGGCGGCGCCGAGGAGGGCGAGGCCTGGCACCGCGCGGGCATGCGCGAGCACAAGCAGAACGTCTTCGACGACCTCGCGGCGGTGGCGGACGCGCTGGTGGACCGGGGCTGGACCACGACCGCGCAGCTCGGCATCTACGGCGGCTCCAACGGCGGGCTGCTGGTGGGCGCCGCGCTCACCCAGCGGCCGGAGGCGTACGCGGCGGTGGTCTGCTCGGCGCCGCTGCTCGACATGGTGCGGTACGAGCTGTTCGGGCTGGGCCGCACCTGGAACGACGAGTACGGCACCGCGGCCGACCCCACAGAGCTGGGCTGGCTGCTGTCGTACTCGCCCTACCACCACGTCCGCGAGGGCGCCGCGTACCCGGCGGTGCTGTGCACCGTCTTCGACGGCGACTCCCGCGTCGACCCGCTGCACGCCCGCAAGCTGTGCGCGGCGCTGCAGTACGCGACGTCGTCGGACCGCCCGGTGCTGCTGCGCGACGAGCGCGACGTCGGCCACGGCGCGCGGTCGGTGAGCCGCACCGTCGGCCTGTCGGTCGACGTGCTCGCGTTTCTCGCCGAGCACACCGGGCTGTCTCTCACCCCGTAGCGTGAGCCGCACGCCGGCAGGAAGAGGTCTCCCATGCCCTGGTACGTGCCCATCCTCCTGGCTGTGCTGGTGTTCCTCGTGCTGTTCGCCCTGTTCAGCGGGCTGGTCGTCTCGCGGCTGAGGGGCTCCTCGCGCCGCCGGAGCGGGCTGCGGGACTCCGACATCAGCTCCAGCCCGTACGACGGCCGTGGCGGCGACGTCGACCAGTCCGACTCGGGCGGCGGCTGGGGCGGCTGGGGCGGCAGCGACAGCGGGGGCAGCGACAGCGGTGGGGGCGGCGACGGGGGCGGCGGGGGCGGGGACTGACCGACGGGCCGAGCCGCAGGATCTGCACGACACTGGGAGCATGCGGACGCTGGTCACGGGCGCGACCGGCTACATCGGCGGCCGGCTGGTGCCGCGGCTGCTCGCGGAGGGCTACGACGTACGCGCGATGACCCGGGACGCCGGGCGGCTGCGCGACGTCCCGTGGGCGGCGGAGGTGGAGGTCGTCGAGGCGGACGCCCTGGACCCGGCGGCGCTCGGGCCGGCGCTGACCGGGATCGACGTCGCCTACTACCTCATCCACTCCATCGACACCGGGGAGTTCGAGGACACCGACCGGCGGGCGGCGCAGGCTTTCGCGGACGCGGCCCGCACCGCGGGGGTGCGCCGGATCGTCTACCTCGGCGGCCTGGTGCCCCCGCACCAGCAGCTCAGCCCGCACCTGCGCTCGCGGCACGAGGTCGGCCAGGTGCTGCTGGACAGCGGCGTGCCGACAGCGGTGCTGCAGGCCGCGGTGATCCTCGGCAGCGGCTCGGCGTCGTTCGAGATGCTGCGCTACCTGACCGAGCGGCTGCCGGCGATGGTGACCCCGAGGTGGGTGAAGACCCGGATCCAGCCCATCGCCGTACGCGACGTGCTCCGCTACCTCGTCGGCTGCGCCCAGCTCCCGGCCACGGTGTCCCGGCGCTTCGACATCGGTGGCCCCGACGTCCTCACGTACGCGCAGATGATGCAGCGCTACGCAGCGGTCGCGGGGCTCCGTCCACGGCTGATCCTGCCGGTGCCCCTGCTCACCCCCCGGTTGTCCGGGCACTGGGTCAACATCGTCACGCCGGTGCCGGGCGCGCTGGCCAAGCCGCTGGTGCTGTCGCTCGTCAACGAGGTGGTGTGCTCCGAGCACGACATCGCGGCGTACGTACCGGACCCGCCCGAGGGCCTGCTGCCCTTCGACGAGGCCGTACGGCTGGCGCTGCAGCGCATCCGTGACGCCGCCGTCGAGACCCGGTGGTCCTCGGCGAGCTGGCCGGGCGCCCCGTCGGACCCGCTGCCGACCGACCCGGACTGGGCCGGCGGCACGCTGTACGAGGACGACCGCCGCCGCGCCGTCGACGCGGCCCCCGAGGACCTGTGGCGGGTCATCGAGGGGATTGGCGGCGACAACGGCTGGTACTCCTTCCCCCTGGCGTGGACCGTGCGCGGCCTGATGGACCGGCTCGCCGGCGGGGTCGGCCTGCGCCGCGGCCGGCGCGACCCGCACGTGCTCTACATCGGCGAGTCGCTGGACTGGTGGCGGGTGGAGGAGATCGTCCCGGGCGAGCTGCTGCGGCTGCGGGCCGAGATGCGGGTGCCGGGGGTGGCATGGCTGGAGCTGGGGGTGGAAGAGCGGGACGGGCACACGGTGTTCCACCAGCGAGCGGTCTTCTTCCCGCGCGGCCTCGCCGGGCACGCCTACTGGTGGGCCATCGCCCCGTTCCACGGGGCGGTGTTCGGGGGGATGCTGCGCAACATCGCGGCAGCCGCCCGGCGGGCCGGCCAGAGTCGAGAGGCAGTGCGCTGAGCGAGTCCGTGTACGAGATGGTCGGTGGCGAGCCGGTCTTCCGGCTGCTGGTGGACGAGTTCTACCGGGGCGTGGCCGACGACCCGGTGCTCCGCCCGCTGTACGAGGGCGACGACCTCGAGCCGGCCAAGCGCCGCCTGCAGATGTTCCTCGAGCAGTACTGGGGCGGGCCGACGACCTACTCCGAGGAGCGCGGCCACCCCCGGCTGCGGATGCGGCACGTGACGTGGCAGATCGGCGAGCGTGAGCGCGACGCCTGGCTCACGCACATGTCCGCCGCCGTCGCCCGCCTCGACATCGACGAGCGGGCCCGGGCGGCGATCTGGGACCACCTCGAGCGGGCGGCCCAGACGCTGGTGAACTCCCCGCGGTAGGGACTTGCGCCCGCCACGTCGGCGACCTGCGCTGCACCTGGCGGACCTGGAGAACCCCGCGTACTCCGCCGCCTGCGCTGCGGGGCGTGCGCTCGCCGTGCTCATGCCGCGGCCGCGTGCTGGTGGCCCCAGCCGGTGAAGTTGATCAGTCGCCCGTCGCGCAGGCGCAGGGTGCGCCCGCCCTCGTGGACGTCGTGATGATGGTGCTCGCAGACGGGCAGCAGATCCCGCAGCCGGGTCCGCCGGCTCAGCCACCACGGCTCGACGTGGTGCGGGACCGTGCGCGTGCTGGCGCAGCCGAGCACGGCGCAGGTCGGCCCCCACTGCGCACGCAGCGCCCGCCGTTCCCGCCTGCTGGCGTGCCGGTGGGTGCCGGACGCACCGACCGGGTTGCCCAGCGCGTCGAGCAGCACCGCGGCCAGGACCCCATCGCAGCCCAGCCGGCGCACCGTCTCGGTCGGTAGCGGAACCGCGCCCCGAGCGGTGGTCAGGACGCCCGGGGTGGCCCCCGGCTGGCCTTGCAGCCCGCCCAGGCTGGTCACGATCGTCAGCTGAGCCGGGCGTGGAACGCCCTGGCCCAGCCCGGCCGTGGCGTCCAGCAGCAGGGCGACAAAGGCGTCGTACAGGTTCTGCTTGCGGCTGCGCACGGCACCGAACTCGACCACGTCCGCCTCGTCAGCCGGGGCCGCCGGGTGCAGCGCCAGCACTGTCCCGCCCTGCGGAGCGCCGTCGTGGGTGACCGGGACCTCGGGGTCGCCGTCGTCGTTGTCCTGCGCGTCGTTGTCCTGCGCGTCGTCGTCCTGCGCGTCGTCGTCCGGCGCGTCGTCGTCCGGCGCGTCGTCGTCCTGCGCGTCGTCGTCCTGCGCGTCGTCGAGATCGACGTCGAGGCCGAGCTGCTCGGCGACGTGCGGATCCACCTGTCGATCGGCACCGGCGTCAGCGGCCCGGCCCTCGGGGTCAGTGGCCGGTGCCGGCTGTCCGACCATGCCTCGTAGCAGCGCCCGAACCTTCGTCTCGAGGAGCTCCGCGAGGGTCTGCCCGGCCACGTCGTCCAGGTGGATCAGCAGGTCCCAGCCGCCACTGAGGACCTTGCGCAGCCGCACGTACGTCTCGTCGTAGCCGTCCTGCCCGTCGAGCTGCTCGGGCAGCAGGGCGTCCACCAGGGCGCCCAGCGTGCTGGCCAGGTGCGCCGGCGTGACCGTCCGGGCGAGCAGGACGAACACCGGCTCGAGCCGGGCAGCGGGAGCGGAGGCCGTGTCGTCCGCGCAGGCGCGCAGCACCACGGCTGCCTCCTCCCGTCGCGCGATGAGCTCGTCCGTCACGAGGTCGTCAGCGATCAGCCCGCCGGTCCACGCCGACAGCACGTCCGGAACCCCGTGCACCAGCAGCCCGAACAGCTGCTCGTCCGGCACGTCGGCGGGGATCCGCTCCAGGTGCGAGCAGACCAGGCTCGCGGTGGCTGCGGACAGGACGCCCTCCCGCAGCGCGGACTCGACCACCGGGTACCTCCCGAGCTGCCGCGCCCGGCTCGCGTGCTGCCCCTCACCGCACGGCAGCGTCCGCAGCCAGCTCCGGGTGCTGCCCGCCTCATCGAGCACGAACAGCTCCCGCGCCTGGACGTCCCCGACCGCGCGCGCCGTGACCGCCGCCAGCCTCTCGGCCAACCCCAGCAGCGCCCGGGTCCGCTCCAGCGCCACCGGACCGGGGAGGTCAGCCGGAGCAGTCAGCGACACGGCGACGAACGCCGCAAGGAGTGCCGCTGTCGCCTCGTCCGGCGCTGCCTGACCAGAGGCTGGACCACGGGCACTGTCCTGGCTCACTGCGGTCCCCCTCGAACTGGTGTTCGAAGACTACCACGCCTCCCCGCGCACCACCAGGTGCTTCAGCGATCAGGTTGGCGGCCGTCAGGGGTGCCCAGCAGGCGCCCGGCGAGCAGCCAGCCGAGCGCGACGCCCAGCAGGTCGGCGACCGCGTCGTGCCAGTCGCCGTCGCGGTCCGGCAGCAGCGCCGCCTGGACGACCTCGCTCAGCGGTGCGTAGGCGCACACCAGCAGCAGCACCCGGGTCGACGAACCGAACCGCCAGCGCGACGTGCCGGCCAGCAGGGCGAACAGCGTCCCGTGCACGAGCTTGTCGGAGTGCGGGAAGGGCGCCGCGGCGTCGCCGCTGGGCGCGAACAGGATGACAAGGCTGAGCAGCAGCACGACCCCGAACGCCAGCGTGGCCTTCGGGGTCGTCGTGCTCGTCGTCGTGTCCAGCTCAGTCGCGGGTGAGCTTGCGGTAGGTCACCCGGTGCGGCCGGGCGGCGTCCTGGCCCATCCGCTCCACCTTGTTCTTCTCGTACGACTCGAAGTTGCCCTCGAACCAGTGCCACTGCGACGGGTCCTCGTCGGTGCCCTCCCACGCCAGGATGTGGGTGGCGACCCGGTCGAGGAACCAGCGGTCGTGGCTGATGACGACGGCGCAGCCGGGGAACTCGAGCAGCGCGTTCTCCAGCGAGCCGAGCGTCTCGACGTCGAGGTCGTTGGTCGGCTCGTCCAGCAGCAGCACGTTGCCGCCCTGCTTGAGCGTCATCGCCAGATTGAGCCGGTTGCGCTCGCCGCCGGACAGGATCTCGGCCTTCTTCTGCTGGTCCGGGCCCTTGAACCCGAACGCGCCGATGTAGGCCCGGCTGGGCATCTCCTGGTTGCCGACCTGGATGTAGTCCAGGCCGTCGGAGACCGTCTCCCAGACGCTCTTGCTGCCGTCGAGCCCGCTGCGGTCCTGGTCGACGTAGGACAGCTTGACCGTGTCGCCGACCCGCACGCTGCCGTCGTCGGCCTGCTCCAGGCCCACGATCGTCTTGAACAGCGTCGTCTTGCCGACCCCGTTGGGCCCGATGATTCCCACGATGCCGCCGCGGGGCAGGTCGAAGGACAGGTCCTTGATCAGCACGCGGTCGCCGAAGCCCTTGACCAGCCCCTTCGCCTCGATGACCACGCTCCCGAGCCGCGGGCCGGCCGGGATCTGGATCTCCTCGAAGTCGAGCTTCTTGGTCTTCTCGGCCTCGGCGGCCATCTCCTCGTAGCGGGCCAGCCGGCTCTTGCTCTTGGTCTGGCGGCCCTTGGCGTTCTGCCGCACCCACTCGAGCTCGTCCTTGAGGCGCTTGGACAGCTTGGCGTCCTTCTTGCCCTGGACGGCGAGGCGCTCCTGCTTCTTCTCCAGGTAGGTCGAGTAGTTGCCCTCGTACGGGTAGGCCCGCCCGCGGTCGAGCTCGAGGATCCACTGCGCCACGTTGTCGAGGAAGTAGCGGTCGTGGGTCACGGCCAGCACCGCACCGGCGTAGCGGGACAGGTGGTTCTCCAGCCACTCCACGCTCTCGGCGTCGAGGTGGTTGGTCGGCTCGTCGAGCAGCAGCAGGTCGGGGGCCTCGAGCAGCAGCTTGCACAGCGCCACCCGGCGACGCTCACCACCGGACAGGTGCGTGACCGGCTCGTCCGGCGGCGGGCAGCGCAGCGCGTCCATGGCCTGCTCGATCTGGCTGTCGAGCTCCCAGGCGTTGGCGGCCTCGATGGCGTCGAGCAGCGGCGCCTGCTCCTCGAGGATCTGCTCGAAGTCGGCGTCCGGGGCGCCCATCTTCTCGTTGAGCTCCTCGTAGCGCACCATCACGTCGCGGATGACTTTGACGCCGTCCTCGACGTTCTCGCGGACCGTCTTGGTCTCGTCCAGCGGCGGCTCCTGCATGAGCATGCCGACCGAGTAGCCGGGGGTCAGCTTGGAGTCGCCGTTGGAGGGCTGGTCCAGGCCCGCCATCATCTTGAGCACCGTCGACTTGCCCGCGCCGTTGGCCCCGACCACGCCGATCTTGGCTCCGGGGAGGAAGGCCAGCGTGACGTCGTCGAGGATCACCTTGTCCCCGACTGCCTTGCGGACCTTCTGCATCTGATACACGAACTGCGCCATGACTCCAGCCTACGGGCGCGCCTGCGGGGCCGGCCCGGCCGACGCGGGCGCCGGCCGGGCCGCACCTCAGGCCGCCGCGGCGTGTTCGTCCTCCTCCTGCACGTCGAGCTCCTCGGGCCGTACGACGCCGGTGAGCGGGTCGACCAGGCCGCTCGACACCCAGGGGTCCTGGTCGGTGACCAGCGTCGGCGCCTTGACGTACGCCGCACTGCCCTTGGAGAGGTCGAGGCCGACGCTGGTGGCATCCACCTCGAGCCCGGTGCGCCGCTCGCCGCCCTCGACGTCCCAGCTCCGGGTGGTCAGCCGCCCGGTGACGACGACCCGGTCGCCCTTCTTGAGCGAGTCGGCGCAGTGCTCCGCCAGCCCACGCCAGGCGGTGACGCCGAACCAGATCGTCTCGCCGTCGCTCCAGGTGTTGGCCGCGCGGTCGAGCCGGCGCGGGGTGGCCGCGATCCGGAAGTCGGAGACCGCGACCCCGGCGGGAGTGGTGCGCTGGCGGGGCGGGCCGGCGACGTTGCCGACGACGGTGATGAGGGGCTCGTGCACGGGGACCTCCAGGCTCGGCCCGGTGGGAGTCACCGGCGCCTGTCGACCTTGCGGCCGGATCGACCTCGGCAGAGCGTCCGGAAGCCAGGTTGTGGACACCCGGCCGGGCTGTGGACAACCCCTGGCGCCGGTCACCTCGCCCGAGGACCGCCCGAGACGCCGGCCGGCCGTCCTCGCGTCCCGAGCGATCATCGCCCCGGGCGCGGCTGGATACCGTGTCCACGTGCATCCGGAACGGCGGGACGTGACGCTTCCGGAGGAGGGCCGTCGGGCGGGGGCCGAGCCGGCCGGCGACGTACGACGGCTGCTGGAGCTCGGCAACGAGCGGTCGGACGCAGGGGACGAGGCTGGGGCCGAACCGTACTTCCGCGCGGCTGCGCGGTCCGGGTCGGCCGCGGGGTCCTTCAACCTGGGAAATGCGCTGAAGACGCAGAAACGGCCTGCTGAGGCGGTTGCCGCATACCTGGAAGCCGGCGCGGGCGGAGTGAGCGAGGCGCTGCTGAACCTGGGTCTGGCGTACGAGGACCTACAGGACTGGCCCGCTGCGGAGGCGGCATACCGGCGAGCTCTCGTCGCCGGTGATCCACGTGCGCGCCTCTGCCTGGGCAGTCTGCTGCGCCGGCACGGGAACCCGGTGGCGGCCGAGGCGCTCTGGCGAGGCGGCGGAAGACGGGGACGGGCTCTGCGCCGGCGCCCTCGCCCGCTGGCACCTGCTCCGGGACCGGCTGGACGAGGCCGAGCCGCTGCTGCGGCAGGCCATGGCGGTCGACGACGACGCCCGCTCGGACCTCGGGCACCTGCTGCGCCGACGGGGGCACCTGGAGCAGGCGCAGCGGCTGCTTGAGCAGGGCGTCGCGAACGGACATCTCGACTCGATGATCAAGCTGGCGTTGCTGCTGGAGGAGGAACGCGGCGACGTGGGCCGAGCAGAGACCCTGCTACGGCAGGCCCTGATGGCCGGCGAGTTGTACGCGCACAACAACCTGGGCGTCCTGCTGCGTGACCGTGGCGCCGTCGTTGAAGCGCAGCAGCAGTTCCGGCTGGGCGCCGAGGGCGGCGACCGCCTCGCGGCCGACAACCTCAAGCGGCTGCACCGGACGCACCGCCGACAGCTCAACAGGGCCTATCGGGTGCGTGCCCGACCTCCGCAAGGGACAGGTCAGGGCCGGACGGTCGCAAACCCGGCGGCCCCACACTGATCGTCCGGGCCGCACTCGTCGCTGCCGGGTGTTGCAAGGAGAAGCCCGACGCCCACCAGTAGCGCCACGATCAGGAGAAGCAGCAGCCATTGGTGCATGTCCTCGAAGAACCTCACGGGGATCGGAACCCTCCTGCTCGTGCCCGCTAGAAGCGCTCGACCAGCCACCTCGAGAGGTCGATCAGCAGGGCGACTGCCGAGATGAGCCCGAGCACCAGGACAGTGACGAAGCCCACGACCACGGCGCAGCCGAGGACGTCACCGAGCCAGCCCTCCTTGTCGGGGGGCAAGGGCACGGCCGGCGGCAGGTGTTCCTTGACGCCCAGGCCGAGGTGTTCCTGGGAGCAGTACGCGAGGTTCACGTCCCGTGCGCCGTTCCGGGCCACCACAAGGCTCAGCCAGCCGGGTGGAGGTTCGGCGGGCCAGGGCACGTCATCGTCGGCCGCCCACGTCCCCGTCCGCGTGCAACCGGGCAGGTCGCACGTGAACTCGTGCTCGTCCGGGTCCGCCGATGCGGTCACGTCGTCGGCGTTGCTGTCGGCAGACACTCGTACCTCGCTGTCGTCATGCACGTGTCGAGCAGGGTGGCACTTGCGGAGACACTGAGTCGTGCACGGTGTCGATCGGCAGGTCGACCCGGTGGCTTGCGCCGCGAGCCGACGGCACCGGCGACGGGGCACCCGAGACAACCCTGTACGGCCCCGCAGGGCCTCGTCCGTGACCCGGGCAGGGGCCGGATCGGGCAGACTCACCGGCAGGAGTACCGACGGGCCGCCAGCAGGAGGGTTTCCTACCAGCTTCCCGTCAAGCCCCGCGCTCGTAGCTCAGCCGGATAGAGCAGCCGCCTTCTAAGCGGCAGGTCGCAGGTTCGAACCCTGCCGGGCGCACAGAAGCCGCAGTCCGCGGCGCCAGGAGGCCGGACGGCGCGCGCGCCGGGTGACAACCCCTGCCAGCTACGAGACTGCTGACGCCGCCGACGGTCGCAGAGCGGCGACCGCGTCCCGCAGTGCCGACGCGGCGCCTTCGTGCTCCTGGCGCAGCTGTGCGACATCGGCGGCCGTCGCTGCCACACCGCGCCGGGCGGCCTGCTCCATGGCGTGGCTGCCTGCCGCGACCCGGTGCGCCGCCACGCAGCTGCTGCTGCCGGCCAGCGCGTGCGCCAGGCGTCCGGTCTGTGCGCTGTCCCCGCCGGTCGCTGCCGCTGCGAGGTCGTCGAGCAGGTCGGGCGCCGCCGCCAGGTAGGCGTCCACGACGGCAAGGAAGCCCTGGCCGAGGGTGAGCATCTCGGCGAGCACGTCGTGGTCCAGCGCGCCGACCGGCGGCGACGGCACCGCAACCGTCAGGGAGTGCGCCGGGATCTGCCCCGGCGCCGGCGTCGTCCACCGCAGGAGCACCTCGGCCAGGGCCTCCCGCCGCAGCGGCTTGGACAGGAAGTCGTCCATGCCGGCCTCCTGGCAGTGCTGGCGGTCGACGGCCAGGGCGGAGGCCGTCAGCCCGATCACGGGGGTCGTCGCCGTCGCGCCGTCGGCTGCGCGGATGCGGCGGGTCGCCTCGAAACCGTCGAGCTGCGGCATCTGGCAGTCCATGAGCACCGCGTCGTAGCGCCGGGCCAGGGCGCGCTCGACCGCGACCAGGCCGTCCGGGGCGAGGTCGACCACGTACCCCAGCTGTTCCAGCATCGCGGTGACCACGCGCTGGTTGACGACGTTGTCCTCCGCCACGAGCACGCGCCCCGCCGCGACGGCCAGGCGTACGGGTGCTCCCGCTCCGGCCGCTCGGGCGCCGCCTTCGTCGTCGCCGCTGAGCAGCCCGGCGAGCCGGTCGAACAGCTGCGCCTGACGTACCGGCTTGATCAGGTAGGCCCCGATCCCTGCCCGGCGCGCCGCCGCTCGTTCGCCGCGCTGCCCGGTCGAGGTCAGCAGGGCCATGGGCAGCCGGGCCAGGTCCGGCTGGGCCCGGATGGCGGCGGCCAGCTGCAGGCCGTCCGTGCCGGGCATGTGCATGTCGAGGATCGCCACGTCGTACGGCGCCCCGAGCTGCAGCGCCCCGAGCAGCTCGTCCATCGCCGAGCGCGCGTCGGCCACGCAGGTGGGGATCAGCGACGCGGCGCTGAGGTACTCGTGCATCACGGTCAGGTTCGTCGGGTTGTCGTCGACCACCAGCACCCGGACGCCGGCCAGGCTCAGGCGGGCGGGCTCCGCAGGCACGGGGGCGGTCACGGCCGGCAGCGGCAGCTCGAAGAAGAACGTCGAGCCGGCGCCAGCGGTGCTCTCGACGTCGAGCCGGCCACCCATCAGCTCGACCAGCTGGCGGCTGATCGTCAGCCCGAGTCCGGTCCCTCCGTAGCGGCGCGTGGTCGAGGCGTCGGCCTGCTGGAACGCCTCGAACAGCCGGGTCTGCTGCTCGGGGGTGATCCCGATCCCGGAGTCCCGGACCGACCAGCGCACCCAGCCGGGGGCGGCCGGCACCAGGTGCACCACGATCTCGCCGCGCTCGGTGTACTTCACCGCGTTGCCCACCAGGTTGCTGAGCACCTGGCGCAGGCGGTGTGGATCGCCGTGCACGTGCCGCGGCAGGGCGGGGTCGACCCAGGCCACCACCTCCAGGCCGCGGGCCCCGGCGGTGCTGGCGAGCAGGCCGACGACCTCCTCGACCAGGGGGCGCAGCTCGAGGTCGACCGACTCGAGGTCGAGCCGACCGGCCTCGATCTTGGAGAAGTCCAGGATGTCGTCGATGACGACGAGCAGCGACTCCGCGCAGGAGCCGACCGTCTCGACGTAGTCGCGCTGCAGGGGATCGAGGTCGGTGTCCTGCAGCAGGGTCGTCATGCCGAGGACGCCGTTCATCGGGGTGCGGATCTCGTGGCTCATGTTCGCCACGAACTCCGACTTCAGCCGCGAGGCCACCAGGGCGCCCTCGTGCGCGTCGGCCAGCACCCGCTCCTGCTGCTTGACCTGCGTGAGGTCGCGGACAAAGGCGCTGAAGGAGGGCGCGGTGGCCGTGCCGCTGGGCCACAGGGTGATCTCCGCGGGGAACTGGTGCCCGTCGGCGTGCAGCGCCTCGACCTCGGTGCGCAGCCCCAGCAGCCGCCCTGCGCCACCGGCGCCGACCCGGGCCACCCCGGCGCGGTGGGCGGCGCGGGAGCCGACCGGCACGACCAGCTCGGCGAGGTCGGCGCCGAGCGCGGCGTCCCGGTGGTGACCGAAGACCGCCGTCGCCTGCTCGTTCCACCCGGTCACCAGGCCGTCGCCGTCAATGGACACGTAGGCGTCACCGGCGGCCTCCAGGACGCCGCTGAGGTGCCCCTCGCGCTCGCCGAGCGTGACCTCCACGATCCGCCGCCGGCTGTCGGCGCGCACCGCGAGGACGAGCCCGATGAGCAGCAGCTGCGCTAGCAGGACGGCCGCGGCGACGACCCGGGCCGCCAGCGCCGTGGCCGCGGACAGCGCGCGACTGGTCGGCAGCTCGGCGACCACGGCCCAGCCGAGCTCGCCGACGGTGCGGTACGACACCAGCCCGGCGCCGTTCCCCGACCCGAGGTGCAGGGTGGCGGCCGGCTCCTCCAGCGCCGCCCGGACGAGGCTGTCCAGGGGGGTGCTGAGGCTGCCGCGACCGCCCTGTCCGCCCGCCAGCAGCTGGCCCTGCTGGTCCGCCACGGCGAGGTGGACGCCCTGCAGCTCCGCGAGACGGTCGGAGAACGCGCTGATGGCGTCGAGGCGGTAGCCGACCGTGACGACCCCCACGAGCCGGCCCTCGTCCCGGACGGCCGCACTCACCCCGACGGCCCGCGGGCTGCCGGCGGTCACGGCGGTGAAGGCCGGCGAGACGAACGCGGCGTCGGAGCCGACCGCGCCCTTGTAGTAGTCCCGGAAGGAGAAGTCCCGACCGAGGGAGGCAGGGTCCGCCGGCTGCACGCTGACCAGGGCGCCGCGCACGTCGAGGACCCAGGCGCTGGTCAGGTCCGGGTGCGAGGCCTGCAGGGAGACCATGTGGCGGCCGAGGCCCGGCAGGTCGGTGGGCTGCTCGCCGGCCATGGCGGCGACGAGCGACGGACGGGTGGCGTAGGAGGTGACCAGCTTGCCGATGCCGTCCAGCTGCTCCTGGACGTACTCCGCGCTGACGGCGGCGGTGACCGTCATGCGCTCCCGCACGTCGTCCTCGAGCGCCCGGCGGGACTCGTGCACCGTCAGGACCGACAGCCCGGCGATGGGCAGCAGCGCCAGCACCACGAAGCCCGCGGTGGAGCGGACCAGGGCCTGGCGCACCGCGGCCCTCGTCGACGCCGTCTTGCCCGTGCCGGCGACCACGGCACCGCGCGCTATGGCCAGGACGGTCATGGCGATGGACCCGACCGCCACGAGGACGACGTCGTCGAAACTGCCCTGCACCGCCCGGACGACCAGGAGCACCGGCAGCGGGACGACGGCGACCGCCACCAGCACGCGCCCGGACCACTTCCGGTCGCGCAGGTGCCCGGACGCGACGGTCTCCCACGGCAGCAGGGCGGCCACGGCCAGCAGCGCGTAGCCCACGAGCCACAGCAGGAAGACCGGGGCGCCGAAGCGGAACGTCCCGTCGAGCAGGAACAGCGCGTAGCCGGTGTCCGCGGCGGCCTGCATGCCTGCCCAGGCCATGAGGGCGCCCCCGCGGGCGCCGCCGTACCCGCCGAACACGAGCCGGGCGGCGATGGCGAAGATCAGCACGTCCAGGACCGGGTAGGCGCTGGCGATCAGGCGCTGCACCGCCGACAGGTCGGCCGCGTGCGAGGACGGGGCGATGACCAGCACCCAGGCGAGAACCCCCAGGCCGACGGTCAGGGCTCCCGCGTCCAGGGTCGCTACCACCGCACGTCGGCCGTGCAACCGCCCGAGCGCCAGCAGGGCCACCAGGCAGAGGCCGTAGCCGGTCAGGAACGCCACGTCCCCGGCGACCGTTTCGCCGTACGGCGTGAGGTACCAGATCGTCCAGCCCGCCGCGGAGAACGCCTGTCCGACGGCGAGGGCGTACCAGGCCGCGGCGCGGTCCGGCCGGCGCAGCCGCGTCGTGGCCGCGAGCAGCACCGCCGTGAGCAGCGGGAGCAGGGCCAGCAGCACGGAGCGCACGCGGGCACCGTCGAGCACGAAGAACGCGAGGACGCCCGCGGCGTACACCCCGACCGTGATCGCCAGCGCCCGGGCGTGCAGGGGCGCCCGGGGGGCAGTCGGGTCAGTCGACTGCTGTCGTGGCACGTGCCCTCCTCGTCGACGTCCTCCGCAAGGACCTCGGCACGGGAGGGCGGGAACTTGCGCCCTTGCGCGGGTGACGTTCAGCCCTGCGCTGCCGCCCCGCTCGCGTTCGCCGTCCGGCAGAGTCGGGCGTAGACGTCCTGGTGCCGCCGGGCGGACTGCTGCCAGGTGAACCGGCCGGCGACGGCACGCCCCGCCGCGACCAGCCGCCCCCGCAGCTCGTCGTCGAACAGGGCCGCGCGCAGGGCGGCCGCGAGCGCGGGCACGTCGCCGACCGACACCAGCAGCGCGTCGCGGCCGGCGACGAGGTACTCCCGGAAGACGGGCAGGTCGCTGGTCACCACCGGCACGCCGGCGCTCATGGCCTCGAGCACCGCCAGCCCGAAGCCCTCCTTCACCGACGGGAACGCCAGCACGTCGGCGGCGGCGTACCAGGCGGGCATGTCCTCGTCCGGCACGGTCCCGACGGCGACGACGTCCACGCCCAGCCCGAGGCCGAGCCGGGGCAGCTCGGCGAGCACAGCCTCCTTGTACGCCCGGTGGTCCTGGAACGAGTGGCCGCCGACCACGGCGAGCACGGGCCGCACCCCCTCGCGAGCGAGCAGCGACACGGCCCGGACCAGCGAGTCGCTGCCCTTGCGCGGCTCGATCCCGCCGACGGCCAGCAGCAGCGGCCGGTCCGCGGCACCGACCGAGCGGCGCAGCTGCGCGGACCGACCGGGCGACGCCGAGGCGTAGCGCTCGACGTCGACGCCGTTGGGGACGACCTGCGCCGCCACGCCGTAGTCCGCAGCCAGCGTCCGTCGCCAGACCTCGGTCACGGCGAGCACGACGTCCGGCTCGAGGATCGCCTCGCGCTGGCAGTCCATGAGCACGGCGCTCGTGAAGTCGTCCACGTGGTGGACCGTGCGCACGACGGTCACCGGCGCGCCGGCGTCGCGCACCCGGGCCGCTGCGCGGGCGCTGATGCAGTCCTGCGCGTGCAGCACATCGGCGTCCACGCCCCGCAGCGCGGACGTCAGCGCGTCGATGCTCGCCGCGACCTTCTCCTCGAGCGACGCGGCGCCGGACGGCCCCGGCACGACGGTGACGGGGGCCTGGACGGGCCGGAAGAAGCCGGCCGCCGGGTCGCCGAGCGCGAGCACCTGCACCGGGGAGCCGACGGCGTGCAGCGCCTCCGCCAGCGCGAGCGTGTGCACGACCCCGCCGCGCGGCTTGGTGCTGTAGGTCAGAAGGGCAACGCTCACGACGCAGTACGAACCAGCTCGGGCCGGCGCAGGGCGAGCGCCGCCGCGACGTGGGCCGCCCGGGCGTTGGTCTCCGGCACGATGCACCCGACGGCCTCCAGGACCGCGCGCTGCCGGGAGTAGACCTGCGGGTCCTGCTCGGTGCCCAGCACGTACGCCACCACCTGCGGCCCGCCGTCGGCCATGAGCTCGGCGCACAGCGGCGCGAGCTGGCCGGCAGGGTCCTCGTGGCTGCCGTGACCGAGGACGACGTCCAGGAGGACCACGGCCAGTGTCGGGTCGTCGGCCTGCTGCCGGAGCAGCTCCAGGCGGGTGGTCGGGTCGATCATGGGGTGCGGCACCCCCCGGGTGTACTCCTCCGCCCCGAGGTCCAGGAGCACGTGCGCCCCCTCGGGCGCGGGCACGCCGTTGCCCTTGCGCAGCGGCTCGTTGGAGTGGACCGGCCCCAGATGGGCCGAGAGGATCGCCTGGGCCTCGTAGCAGAGCGTGCCGCCGGAGTACAGGCCCTGCACGCGCACCCGCTCGGCCCCGAGCCGGTGCCCGGCGGCCGCGACGAGCGGTTCGAGGCCGTCGAAAAGCGTCGGGGGCTGCACGCCGACGAGCGCAGCGGCGGCCTGGGCGCCGGCCTCCAGGGTGGCCGACATCTGGACGCCGGGAGGCGGCTCGGGCCCGTCCAGCCCGAGGAAGACGGCCACGCCGGGGGTGTCGGTGCACTCGCCGAGCACGGCCTTCGCGGCCGCCGCCGCAGGTGGCTTGCTGACCAGCAGGACGGCGTGCGTGCCCGGGTCCGCGGCGAGCGCCCGCGCGGCGACCTGCGCCATGCGTCCGCCGACGGCCTCCGAGAGGTCGCGACCGCCGACGCCGATGACCTGCGACACCGGAACGCCCCAGCGGGCAAGAAGGGTGGACACCTCCTGGGCTCCCGTGCCGGCCGCCGCGACCACGCCGACGGCGCCGGTGGCGGAGCCGCGCCCGTCCAGCACGTTGGCGAACCCGAGCCCGACGCCGCCCAGCACCGCGGTCCCCGCGCCGGGGCCCATGACCAGCAGGCCCAGCTCGGCGGCCCGGTCCTTGAGCTCGATCTCCTCCTCGAGCGGCACGCCGTCGCTGAACAGCAGCACGTGCAGCCCGGCCGACAGCGCGTGGTGGGCCTCCAGGGCGGCGTACTCCCCCGGCACCGACACGATGGCCACGTTCGCGCCGTCCAGTCGGGCAGCGGCCTCGGCGACGCTGCGCAGCGCGGTCTCGGCGGCCTGCGCAGACTGGGTCCGCTCGGCGAAAGCCGCCTGCCGGCCCGCCTCCAGCGCCGTCGCCAGCGCGTCGTCGCCCACGGCGCGCACGGCCAGGACGAGGTCGTTGGCTCCCAGCCCCTCGAGCTCCCCGCCGGTGAAGCCCGCCGCCGCCAGGTCCTCGAGCCCCTTCGCCGAGGCCATCACCGCGCCGGCCCACTCCACCCCGTCGACCCCGTCCATGCTGACGGTGGCGACCATCAGCAGCAGCGAGTCGAGGTAGGTGTCGGCGTGGACGTCCACCCCGCCGGTGCTCACGCGCCTGCCGCCGCGCCGACGACGGACCGCTCGGGCACCAGGACCGTCCCGGCCCCGGGCACGCCGGCCACCGCGTCGGCCAGCCGCTCCGCGGAGGTGATGATGGCCCGCGACCCGCCGGCCTCGAGGAACTGCACGGCCGCGGTCACCTTCGGTCCCATGCTGCCCGGCGGGAACTGCCCCTCCGCGAGGTGCCCGCGCGCCTCCGCCAGCCCCATCCGGTGCGCCGGCCGCTGGCGCGGCGTGCCGAAGTCGAGCAGCACGCAGTCGACGCCGGTGAGCAGGTAGAGGTCCTGCGCGCCCAGCGACGTCGCCAGCTGCGCCGCCGCCAGGTCCTTGTCGATGACCGCGTCCACCCCCAGCACCGCGCCCGACGACGTCCTGCTGACCGCCACCCCGCCGCCACCGGCGGCGAGCACCACGTGCCCCGCCTCGAGCAGGGTGCGTACGGCCCGCAGCTCCAGGACGCCGGTGGGGCGCGGCGACGCGACGACCCGCCGGTAGCCGCGGCCGGAGTCCTCGACGACCGTCCAGCCCCGAGCGCTCGCCAGGTCCTGCGCGCGCTCACGGGTGAAGAAGGGTCCGATCGGCTTGCTGGGAAGCAGAAACGCGGGATCGTCCGGGTCGACGGTCACATGCGTCACGACCGCGACCGCCGTTCCGGCGCCGACATGGGCATCCACGGCCCGTACGAGGATGCTGCCCAGCTGCCCCTGCGTCATGGCGCAGAGCGCGTGCAGCGGCTGCGCGGGCACCATGGCCAGCGCCCCGTCCTGCTGGATGGACAGGTTGCCCACCTGGGGGCCGTTGCCGTGCACCACCGCCAGGGCCCAGCCCGCGTCGACGAGCGATGCCAGGCTCCGCGCCATGACCGCCGCGTTGGCCTCGATGCCGTCGCACGTCCCCGGCTCGCCGGCCGCGGTGAGCGCGTTGCCCCCGACCGCGACGACGGCGGTGCGCCGCACGCGCCGGGCCCGGCTGCGTCGGATAGAAGATGCCATGCACACGATAGTGAACCCGCAGGCGCCCGGATGGCAATCACCACCGGGTGACCCGACGCCCCCGGAGGTCTCGTGAACGGGTCGACAGAGCGCGTGGACGAACTGCAGGCGCGCTGGCGGCAGGGCGAGGAGCGCCTGTACGCCGCCGCGCTGGGCCGGGCCGACGTGTACGAGCTGTCCCTGGAGCTGGTGAGCCGGACGACCGAGCACCTGCGCGGTCTCGGCCCGGGACCGGGGCCGCTCCTGGCGGCCGCGGACCGGGGGGCCGACCTGGTCGTGGCGGCGCTCGGCGGTGCGGCACCGGCCGGGCCCGTGGACCTGGAGCTGGTCGCCCAGGCCGCGCTTGCCCTGCGACAGCGGGAGGTCGCGGCCGAGCAGGCCGCCGGCCGGCGGGTGCACCGGATGCGCGAGGCCCGGGGCCGCGGGGACGACTGGGCGGTCCTGGAGGAGTCCGGCGACGCGCAGGGCAGTCCGCTGCTGCCGTACCGGCGGCTGGAGGCCCAGGTGTCGACCGGGCGCGCGGTCCTGGTCACCACGTCCCCGGACGCGAGCCTGGCCGCCAGCCTGCACGCCGTGGAGGGGCTCCTTGTCGACGTCGTCACCGGCGCCCTGCGCGAGCTCGGGCACAGCCGTGGCTCGGCCACGTTGCACGCGGACGCCGTCGACCGCGAGCGACGTGCGGCGGCTCTCCGGCAGGAGCTGAGCGACCCCTGATCGGCCCTTGCGCCCCCACGCATATTCACTATGGTGAACGGACCCAGCCTCCTCCCCCTCGAAGGGCTGCGCCCGTGAGCCTTGCTCCCTCCCGCCCCGAGCCTGCCCCCTCCGCGGCCGAGGTCGC
>DASTLY010000068.1:0-101641 GCA_035714445.1 Mycobacteriales bacterium
GCGCTCCCGCACCTGCAGGGCCAGGACCACCACGAGCCCTGCCAGCAGCAGGACGACCAGACCGAGCACGGCCAGCCGCAGTCGTCCGGCGGCGGCCCCCGGTGGCTCCTCGTCACCGCTGCGCCGCCCACCCCGGCGGTCCGGTCCCGCCGGGGTCCGGACCGACCCGGGGGCAGCCGTCCGGTGCTTCGCGCGGCCGGCCATCAGTCGAGCATCTCGAAGGAGGAGGTCAGCCAGCGCGAGTCCAGCCGCTCGAGGCCGAGCTGCAGCCGGTAGCGCCGTGGTGTCGGGGCCGGCTGCGCCCGGTTCGCCACGGTGGCCTCGACGACGACGAGCACGACCGCCCGGTCGGCTTCGCTGCGGACCACGCCGGAGTCGATGACGCGGCCACTGGCCGTGACCTGCTGCTCCTCGACGTTCTGCTGCAGCGCCGCGGCCTGCTGCTCGTACGCGGTGCGGAAGTTGCCCGTCGCCGCGTCCAGCACCTGCGCCACGCGGACCGCCGCGTTGGTGCTGGACACGCTGGTCACGTTGACCGCCTGCTGCTCCGCGGCCTCGGTGGCCTGCCGGCGCGCCGTCTGCGCGGCGCTGCCGGAGCGGACCTGCAGGCCGAGCACGACGACCGCGACCAGCAGCAGGACGGCGAGACCGGCGAGCGCCGGGAGCGCACGCGGACGGGCGCGGACAGCGCCCGGGTCCGCACCCTGGGCGTCGGCCCGGCCATGCCCGACCGGTCCAGGGGTCTCGGGGCCCGGGGGATCATCGACCACGGAGCGAGTATCACCCAGGACTCTGCGAACACGGCGAAGGCGGCCCGCCGGGTGGCGGGCCGCCTTCAGCGGGTGTGCGGGTGCTACTTGACGGTGACCGACGCGCCGGCCGCCTCGAGGGAGGCCTTGGCCTTCTCGGCAGCGTCCTTCGCGACCTTCTCCAGAACCGCCTTGGGGGCGCCGTCCACGAGGTCCTTGGCCTCCTTGAGACCGAGGCTCGTGAGCGTGCGCACCTCCTTGATGACCTGGATCTTCTTGTCGCCGGCCGCCTCGAGGATGACGTCGAACTCGTCCTGCTCGACGACCTCCTCCGCAGCCGCGCCGCCGCCGGCGCCGGCCGGTGCGGCCGCGACCGCGACCGGAGCGGCGGCGGTGACGCCGAAGGTCTCCTCGAACTGCTTCACGAACTCCGAGAGCTCGATCAGCGTCATCTCCTTGAACTGGCTGAGCAGCTCGTCGGTGCTGAGCTTGGCCATGGTGTGGCTCCTCGCGTGGTTGGTGCCGGACTCCGGCTGGTGCGGGTTGGGGGGTCGTGCGATGCGGCCGGAGCCGGTCAGGCGGTCTCGGGAGTGCTGGTCTCGGCGGTGCTGATCTCCGAGGTGCTGATCTCGGGGGTGCTGATCTCGGCGGTGCCTGCCTCGGCGGTGCCTGCCTCGGTGCTGCCGGACTCGCTCGCACCGACCTCGGTCACGGCCTCCGGCCCGAGGCCGTCGACCCCGGCCGGGCTGCTGTCGACCGCGGTGCTGTCGACCGCGGTGCTGTCGACCGGAGCGCTGTCGACCGGGGCGCTGTCGACGGGGGTGCTGTCGACCGCGGGCGTGCCGGCCCCGCCGATGATCGACGGGTCCTCCTCGGCCTTGGCCTGGAGCGCCGCGGCGAGCCGGGCGGTCTGCTGCAGCGGCGCGTTGAACAGGTAGACCGCGTTGGTCAGCGACGCCTTGAGGGCGCCGGCCATCTTGGCCAGCAGCACCTCGCGCGACTCGAGGTCGGCGAGCCGCCGGATCTCGTCGGCCGTCAGCGGCTTGCCGTCGAGCACGCCGCCCTTGACGACCAGCTGCGGGTTGGTACGGGCGTAGTCGCGCAGGGCCTTGGCGGCCTCGACCGGCTCGCCGTTGACAAAGGCGACCGCGGTCGGCCCGGACAGCATCGCGTCCAGCCCGTCGAGGCCGGCGTCCACAGCGGCGAGCTTCGTCAGGGTGTTCTTGACGACGGAGTACGTCGTGTCGGCACCCAGCGCGACGCGCAGCGCGGTCACCTGCTTGACGCTCAGCCCGCGGTACTCGGTGAGCACCGCGGCGGTGGCCGTACGGAACGCCGTGGCGAGCTCGGCGACCGCCTCGGCCTTGTCGGGACGCACGGTGGCGCGCTTGTGCGCGACGGGGGCAGTCCCCTCGGCAGCGTCGACAGCCATGGGCCTCCTCTCGGGGTCGTGCCGGCCGGCTCCGGGGGGAGCGGCAGGGCCACCACGCGAGGACGCCCCGGCGCAGTGCGCACGGGGCGTCAGAGGAGCCGGATCGATCTCCGGGTCTGGCCGTGTCGCCTGCGCGGGTCGCCTGCACGGAGCAGGTCCTTCCGCTCCCGGAGGAGCGACCAGCGGTCTTCGGTGACGTTCTGGTTGGCGAGCCTAGCAGGGCCCCCCGTCCCGCGGTGATCTTCGCCGGACGACCACCTGTCCGGCGTGTCGATGGTCAGGAGGCGAAGATCACCGCGGGGAAGCGGGAGGCGGGAAGCGGGAGGCGGGCGGGCTAGTCGACGCGGGTGTCGGAGCCGTCCTCGAGCAGGTTGCGGGTGCGGTTGGGGTCGACCTGGATGCCGGGGCCCATCGTGGTGGTGACGGTGACCTTCTTGAGGTACTTGCCCTTGGCCGCCGACGGCTTCGCCCGGCTGATCTCGTCGAGCGCGGCGCCGTAGTTCTCGACGAGCTTCTTCTCGTCGAAGGACGCCTTGCCGATGACCAGGTGCAGGTTGGCCTGCTTGTCGACCCGGAAGTTGACCTTGCCGCCCTTGATGTCCTGCACAGCCTTGGTCACGTCGGTCGTGACGGTGCCGGTCTTGGGGTTGGGCATCAGGCCGCGCGGTCCGAGGATGCGCGCGATCTTGCCGACCTTGCCCATCTGGTCCGGCGTCGCGACGGCCGCGTCGAAGTCGAGGAAGCCCTTCTGCACGCGCTCGATCAGGTCGTCGCCACCGACCTCATCGGCGCCGGCGGCCAGTGCCTCGACCGCCTTCTCGCCGGCGGCGAACACGATGACCCGGGACACCTTGCCGGTGCCGTGCGGCAGGTTGACCGTGCCGCGGACCATCTGGTCGGCCTTGCGCGGGTCGACGCCGAGCCGCATGGCGACCTCTACGGTCGCGTCGTACTTGGTGGTGCTGGTCTCCTTCGCCAGGCGCACGGCCTCGAGCGGGGAGTACGCGCGGTCCGCCTCGATCTTGGCGGCGGCGGCGGTGTAGGCCTTGCTGCGCTTCATGTCGTCGTCCTCTCTGCCCGGGGGCAGGTCGTGGTCAACGGACCCGGACGTTCCGGGCCCTCCCACCGTCGTGCTGGTCGCACCGTGCTGATCGCGCAGAAGCGCAACGCTCAGTCGGTGACGGTGATGCCCATCGAGCGGGCCGTGCCGGCGATGATGCTGGCGGCCGCGTCGACGTCGTTGGCGTTCAGGTCGGCGAGCTTGGTGGTGGCGATCTCGCGGACCTGCGCCTGGGAGATCGTCGCGACCTTCTTGGTGTGCGGCGTCGGCGAGCCCTTGTCGACCCCGGCGGCCTTGAGGATCAGGCGCGCGGCCGGCGGCGTCTTGGTGATGAAGGTGAACGTGCGGTCCTCGAACACCGAGATCTCGACCGGCACGATGTCGCCGCGCTGGGCCTCGGTGGCCGCGTTGTACTGCTTGCAGAACTCCATGATGTTGACGCCGTGCTGGCCGAGGGCAGGGCCCACCGGCGGAGCGGGCGTCGCGGCGCCGGCCTTGATCTGGAGCTTGATGACGCCGGCGAGCTTCTTCTTGGGGGGCATGTCGGTTCTTTTCTGGGAGAGAGTGGGCTGGACGGCGGGGCGGTCTAGAGCTTGGCGACCTGGTTGAAGGACAGCTCGACCGGCGTCTCGCGACCGAAGATCGACACCAGCACCTTGAGCTTCTGGCTGTCGAGGTTGATCTCGTTGATCGTCGCGGGAAGGGTGGCGAACGGGCCGTCGGTGACGGTGATGGACTCGCCGACCTCGAAGTCGACGGCCTTGGTGGCCACCACGGTCTTCTGCTTCGGCGGGGCGAGCTGCTTGACGACCTCGTCGACGGTCAGCGGGGTCGGGCGGGAGGTCTGGCCGACGAAGCCGGTGACACCGGGGGTGTTGCGGACCGCCGACCACGACTCGTCGGTGAGGTCCATCCGCACGAACAGGTAGCCGGGGAGCTTCTTGCGGACGACCGCCTGGCGCTTGCCGCCCTTGACCTCCATGACCTCCTCGGTGGGGACCTCGATCGCGAAGATGAAGTCCTCCATGTTGAGGCTCTGGATGCGGCTCTCGAGGTTGGCCTTCACCTTGTTCTCGTAGCCGGCGTAGGAGTGCACGACGTACCAGTCGCCGGGCAGCCCGGTCAGCGCGGCCTTCATCGCCTGCGCCGGGTCGAGGTCCTCGGCGACGACGTCCGCCGCGGCCGGGGGCAGGCCCATGGCGTCGGCAGCGGCGTCGTGCTCCGCGTCGGCCGCCGCGGTGCCCACACCCTCGGGGGACGCGTCGTCGAGGTAGCCGCTGGGGGCGTCGTCGACCCCACCGAGCCCGAGCTCGTTCTCGTCGGCAGCGCCGGTGCCGGCGCCGGTCGAGGGGGCGAGAGCGTCCGGGGTCGCGTCGACGGCCTCGCCCTGCTCGGACGCCGGGCCCTCGCCGGAGTCGTCGGCGGACAGGCTGTACTCGGACACGGACACGTCCTTCAGGATCGGGGTGAGTGGAGGCGGGATCGGGGGCGGGATCAGGTGCCGGCGGCGGGCTCGCCGCCGAAGACGGCGAGCACGGCCTGGGAGAACGCGAAGTCGAAGGCGCTGACCAGCAGCACCATCACCACGACGAAGACGAGCACGACGGTGGTGTAGGTGACGAGCTCCTTGCGGGACGGCCAGATGACCTTGCGCAGCTCGGCGACGATCTGCTTGTAGAACACGCCGATGCTGCGGATCCGGCCGGGACCGCCGTCCTTGCGGCGACCGACGCGCACCGAGCCACCCGGTCCGCTGTCGTCACGGGCCGGCGAGGCGGTCCCCGCGCTGTCGCTCACTCGTGCCCTCGCTCCGCCAGCCGGGTGTCCCGGCGCCTGGTCGTCCCTGACCTGCCCTGGTGCTGATCTCGTGCTGGTGCTGATGTCGTACGGGTGCTGCCTTCGTGCTGCAGGGGTGACAGGAGTCGAACCTGCGACATCCGGTTTTGGAGACCGGCGCTCTGGCCAACTGAGCTACACCCCTCTGTGGGGCCGGCCGGTGCCGCCGCCCGACGCGCGGGCGCGCCGGAGCAGAGGCAGTTGGCCCCCAGACGGTCGAGTGTACGGCGTGGGCACGCGGACGGTCATCCCCCGCACGGCCGAGGCGGCGCGCGCCCGCCGCAACCCCGGTGACGCCGGGCCGCCGAGCCTGGGACGATGGTGGCATGACCGTCACCAGTGCCCCCGTCCGCGCCCGCGTCTCCGCCCGCATCGGCGGCATCGCCGAGTCGGCCACGCTCGCGGTCGACGCGAAGGCCAAGGCCAAGAAGGCCGCGGGCGAGGACGTCGTGGGCTTCGGCGCCGGGGAGCCCGACTTCCCCACGCCGACCCGGATCGTCGAGGCAGCGGCCGCCGCCTGCGCGGACCCCCGCAACCACCGCTACACCCCGGCCGGCGGCCTGCCCGAGCTCAAGGCGGCGATCGTCGCCAAGACCCGGCGCGACAGCGGCTACGAGGTCACCCCCGCCCAGGTGCTGGTCACCAACGGCGGCAAGCAGGCGGTCTACCAGGCGTTTGCGACCCTGCTCGACCCGGGCGACGAGGTGCTGCTGCCGGCGCCGTACTGGACGACTTACCCGGAGGCCATCAGCCTCGCCGGCGGGGTGCCGGTCGAGGTCGTCACCACCGAGGAGCAGGGCTACCGCGTCGCGGTCGAGCAGCTCGAGGCGGCGCGTACGCCCCGTACGAAGGCGCTGCTGTGGTGCTCGCCCTCCAACCCGACCGGCGCGGTCGCCTCCCCCGAGGAGGTCCGGGCGGTCGGCGAGTGGGCGCTCGAGCACGGCATCTGGGTCGTGGCGGACGAGATCTACGAGCACCTGGTCTACGGCGGCGCCGAGCACGTGTCGATGCCGGTGGCCGTGCCGGGGCTCGCCGACACCTGCGTGGTCGTCAACGGGGTCGCCAAGACGTACGCGATGACCGGCTGGCGGGTCGGCTGGCTCGTGGGGCCGGCGGACGTGGTGAAGGCCGCGACCAACCTGCAGTCGCACGCGACCAGCAACGTGGCGAACGTCAGCCAGGTGGCCGCGGTCGAGGCGCTCACCGGGGACCTGTCGGCGGTGGCCGACATGCGGGCGGCGTTCGACCGCCGCCGGCAGACGATGGTGGCGATGCTCGACGCGATCCCGGGCGTCACCTGCCCGACGCCCGAGGGCGCGTTCTACTGCTACCCCTCGGTCAAGGGGGTGCTGGGCAGGACCCTGCGCGGGCGCACCCCGCAGACCTCGGTCGAGCTCGCGGAGCTGGTGCTGGACGAGGTGGGGGTCGCCGTCGTCCCGGGTGAGGCGTTCGGGACACCGGGCTACTTCCGGCTGTCGTACGCCCTCGGCGACGACGACCTGGTCAAGGGCGTGCAGCGGATGGCCGACCTGCTGGCCGAGGCCCGCTAGCGCAGGCGCAGGTCCTCGCGGCCGCGGAAGCGCTGCAGGAACCGGTCGTAGGTCTTCTTCGACTCCTTGTCGCGGTAGGCCGGGTCGCTGTCGTGGTAGCCGCGGTGCCGGTCCTGGCGGACCGGCAGCTCACCGGCCGGCACCACCAGGCGCCCGCCCGCCTCGCGCAGCAGGAACGACCACTCCATGTCGGCGTTGCGGTAGAAGCGCGCCTTGGGCGGGAGCGGGACCGCGAGCGCGGCGCTGCGCCGGACCCCGAACAGGTAGCCCAGCAGCGCCTCTACCTCGCCGGGCCCGGCCTCGGCGAACTCCGTCCAGCCGTCCTGCACGGCCACGCCGCGCCACCCGGCGCCGACCACCGACGGGTCCTCGAAGCAGGCGAGCACCGGTGTCAGGGCGTCGCCCTCCAGCACCGTGCTCGGGTCGAGCAGGACGTGCACCGCCGCGGTGTCGGTGCGCAGCAGCGCCTGCCGGGCCTCCGACCAGCCGGCGGGGCGCTCGACGTGCAGCTCGGACACCCGCCCGGGATGGGCCGCGGCGAGGTCGTGCACGGTGGCGCCGGCGTCGCTGGCGTTGTCGAGCAGCAGCACGGTGACGTCCTGCGGGGCGTGCGCGACCAGCGCCTCGACGCAGGTGCGCACGTCGTCGGCCCAGCCCTCGACGAGCACGCCGACGGTCGCGCCCGGGCGGTCCGGCTCGGCGCTGCGGTCGGGGAGGTCGCGGACGCTCTGGAGCACGTCGTACGGCGGGCGCGGGGCGAGCTCCCAGCCGGCCGCGGTGTCCCGCACCACCCAGCCGGCCGCGGCGATCTCGCCGCGCAGGGCGTCGCTGCGGGCGAAGTCCTTGGCGGCCCGCGCCTGCGCGCGCGCCTCCGCGAGCGCCTGGACCGTGGCGGGAGCCGTCACGCCTGCTCGCGCAGCAGCACCCGCAGGGCCTTGCGGTCGGTCTTGAGCACGCTGGTGAGCGGCACCGCGTCGACGAGCCGGATCTCGCGGGGGTACTTCGCGGCGCTCAGGCGCTCCCGGGCGTGCGCGTCCAGGTCGCCGACGGTGGTCGACGCGCCCGGGCGCAGCGCGACAAACGCGACGACCTCCTCCCCCACCCGAGGGTCGGGTCGGCCCACCACGGCGGCCGCGGCGACGTCGTCGTGGGCCAGCAGCGCGTCCTCCACGTCCCGGGGGTAGACGTTGAAGCCGTTGCGGATGATGAGGTCCTTGATGCGGTCGACGACGTAGAGGTAGCCGTCCTCGTCCAGGTGCCCGACGTCGCCGGTGTGCAGCCAGCCGTCGCGCACGGCCTGCTCGGTGGCCTCGGGGCTCTGCCAGTAGCCCGCCATCAGCACCGGCCCGCGGACGCAGATCTCGCCGTCCTGCCCGGGCGGCAGCTGCTCGCCGTCAACGCCCACGATGCGCACCTCGACGCCGGGGACGGGCGTGCCGACCGAGCCGAGCCGGCGCGCGTCCGGAGGCTGCGTGCTGATCAGGGCGCTGGTCTCGGTGCAGCCGTAGCCCTCGACGACCTCCACGCCGGGCAGCCGCCGCTCCAGCTCGTGCGCGACCTCCAGGGCGAGCGGCGCGCCGCCGCTGCCGACCCGCGCGAGCTCGGCCAGGTCGTGGTCCTCGAGCGGCTGGGTGAGCAGCATCCCGATCATCGACGGCACCAGCGCGCACGCCTGGGTGCGGTGCTCCTGGGCGAGCGCCAGGAACGCGGCGGGGTCGAACCAGCGCATCAGGACGGTGCTGGCCGGCTCGACCGCGTGCAGCCCCGCCACCGTGACCAGCAGGCCGTACGCGTGGGCGAGCGGCAGCGGGAGCAGGTGGCGCACCCGTCCCGGCACCCGGGCGGAGGCGTGCCCGGCGACGCCCGCCGCGTCGAGCGAGGCGTGGGTGAGCGCCACCCCCTTGGCGCGCCCGGTCGTGCCCCCGGTGTAGAGCAGCGCAGCGAGGTCGTCGTCGCGCCGGTCGACCAGCGACAGCCCGGCGGCCGACTCGAGCTGCGCGTACGGCGTGGTGCCGGCCGCGCCGGCCTCCGGCCCCACCACGACGGTCGTCAGCCCCGGCGCTGCGGCCCGCACCTTGGGCAGGAACTCGGGGGTCGTCACGACGGCGACCGCGCCGGAGTCCTCGACGACGTGCCGCAGCTCGTCCTCGCTGAGCAGGAACAGCACCGGCGTGGGCACCGCCCCGGCCCGCCACAGCGCGGTGTAGGTGATCCCCACCTCGGGGCAGTTGGCCATCAGCACCACGACGCGGTCACCCGGCCGCACCCCGAGCTCGGCGAAGCCGCCCGCGGCCCGCCGGGCCCGGCCGGCCAGCTCGCCGGAGGTGAACCAGGTGCCCTCGAAGAACAGGCTGCGGTGGTCGCCCAGGCGGTCGAGGAGCTGCTCCGCCCGTACGCCGAGGCCGGTCACAGCCGCACGACGGCGCGCGCACCACCCAGGACCCGCCCCTCGCCCACAGTCGCCGTCAGGCCGACGGTGACCAGGCCGTCCTGCTTGGCCTCGACGACCCCGGCGACCACCAGCTCGGCGCCGTCGTCGTCGTCCGGCACCACGACCGGGCGGCTGAAGCGCACGCGGTACGACGTGAGCGCGCCGGGATCCCCCGTCCAGTCGGTGACGACCCGACCGGCCACCGCCATCGTGAGCATCCCGTGCGCGATGACGTCGGGCAGGCCGACGGACGTGGCGATCCGCTGGTTCCAGTGGATGACGTTGAAGTCGCCACTGGCGCCGCAGTACCGCACCAGGTCGACCCGCCGCAGCGGGAAGGTCTGGGTCGGGAGCTCGGTGCCGACCTCCACGTCGTCGTAGGCCGGCCGGCCGGTGCTGGGCACGGTCACTCCCCCACGTTCGCTGCGGGCTTCGGGGCTGCGGACTTCGGGGCTGCGGACTTCGGGGCTGCGGTGCCGCGGCTGACGATGACGCCGCGCAGCGTCGCCACCGCGGAGCCGTCCGCTGCTGTGACGGTCTGCACGGTCGAGATCAGTTCGTTGCGGCCGGCGTCGCGGATGTCCTCGATGACGGTGACCGTGCTGAGCACGTCGCCGGCGACCACCGGGCGGTGCAGCTCGAAGGACTGCTCCCCGTGGACCACGAGCGAGTAGTCGAGCCCGAGCGTCGGGTCGGCGGTCGGGCCCTCCGCCCCGAAGCGGAAGTTGAGCACCGTCAGGAACGTGGGCGGGGCGATGACGTCGGGGTAGCCGAGCGCCCGGGCGGCCGCCGGGTCGCGGTAGACCGGCGAGTCGTCACCGATCGCGTCCGCGAACTGGCGGAGGTGCTCGCGACCCACCTCGTAGGTCGCCGACGCGGGATACTCCCGGCCGATGTGGTCGCGACTGAGCGCCACGCTGCTGCCTTTCGGTGCCGAGAACTCGCGGACCCGCGGACCGTATCCCAGGTCGCACCGGCGCCGGCAGGACGTGTCGTACGTGCCCCCGGACATGCAGGAGGCCGGCCCCGAGGGGACCGGCCTGCGTGCAGCAGCGGCTAGCGCGTCTCGCGGTGGTCGGTGTGCTGGCGGCAGTTCGGGCAGAACTTCTTCAGGTCCATGCGGTCGGGGTCGTTGCGCCGGTTCTTCTTCGTGATGTAGTTGCGGTGCTTGCACACCTGGCAGGCCATCGTGATCTTCGGTCGGACATCGGTGGCTGCCATGCGGGTGTGCCTGCTTTCCCTACTCAGTCGCGCCGGACATAACGGTGTGTCGAGCCTACCCGGCACGCCGGGTCGTGTAGCGGTGACCGGACTTGAACCGGTGACACAGCGATTATGAGCCGCTTGCTCTACCAGTCTGAGCTACACCGCCGTGGGCCCCGCGGGACCCGTACTGCAGAGCCCCCTTACGGAATCGAACCGTAGACCTTCTCCTTACCATGGAGACGCTCTGCCGACTGAGCTAAGGGGGCGGCGAGACGTCGGCCAGCCTACATGCCGGCGTAGTGCTGCCCGGCTGCAGGCCGGGCTGCGACCCGGTCAGCGGGCCGGCTCCCGGGCCAGCGCCGACCGGCACCGGTTGAGCAGGTCCCGCAGCTGCTCGCGCTCCTGCGGCAGCAGCGCGCGCACCATCCGCTGCTCGAGCGCGGCGACCGGCCCCTGCATGTGGGCCAGCAGCTCGTGGCCGGCCGGGGTGAGCCCGGTCAGCAGCCGCCGTCGGTTGTGCGGGTCGCGCTGCCGGCTGATCAGCCCCCTGCGCTCGAGGCCGGCCACGAGGTCGGCCATCGCCTGCGGCGTGACAAAGGAGTTGCGGGCGAGCTCCGCCGAGGACAGCCCCTCGCGGCGCTGCAGGACGGTGAGGGCGGTGTACTGCAGCGCCGTGACGCCGCACTCACGCAGCAGGTCGTCCAGGTGCGACCTGACCACGAGCTCCACCTGCTTGACCGCGTAGAGCAACGACGGAGCCGGGCCGGCCGCTCCGGGCGAGCTGGGTGGCATCGCTCCTCCATGTGGAAGCTCCCGGCGGCCACTTGCCATGACGTGCGCCACACGCAACACTCAGGATTCCTGTTGGTCAAGCGGCGAGCAAGGGCGGTGCCGGTGCGCGCGATGTCTGGTCAGGGGGCGCCCGACCTGGGGCCGTCCGACCTGGGGCGGTCCGACATGGGCTTGGGCAGCTGGCCGCACCGGCGGGCCCGGATCACGCCGCACCGGACGGCACTGGTGCAGGACGACCGCACGCTGACCTACGCCGAGCTGGCCGACCGGGTGCAGCGGCTGGCCGGCCTGCTCGCGGGCCTGGGGGTCGGCCCGGGAGACCGGGTCGCCTACCTCGGCGTCAACGACATCGCCGTGTTCGAGGCGCTGTTCGCCACCTGCCGGCTGGGTGCGGTCTTCGTGCCGCTGAACACCCGGCTGAGCGGGGCCGAGATCACGTACATGCTGGAGGACTGCGGCGCCGCCGTCCTGGTGCACAGCCCCGACACCGACGGGCTGCTGGCCGGCACCGCGCTGCCGGCCGGACTGCGCACGGTCCTGGCGCTGGCGCCGGCCACCAGCCCCGTCGGCCGGCGGGACGTCCTCGACTACCGCGCCGAGCTGGCCGGCCGGCCGCCGCACCGGGACGAGGCCGCCGTCGGCATGGACGACCCGGCGCTGCTGCTCTACACCTCCGGGACGACCGGCCGGCCCAAGGGAGCCGTCCTCACGCACGGCAACCTGACCTGGAACACCATCAACCAGCTGGCGCACGTCGACGTGCTGAGCACCGACCGGGCGCTGACCATCGCCCCGCTGTTCCACTGCGTCGGCCTCGGCCAGGTCACCCTGCCCACGCTGTTCAAGGGCGGCAGCGTCGAGCCGGTGCCCGCCTTCGACCCCGGCGCGGTGCTGGCGCTGATCGCCGGCCGCGGCATCACCAGCTTCTCCGCGGTGCCGACGATGCTGCAGCGGATGTGCGAGCACCCGTCGTGGGACAGCACCGACCTCAGCTCGCTGCGGGCCGTCCTCTACGGCGGGTCGCCGGTGCAGGAGCGGGTCGCGACGGCCTGGCTGGACCGGGGAGTGCTCCTGCAGCAGGGCTACGGGATGACGGAGGCGTCCCCGGGCGTCTGCATGGCGCTGCCGGACGGCTCCCGCGAGCGGCCGGTGTCGGTGGGTCCTCCGCACTTCTTCACCGACGTGGCGCACCTGTCGGGCGAGCGGGTGGTGCCGGTCCTGGCCGACGTGCAGGCCGAGCTGCTGGTCCGCGGGCCGCACGTGTTCCCCGGCTACTGGCGCCGCGAGCAGGAGACGGCGGACAGCTTCGTCGGCGGCTGGTTCCGCACCGGTGACGTCGTCCGGGTCGCCCGCGACGGGTGGGCGTACGTCGCCGACCGCGTCAAGGACATGATCATCTCGGGCGGGGAGAACATCTACCCCGCCGAGGTCGAGGCGGTGCTCGCCACCCTGCCCGAGGTCTCGGCCTCCGCCGTCGTCGCCGTCCCGGACGCCCGCTGGGGCGAGGTCGGCGCCGCGTACGTCGTCCTGCGCGACGGCTGCACGCTCGACCCGGCGGTGCTGCGGCACCACCTGGAGGGCGCGCTGGCCCGCTACAAGATCCCGAAGCACCTGCACCTCGTCGACGAGCTGCCCCGCAACGCCACCGGCAAGGTCCTGCGGGTGCGCCTGCGGGAGCTGGCCGGCGGCCCGCCGACGCCTGCCTCCCCACCAGCCCAGCCCGCCGAGTCCCCCCGCCCCACATCCCCGTCAGCCGGAGCCCCTTCATGAAGCGTTCGTCCCGCGCCACCGCCGCAGCCACCCTGGCCGCCCTGGCCCTCGTCGGCTGCAGCACCAAGAGCGACACCACCACCACGGGGGCCTCCTCCGGGGCGGCGGGCACCGTCAAGACCGGCCCCGGCATCTCCGGCACCACGATCAGCCTTGGGATCCTCAGCGACCTGTCGGGGGTGTTCGCCTCGCAGGGCAAGGACATCACCGACGGCAACGTCCTCTACTGGGAGCAGCAGAACGCCAAGGGCGGGGTCTGCGGGAAGTACCAGGTCAAGCTCGACACCAAGGACACGGCGTACAACGTGCAGCAGGCGATCCAGCTGTACGGCGGGCTCAAGGCCGACGTCCTGGCGCTGCAGCACACCCTCGGCTCGGCGATCAACACCGCCCTGGACCCCCAGCTGGAGGCCGACAAGATCGTCAACGTCTCCGCCGGCTGGGCCCGGAACCTCACGGTGAACCCGGAGAACGCGGTCGTGGGGTCCACGTACGACGTCGAGATGATCAACCTGATGGGCTACGCCCTGGACAAGGGGCTGATCAAGGACGGCGACACCGTCGGGCACATCTACTTCGAGGGCGAGTTCGGCGCCAACGGCCTCGCCGGGTCGAAGTACTTCGCCAGCAAGCACAACCTCAAGGTCCTGGAGTCGAAGATCAAGGCGACGGACGCCGACATGTCCTCCCAGGTGACGACCTTCCGGGCGGGCGGGGCCAAGGCGATCCTCATGTCCGCCTCGCCCAGCCAGACCGCGTCGGTGGCCAGCGTGGCCGGCCTCGACGTGCCGATCCTGGGCAACAGCCCGGGATTCGCGCCCGGGCTGCTCAACGGCCCCTCGGCGGCCGCCCTCAAGGCCCGCTACTACGGGGGCTACTCCTACGTCGGCTTCGACAAGGCCGCGGCCGTGCTGTCCGCCTACCAGGCCAAGAACCCGGGCGGGTCCCCCAGCACCAACGTCGTGTGGGGCTACGCCGCAGGCGACGTGCTGCGCCAGGTGCTGGACAAGGCCTGCGCGAGCGGCGACCTCACCCGCGAGGGCGTGAGCGCGGCAAAGGCGCAGCTCACGTCGATCGACACCGGCGGCCTCGTCGTACCGCTGGACTTCTCCAAGACCGGAGCGTCGCCGAGCACGCAGACGTTCGTCGCGCAGCCGGCCGACGGCCCGGGCGGTCTCAAGACGGTCACCGAGGCGTACTCCTCGCCCGACCTGGCCGCGTACGTGCCGGCCGGCTGACCCTGATGCCGGACCTCGAGCTGCCCGGCTCGCTGACCGCGGACGTCTCGGCCGAGGTGGCGGTGCTGCGCCTGACCCGGGCGCACAAGCGCAACGCCCTCGACGACCCCACCGTGCTCGGCCTCGAGCAGTTCTTCGCTCACCTGCCCGCACACGTACGCGTGGTGGTCCTCGACGCCGAGGGCGACCACTTCTGCGCCGGCCTCGACCTGTCCGCGCTGAGCCGGCGCACGACCTACGAGGGGCTGCTGCACTCCCGGATGTGGCACCGGGTGTTCGAGGGCATCGAGCGGGCCAGCGTGCCGATCGTGACCGTGCTCAAGGGGGCGGTCGTCGGCGGCGGGCTGGAGCTCGCGGCCGCCACCCACTTGCGGGTCGCCGAGCAGACCGCGTTCTACGCGCTGCCGGAGGGCCAGCGCGGGCTGTTCGTCGGCGGCGGCGCGTCCGTACGCGTCCCGCGCCTGATCGGCGTGCACCGCATGACGGACATGATGCTCACCGGCCGGGTGTTCGACGCCGCGGAGGGCCAGGCGCTTGGGCTCTCGAACTACCTGACCCCGCCCGGGGAGGGGCTGGCCAAGGCCCTGGAGCTGGCCCGCACGATCGCCGCCACGCCCCCCGTCACGACGTACGCCGTCCTGCAGGCCCTGCCGTCGATCGCGGCGGCGCACCCACGCGAGGGACTGCTCCTCGAGTCCCTGATGGCGGCGGTCGCCAGCAGCAGCGAGGAGGCGCAGGCCCGGATGCAGGCGTTCCTGGACGGCCGCGCGGCCAAGGTCGGCCGGCCGGGCGGTGAGAGCGCGTGACCGACCCGGACGTGCCCGAGGTCCTGACGGCGCCCGGCCCGGACGCGCGGGCCACCACAACGCTCGGGCACTACCTCGACTGGCTGCAGGCCGAGCGCGGGCTCGCCTACGACGACCACGCCACCCTGTGGCAGTGGTCGGTCGACGACCTGGAGGGCTTCTGGGGCTCGGTCTGGGACTTCTTCGGCGTGCGGTCCCATCGCCCGTACGACCGGGTCCTCGCCGGCCGCGACATGCCGGGGGCGTCCTGGTTCCCGGGCGCGACGCTCAACTACGCCGAGCACTGCTTCGGCACCGAGGCCGACACCGGCGCGGTGGCGATCGTGGCGCACTCGCAGACCCGGGAGCCGGTCGAGCTGACCTTCGGGGAGCTGCGCGAGCAGGTCGGGCGGGTGCGCGCAGGCCTGGTGCGGCTCGGGGTCGGCCGGGGCGACCGCGTGGTGGCGTACCTGCCGAACCTGCCGGAGACGGTGGTGGCCTTCCTGGCCACGGCCAGCCTCGGTGCGGTCTGGGCGAGCTGCGCCCCGGAGTTCGGTGCGCGCAGCGTCATCGACCGCTTCGACCAGGTCGAGCCGACCGTCCTGCTCGCGGTCGCCGGCTACCGCTACGGCGACAAGCTCGTCGACCGCCGCTCCGAGGTCGCCGAGCTCCGGGCCGGCCTGCCCACGCTGCGGCACGTCGTGCACGTCCCGTACGCGGACCTCGACCTGCCCGACAGCGTGTCGTGGGACGAGCTGGCCGCCGAGGCGGGACCGCTGTCGTTCGAGCCGGTCCCGTTCGACTTCCCGCTCTACGTCCTGTTCTCCTCCGGCACCACCGGCAAGCCCAAGGCGATCGTGCACGGGCACGGCGGCATCCTGCTGGAGCACCTGAAGAACCTGGGGTTCAGCTGGGACCTGCAGGCCGGCGACCGGCTCCTGTGGTTCAGCACGACCGCCTGGATGATGTGGAACGCCCTGGTCTCCGGGCTGCTCGTGCGCGCGTCGATCGTGCTCCTGGACGGCAACCCGATGCACCCCGACCTGCGGATGCAGTGGCAGCTCGCCGCGCGGACGGGGGCGACGCACATGGGGGCCAGCCCCGGCTTCCTCATGGCGTGCCGCAAGGAGGGCGTTCGCCCGGCGGCGGAGCTCGACCTGTCCCGGATCAAGCAGCTCGCGGTGGCCGGCAGCCCGCTGCCCGCGGAGGGCTACCGGTGGGTGCACGAGCAGTTCGGCGACGGGGTGCTGCTCAACGTGGGCAGCGGCGGGACCGACATCTGCAGCGCCATCGTGACGGGCAACCCGCTCAGCCCGGTGTGGGTCGGCGAGATCAGCGGCCCGGCGCTGGGCGTGGCGGCGTACGCCTACGACGCCGACGGCAAGCGCGTCGTGGGGGAGCTCGGCGAGCTGGTCATCACCGAGCCGATGCCCTCCATGCCGGTGTCCTTCTGGGGCGACGAGGACGGCAGCCGCTACCGGGCCGCGTACTTCGAGGACTTCCCCGGCGTCTGGCGGCACGGCGACTGGGTCCGGTTCCGCGAGAACGGCTCGAGCATCATCACCGGGCGCTCGGACGCCACGCTCAACCGCGGCGGGGTGCGGCTCGGTACGGCCGAGTTCTACCGGGTCGTCGAGGAGCTCGACGAGGTCGACGACAGCCTGGTCGTGCACCTGGAGGACCCGGCCGGCGGCAACGGCGAGCTGCTGCTGTACGTCACGCTGCGCGGCGACGCCCAGCTCGACGACGCGCTGCGGCGCACGATCGCCGGCGCGCTGCGCACGGCGCTGTCGCCGCGGCACGTGCCGGACCGGATCTCCGCCCTCCGCGCGGTGCCGCGCAACCGGACCGGCAAGAAGCTGGAGCTCCCGGCCAAGAAGATCCTGCTCGGCGCCCGCCTCGAGGACGTGGCCAGCCGGGACGTCCTGGCCGACCCGACCGCGCTCGACGCCTTTGTCGCGGAAGCGGCCGAGCGGGGGTCGTCATGACCGACGTGCGCACCGTCGCCGTCGTCGGCACCGGGGTCATCGGCGGCAGCTGGGCGGCGTCCTTTCTCGCCGCCGGGCTCGACGTGGTCGCGACCGACCCGGCGCCGGACGCCGAGCAGCGGCTGCGCGCCGACGTGGCCGCGCACTGGCCGGCCCTGACCCGCGCCGGCCTCGCGCCCGGCGCCTCGCCCGAACGGCTCAGCTTCACCCGGGACGTCGCCGCGGCCGCCGCGGCCGCTGACTTCGTGCAGGAGAACGGGCCGGAGCGCGAGGACGTCAAGCACGAGGTGTTCGGGGTGCTCGACGCCGCGGCCCGCCCCGACGTCGTGCTGGCCAGCAGCTCCTCGGGGCTGCTGCCGAGCCGGATCGCGCTCGGCTGCCCGAAGCACGCGGAGCGGGTCGTCATCGGCCACCCGTTCAACCCGCCGCACCTCATCCCGCTGGTCGAGGTCGTTCCCGGCGCACGCACGGACCCGCGCAGCGTCGACGCGGCGATGGCGTTCTACCGCGGCATCGGCAAGCGGCCGATCCGCCTGCGGCAGGAGCTGCCGGGCCACGTGGCGAACCGGCTGCAGGCGGCGCTGTGGCGGGAGGCGTACTCGCTCGTGCAGCAGGGCGTGGCGTCGGTGAGCGACATCGACACCGCCATCTCGCAGGGGCCTGGCCTGCGCTGGGCGCTGCTCGGGCCGTTCGCCAACCAGCACCTGTCGGGCGGTCCCGGCGGCCTCGCGCACGTGCTGGAGCACCTCGGGCCGCCGATGGTCGCCTGGTGGCAGGACATGACCACCCCGGAGCTCACGCCCGAGCTGGCGGCCGCGCTGGTCGCGGGCGTCGACGACGAGCTGGCGGGCATCGACCAGGCCGAGCTGGTGGCCCAGCGCGACGACCTGCTGCTGCAGCTGCTGACCGCAAAGGCCGCCGCGACCGCACTGCCCCGCCCGGACCTCCCCGCGCCCCCGACCCCGGAGCCCTCGTGACCACCTCGGCCCTCGACCTCGACGCCCTCGACGCGATCGACGTGCACGTGCACGTCGAGCAGGACGCCGCCGGCAACCTCGCCCTCGACGACGAGCTGCTGGCGGCCTCGGCGGCGTACTTCAAGTCGGGCGTGGACCGTACGCCGACGGTGGAGCGGATCGCCGAGCACTACCGGGCGCGCCGGACGGCGGCGGTGATCTTCACCGTCGACGCCACGACGGCACTCGGCCGGCCCCCGCTGTCCAGCGAGGACATCGCCGACGCCGCGGCGGAGCACAGCGACATCCTCATCCCGTTCGGGTCGGTCGACCCGACGCTGGGTGCGCCCTCGGTCGCCCGGGCCCGCCGGCTGGTGACCGAGCACGGGGTGCGCGGCTTCAAGTTCCACCCCAGCCTGCAGGCGTTCTCCCCCGAGGAGCGGCAGTACTACCCGCTGTACGACGCGCTCCAGGAGCTGGGCGTGCCCGCGCTGTTCCACACCGGGCAGACCGGCATCGGCGCGGGGCTGCCGGGGGGCCGCGGCATCAAGCTGCGCTACTCCGACCCGATGCTGCTCGACGACGTCGCCGCGGACTTCCCGGACCTCACGGTCGTGCTCGCCCACCCCTCCGTGCCGTGGCAGGACGAGGCGATCTCGATCGCGACGCACAAGGCCAACGTCTACATCGACCTGTCGGGCTGGTCACCGAAGTACTTCCCGCCGCAGCTGGTCCGCGCCGCCAACACGATGCTGCGCAGCAAGGTGCTGTTCGGTTCCGACTACCCGGTCGTCACCCCCGACCGCTGGCGCAAGGACTTCGACGCGCTGGACATCAAGCCCGAGGTGCGGCCGCTGATCCTCAAGGACAACGCGATCCGCATGCTCGGGCTCGCCTGACGCGGCCCGGAGCGACGACGGCCCCCGGCGCCGGTGGCGTTCGGGGGCCGTACTGCCACCTGGTGGCGGGTGAAGGGTTCGAACCTTCGTAGGCTGAGCCGGCAGATTTACAGTCTGCTCCCTTTGACCACTCGGGCAACCCGCCTTGGTGCGCCAGGGACACTAGCAAGTCCAGTGGAGAGGTAGCCGTGGCAGACCCGTCGTTCGACATCGTGAGCAAGGTCGACCGGCAGGAGGTCGACAACGCTCTCAACCAGACGGCGAAGGAGGTGGCCACCCGGTACGACTTCAAGGGCACCGGCGCCGCCATCGCCTGGTCCGGGGAGTCCGTCGCGATCTCGGCCGGGAGCGAGGAGCGGTGCGCCGCCGTGCTCGACGTCTTCAAGGAGAAGCTGATCAAGCGCTCCATCTCGCTGAAGACGCTGGAGGCCGGCGAGCCGCAGCAGTCGGGCAAGGAGTACCGGATCACCGCCACCGTGTCCGAGGGCATCAGCCAGGACAACGCCAAGAAGGTGGCGAAGGTCATCCGGGACGAGGGGCCCAAGGGCGTGCAGCCGGCGGTGCAGGGCGACCAGCTGCGGGTGTCGGCCAAGAAGAAGGACGACCTGCAGGCGGTCATCGCGCTGCTCAAGGGCAAGGACTTCGACTTCGCCCTGCAGTTCACCAACTACCGCTAGCGCGGCGGCCCGGGCTAGCGCTTGGTGCTGCGCTCGGCCGCCTCGGCCGCCTCGACCTCGGCTCCCGGGGCGGCGGCGGCGTCCAGCGGGGGCGGCACGGGGACGTCCCACATCCAGGCGCGCAGCTGCTCGCGCTCGTGGACCAGGCCGGGAGCCGACGTGGCGGCGTAGTCGTACTCCGGTGCCCAGAACAGCGCGTCGAACGGGCACACCTCGATGCAGATGCCGCAGTACATGCACAGGCCGAAGTCGATGGCGAACCGGTCGAGCACGTTGCGGGTGCGCGGCCGGCCGCCCGGGGCGGGGGCGGGCACCACGTCCTGGTGCGACTCGATGTGGATGCACCAGTCGGGGCACTCCCGCGCACAGAGCATGCACACCGTGCAGTTCTCCTCCAGCAGCGCGATCACCCCGCGGCTGCGCGGCGGCAGGCCCGCCCGGCGCGCGAGCGCGTCGTCGAGGCTCACGGCGACGGCCAGCTGCCGGGCTGCGGCACGCCGGGCGGGGTCAGCCGCCGTCGCGGGCGCGCGGCAGCCGCGTCGGCGGCACTCTGCCCGGGGTCGACCGCGCCGGGCCAGGGGCGTACGACCCGGCTGGCCAGCACGAAGTCCTTGCGCAGCGGGTGCGCGCCGAAGTCGTCGGGCAGCAGCAGCGGCCGCAGGTCGGGGTGGCCGTCGAAGGCGATCCCGAACATCTCGTGCACCGAGCGCTCGTGCCACGACGCGCCGCCGAACACCCCCGTCAGGGACGGCACCCGGGCGTCCTCGCGCGGGCACCGGCAGCGCAGCACCAGGCCGTGCCGGCCGGCCGGCGACCAGAGTCGCAGCACGACGTCGAAGCCCGCCGGGCTCTCGTCGACGGCGGTGAGCACGTCGAACATCGTCAGCCCGAGTGCGGCGTCGTCCCGGACCGCCGTCGCGGCCGCCACCCAGCGCTCGCGCGGCAGGTCGACGAGGACGCAGCCGAACGCGTCCCCGGCCGGCGCCTCGAGCAGGGCGCCCACCGCCTCGGCGAGCTCGGCCGGGGTCACCTCGCCGCCAGCCGCTGCCCGAGCCGCTCGAGGCCCTCGAGCAGCGCCTCCGGGCGCGGCGGGCACCCCGGCACGTACACGTCGACCGGCAGCAGCTGGTCGACGCCCTTGGTGACGGCGTAGGAGTCCCAGTAGGGGCCGCCGGTGTTGGAGCAGGCACCGAACGACAGCACGGCCCTCGGCTCGGGCATCGCGTCGTACAGCGCCAGCAGCGCCGGGGCCATCCGGTCGGTGACCGTGCCGGCCACGACCATCACCTCGATCTCCGGCGTCCCCGGGTCAGGCGGGTCGCCGGCGGAGCGCACCGTCGCCGCCACGAGCTCGACGGCGCAGCAGGCAAGGCCCACGCCGTACACCGACAGGCGGAACCGGGCACCGGCGTCCACCACGAGCCGGCGCGGCGCAGGCAGGTCGGCCATCGGCCGGTCAGCCCGTACGGGCCAGGACGTAGTCGGCCAGCCCCACCAGTGCGTCGCGAGCCGGCCCCGCCGGCAGCTGGCCGGCCACCGTGCGGGCCTGCTCGACGTGCTGCAGCAGCGTGCCGCGGGCCTGCTCGAGCGCCGGCGAGCCGCGCAGCAGGGCCAGCGCCTCCGCGTGCTCGTCGTCGTCGGTCAGCGGCCGGGCGACCAGCTCGCGCAGGCGTGCGGAGGCAAGGTCGTCGTCGGCCAGCGCCAGCAGCACCGGCAGGGTGCGGATGCCCTCGCGCAGGTCCGTGCCCGGGGTCTTGCCCGACTGGCTGCTCTCGCTGAGCACGTCGATGAGGTCGTCGGAGAGCTGGAACGCGACGCCCACCACCTCGCCGTAGCGCGCGAGCACGTCGACCTGCGCGGCCGGGGCCCCGACGACCAGCGCACCCAGCCGGGCACTGGCGGAGAAGAGCGAGGCGGTCTTGTCGGCGAGGACCTGCAGGTGGTGCGCCACCCCGTCCTCGTGCTCCGCGGGCCCGGCGGTCTCGCTGATCTGGCCTTCCACCAGGCGCGCGAAGGTGCGGGCCTGGATCTGCACGGCCTCGGGCCCGAGGTCGGCCACGACGGCGGACGCCCGGGCGAACAGGTAGTCGCCGGTGAGGATGGCAACGGTGTTGGTCCAGCGGGCGTTGGCGCTCTGCGCCCCCCGGCGCACGTCGGCCTCGTCCATCACGTCGTCGTGGTAGAGGCTGCCGAGGTGGGTGAGCTCGACGACCAGGGCCGCCTCGACCGCCTCCGGTGCCTGCGCGTCGCCGAAGTGCGCGGCGAGCAGCGCCAGCAGCGGCCGGACGCGCTTGCCGCCGGCGGCGGACAGGTGCGTCGCCGACGCGCGCAGGAGCGGGTTGCTGGTGTCGGCGACCTCGCGCAGCCGGCCCTCGACCCGGTCGAGCGCGCCGCGCAGGTCTGCCGCGAGCCCGGGGTCGGCGCTGTCGAAGAAGTCCGCGGAGGCGGGCGGCGGGGCGGCGGCGCGCGTCATCCGGCCGGCCCCGCGGGCCGGGGCACGCTCATCCGGAGCCTCCCCTCGGACAACCGGGTCATCGTACGAACAGCGCGGCCTCGTCGGCGAGCTCCAGCAGCGGCTGCGGGAACACCCCGAGCACGACCGTGACCGCGAGGCCGAGGGCGATCGCCACGGCGGTGTACGCGCTCGGCACCGCGACGGTCGGGCCGTCCGGAGCGGGCTCGGTGAAGAACATCAGCACGACCACGCGGGCGTAGAAGAACGCCGTCACCGCGCTCGCCACCACGCCCACGACGACCAGCCCGGTCGCGTCGTCGCTGGCCGCCCGGAACACCGCGAACTTCGCCATGAAGCCGCTGGTGAGCGGGATGCCGGCGAGCGCGAACAGCAGGTAGGCGAACACGCCGGCCACCAGCGGGCTCTTGCGGCCCAGGCCCGCCCACTGCGCGAGGTGGGTGGCCTCGCCGCTGCTGTCGCGCACCAACGTGACGACGGCGAAGGAGGCGATCGTGGTGAACCCGTAGGTCAGCAGGTAGAACAGCGTCGCAGCCAGGCCGTCCCGGTCGATGGCGATGACGCCGACCAGCAGGAAGCCGGTGTGCGCGACGGAGGAGTAGGCCAGCATCCGCTTGACGTCGGTCTGGGTGACCGCGAGGACCGCACCGACGACCATGGTGAGGATCGCGACGCCCCACATCATCGGCCGCCAGTCCCAGCGGGCGTCGCCGAAGCCGACGTACAGCACGCGCAGCAGCGCGCCGAAGGCGGCGACCTTCGTGCACGCGGCCATCAGCCCGGTCACCGCGGTCGGCGCGCCCTGGTAGACGTCGGGCGTCCAGGCCTGGAAGGGCACCGCCCCGATCTTGAACAGCAGGCCGACCGCGAGCATCGCCAGGCCCAGGTACATCAGCAGCTCGTTGCTGCCGGCGTCGCCGGCGGCGGCGAAGATGACGTTGAGGTCAGCCGAGCCGGCGTAGCCGTAGAGCAGGGCGACGCCGTACAGGAAGAAGGCGGAGGCGAAGGCGCCGAGCAGGAAGTACTTGACCGCCGCCTCCTGCGACAGCAGCCGCCGGCGGCGGGCCAGGCCGCTCATCAGGTACAGCGGCAGCGACAGCACCTCGAGAGCGATGAACATGAGGATCAGGTTGTTGCAGGCCGGGAACAGCACCATCCCGCCGAGCGCGAACATCGCCAGCGGGTAGACCTCGGTCTGGATCCCCTGGCTCTCCGCCAGCCGCAGGTCGTCGCGCGAGCCCGGCCGCACCGACGCCCTCGCGACGATGTCGCCGCCCGAGCTGTCCAGGCTGTCCTCGGACAGCAGCAGGATGCCCAGGATGCCGAGCACGCACAGCGTGCCCTGCAGGAACAGGGTGGGTCCGTCGACGGCGACCGCGTCCTGCACCACGAGCCGGCTGCGGTCGCCGGCCAGGTTGACGACGGCGGCCAGCCCGCCGAGCAGACCGACGACCGCGACCACGACCTGGGTCAACCGGCGACGGGACGCGGGCACGAACGCCTCGACCAGCACGCCGACCGCGGCCGCGCCGAGCACGATCAGGATCGGGAGCAGCGGCCCGTACGCGATCGACGGCGCCAGGATGTCGGTGGGCACTACCGCTCCCCTGTGGTCGAGCCGGAGGTGAACGACGTCGCGATCTCCCCGAGCGGCCGGTCGGTCGGAAAGGGGTCGCCGACACCGACGTCGACGCGCATCGTGCGCTCGACCCCGGGGGTGATGACGTCCAGGAGCGGCTTCGGGTAGAAGCCGAGGAAGATCATCAGCGCGACGAGCGACGCCACGGCCATGACCTCGCGGAAGGACAGGTCCTTCATCTTGGTGTGGGCGGCCGACAGCGGGCCCTGCATCGTCTTCTGGTACGCCAGCAGGATGTAGAGGGCGGCCAGGATGATGCCGATCGTGGCGAACACGGCGGCGACCTTGTAGCGGGTGAAGGTGCCGACCAGGACCAGGAACTCGCTGACGAAGGTCGACAGTCCGGGCAGGGCCAGCGAGCTCAGCCCGGCCACCAGGAACAGCCCCGCGAGCACCGGCGCCACCTTGCCGATGCCGGAGTAGGTGTCGCTGTTGCGGCTCTTGCCCCGCACCACCAGGAAGCCGATGACCAGGAACAGCGCGCCGGTCGAGAGCCCGTGGTTGACCATGTACAGCACTGCGCCCGTGCCGCCCTGGGTGGTGAAGGCGAAGCAGCCGAGCCCGATGAAGCCGAAGTGCGCGACCGAGGTGTAGCTGACCAGCCGCTTGAGGTCCTTCTGCCCCATCGCCAGCAGCGCGCCGTAGAGGATGCCGATCACCGACAGCGTGATGACGTACGGCGCCGCGATCCGCGAGGCGTCCGGGAACAGCGGCAGGCAGTAGCGCAGGAAGCCGTACGTGCCGACCTTGTCCAGGATGCCGACGAGGAGCACGGCCACGCCCACCGGCGCCTCGGCGCCCGCGTCGGGCAGCCACGTGTGGAACGGCCAGAGCGGCGCCTTGATCGCAAAAGCGATGAAGAAGCCCAGGAACAGCGCCATCTGCACCGGGGTGCTGATCTCGAGCTTGGTGAGGACCAGGAAGTCGAAGGTGCCTTCGCCGAGCTGCTGGGCGCTGGTCACGTACAGGCCGATGAGCGCGGCGAGCATGAGCAGCCCGCCGACCAGGCTGTAGAGCAGGAACTTGACCGCGGCGTACGAGCGCCGCGGGCCGCCGTAGCTCCCGATGAGGAAGTACGTCGGGATGAGCATCGCCTCGAAGAACACGTAGAACAGGAACACGTCGGTCGCGGCGAAGACGCCGATCATCATGGTCTCGAGGACCAGGATCATCGAGAAGAAGGCCTTGACGCTGCGGGTGGGCGGCGGCGTGGTGTCGCCTGCGGCGCTGGACGTGACGCCGTCGGCGCCGTCCTGCTCGTCGTCCTCGTCCGCCTCCAGAACCGCGACCGAGCCGCCGCGTGTCGACGAGCCGGCCCGGCCCGCGGCACCCGTGCGGGCGCCCTGCCGACCCGCGCCCGCGCGCTGCCCGGCGGCCACCGCGCCGACCTCGGGGTCGGCGTCGTGCCAGCTCGCGAGCAGGACGACGGGCACCAGGACGGCGACCAGGGCGATCAGCACCAGGGCGATGCCGTCGACGCCGACGGAGTACTTGACGCCGAACGCCTCGATCCAGTTGTGCTGCTCGGAGAACTGGAACCGCCCGCCACCGGGCTCGAACTGCGCGCACATGCCGATGGTGACGGCGAGCACCACCAGCGACGTGACCAAGGCGATCTGCTTGACGACCACCTCGCGGCCGCGGGGCACCAGGCCGATCAGCAACGCGCCGAGCAGCGGGATGAGGCCGAGGACGGTGAGCGTGGACAGGCTGCTCATGCGCCCAGCCTCACGACGAGCAGGGCGGCGACCACAGCGGCAGCTCCTCCGAAGATGGACAGGGCGTACGAGCGCACGAAGCCGGTCTGGACCCGCCGCAGCCGGCCCGACCCGCCGCCGATGCCCGCGGCCAGGCCGTTGACGGCGCCGTCGATGCCGCGGTTGTCGACGAACACCAGCGCCCGGGTGAGGTACTGCCCGGGGCGCATCAGCAGGTTCTCGTTGAGCGCGTCGAAGTAGAGGTTGTTGCGGGCCGCGGTCGTGAACGGGCTGACGGCGACGGGGGCGCTCATCGGCACCGCCTTCCGGCCGTACATCGACCAGGCGAGCGCGACGCCGAGCACGACCGCGACCAGCGTCATGGCGGTGACCACCAGCGGCGCGATCACGTGGTCCTCGACCTCGTGGACGCCGAGGACCGGCTCCAGCCAGTGGAACAGGCCGTCGCCGCGGGTGAGCAGGAAGCCGGCGACCACCGAGCCCACGGCCAGCAGCACCATCGGCCCGGTCATCACGCTCGGCGACTCGTGCGGATGCACGTCCGCGGTCCAGCGGCGCTTGCCGAAGAAGGTCATCGCCATCAGCCGGGTCATGTAGAAGGCGGTGACGCCCGCCGCCAGCAGCGCGGCCCCGCCCATCAGGTAGCCGCGCGCGCCGCCCTGGTCGAACGCCGCCTCGATGATCAGGTCCTTGGAGTAGAAGCCCGACAGGAACGGGAAGCCGATGATCGCCAGGTAGCCGACGCCCATGCAGGCGAAGGTCACCGGCATCACGGTGCGCAGGCCACCGAACCGCCGCATGTCGACCTGGTCGTTCATCCCGTGCATCACCGAGCCGGCCGACAGGAACATGCAGGCCTTGAAGAAGCCGTGGGTGAGCAGGTGCAGGATCGCCACGCCGGCCGCGCCCGGGATGCCGACCGCGAGGAACATGTAGCCGATCTGGCTGACGGTCGAGTAGGCGAGGACCTTCTTGATGTCGTCGTAGGCGCACCCGATGATGCAGCCGATGAGCAGCGTGATCACGCCGATGATGCTGACGACCAGGGCGGCCGTCTCGGCGACCTCGTAGATCGGGGAGGAGCGGGCGATCAGGTAGACGCCGGCGGTGACCATGGTGGCCGCGTGGATGAGGGCCGACACCGGGGTCGGGCCCTCCATGGCGTCGGGCAGCCAGGTGTGCAGCGGGAACTGCCCGCTCTTGCCGCACGCCCCGAGCAGCAGGAGCAGGCCGATCGCGGTCGCGGCACCGGCCGACAGGGCCTCCGCCTCGGTGAAGACGCCCTCGAAGCTCGTCGTCCCGAGGGTGGCGAACATCATCATGATCGCCAGGCTCAGCCCCACGTCCCCGACGCGGTTGGCGATGAAGGCCTTCTTGGCGGCGGTCGCCGCGCTGTTGCGGGTGAAGTAGAAGCTGATGAGCAGGTACGACGCGAGGCCCACCCCCTCCCATCCGACGTACAGGCCCAGGAAGCTGTCGGCCAGCACCAGCAGCAGCATGGCGGCGACGAACAGGTTGAGGTAGGCGAAGAACTGCCGCTTGCGCGGGTCGTGGCCCATGTAGCCGAGCGAGTAGACGTGGATGAGGAAGCCCACGCCGGTGATCAGCAGGACGAAGGTGGCCGACAGCGGGTCGTACAGCAGCCCGGCGTCGACCTGGAAGCCCGCCACCGGGATCCAGCTGAACAGGTGCACGTCGACGGAGCGCTCCGACAGGCCCTTGAGCGCGAAGAACGCCACGAGCCCGTAGACAAAGGCCACGCCGGTGGTGGCGCAGGCGAGGTACGGGCCCCAGCTGTCGGTGCGCCGGCCGCCGAGCAGCAGCACGGCCGCCCCGAACGCGGGCAGGACCAGCAGCAGCCAGAGGGACGACAGGGTGCCCGTCGCGGGGACGACCGAGAAGACCTCGGCGGCGATCATCGGTCTCCCTGCGTCATCGGTGGGCTGCTGTCGGGGGCACGGGTCGTCCTCGCTTCGTGCGCCGCGCGGTGCGCGGCTGGTCGGTGCGGGCGGCTGGGTCGGGGCCGCCGGGTGGGTGGTCGGTGTTCTGTGCCGTCAGTACTTCAGCAGGTTCGCGTCGTCGACCGACGCCGACCGTCTCGTACGGAAGATGCTCATGATGATGGCGAGGCCGACGACGACCTCGGCCGCCGCCACGACCATGACGAAGAACGCCATGACCTGGCCGTCGAGGTTGCCCTCGATCCGGCTGAAGGTCACCAGGGTGAGGTTGACGGAGTTGAGCATGAGCTCCACGCACATGAAGACCAGGATCGCGTTGCGGCGCAGGAGCACGCCGAGCGCGCCGATGGTGAACAGCAGCGCCGCGAGCAGGAGGTAGTAGCTGGGGTTCACGCCGTCTCACCCTCGACTCGCTCCGCAGGCGAGCGGCGCGCCTGCTCGTCCCTCGCCGGGCACCGCCCGCGTGCTCCGCTCATGCCTGCCGCACCGTCCCGCCGTCCCCCGGCTGGTCGCGCAGGGCGCCGGCCACGCTGTTGGTGGCCTCGCTGCCGTCCGGCAGCAGCGCCGGCGTGGCGGTGGAGTCGTGGTCGGCGAACACGCCGGGTCCGGGTACGCCGAGCCGGACGGCGCCGGACAGCCGCTTGCGGGCCATCTCGGCCTGGCCGATCCGCGGCTCGGTGCGCTCCCGGTGCGCCAGCACCATCGCGCCGAGAGCCGCCGTGATGAGCAGCGCGCTGGTGACCTCGAAGGCGAACACGTAGCGGGTGAACAGCAGCCTGGCGATGCCGACGACGTTGCCCTCCGCGTTGGCCTCGGCCAGGCCCGCCCCGGCGCCGTCGCCCACCGCCGAGGCGATCGCGCCCATGAGCAGGCCCGCGAAGCCGAGCCCCACGAGGAAGGCCGCCACCCGCTGCCCCCGCAGAGTCTCCACCAGCGAGTCGCTGGAGTCGACGCCGACGAGCATCAGCACGAACAGGAACAGCATGAGGATGGCGCCGGTGTAGACGATCACCTGTACGGCCGCCAGGAAGGGCGCGTCCTGCGCCGCGTACAGGCCGGCGAAGCAGAGCATGACGCCGGCCAGGAACAGCGCCGCGTGCACCGCGTTGCGGGCCAGCACCATCCCGATCGCGGCGATGGTCGCCAGCGGGGCGAAGACCCAGAAGGCGATCGTCTCGCCGGTGCCGCCGGTGGGCGTGGCCGCCAGGACCTGGTCGGCGGCCAGGACGAGCGAGCTCATCGGGCGACCCCCTCGGGGGCGGGCCGCGGGCCATCGCCGGCGAAGCGGCCCTCGAGCGCCTCGTCACCGGGGACGTGCTGGGGGTCGCTGGCGCTGCCGACGTAGTAGTCGGTGTCGGTGGTGCCGAGCCGCATCGGGTGCGGCGGCTGCTCCATGCCGGGCAGCAGCGGCGCCAGCAGCTGATCCTTGGTGAAGATCAGGTCCTGGCGGCTGTCGTCGGCCAGCTCGTACTCGTTGGTCATGGTGAGCGAGCGGGTCGGGCAGGCCTCGATGCACAGGCCGCAGAAGATGCACCGCAGGTAGTTGATCTGGTAGACGGCGGCGTAGCGCTCACCGGGTGAGTAGCGGGCCTGCTCGGTGTTGTCGGCGCCCTCGACGTAGATGGCGTCGGCCGGGCAGGCCCAGGCGCACAGCTCGCAGCCGATGCACTTCTCCAGGCCGTCGGGGTGCCGGTTGAGCACGTGCCGGCCGTGGTAGCGCGGCGCCGTCGGACGCATCACCTCCGGGTACTCCTCGGTGATCACCTTCTGGAACATCTGGCTGAAGGTGACGCCGAACCCCTTGACGGGGTCGAGGAAGCTCACTGCTGCTCCTTCCGCAGGCTGGTGCCGGTGGGGCCGCCGGACACGCTGCTGAGCTCGCCCTCGCGGAGCGAGCGCGGCGTCGGCGGCACGACGAGGTCCATGGGCGGCATCGGGAAGCCGCCTGCAGCCGGCTCGGTGTGCAGCTCGCTGCCGTCCAGCGGCTCCGGGCTCGGCTTCTTGCGCTCGGGGAGGAAGGAGATCCCGAGCAGGACCACGGCCAGGACGATGCCGATGATCAACAGACGCTGCCGGCCGGCCACCTCGTCGGTGAGGACGCGGACGGCGGCGACGAGCATGATCCAGACCAGGGCGGCCGGGATGAGCACCTTCCAACCGAGCTTCATGAACTGGTCGTAGCGCATGCGGGGCAGCGTGCCGCGCAGCCACACGAAGAAGAAGATGAACATCAGGACCTTGAGCAGGAACCAGACCATCGGGAACCAGCCGGTCGACAGCACGTCGATGCGCGAGATCAGGGGCGGGGCCTGCCAGCCCCCGAGGAACAAGGTCACGGCCAGCGCCGACACGGTCACCATGTTGATGTACTCGGCGAGGAAGAACATCGCGAACTTCAGCGACGTGTACTCGGTGTGGAAGCCGCCGACCAGCTCGCTCTCCGCCTCGGGGAGGTCGAACGGCGCGCGGTTTGTCTCACCCACCATCGCGATGGCGTAGATGAGGAACGACGGCAGCAGCGAGATCCCGAACCAGAGGTCGTGCTGGGCAGCGACGATCTCGCTGGTCGACAGCGAGCCGGCGTACAGGAACACCGCGACCAGGGCGAGGCCCATCGCGACCTCGTAGCTGATGACCTGGGCGGCCGAGCGCAGCGCGCCGAGCAGCGGGTAGGTCGAGCCGCTGCTCCAGCCGGCCAGCACGATGCCGAAGACGCCGAAGCTGGCGCAGGCAAAAATGAACAGCACGCCGATCGGCAGGTCGGTCAGCTGCAGCGCCGTCTGGTGCCCGGCGATCGAGACCTTCGGGCCGAACGGGATGACCGAGAACGCCAGGAACGCGGGTACGGCGGAGATGATCGGCGCCAGGACGTAGACCGGCTTGTCGGCCATCGCCGGGATGATCTCTTCCTTGAGCGCCAGCTTCAGCCCGTCGGCGAGCGACTGCAGCCAGCCGCCGGGGCCGGTGCGGTTGGGGCCGGGCCGCTGCTGCATGCGGCCGACGACCTTGCGCTCGAACACAATCGTGAACAGGGTGAGCAGCACCAGGAGCACGAAGACGAAGACGGCCTTGCCGACCGTCAGCCAGAACGGCTCGTTGCCGAAGCTGGTCAGCGGGAGCTGGGTCTCGGGCACGGTTCAGGCTCCCTCGGTCTGCGTCGTCGGCCGCTGCGTCGCGCGGGAGCCTGCGACCTGCAGCGTGACGACGGTGCCGGCGCGCGCCGCCAGGTCGCGGCGTACGGCGGCGTCGGGCGAGCGGGTGGGCAGCCAGACCACGCGGTCGGGCAGGTCGGCGACGATGAGCGGCAGGGTGAGGGTGCCACGTCCCGACGTCACCGCGACGAGGTCCCCGTCGGACGCGCCGATCTCGGCGGCCGTCCCGGCCGACAGGTGCAGCCGGCTCTTCTTCGCCGTGCCGGCCAGGAAGGGCTCGCCGTCCTGCAGCGAGCCGTCGTCGAGCAGCCAGTGCCAGGTCGCGAGCAGCGCCTGGCCGCGGCCCGGGCGCTGCGGGGCCTGCGGGGCCACCGCGGGCGCCGCCGGGTGGGTGGTCACCGATCCCAGCCGGCCGATCTCGGCCCGGGCGGCGCTGTGGTCGGGCAGGCCGATCGGCGCGTCGAGCTCGTCGGCGAGCACGTGCAGCACCCGGCCGTCGGGCAGCGCCCCGGACAGCCGCAGCACCTGGTCGAACGGCCGGGCCCGGCCTTCCCAGTCGAGGTAGGTGCCGCTCTTCTCCACGGCAGCCGCAACCGGCAGGACGACGTCGGCCCGGTCGGTGACCGGTGAGCGGCGCAGCTCGAGGCTGACGACGAACGGCGCCCGCACGAGGGCGTCGAGGGTCAGCTCCGGGTCGGGGCAGTCGGCCGGGTCCACGCCGCCGACGAGCAGCGCCGACAGCTGCCGGTCGCGGGCCGCGGTCAGCATCGCGGTGAGGTCGCGCCCGGGGTGGACGGGGATGACCGCGCCCCACTCCTGCTCGACCTCCCGGCGGGCCTCGGCGTCGTCCACCGCCCGGCCGCCGGGCAGCAGGCCGGGCAGGCAGCCGGCGTCGACGGCTCCGCGCTCGCCGGCCCGGCGGGGCACCCAGGCCAGCCGGGCACCGGTCCGCTCGGCCAGGGCGGCGGCGGCGGACAGCGCGCCCGGCACCTCCGCGAGGCGCTCGCCGACCAGCACGACCGCGCCGGGCCGCCGCAGCGCCTCGGCGGCCTCACCCAGCACCGGCTGCGCGCCCGTCGGGGAGCCCTCCGCGGAGGTCACCAGCGCGTCGAGCACGAGCGACTCCGCGCCGGGCTGGGCCTGCAGCAGGCGGGCGGCGGTCTTGACCGCGCCGGGCGAGCGGAACGGTGCGACGGTGAAGACCCGGGTGCCGTGCCGGCGCACGCCCTTGCGCAGCCGCAGGAAAACGATCGGCGACTCCTCCTCCGGCTCGAAGCCGGCGAGCAGCACCGCGGGTGCGCTCTCGAGGTCGGCGTAGGTCACCGCCCCGGGCTGGCCGACGTAGCGACCGGCAACGCTGCTGGCCAGGAACGCCAGCTCCTCGTCGCTGTGCGGCCGGGCGCGGCTGTCGATGTCGTTGGTGCCCAGCGCCACGCGGGCGAACTTGGCGTACGCGTAGGCGTCCTCGACCGTCAGCCGGCCGCCGGGAAGCACGCCGACACCGCCCTCGGCGCGGGCCAGTGCGAGCCCCTTCGCCGCGCGCTCCAGCGCCTCGGTCCACGAGGCCTCGACGAGCCGGCCGGTGTCGTAGTCGCGGATCAGCGGGGTGTCGATCCGGTCGCCCTGCTGGGCGTAGGTGAACGCCCAGCGGCCCTTGTCGCAGTTCCACTCCTCGTTGACGTCCGGGTCGGAGCCGGCGAGGCGGCGCAGCACCTTGCCGCGCCGGTGGTCGGTGCGCAGCGCGCATCCCGACGCGCAGTGCTCGCACACCATCGGCGTCGACACCAGGTCGAACGGCCGGGCGCGGAACCGGTAGGCCGCGCCGGTCAGCGCCCCGACCGGGCAGATCTGGATGGTGTTGCCGGAGAAGTAGCTCTCGAACGGCTGGTCGGTGTAGATCGCGACCTGCTGCAGCGCCCCGCGCTCGAACAGCTCGATGAACGGGTCCCCGGCGACCTGCTGCTGGAAGCGGGTGCACCGGGCGCACAGCACGCAGCGCTCGCGGTCCAGCAGCACCTGGCTGGAGATGGCCAGCGGCTTGGGGTAGGTGCGCTTGGTGTCGGAGAAGCGCGACTCGCTGTTGCCGTTGCTCATGGCCTGGTTCTGCAGGGGGCACTCGCCGCCCTTGTCGCAGACCGGGCAGTCCAGCGGGTGGTTGATCAGCAGGAGCTCGAGCACGCCCTCCTGCGACTTCTTCGCCACGCTGCTGGTGAGCTGCGTGCGGACAACCATGCCCTCGGTGACCGTCGTGGTGCAGGCGGTCAGCGGCTTGCGCTGGCCCTCCACCTCGACGATGCACTGCCGGCAGGCGCCGACCGGGTCGAGCAGCGGGTGGTCGCAGAACCGCGGCACCTGGATGCCGACCAGCTCGGCGGCCCGGATGACCAGCGTGCCCTTCGGCACGCTGACCTCGAAGCCGTCGATGGTCAGGGTGATCAGGTCGGTCGCGGCGGGGACGCCGGCCGGGGCGGTGGGGGTGATCGTCATGCGCCGGCCCCGGTGAGGGAGTCGGCCCAGACGGTGGAGCGACGGGCGTCGAACGGGCAGCCGTTCGGCAGGTGTGCCATGAACTCTTCCCGGAAGCGGTGCGGGCAGGGGGTGAAGGTGTCCTTCTTCGCGCAGGCGCTGCAGATGAGCGCGGAGACGATCGGGCTGGTGGCCCCGTCGCCGAGCGCGCAGAACGACCGGCCGAAGATGTTGTCGCAGGTGTCGAGCAGGGTGGCCAGGTCGCCCTCGTCGGCCTGACCGGCCTCCAAGCGCTTGAGGATCTGGACCATCCAGTAGGTGCCCTCGCGGCACGGCGTGCACTTGCCGCAGGACTCGTGTGCGTAGAACTCGGTCCAGCGCAGCACGGAACGTACGACGCAGGTCGTCTCGTCGAAGCACTGCAGGGCCTTGGTGCCCAGCATCGAGCCGGCGGCCGCCACGCCCTCGTAGTCGAGCGGGACGTCGAGGTCCTCAGCCGTCAGCAGGGGCGTCGAGGACCCGCCCGGCGTCCAGAACTTGAGCTCGTGGCCCTCCCGCATGCCGCCGGAGATGTCCAGCAGCTGGCGCAGGGTGAGGCCGAGCGGGCCTTCGTACTGCCCGGGGCGCTTCACGTGCCCGGACAGGCTGTACAGCGTGTAGCCCTTGCTCTTCTCGGTGCCCATGCCGGAGAACCAGGCGGCGCCGCCGAGCACGATGCTCGGCACCGACGCGATCGACTCGACGTTGTTGACGACGGTGGGGCTGGCGTAGAGGCCGTGGGTGGCCGGGAACGGCGGGCGCAGGCGCGGCTGCCCCCGGTAGCCCTCCAGGGAGTCCAGCAGCGCCGTCTCCTCCCCGCAGATGTAGGCGCCCGCGCCGGCGTGCACGACGATCTCGAGCTCGCCCAGCAGGCCGGCCTGCTTCGCCTCGGCCACCGCGTGCTGCAGGCGCCGCAGCACGTGCAGCTCCTCGCCGCGGATGTAGATGAAGGCGTACGTGGCCCGGATGGCGTACGAGGCGATGATCACGCCCTCGATGAGCACGTGCGGGTTGGCCATCATCAGGGGGGTGTCCTTGCAGGTCCCCGGCTCGGACTCGTCGGCGTTGACCACGAGGTAGTGCGGCTTGGCCGCCTGGCCCTCGGTGCCCTGCGGGATGAAGCCCCACTTCATGCCGGTCGGGAAGCCCGCCCCGCCGCGACCGCGCAGCCCGGACTCCTTGACCAGCGCGATCAGCGCGTCGGGCTGCATCGACATGGCCTTGGTCAGGGCCTGGTAGCCGCGGTGCCGGCGGTAGCCCGCCAGGGTGAAGGAGTCGGCGTCGCCCCAGTTGCGGGACAGCACGGGCGTGAACATGACCTACTCCTCGTCCGGGTAGCGCGGCGCGGTCTCGCCGCGCTCCTGGGCCAGCTCGAAGCCGGCGAGCGTGGCCGGGCCGGCCTGCACGCCCTCGGTCGCGAGGCCGTCCGGGAAACCGGCCAGCACCCGGGACATCTCCTTGAACGTGCACTGCCGGTTCGGCCCGCGGGTCGGCGCGACCGGCTCGCCGGCGCGCAGCCGCTCGACCAGCGCCACCGCGCTCTGCGGGGTCTGGTCGTCGTGGAACTCCCAGTTGACCATCACCACGGGGGCGTAGTCGCAGGCCGCGTTGCACTCGATGTGCTCGAGGCTGATCATGCCGTCCGCGCTGGTCTGGTCGTGGTGCAGGCCGGTCGACTCCTCGAGCGCGGCGAGGATCTCGTCGCCGCCGAGGACCGCGCACAGCGTGTTGGTGCACACGCCCACGTGGTAGGTGCCGGCCGGGCGGCGGCGGTACATCGTGTAGAAGGTCGCCACCGCGCCGACCTCGGCCTTGGTCAGGCCGAGCTCCTCTGAGCACAGCGCGATGCCGTCCGGGCTGACGTAGCCCTGCACCGACTGGCACAGGTGCAGCATCGGCAGCAGCGCCGAGCGCGCCTTCGGGTAGCGCGCGATGATCTCGCGCGCCTCCGCCCGGGTGGTGTCGGTCAGCGGCGGGACCGTGCTCCGGTCCACCGGCGGCTGCAGGTCGAGCTCGACGCTAGCCACGGCGGCGCTCGCAGGGGTGGGTTGTCGTGCTCATCTAGCGGTCGACGCCTCCCATGACGGGGTCCAGCGTCGCCACCGCGACGATGGAGTCGGACAGCAGGCCGCCCTCGCAGGTGGCGGACAGGGCCTGCAGATTGACGAACGAGGGGTCGCGCATGTGCACCCGGTAGGGCCGGGTGCCGCCGTCGCTGACGATGTGGGCGCCGAGCTCTCCGCGCGGCGACTCGATCGGCACGTACACCTGGCCCGGCGGCACCCGGAAGCCCTCCGTGACCAGCTTGAAGTGGTGGATGAGCGCCTCCATCGAGGTGCCCATGATCTTCTTCACGTGGTCCAGGCTCTGGCCCATGCCGTCGGCGCCCAGCGCCAGCTGCGCCGGCCAGGCGATCTTGGTGTCGGCGACCATGATCGGGCCGGGCTCGAGCTTGTCCAGCGCCTGCTCCACGATCTTGAGCGACTCGTACAGCTCGCGCAGGCGCACCCGGAAGCGGGCCCAGCCGTCACCGGTCGTCTCGGTCGGCACGTCGAAGTCGTAGCCCTCGTAGCCGAGGTAGGGCTCGACCTTGCGCAGGTCCCAGGGCAGCCCGGCGGCCCGCAGCAGCGGCCCCGTGACGCCGAGCGCGACGCAGCCCTGGGCGTCGAGCGTCGCGACGCCCTGCAGCCGGCGCTGCCAGATCGCGTTGCTGGTGAGCAGGTCGTCGTAGCCCGGCAGGTTCTTGCGGAAGCTCGCGACCATCTCGCGGACCTTCTCCACCGTCCCCGGCGGCAGGTCCTGGGCGACACCGCCCGGCCGGACGTACGCGTGGTTCATCCGCAGCCCGGTGACCATCTCGAAGATGTCGAGGATCATCTCGCCCTCGCGCAGCCCGTTGAGCATGCCGGTGAGCGCGCCGAGCTCCAGGCCCATCGTGGCCATCCCGACCAGGTGCGACCGCATCCGGTTGAGCTCCATCATCAGCACCCGGATGACCTGCGCGCGCTCGGGCACCTCGATGCCCAGCAGCTTCTCCACGCCCAGGCAGTAGGCCACCTCGTTGTGGATCGGCGCGAGGTAGTCCATCCGGGTGACGAAGGTGACGCCCTGCACCCAGTTGCGGTACTCGAGGTTCTTCTCGATGCCGGTGTGCAGGTAGCCGATCACGGTGCGGGCGCTGGTGACGGTCTCGCCCTCGAGCTCGAGGACGATCCGCAGCACGCCGTGCGTCGACGGGTGCTGCGGGCCCATGTTGACGACCATGTGCTGCTCGTCGTCGCCGCCGTCCAGGACCGAGTCCCAGTCGCCGCCGGTGACCGTGTAGACGGTGCCCTGCGTCGTCTCCCGCTGACCCGCGGCGTACGGGTCCGGCGCCTCGTCCTCGGCGCCGACCCTGGTGCTCCCCGTCGTCGTGGTCATCAGGCGTACGCCCTTCGCTCGTCGGGCGGCGGGATCTGCGCGCCCTTGTACTCGACCGGCACCCCGCCGAGCGGGTAGTCCTTGCGCTGCGGGTGGCCCTGCCAGTCGTCCGGCATGAAGATCCGGGTCAGGCCGGGGTGGCCGTCGAACACCACCCCGAAGAAGTCCCAGGTCTCGCGCTCGTGGAAGTCGGCGGTCGGGTAGACGCCGGTGACCGTCCTGACGTGCGGGTTCTCCACGCCCACCGCGGTCTCCAGCCGGAGCCGCCGGCGGTAGGTCATCGAGGTCAGGTGGTAGACGACGTGCAGCCGGTCGGGCTGGCTGGGGTAGTCGACCCCGGACAGGCTGCTGAGCAGCTCGAAGCGCAGGTCGGCGTCGTCGCGCAGCACCTGCGCCACCTCGGCGACGGCGTCGGGGAGCACGTGCAGGGTCAGCTCGCCGCGGTCCACGACGACCCGCAGCACCGCGTCCTCGAAGCCCGGGTAGGCCTGGGCGAGGGCGTCGACGGCCTCGTCGAACCAGCCGCCGTAGGGCCTGGGGCTCGAGGCGGCGCGGCGCGGCCGGCGCACCAGGCCGCCGAAGCCCGACGTGTCGCCGCCGAAGGTCGCGCCGAACATGTCGCTGGACTCGCGCGGCGCCGCCGACGCCGGCGTGACGGCGGAGACCCGCGTGGAGCCGGCCGCGGGGGCGACCTGCGCCTTCGGGTCGACCAGCGCCTTCGGCGCGTCGTCACCGACGGGGGTGCTCATCGCATGAGCTCCTTGCGCAGCGCCACCCGGTGGGCCTTCTTGCCCTCCTTCGTGAAGCGCTCGCTGCTGGCGACCTGCTTGCGCGGCTCGTAGCCGGGCAGCTCGCGGCGGCGGGCGTTGACGCCCAGCGGCTCGTCCATGATCTTGTCGTGCAGCTTCAGGATGGCGTCGATGAGCATCTCGGGCCGCGGCGGGCAACCGGGCAGGTACATGTCCACCGGCACGATGTGGTCGACGCCCTGCACGATGGCGTAGTTGTTGAACATCCCGCCGCTGCTGGCGCAGACGCCCATCGCGATGACCCACTTGGGCTCGGGCATCTGGTCGTAGATCTGGCGGAGCACCGGGGCCATCTTCTGCGACACCCGACCGGCCACGATCATGAGGTCGGCCTGCCGCGGCGACGGCCGGAAGACCTCCATGCCGAAGCGGGCCATGTCGTAGCGGCCACCGCCGGCCGCCATCATCTCGATAGCGCAGCAGGCCAGGCCGAACGTGGCGGGCCACAGCGAGGACTTGCGCGACCAGTTGACGACCTTCTCGACGCTGGTCAGCAGAACGCCTGCCGGCACCTTCTCCTCGAGACCCACGTCAGCTCTCCTCCTTCTGCTGCTGCTCCTGCTGCTGCACAGCCCTGGCCCTGTCGTGCACGCCGCGTACCGCTAGTCCCACTCGAGGCCACCGCGGCGCCAGACATAGGCGTAGGCGATGAACACCGTGCCGATGAAGATGAACATCTCCACCAGCCCGAACAGGCCGAGCTGCCCGAAGGCCACGGCCCACGGGTACAGGAAGATGATCTCGATGTCGAAGATGATGAAGAGCATGGCGGTCAGGTAGAACTTGACCGGGAACCGGCCGCCGCCGACCGGCTGCGGGGTGGGCTCGATCCCGCACTCGTACGCGTCGTACTTGGCCCGGTTGTAGCGTCGGGGACCGGTGAAGGTCGCCGACCCGACGGAGAACGCCGCGAAGCCGAACGCGAGCACGAACAGCACGACGATCGGCAGGTAGCTCTGCAGCATGAGGGGTCCTCTCCGGGTCGGGCCGGGCGAAAGCCTACGTGCGAACCGGGCCGGCCCACCCGCGGCACGGCCAGGGGTTGATCAGGCGGCAGGAGCGAGTCGGGACAGCCCGTTGACGACGCGGTCCAGGGCGTCGCCCCCGCGGGGGTCGGTGAGGTTGGCGAGCAGCTTCAGGGTGAACTTCATCAGCAGCGGCCGGGGCAGTCCGTGGCGGGTGGCCAGGCGCATGACCTCGGGGTTGCCGATCAGCGTCACGAACACCCGGCCCAGCGTGTAGTAGCCGCCGTAGCGCGCCTTCAGCGTGGCCGGGTAGGCCTCGAGCGCCCGCTCCCGGCCGGGGCCGGCCGGTCGGGCCAGCGCCTGCGCGGCGACCTCGGCGGCCAGCCGCCCGGTCTCCATGGCGTACGCGATGCCCTCGCCGTTGAACGGGTTGACCGCGCCCCCGGCGTCCCCGACGAGCAGCAGCCCGCGGGTGTAGTGCGGCTGGCGGTTGAAGCCCATGGGCAGGGCGCCGCCGCGGACCGGCCCGGTCGCGAACTCCTCCGCGAACTGCCACTCGGGCGGCATCGCCGCGGTCCAGCCGGCGAGCAGCTCCTTGTAGTCGGTGCGCTGCCACGCCTTTGTGGTGTTGAGGATGCCCAGGCCGACGTTGCTGGTGCCGTCACCGACGCCGAAGACCCAGCCGTAGCCGGGCATCAGGTCGCCCTCCTTCGTGCGCAGCTCCAGCCACGACTCGAGCATGTCGTCGTCGGTGCGCGGGCTGGTGAAGTAGCGGCGTACGGCGACCCCCATCGGGCGGTCGTCGCGCTTCTCGATGCCCATCCCCAGCGCCAGCCGGGCGCTGACGCCGTCGGCGGCGACCACCAGCGGCGCGCGGTAGGCGCGCTCGAGCCGCTCCGGGCCGACCCGGGCCGTGACGCCCACGACCCGGCCGGTCGCGTCGAGCACCGGGCCGGTGACGGTGGTCAGCTCCTGCAGCCGCGCGCCGGCCTTCTGGGCGTGCCGGACCAGCAGCTCGTCGAAGTCGAGCCGGGGCCGGACCAGGCCGTGGTCGGGGAAGCTCGCGAGCTCCGGCCAGGGCAGCTCGAGCCGGTGGCCGCCGCCGTAGATCCGCAGGCCCCGGTTGCGGATGAAGCCGTTGGCCGCGGTGGTGTCGATGCCCATGTCGACGAGGGTCCTGACCGCCCGCGGGGTGAGCCCGTCGCCGCAGACCTTCTCCCGTGGGAAGGCCGTCTTCTCCAGCAGCAGCACGTCGAGCCCGGTCTGCGCGAGCGCGTGCGCCGTCGCCGCCCCGCCGGGGCCGGCACCGACGACGAGGACGTCGGCATCCACGAGCGCGCTCACCCTGTCCTCCGCTTGTGAAATCTTTCACGAGTACCGGTCGAGTGTAGGCCCGTGCAGCCGGATGGGCAGGTCGGTGGCCCTCCCGGTTCGGGGGTCAACCGGTGGCGGGCCGTACGCCCCGGTGCAGCGCGACGATCCCGCCGGTCAGGTCGCGCCACTGGACCTGCTGCCAACCGGCGACGGCCAGGTCGGCGGCCAGGTCGGCCTGGACCGGCCAGGCCCGGATGGACTCCGCCAGGTAGACGTAGGCGGCCGGGTCGCTGCTGACCCGGCGCGCGACAGCCGGCAGGGCCCGCATCAGGTAGTTGACGTAGACCGTGCGGAACGGCCGCCAGACCGGGTGGCTGAACTCGCACACCACGAGCCGGCCGCCGGGGCGGGTCACGCGCAGCAGCTCGCGCAGCGCCAGGTCCGGGTCGGCCGTGTTGCGCAGCCCGAACGAGAGGGTGACGGCGTCGAAGGACGCGTCGCGGAAGGGCAGGCGCAGGGCGTCACCCGCCACCAGCTCGACGCCCTCGTGCCGGGCCCGCGCGCCGACCCGCAGCATGCCGAGCGAGAAGTCGCAGCCCACGACGTCGGCGCCGCCCGCGGCCAGCGCCGCGCTGCTGGTGGCGGTGCCGGCCGCAAGGTCGAGGACCCGCTCCCCCGGCGCGAGGTCGAGCGCCTGCGCGACCGCCCGGCGCCACCCCCGGTCCCGGCCCAGCGACAGCACGGTGTTGGTCAGGTCGTAGCGGGGTGCCACCTCGTCGAACATGGCGGCGACCTCTGCGGGGTCCTTGTCGAGGCCGGCGCGGGACATGGCGACATCCTCCCAGGTCCCCGCCGCGGCCGCCGCTCCCGGTGAAGGGCTGGAGTTGCTTGTGCGACCGGGAGCGGGGAACGTGCCGGACGGCGGCGGGACTGCCGCCGGAGACTCTTGAGGAGACAGCGTGACCCTGCGCGACGAGGACATCACCACGAGCCCGACCATGACGGCCCCCGGCGGCGACGCCGACCAGGGCGACAGCAACCAGACGCAGGCCGACCCGGCCGGCTCCGACCCGGCCGGCGTGGACCCGGGTGCCGGCGGCGGCGACGCCGACCAGGGCGACAGCAACGAGCAGCAGGCCGACCCGGCCGGGTCCGACCCGGCCGGCGTGGACCCGGGTGCCGGCGGCGGGGACGCCGACAGCGGCGACTCCTGAGACTCCCGCGCCGCGCTGCCCGGGGGTCCGCCCCGGGCGGCGCGGCGCGTCCCCGTCCGCCGTACCCCCACCGGAGCCTTCCGTGAGCACCGCCCTGCAGCGCTGCACCGCCGTCGACGCCGACGTGTTCGCCGCCGAACACTGGTCGCGTACGCCGCTGCTCACCCGCGCCAAGGAGCTGTCGGCGGTCAACCCCGACGCGTTCGGTGACCTGCTGTCCGACGACGACGTCGACGAGCTCGTCACCGAGCGCGCCCTGCGTACGCCGTTCTTCCGGACCGTGCGCGAGGGCGGCGGCCTGCCGACCCCGCTGCGGACCGTCACCGCGGGCAGCCGGCAGATCGGCGACCTGGTGGACGCGGACGCGCTGCGCAGCCAGTACGCCGAGGGCGCGACGCTGGTCCTGCAGTCGCTGCACCGCATGCACCCGCCGGTCGCCCGCTTCTGCCGCGACCTGGCGGCCGAGCTCGGGCACGCCACCCAGTGCAACGCGTACGTCACGCCGGCCGGCGACGCCCAGGGCTTCGACTACCACCACGACACCCACGACGTGTTCGTCCTGCAGGTCAGCGGGCGCAAGCGCTGGATCGTGCACGAGCCGGTCCTGCCGCTGCCGCTGCCGTCGCAGGCCCGGTCCGGCGCGGACCTGGTGCCCGACGGCGCCGAGCCGCTGCTGGACGTCGAGCTCGAGGCCGGTGACTGCCTCTACCTGCCGCGCGGCTTCGTCCACGCCGCCCTGACCACCGACGAGCACTCCGTGCACCTCACCGTCGGGGTGCTGTCGACGACCTGGTACGACGTCCTCGGCGACGCCGTCACCCTCGCCGCGCAGGAGCCGGCCTTCCGCGACGCCCTGCCGGTACGGCCGGCGGGCGCCCTCGACGACCTGCCGGACTTCCTGCAGCGGGCGGCCGCCTGGCTGGCGGCCCTGCCCGCCGAGCAGGTGCGCGAGCTCCTCACCACCCGGCTCGAGCGGGCCGTGCCCCCCGAGCCGGTCGGGCCGCTGGCCTCGGCGGCGGCCGTCGCCGGGCTGACCGCCGGCTCGGCGCTGCGTCCCCGGCACGGCCTCGTCGTACGCCGGGCCGAGGCCGGGCCCGGCCGGGTGGCGCTGCGCCTGCGCGGCACGGTCGTGGAGCTGCCCGACAGCACCCGGGACGCGCTCGACGTGCTCCTCGCCGGCCCCTGCCGGGTCGCCGACCTGGCCGTCGGGGGCCTGTCCGCCGACGACGCGGTGGTGCTGGCCCGCCGGATGCTCCGCGAGGGCGTCGTGGTCCCGGCCGGCCCGTCCACCCCCCACTCGTCCACCCCCCGCTCGTCCACCCCCCACTTGTCTGCCCGCAGCGACGGCTGAACGGGCCGCGGACGTCGCTGCTGGCAGACAAGCGCCAGGGGTAACGCTGCGGGGAGGCGGCAGGCGGCAGAAGGGCCGGAGGGGGGCGGCGGTCGTACGGTGGGCGCAATGGACGACTGGTGCGCGACGACGTCGGCCGAGCGGGGCGAGCCGCTCGCGGCGACGGCCAGCCGGGTCGAGCGCTGGCTGCTCGTCGAGCACTCCGGCGCCTGGGGCCCGGAGTCCGTGCCGAGCTCGCGCCTGCCGGTGGGCGTCGCCCGGGCGCTCGCGGCCACGGCGGCCCGGGCCGGCGCCCGGCTGCTGATGATCCGGCGGCACCACGGCGAGGTCAGCGAGGGCTACCGGCAGGTGTACGCCGTCGACTCGCGCCCGGGCTCCGAGCTCGTCCTCGGCCGCCGGGCGCAGGACGACGACCTGCTCGCGCTCGACCTGCCGTTCGACCCCGACAGCGACACCGTCCGCGGCTGGACCGCCGTCGACGGGCCGCTGCTGCTGGTCTGCACGCACGGGCGGCACGACCGCTGCTGCGCCACCCGCGGCCGGCCGGTCGCGCACGCGCTGTACGACCGCTGGCCCGGGCTCACCTGGGAGTGCAGCCACGTCGGTGGTGACCGGTTCGCAGCCAACCTGCTGGTGCTGCCTGAGGGGCTCTACCTGGGGCGGGTGCAGCCGGACGAGGTCGTCGGGATGGTCGCCGGCCTGCAGGAGGGCCGGCTGCCGGCCGGGCGGGTGCGCGGCCGCAGCAGCCTGCCCCTGCCGACGCAGGCGGCGCAGGAGTTCGCCCGGCAGTCGCTGGACCGCTGGCGCACCGACGACCTCGTTCCGCTGGCCCAGGAGCACGCCGGCCGCGACCTGTGGCGGGTGCGGCTGTCGGGCGGCCCGGGCGGGGCGCCGGTCGACGTGGTGGTCCGCTACGACCGGGCCGGCGACGGCGCCGCCCACGTGCTCACCTGCGGGGCCGCGGAGCAGAAGACGGCGGCGGTGTTCCGGCTGGCGGACCTGACGGTGCTGTCCGGTCCTGACCTTCAGCCGAGGGCGAGCCCGACGGCCAGCAGCGCGCCGTAGGCCAGCTGCAGGCGCCCGGTGTCGCGCAGGACCGGGACCAGGTCGCGGCCGACGACCCCGCGCCGCACGCGCCCGACCGGGCCGGCCGCGAGCGGCGCCGCCAGCAGCGCGAGCAGCGCCCAGGGGGTGACGGCGGCGAGCAGGACCGCGACGGCGAAGGCGGCCCCGACCAGCGCCTGGTAGAGCAGCCGGCTGCGCCGGTCGCCCAGCAGCACCGCGAGCGTGCGCTTGCCGCTGCCGGCGTCGGTCGGGATGTCCCGCACGTTGTTGGTGACCAGGATCGCGCAGGCGAGGGCGCCGCACGCGACGCCGCCGCCGAACGCCGCCCAGGTGAACCGCTCCGCCTGCGCGTAGGTGGTGCCGACGACGGCGACCAGCCCGAAGAAGACGAAGACCGAGACCTCGCCGAGGCCGCGGTAGCCGTACGGCTTCGCCCCGCCGGTGTAGCCCCAGGCCGCCGCGATCATGGCGGCGCCCAGCAGCACCAGCCACAGCGTGGTCGCCACGGCGAGGGCGAGGCCGGCGAGGGCGGCCAGCGCGAAGCAGGCGAACGCGGCGTTCCTGACCGCGCCCGGTGTCGCCACCCCGCTGCCCACCAGCCGGAGCGGACCGGGGCCGCCGAGCCCGCGGTGGGCGTCGGTCCCGCGTACGCCGTCGCTGTAGTCGTTGGCGTAGTTGACGCCGACCTGCAGGGCCAGCGCGACGACCAGCGCGAGCAGCGCCCGGACCGGGCGGAAGGCCTCGACCGCCGCCGCCGCGCCGCTGCCGACCAGGACGGGCGCCAGCGCGGCCGGCAGGGTGCGGGGGCGGGCACCCTCCAGCCACTGCGCTGGCGTGGTCACCGGGGACCCGCCGGCGTCGTCACAGCCATGATCGTAGGGCGGCGCGGTCGGGCTTCCCGGAGGCGAGCAGCGGCAGGGCCGCGTGCAGGCGCAGCTCGCGGGGTGCGCTGCGGCGGCCGAGGACGGCCCCGACGTGCGCACGGACCTGCTGCAGCGACAGGGTGGCCCCTTCGCGCAGCACCACGTGCGCGACGACCCGGGCGCCCCACTCGGCGTCGGGCACACCGACGACCACGACCTCGGCGACGGCGAGCAGCTCGGCCAGGACGGCCTCGACCGCCGCCGGCGCGACCTTCTCCCCGCCGGTCACGACGACGTCGTCGGCGCGGCCGAGCACGACCAGGCGGTCGCCGTCCCAGCGGCCGACGTCGCCGGTGGTGAAGGTGTCGCCGGCGAAGCTCGCGGCGGTGAGGTCGGGGCGCAGCCGGTAGCCGCGGGCGACGACCGGGCCCTGCAGCGAGATGCGCCCGCCGACGTGTGCGGTCACGCCCGGCAGGGGCACGCCGTCGTACACGCAGCCGCCGCTGGTCTCGGACATCCCGTACGTCGTGACGACCCGGATGCCGGCCCGCCTGGCCTGCTGCAGCAGCGCCGGCGGCGCGGCGGCGCCCCCGAGCAGCAGGGCGTCGTACGTCGCCAGGGCCAGGGTGGCCGCGGGGTCGGCCAGCGCCCGGCGCAGCTGGGTCGGGACCATGCTGGTGTGCCGGCGCCCCGGCGGCAGCGCCGCGGTGCCGGCCACGATGTCGGTCGTGACGACCGGCTCGGTGCCGGCGAGCAGGGCGCGCAGCAGCACCTGCAGCCCGCCGACGTGCGTGACCGGGAGCGTCAGCAGCCAGGACGCCGGCCCGCCCAGGCGCTGCTCGGCGGCCCGGGCGGAGGCGGTCAGGCAGGCGGTGGTGAGCAGCACGCCCTTCGGCTCGCCGGTCGAGCCGGACGTGGGGACGAGGACCGCCACCTCGTCGTCCGGCTCGGGCAGGTCGGGGCGCAGGGCCGCCCGGACCCGGGCCTGCTCGGCGGGGTCGGTGGGCAGCGGGAGCAGCGCCGGGCCGGTGCCGTCCAAGGCGGCGCGCAGGGCTGCGTACAGCTGCGGGCCGGGGACCGCGGGCAGCGCGCGGACCGGGCGCACGTCAGAAGTAGTACGGGTAGGACGACCAGTCCGGCTCGCGCTTGGCGAGGAACGCGTCCCGGCCCTCGACGGCCTCGTCGGTCATGTACGCCAGCCGGGTGGCCTCGCCGGCGAAGACCTGCTGGCCGACCATCCCGTCGTCGACGGCGTTGAACGCGTACTTCAGCATGCGCTGCGCGGTCGGGCTCTTGGCGCAGATCGTGCGGGCCCACGCGATCGCGGTGGCCTCGAGCTCGGCGTGCGGGACGACCTCGTTGACCATGCCCATCCGGTGGGCGTCGTCGGCGGAGTGCTCCGCGCCCAGGAAGAAGATCTGCCGGGCGAACTTCTGGCCGACCTGCCGGGCGAGGTAGGCGGACCCGTAGCCGGCGTCGAAGCTGCCGACATCGGCGTCGGTCTGCTTGAACTTCGCGTGCTCACGGCTGGCCAGCGTCAGGTCGCAGACGACGTGCAGGCTGTGGCCGCCGCCGGCCGCCCAGCCGGGCACCACCGCGATCACGACCTTGGGCATCATCCGGATCAGCCGCTGGACCTCGAGGATGTGCAGCCGCCCGGCTCGCGCGGGGTCGACGGCGCCCTCGTTGGAGGCGTACCGGTATCCATCCCTGCCGCGGATCCGCTGGTCGCCGCCGGAGCAGAACGCCCACCCGCCGTCCTTGGGCGACGGGCCGTTGCCGGTGAGCAGGACGCAGCCGATGTCCGGCGACATCCGGGCGTGGTCGAGCACCCGGTAGAGCTCGTCCACGGTGGCCGGGCGGAAGGCGTTGCGGACCTCCGGCCGGTCGAACGCGACGCGGACGACCGCCGCGTCCACGTGCCGGTGGTAGGTGACGTCGGTGAGGTCGAAGCCCGGCACGGCCTTCCACTGGCTGGGGTCGAACAGCTCTGAGACGGTGTCAGCCACGCACGCGAGCGTAGGAGGTCCGCTGGACGGCATCGCGCAGGTGCACGTCGTCAGCGTCCCGATGCGGGTCGAGTTCCGCGGCGTGCTGCACCGGGAGGCGGCGCTGCTGCGCGGGCCGGCCGGCTGGGGGGAGTTCGCGCCGTTCCTGGAGTACGACGACGCGGAGTCCGCGCGCTGGCTGGCCGCGGCGCTGGAGGCCGCCACCCTCGGCTGGCCGGCGCCGGTGCGCGGCTCGGTGCCGGTGAACGCGACGGTGCCCGCGGTGCCCGCGGCCGAGGTGGCGTCGGTGCTGGCGCGGTTCCCGGGCTGCACGACGGCGAAGGTCAAGGTGGCGCAGGCCGGGCAGTCCCTCGCGGACGACGTCGCCCGGGTCGCCGCCGTGCGCGACGTGCTCGGGCCGTCCGGCCGCATCCGGGTCGACGCCAACGCCGGCTGGACGCTGGAGCAGGCCCGGCGCGCGCTGGACGAGCTGGCGCCGTACGGGCTGGAGTACGCCGAGCAGCCGTGCGCCTCGCTCGCCGACCTGGCAGCGCTTCGCGGCCGCGGCGTCCTCATCGCGGCCGACGAGAGCGTGCGCAAGGCCGAGGACCCGCTCCGGGTGGCCCGGGAGGGCGCGGCGGACCTGCTCGTCGTCAAGGTCGCGCCGCTCGGCGGGGTCGGCGCGGCTCTCGCCGTGGCCCGCGAGTGCGGGCTGCCCGTGGTGGTGTCGAGCGCGCTGGACACCTCGGTGGGCATCTCCGCTGGGGTGGCGCTGGCCGCGGCGCTGCCCGACCTGCCGTACGCCTGCGGGCTGGCCACCACGTCGCTGATGGCCGCGGACGTCGTACCCAGGTCCCTGGACGGGCGCGGCGGCTCGCTGCCGGTGGGCGCGGTCGTCCCCGACCCGGCGCTGCTGGCGGAGCTGGCGGCGCCCCCGGACCGGCAGCGCTGGTGGCGCGAGCGGCTGGTGCGCTGCGCCGACCTCCTCGAGGCGGCCAGACTGGTGGAGTGAACCCCTCCACGGCGCTGGCGCGGGTGCTCGTCGACGAGCTGGTCCGGGGCGGGGTGCGCGAGGCGGTGCTGTCGCCCGGCTCGCGCTCGGCCCCGCTGGCGTTCGCCCTGCACCGCGCCGACGCCGCCGGCCGGCTCCGGCTGCACGTGCGCATCGACGAGCGGTCGGCCGCCTTCCTCGCGCTCGGGATCGCCAAGGCGTCCGGGACCCCGGTGCCGGTCGTGACGACGTCGGGCACGGCGACGGCCAACCTGCACCCCGCCGTCCTCGAGGCCTCCCACGCCGCCGTGCCGCTCCTGCTGCTCACCGCGGACCGCCCGCCCGAGCTGCGGGGCACCGGCGCCAACCAGACCGTCGACCAGGTCCACCTGTACGGCGCCGCGGTACGGATGTTCGCCGAGGTCGGCACCCCGGAGCAGCGCGCCGGCCAGAACGCGTACTGGCGCTCGCTGGTCTGCCGGGCGCTGGCGGCGGCGAGCGGTGACGCGGGCAGCGCCCCCGGCCCGGTGCAGCTCAACCTCGGGCTGCGCGAGCCGCTCGTGCCGGATGCCGACGACACGTGGGTGGAGCCGCTCCAGGGGCGCGGCGACGGCCCGTGGACCCGGCGCGTGCCGGCGGTGGGCGGGTCGCCCACCGACGACCTCCCCGCGCGCACCCTCGTGCTGCTGGGCGACGGGGGCGCCGCCCCCGCGGCGGCGGCGGTCCGGCTCGCCGCGGCCCGCGGCTTCCCGGTGGTGGCCGAGCCCTCCTCGGGCGCGGGGGCCGGCGCGTGCGTCGTCGACGCCGGCGAGCTCGTCGTCGCCTCCCCCGGCTTCCTGGACGCCCACCGCCCCGACCGGGTCCTCGTCGTCGGCCGGCCGACGCTGAGCCGCGTCCTCGGCCGGCTCGTGGCCACCGCCGAGGTGGACGTCGTCGGGGCGTACGGCACCTGGTCGGACCCGCCGCGCCGGGTGGCCAGGGTGCTCCCGGCGGTCCCCGCGCCCGCCGGCGGGCCGGTGGACGAGGCCTGGCTGCCGGCATGGCGCACGGCGGGGGAGGCCGCGCGCGGCGCGGTCGAGGCGGTGCTCGCCGCGGCCCCCGGGCTGCCCGAGCCGGTCGTGGCGCAGGAGGTCCTCGCGGCCGCCGGCGACCTGCTCGTCGTGGGCGGCTCCAAGCCGGTCCGCGACCTGTTCCTCGCCGGCCCACGCTCCGGTGTCCGGGTGCTGGCCAACCGGGGGGCCGCCGGGATCGACGGCACGGTGTCGACCGCCGTCGGGGCCGCGCTGGCCGTGCCCGGCCCGGCGTACGCCCTGCTCGGCGACCTGACCTTTCTGCACGACGCCAACGGGCTGGTGCTCGGCCCCGGGGAGCCACGCCCCGACCTCACCCTGGTGGTCGTCAACAACGACGGGGGAGCCATCTTCGGGCTCCTCGAGCAGGGCGGCGCCGGCCACGAGGAGGCGTTCGAGCGGGTCTTCGGCACGCCCCACGGCGTCGACCTGGCCGCCCTGTGCGCCGCCACGCGCACCCCGCACGTCCTGGCCGCCACCAGGGACGGGCTACGGCAGTCCCTCGCGCCCCGGCGCGGTCTGCGGGTCGTCGAGGTGCGCACCGACCGGGCGTCGGGCGTGCTGCTGGACGCCGAGCTGCGGCGGGCCGCGCAGCAGGCCCTGACCCCCTGACGACCCGCCCGCTCAAGTGCGCCGTCGCAGCGTCGATGCGTCAGGGTGTCCCTCTGGCTCGGTGGCCTGACCAACACCGTCATCAGCGTGGCGTACTTCGCCATCTGCGCAGCGATCCTGCTGCCGCTCGTGCGCAGCGGGCAGCTCCGGTCGAACCGGCTGGGGGCCGCGACCGCCGCCATCTTCTTCAGCTGCGCGGTCGGCCACGGGTTCCACGCCCACGACCACCTGCTGGGCGGCGACGCGATGACCGGGATGGCGGGGATGGCCGGGCCCGGCATCCCGTGGTACGAGGTGGCCTGGGACGCCGTCACCGCCTGCGTGGCGGTGAAGTACTGGACGCTGCGCCGGACCTACGGCTCGCTGATGACGGGCGCGGCGCTGTTCGAGGACCTCGAGCAGCGGCAGCGCGTACGGGAGCTCGAGCACCGGGACGCCATGGCGGCGGCGCGGGCCGAGGCCGAGCACGGCCAGCAGTCGGCCCGCGAGGGGGCGTTCGCCGAGGCGTTCGCGGAGGTGAGCGCCGCCCGCGACGCCGCGGTGTCCGCGACCCAGGCCAAGTCGGCCTTCCTGGCGACCATGAGCCACGAGATCCGCACCCCGATGAACGCCGTCATCGGGATGACCGGGCTGCTGCTCACCACCCCGCTGGACGTCCAGCAGCGCGAGCTCGCCGAGACGGTCCGCACGAGCAGTGACGCCCTGCTCACGATTATCAACGACATCCTCGACTTCTCGAAGATCGAGGCGGGCGACCTGGAGCTCGAGGAGCAGCCGTTCGAGCTCCAGGACGCCGTGGAGAACGCGCTGGCGCTGGTCACGTACGCCGCGCAGGACAAGGATCTGGAGCTCGTGGCGGAGGTCACCGGGAGCTGCCCGGAGATGGTCGTCGGCGACGTGACCCGCTGGCGGCAGGTCGTGGTCAACCTGCTGAGCAACGCCGTGAAGTTCACGCCGGCAGGCGAGGTCGTCGTCAGCGTCTCCGCCGCCACCTCCCCGGACACCCCGGACCTGGTCGACCTGGTCGTGGCCGTGCGGGACACCGGCATCGGGATCCCCGCGGACCGGCTGGACCGGCTGTTCCGCGCGTTCAGCCAGGTCGACAGCTCCACCACCCGGACGTACGGCGGGACCGGGCTCGGGCTGGTCATCAGTCGCCGGCTCGCCCAGGGCATGGGCGGCGACCTGCACGTGACCAGCCGGGTCGGGGTCGGGTCGACCTTCACCTTCACGAGCACGCTGGGCGTGAGCACCGAGCGCCGCGGCCCGGGGGCCACCGCCGCCACGTCCTTGCTCGGCGCCCGGGCGCTGGTTGTCGACGACAACGCGGAGAGCCGCAGGGTGCTGCAGCTGCAGCTGCGCCGTTTCGGGATGGCCTGCGTCGAGGTGTCGACCCCCGCGCACGCGCTGGACCTGCTGGCGCGCGGCGACCGCTTCGACGTCGCGGTGCTCGACATGCACATGCCGGTGATGGACGGCGCCCAGCTGGCGGTGGCGATCCGGAGGCTGCCGGCCGGCGAGCGCCTGCCGCTGGTGCTGCTCACCCACCTGCAGGGGCGCCTCGACCCCGCGCAGCGGGCGATGTTCGCCGCGACGCTGCCCAAGCCGCCGAAGGAGGCCGCGCTGCGGGCCGGTCTGCTGGCCGCGGTCGTCCCGACCGAGGCCGTCCTGCAGGCGCTCGAGACCGCGGGCGGCAGCCGGGTGGCCGACGGCGGTGCGCTGACGGCCCGGCCGCTGCGCGTGCTGGTGGCGGAGGACAACACGGTCAACCAGAAGGTGGCCCAGCTGATGCTGTCGCAGCTCGGGCACTACGTGGACATCGTGAGCGACGGGGCCGAGGCCCTCGCCGCGGTCCACCGCGCCGACTACGACGTCGTCCTCATGGACATGCAGATGCCGCACATGGACGGGCTGCAGGCCACCGAGCGCATCCGGGACGAGGTCGCCGTGGGCCGGCAGCCGATGATCGTCGCCATGACCGCGAACGTGCTCGCCGAGGACCGCGCGGCCTGCCTCGCGGCCGGGATGGACGCGTTCCTATCCAAGCCGGTACGCGCCCCCGAGCTCGCGGCCAGCCTGGCCGGGCTGCGCCCGGTCGCGGCGCCCCGGGCGATGGTGGTGCGCAGCGGCGTGCGGCCCTCGCGGGGTGCGGTGGAGCGGGGTCGTGGGCAGCGGGGTCCTGGCGACCGGGGTGCTGGCGAACGGGGTGCTGGCGAGCGGCGTCCTGGCGAGCGGGCGACCGCCCTGCGCGACCGGCTGGTGGAGCTGGTCGGCCCGCTGGACGGGCAGCAGGGCGACCGGCCCGCCGCGCTGGCCCTGCTGGCGGCCTTCGACGAGGAGACCGTCCGGCTCCTGGCCGAGCTCCTGGCCGCCGTCGAGGTGGGCGGGCCGGCCGGGGACGAGCGGCTGCGGCGCGCCGCGCACTCGATGAAGGGCTGCGCGGCCAGCATGGGCGCCGGGCAGCTGGCCGAGCTGGCCGCCAGGGTGGACGACGGCCTGCGGTCCGGACGGCCGTACGACCCGGGCGTCGTACGCCTGGTGGAAGCGGAGATCGCGCTGGTGCGCGCGGGCGCGGGCGAGCTGTCCCGTGACCTGCAGGAGCCGGTGCCGGCTCCGGCAGGCGACGGGCAGCAGACCGGGCAGCTCGCCGCGCCGCCGCCAGGTTGACGGAACCGCCCGTAGGGGCAGATGGTGCGGCATGACGACAGGCTTCGGCATCGACGTCGGCGGCAGCGGCATCAAGGGCGGCCCGGTCGACCTGACCACCGGCGCGCTGCTGACCGAGCGGGTCCGGATCGAGACGCCCAAGCCGGCGACCCCCGAGGCGGTCGTCGACGTCGTCGCAGAGGTCCTCGGGGACCACGACGGGCCGTTCGGGATGACCCTGCCGGCCGTGGTGGTGGGCGGGACCGCCCTCACCGCCGCCAACATCGACGAGGCCTGGATCGGCACCGACGTGGCGGCCCTGGTCAAGGAGCGGACCGGGCGTACGGCGGTGGTGGTGAACGACGCGGACGCGGCCGGCGTCGCCGAGGTGCAGTTCGGCGCGGCCCGAGGCGTTCAGGGCACCGTGCTGCTGCTGACCCTGGGGACCGGGATCGGCAGTGCGCTGTTCCTGGACGGCCGGCTGGTGCCCAACACCGAGCTCGGGCACCTCGAGCTGGGCGGCCACGAGGCCGAGAAGCGCGCCTCCGACGCCGCCCGCAAGAGCCAGGACATGTCGTGGGAGAAGTGGGCCAAGCGCCTGACGGCGTACCTCTCGCACGTCGACCTGCTGCTGCGCCCCGACCTCGTGGTCCTCGGGGGCGGGGTGAGCAAGAAGTCCGACAGCTGGCTGCACCTGCTGGAGGTCCGGCCCCCGGTCGTGACCGCCGGGCTGCTCAACGACGCCGGCATCGTCGGCGCCGCGGTGCTCGCGGCCGAGCCCGCGCGGGCGCCCCAGGCCACGGGAAGCTGAGCAGACCACGGGAAGCTGAGCCGAGCGGGACCTGACCCCGGCCGGCCTCAGGACCCCAGGGCGTCGCGCATCGGCACCAGCTTGGCGTTGCTCTCGGCCAGCTCGTCCTCGGGCTTGCTGCCCTCGACGATGCCGCAGCCGGCGAACAGCCGCAGCCGCCGCGGGTCGTCGGGGTCGAGCTGGCCGGACCGCAGCGCGATCCCCCACTCGCCGTCGCCGCTGGCGTCCAGCCACCCGACCGGGCCGGCGTAGCGGCCGCGGTCCAGCCCCTCGATCTCGCGGATGACCTCGAGGGCGACCGCGGTCGGGGTGCCGCAGACCGCGGCCGACGGGTGCAGGGACGACACCAGCTCCAGCGAGGTGGCGCCGTCGGTCACCACACCGGTCACGTCGGAGGCGAGGTGCATGACGTTGGGCAGCTCGAGCACGAACGGCGCGGGCGGCACCTCGACGACACCGCAGTGCATCGCCAGGGAGTCCGCGACGGAGCGCACGCCGTAGCCGTGCTCCTCGACGTCCTTGATGGAGCGCGCCAGCGCCGTGCCCTGGCGCAGGTCCTTGGCCGCGTCGCCGCTGCGCCGCAGCGTGCCGGCCAGCACCCGGGAGGTCGCCACCCCGCCGACCAGGCGCACGAGCATCTCGGGCGTCGCGCCGAGCAGGCCGTCCACGCAGAACGTCCAGCAGTCCGGGTAGCCGGCGGCCAGCCGGTGCAACGGCCACCGCAGGTCGACCGGCTCCTGCGTACGGGCCTCGATGTCGCGGGCGAGCACGACCTTGCTGAGGTCCTCCGCGCCGATCCGGCGGACGGCCTCGGCGACCACGCCCACCCACTCCGGGCTGGTGCGCGAGCCGTCGGCGAACAGCACCTCGCCCGGTGAGCGCGGCGGCCGCGGCGCCGCCTGCACCGGGGGTGGGCCGGCGCCGATGACGGTGCGCCAGCAGGTGCCGCCGCGCCGGCCCACCACGACCGACGGGACGACCAGGACGGACGCGGCGGCGCGGGGGTCGAAGGCGAACGAGCCGAACCCCACCAGGCCGGTCCCCGGCAGCGCGACCTCGTCGGCGACGTCGGCCTCCGCCACCAGCGCGCGCCACCAGGCCTGCGCGTCGGCGAACCGGTCCGGGCCGCTCAGCTCCAGGCGGGCGGCCTCCCCCCAGCCCACCAGGCCCTCGCCGCGCTGCACCCAGGCCAGCGGCCCGGACTCCGGGAGCAGGGCGAGCAGGTCGCCCGGGTCGTCGATCCGTGTCGTGGCGACGTGCAGCACGTCGACGGCAGCGGCGGGGAGCACACCTAGAGGGTAGGCACGGCGACGCCCGCGGGCACGCCGGGCACACCTGCCGGCTGTTTCGACCGGTCCCGGGCGGAGAGTCCGGCAACGCCGCTGCGCGGCGGCTGCGTCGGCGCGGCAGTGACCTATGTCCTGGCAGCCGCCGGTCCGCAGGAGTAGGAAGGACCCGTGACAATGGTTGACCAGGGCACCTACCCCGCCACGCGGGCCCGGCTGCTGCGCGACCTCGCCGCGCTGCCCGCCGGCGCACCCGTCCGACTGGGCAAGACGACCTCGAACCTGTTCCGCCAGCGCGCCGGGGTCTCGGGGCGGCTCGACGTCACCGGCCTGGCCGGAGTGCTCGCCGTCGACCCGGTCAGCCGCACCGCCGACGTGCTGGGCATGACGACGTACGAGGACCTGGTGGACGCGACCCTCGCCCACGGGCTGGTCCCCCTGGTCGTCCCGCAGCTGAAGACGATCACGCTCGGCGGGGCCGTGACCGGCGTGGGCATCGAGTCGAGCAGCTTTCGCAACGGCACTCCGCACGAGTCCGTGCTCGAGATCGAGGTGCTGACCGGGGACGGCCGGATCGTGACCGCCCGGCCCGACAACGAGCACCGCGACCTGTTCTTCAGCTTCCCCAACTCCTACGGCACGCTGGGCTACGCGCTGCGCCTGGTGATCGAGCTCGAGCCGGTCCGGCCGTACGTCGCGCTGCGGCACGAGCGGTTCGGCAGCGTCGACGCGCTGACCGAGCGCCTGCGGGAGGTCTGCGGCGCCCGGGAGCACGACTTCGTGGACGGCGTCTGGTTCGGCCCGCAGGAGTGCTACCTCACCCTCGGCAGCTACGTCGACGCGCCGCCCGGCCCGGTCAGCGACTACACCGGCATGGACATCTACTACCGGTCCATCCAGCGCCGGACCGCGGACGTGCTGACGACCCGCGACTACCTGTGGCGCTGGGACACCGACTGGTTCTGGTGCTCCCGGGCGTTCGGGGTGCAGCGCCCGGCCGTACGCCGCCTGGTGCCCAAGCGCTGGCTGCGCTCCGACTCGTACTGGAAGGTCATCGCCTTCGAGCAGAAGCACCGCTGGAAGACCCGGTGGGACCGGCGGCGGGGCCGGCCGGACCGGGAGGAGGTCGTCCAGGACGTCGAGGTGCCGGTCGGCCGGCTGGTGGAGTTCATGGACGTGTTCGCCCGCGAGGTGCCGATCGAGCCGGTGTGGCTCTGCCCGCTGCAGCAGCGCGACCCGGCCGTGGTCTGGGACCTCTACGCGTTCGACCCCGGGGAGCTGTACGTCAACGTCGGCTTCTGGTCGAGTGTGCCGCTCGCGCCCGGTCAGGACCCCTCGACGCACAACCGGCTGGTCGAACGGCTCGTCGCCGACCTCGGCGGCCGCAAGTCGCTGTACTCCACGAGCTTCTACACGCGCGAGGAGTTCGCGGCGACCTACGGCGGGGCGGTCTACGACGTGCGGAAGAAGACCTACGACCCTGACAGCCGGCTGCTCGACCTCTACGCCAAGTGCGTGGAACGCCGGTGACGACACAGCAGGCGCAACGCCCAGGAAGGAGAGAGCAATGACGGGGGTGGCCGAGGCCTTGGCCCAGGTGTTGCCGGGAGTGCGGTTCACGGCGTACGACGGCTCGCAGGCGGGCGAGGGCACCATCGGTATCCATGTGCGCAGCCGCAAGGGGATCGCGCACCTGGTCAGCGCGCCGGGCGAGCTCGGCTTCGCCCGGGCGTACGTGGCCGGCGAGATGGACCTCGAGGCGCCGAGCCACCTGCACGCGCTGCGCGTGGTGCACCGCCGCAAGCACGCCGACCTCACGTGGGGTCAGCGGCTGCAGGTGCTGCGCACCCTCGGCCGGGAGGCGATGGTGCCGGTCAGCGCGCCGCCCCAGGAGGTCGGGGCACGGCGGCTGCTCGCCGGTCTGATCGCCCACACCCCCGGCCGCGACGCGGTGGCGATCGCCCACCACTACGACGTCAGCAACCGGTTCTACGAGTGGGTCCTCGGCCCGAGCATGGCCTACACCTGCGCCGTCTACCCCACCGAGGACACCCCGCTCGACGACGCGCAGGCCGAGAAGTTCGACCTGGTGTGCCGCAAGCTCGACCTCCGGCCCGGCCAGCGGCTGCTCGACGTGGGCTGCGGCTGGGGCGGCATGGTGCGGCACGCGACCCGGCACTACGGGGTGCAGGCGCTCGGCGTCACCCTGTCGCGCCAGCAGGCGGAGTGGGCGCAGAAGGCGATCGCCGACGACGGCCTCAGCGACCGCGCCGAGGTGCGGCACGCCGACTACCGCTCCGTCGGCGAGACCGGCTTCGACGCGATCAGCTCCATCGGGCTCACCGAGCACATCGGCGTGGCGCAGATCCCCGCGTACGCCGAGCGGCTCGCCGACCGGCTCCGGCCCGGCGGCCGGCTGCTGAACCACTGCATCACGCGGCCGAGCGTCGACATGCCGAGGATCGCCAGGCGGGGGTTCATCTCCCGGTACGTCTTCCCGGACGGCGAGCTGCCCAGCGTCAGCGAGGTGGTGCGCGAGCTCGAGCGCGCCGGTCTCGAGGTGCGGCACGAGGAGAACCTGCGGGAGCACTACGCCAAGACCTGCCTCGCCTGGACCCGCGGGCTGGACGCGCACTGGGAGGAGGCCGTCGCCGAGGTCGGCCTCGGCACCGCCCGCGTCTGGGCGCTCTACCTCGCCGGGTCCAGCCTGGGTTTCGAGAAGGGCAACATCCAGCTGCACCAGGTGCTGGCGGTCAAGCCCGACGCCGGCCGCTCCGGCATGCCGCTGCGGCTGTCCTTCTGACTCAGGAGCCCGAGCCGTCGTCGAGCAGCTGGCGCAGCCGGGCCTGCTCGTCGGCCCTGCCGGCCCGGCGGCGCTGGAGGGCGTCGACAAAGGCGTCGCGCTGCGTGCGCAGCAGCAGCAGGCTGAGCACGCTGCTGAGCAGCAGCGCACCGGCGACGGCCAGCAGCCCGGGCACGCCGAGCACCAGCAGCAGCCCGAGGCAGCCGACGAGCAGGAGCGCCCGCAGGGCGGTGTAGACCGCGAAAGCCCTCAGCACGTCAGGCCCTGCCGGATCCGCTCAGCACCCCGCCAGCGTACGTGCGGGGTCACGGCCCGGCTGCGCGGGGCGCTCCCCTACGCCGACCCAGATCGCCCAGGCCGCCACGCTGTGCAACCGGGCGCGCCGCAGGGTGATCTATGGCAATGTCCCGCAGGAACGATCTGTGACCCGTAGCCTCGCTGCGTGGGGAGGCCGCGGGCATCGAGCGCGCGGCGTGGAGGGGGTTTTCGGTGGAGGACGCATCAGCAGGGCCGAGTCGGCCGGGCCTGCCCGCGAAGGACAGGCTGCTGACGCCCGGTGAGGTTGCGCAGCTGTTCCGCGTCGACCCCAAGACCGTGACGCGCTGGGCGGCCGCCGGCCGGATCAGCAGCATCCGCACCCCCGGCGGTCACCGACGCTTCCGCGAGACCGAGGTCCGGGCCCTGCTCAGCGGCTCACCGCTGGTCGCCGTCCCCGCACAGCCCGAGCCGGGACGGGCCACCGCCGCCAGCTAGCCCGTCAGGCGTACGAGTGCAGCCCCACCACGAAGATGTTCACGACGTAGTAGTCGATGATCAGCGCTGCAGCGGCGGCGACGGCGACCCAGGCCGACTTGCGGCCCTTCCAGCCGGCGGTGGCCCGGGCGTGCAGATAGCAGGCGTAGAGCACCCAGGTGATGAACGACCAGGTCTCCTTGGGGTCCCAGCCCCAGTAGCGGCCCCAGGCGGCCTCGGCCCAGATGGCCCCGGCGATGATCGCGAAGGTCCAGACCGGGAACGCGAAGGCGATCACGGCGTAGGCGGCGCGGTCCAGCGACGGTGCGGGCGGCAGGCTGCGGCCGAGCGAGAGCGGGAAGGCCGGCGTGCGGCCGCGGGCCACCATCGTGTCGTACCGGTCCCGCAGCAGGTACAGCAGCGCGACGACGCCGGACAGCAGGAACGCGCCACTGGCGGCCACCGCTGCCGCGACGTGGATCTTGATCCAGTAGGAGTTGAGCGCGGGCACCAGCGGGCCGGCCTCGGTGTAGAGCACGGTGCCGGCCAGGCCGAGGTACAGCGTCACCGGCACCATGACGAACGCGCCGACGGTCGCGTCGACCCGCCGGCGGTGCAGCAGGACCAGGAAGGCGGTGACCGCCGTCAGCGCCGCGCACGAGCTGAACTCGTACATGTTGCCCCACGGCACCCGGTCGGCGGCCACGCCGCGGGTGACCACGGACGCCACGTGCACGACCCAGCCCAGCCCCGTGAGGGCGATGCCGACCCGGCCGGCGCGGGTGGCGCCGCCGGACCGTACGGCGGGGGCGGGGGCGCGCTCGTCGACCGGCGCCCCGCTGCCGACCAGCACCCGGGCCGGCCGGCCGGCCGCCCCGGTGACGACCTTGCTGCGGCTGCCCGCCGCCGCGCCGGCGAACGCCAGCATGGCCAGGGCGTACAGCAGGACGGTGACGAACAGGAGTCGATCGCTGAGCTCAGCCACCTGCGGTTGCTCCTGTCGGGTGCTCGGACCGGGCCGGCGCAGGCCCTGCCGGGGTGCTTGCGACCGGGCGGCTCCCGGCCGCCTCGCGCAGCCGCCCGGTGAGGGCGGCGAACTCGGTGGCAAAGGCCTCGTGGTCGGTGCGGGCCAGCCCTCCGACCTCGATCAGGGTCCCCCCTGTCGGGGCCGGAGCAGAGCCTGCGTGGATCACGGTAGGGCCTGCCGCGGCGGTCCCGCCTGCCGGGCCGGTCACGCGGACCCACACCCGGCGCCGCCGGACGAACAGCGAGAGCAGCAGCCCGAGGACCATCCCGCAGGACGCCACCAGCGCCAGGCCCTTGCCCGGGTCCTGGGTCACCTGGAACGTCGCCCACTCGGCGGTGCTCTCGTAGGTGAGGCTGCCGCCGCCCGGCAGCTGCCAGGTGTCGCCGGGCCGCAGCCCCTGCGGGGGGGCGTCGATCTGGGTCAGGTCGGTCTTGTCCAGCGAGTAGACCGACTGCGTCTCGCCGACGTCCAGGCCGAGGTCGCCGCGGAAGCCCACGACCGTCAGCGCCGGGTTGTCGGCCGCCGGGAACACCGAGGTCACCCGGCCGGTCTGCGGGTCCTGCGCGGTCGTCGGCGTGAACACGCCCTCGAAGCCGAGCTGGTCGGGGCTGCCGTCGGCGTTCAGCGCATTGGGCACCTTGATCGTGCAGCTGCTCACGAACTTCGCGTCCTGGGGCAGGCACGGGACGGTCTGGCGCAGCTCGTTGCCCGCCCGGTCGCGGACCACGACGCGCGGCGCGTAGCCGTGTCCGATCAGGTAGACCTTCGCGTCGCCGACGGCGAGCGGGTGGTTGACGCGGATGTCGTAGTCCTGGCGGGGCTCGCCCGGGCCCGCGGACCACTCCACGTGCGCGTCGAAGGTCAGCGCCTTCCCGTCCTCGGCGTACGTCGCCTTGAACTCGCGCAGGGTCAGGTCGAACGGCTCGAGTCGGTCGGGGCTGAACCGCCGGCCCGGGTTGATGTCGTCGTAGGCGAGCACCGTGTTGGCGAACCCGTCGCCGTCCTTGACGAGCACAGTGGCCTTGAAGCCGTAGAGCGCGCCGAGCGCGATGCCGACGAGCAGCACCACCAGGCTGACGTGGAACAGCAGGTTGCCGCTCTCGCGCAGGTAGCCCTTCTCGGCAGAGACCCCGCCCGGCCGCTCGACCGTGCGCCAGCGCTTGAGCACGGTCCGTGCCGCCGCCAGCGCCTCGGCCGGCTCGGCGTCGGTCTCCCAGCGGTCGCTGGCCGGCAGCCGCGCCAGCGAGCGGGGCAGCTGCGGCGGCTTCGTGCGCAGTGCCCGCGCGTGCAGCCGGATCCGGGGCACGAGGCAGCCCACCAGGCTGATGAACAGCAGCAGGTAGATCGCGGCGAACCACGGCGCCGCGAACACGTCGAACAACGAGAGCGCGTCGAGCACCGGCGCCAGCGACGGGTGGTCGGTGACGTACTTCTGCACCTCGACCGGGTTGAGCGAGCGCTGCGGGATGAAGCCGCCGGGCACGGACGCCAGCGCCAGCAGGAACAGCAGCAGCAGCGCCGTCCGCATGCTGGTGAGCTGGCGCCAGGCCTGCCGGAAGGGGTGCGCCCGCTGCCCCCGGGCCGGCGGCGGCGCGGGCTGCGGGGCGGTGGACAGCCGCTCGGCATCGGCGTCGACCCGTGCCTGCTGCGCTGTCTCGTGCTGGAGAGCGGTCATCAGACCGCCGCCGTGGCGCCGCCGACGACCCCGCGCAGGTGCACCATCGCCGTCTCCCAGATGCCGCTGACCAGCAGCAGCCCGACCAGCACGAGCAGGCCGCCGCCGATCCGCATGACCAGGGCGTAGTGCCGCTTGACCAGGTCGAACGCACCGAGCGCACGCCGGAACGCCAGCCCGGTCAGCACGAACGGCACCCCGAGGCCGACGCAGTAGGCCGCCGTCAGCAGGGCGCCGCGACCGGCGCTGGCCTGGGTGTAGGCCAGCGCCTGCACCGCGCCGAGCGTCGGACCGAGGCACGGCGTCCAGCCCACCCCGAACAGCACGCCGAGCAGGGGCGCCCCGGCCAGCCCGGCGGCGGGCAGCCGGTGCACCCGGACCTCGCGCTGCAGCCCGGGTAGCAGCCCGAGGAACGCCAGGCCCATGACGACGGTGAGCACGCCGAGGACCCGGTCGACGACCTGCTTGTGCGCGAGCAGCTCGCCGCCCAGCCCGCCGAACAGCGCTCCTCCGGTGACGAAGACCGCTGAGAACCCCAGAACGAACAGGACGCTGCCGAACAGGACCCGGCCGCGGACCCGCACCCCGGGCGCCTGCGTACGGACCAGGACGCTGCCCTCGGCGCGCGTGACCGGCCCGTCCGCCGCCCGCGCGTCGCCGAGGTCCGCACCGGTGAGGCCGGTGACGTACGACAGGTAGCCGGGCACCAGCGGCAGCACGCACGGCGACAGGAACGACACCAGGCCCGCGGCGGCCGCGACCGGGAGCGCGACGAGCAGCGGGCCGTCGTTGACGGCGGCCACGAAGGTGCTGGCGATCGACACGTCAGGCCTGCTCGGCCGCGAGCGCGAGCACCGGCCCGGTCAGCTCGGTCGTCGTCACCCCGCCGTTGAAGATGCCCGCGAGCCGGCCCTGGCGGTCGATGAGCATCGTCGACGGGGGCGTCTGCGGCACGACCTTGCGGAACCGCAGCAGCAGCGCGCCCGGCTGGTCGTAGAGCGACGGGTAGGGCGTCCCGCTCACCCGCTCGAAAGCCAGCGCGGCGTCCCGGTCGTTCTTGACGTTGACCCCCACGAACTGCACGCCGGCGGGCGCCGTCTTCGTCGCCACCTCGTCCAGGAACGGCGCCTCCGCGCGGCACGGTCCGCACCAGTCGGCCCAGAAGTTCAGGACGACGACCTTGCCCTTCATCGTGGCGGTGTCGAGCGGCTGGCCCTGCAGCGTCTGCCCCGCGAGCGGCGGGACGGCCCTGCGGTCGGCGACCGCGAACAGCCCGTCGGGCCCGGTCGCCAGCCGGCCGAACTCGTAGTCACCGGCCCCCGAGGCGTTCGCCCCGGACGTGCCCGCGCACCCGCTCAGCAGCAGCGGCGCGGCGAGCAGCGCGGCCAGGGCCGGGCGGGGGGTGCGGGTCACGACCATCCGATTCACAGGCAACGGTTGACGCCCATTGTCGGGCCTGCGCCCACCGGCTGCCTACTCGGGGCACCGCCTACCCCCTACGTGGTCATCACGCCGTACGCCCGCGGTGCACGCCCGCACGTTCGCGGCCGTACGGCGCGCTGGTTGCCCAAGCCGGTGGCTGTACGCCCGCGCGGTGTGCCGCGAGGGGGAGGGGTCCCGGCCGCCGCAGGGGCCGAACCGTCAGGTATCTCTCCTCGTCTCGAGCGAGGCGCCGGCCGCCCACTGTGGGATCCGGCGCAACGTGACGCCGTTCGGGTCCGTCACCCCACTCCGCCAAGACGCCGTAGCTCCCGGACTGCTGCCAGGGCTGGACGTTCACGGCGATGTTCAGGTCAAGCGCGTCCGCCTTCTCGCGCAGCAGACCTGCAAAGACGTCGCCGCTGGCCCAGCTCTGCCAGACCCCAACCGGTGGGCCTGGGCGCGGCGTGCGGTCGTTCACCAACGCACCGTAACGCGAGCTAGCAAGACGGCATCCCAGTAGTTGAACCTCCAGTGACATGGACCCGGGGCCGATCCGGCAGCAGGACGGTGACACCGTGGATCATGTCTGGTGACTCAAGAAGAAGCGGCTCGACCAGGCGCGGACCAGGGCAGTGAGCGAGAGGCCCGGGACGAGGGCACTCAGGCCGACGGCCCACCAAGCGGGAGGGAACGGCTGATTGCAGGTGCCGGCGGGCGGTGCAACAACGCCGCGGCACTCGTAGTGCGGTCCCGCCCCCCAGCCGAAGCCGTACGCGAGTGCCACCCCTAGTGCGACGCCGAGGAGGACCACGGCGACCTTGATGGCTCGGCCAGGCACAAGGAGCAGTGTGGATGTGCAGGGACATCGGAGCAACCAGCCGCGTAGCACGCCGCCAGGGAGGCGCGTGCAGATGCATGGCGCACCCTGTGCAACCCGGAGGAGTTGCGCTCGCGGCTCGTCCGGCAAGGGAAGGACCTGTGGCACAGCGTCAGGTGGCCCTTGACACTGCACCTCGTCAGGCTAGCCTTGACGCGGTGGAGGTCGCTGCGAGCGCTCGTCAGCACGGCATCTCGGACGCCGACATCCTCCATGCTGGCGCAACGTTCTCCGCGTTGCTGAGCAGGACTACGGCGGCGAGAGTCGGGTCATCGCTGTGGGTCCGGCCCGTAATGGTGCTCTCCTCGAACTGGTCCTCGTGGCGGCCGACGAGCCAATTCAAGTAATTCACACCGACTTTGCCCGCCGTTCCTTCCTCGACCGAATGAGGTGATGACCATGCCCCCCACGGACACAAAGCTCACGGCTGCCCAGCAGGCTGAGGGCACCGAGAAGTGGCTCGACAATCTCGACCCCGCCCAGCTCGACTTCCGCGACGCCAGTCATGCCCGCGCCATCATCACCGCCGTTGAGGCCCTCGCCGCGTCCGAGGAACGCCTGCGCGAGGCTGTCGCCCAAGCGCGGGCGGCCGGGGACTCCTGGACCGTCATCGGCGCCGCGCTCGGAACGAGCAAGCAAGCCGCGCACGAGCGGTTCCGGGCGTTCGTCGACCGCTGACATCCTCCCCATGCCGTCCGTCGACGCCGGCGCTCACGGCCGGGCTGGCAGGGGTCAACAGCCGTGCCGCTTGGGGAACGACCAGCGGGACGGTGGCACGGCGGGGAGCGGCCGCAGCACCTACCGGTGGTACGGCTCGTACTGCACAGACCGGCCCCGCCGTCGCCAACCGAACGAGGGCACGCAGCCAGACCCCACGCCATAGCCCGTCTCCGTGGCTGTACTGCCGTCCACCAGGGTCAGTGTCACAGCGGAGCGTTTCTTCCCGAACACTTCGAGCACGCGCCCGGCGACGACGGCACGGACGGCGTCCTCGACGAACGCCGCGTCGTTCTCGTCGCGGCCCAACTCCCAGCGTCCGCCGCTACCGCCTCCCAATGTCTGGATCTGCAGCTCGTCGCCCGTGTCGAACCACACCACACCGATGGCCCGTTCGTTCCTGGGCTGCAACTCCACCCAATGGGGCTCGTAACGCTCGATGTCCGCGACTCCAGCGAGCTCGCGCTGCATCTCGCTGGCCAGCGACTCCAGCCGCTGCCGCACCGCGTCGGACTGATCCCGCATGTCGACGGACAGTAGTCCCGCCAGCGCGGAGTGCGTCCCCTGGAGTGGTGTAACTGGGGTCGATCTTGGTCCTGGGGTGTGTCGCTCCGGAACGAGGGTGGGCCACCGCGTGAGGCTCTGCGAGAAGCCGCCAAGCACCTCGTAGAACGGACACACGATGGCCCTGGACCAGTCTGCCTTGCTCGAGTTGAGCGAGTCGTTGCGCACCGCCGACAGCGGCGAGCTGATGCGCATGATGTTGCTGACGATGCTGCAGTCGTTGGTGGACGCCGAGGCGACCGCGCACATCGGCGCCGGCCCGCACGAGCGCACCAGCAGCCGCACGACCCAGCGCAACGGCACCCGCGACAAGATCGTGTCGACCACCGCCGGCGACCTGACCGTGAAGATCCCCAAGCTGCGGGCCGGGTCGTTCTTCCCGTCGCTGCTCGAGCCGCGCCGGCGCATCGATGTGGCCCTGCACGCGGTGGTCATGCAGGCGTGGGTGGAGGGAGTGAGCACCCGCAAGGTCGATGACCTGGTCGCCGCGCTCGGCGTCGACGCCGGGATCAGCAAGAGCGAGGTCTCCCGCATCTGCGGTCAGCTCGACGGCGAGGTCGCCGCCTGGCGGGCCCGGTCGCTGGGCGCGCAGGCGTTCCCGTACGTGTTCCTGGACGCCACCTACTGCCACAGCCGGGTCGGTGGCGGCGCGCACGGCAAGGGCGGGCACGTCACCAGCCGCGCCGTGGTCATCGCCACAGGCGTGTCCGCGGACGGCCGCCGAGAGGTCCTGGGCTGCCAGGTCGGCGACAGCGAGGACGAGGTGTTCTGGACCGAGTTCCTGCGCTCGTTGCGCGACCGCGGCCTGGGCGGCGTCCGGCTGGTCATCAGCGACAGCCACGCCGGGCTGCGCAAGGCCATCACCCGCACCATGAGCGGCGCCGCCTGGCAACGCTGCCGGGTGCACGCCATGCGCAACCTGCTCGCCAAAGCGCCGAAGGGGCAGGCCGAGTGGGTCGCGGCGGCGGTCCGGACGATCTTCGCTCAACCCGACGCCGCCGCCGTCCGCTGCCAGGTCGAGACGGTCGCGGCCAGCCTGCAGACCTCGCTGCCCGAGGTAGCCCGGATGCTGCGCGATGCCCGCGCCGACCTCACCGCCTTCGCCGACTTCCCGATCGCGCACTGGCGCAAGATCTGGTCCACAAATCCACTCGAGCGCCTCAACCGCGAGGTCAAGCGTCGCACCGACGTCGTCGGGATCTTCCCCGACGACAACGCCCTGCTCCGCCTCGCCAGCTGCGTGCTCATGGAAGCGCACGACGAGTGGCAGGTCTCCGACCGCCGCTACCTTTCCGAGGAATCTATGAACGAGCTCGCCGCGCAAAGAATTGCCGACACGCCGAGCAAAGAAGTAGTAGACAACCACGCCGCTCTTGCGGCATAATCAGCACAACGCGGAGAAGAACGCGGAGAACAGTTACACCAAATCACGGGACGCAATCCCAGCGCACGAAGGCGTCCGGTAGCGAACGGCTACCGACACCGAGCTTGCGGGCGTACGGTTGCATCATGCGCTGGTGGCCACGGCGGAACGTCGTCACCCCGATGGACCCGAGCCAACAGCCTGCCCCCGTGGACGGTCAGTTGATCGACCTCTTGTGCGAGCGTGACGGGCGGTTGAGCACAGTGCTGCTCGACGACGGCCGGCGCTCCAGGTGTTGGACATCGCCTGGGGCTACGACTGGCAGGACGAGTACGCCCACGTGACCACGAACTGCAGCCCAGGGTCACCGGGCTTGAGCCTCGACTTCTTCTTCACGCATGAGGTGGCCACCGTCCTCGGCGACGACGGCGCAGTGCTGTACCGGCGCTAGCTGCGACCGATCGGCCCGGAAGCGACGCGGGATTCCGTCCCGCAGACCGATCCTCGAGGGGGCGCCATGGCGCTTCGGCCCAGCTAGGCTTCCCCGTTGGCCTCGCGGATTGGGCCCAGCACCGGGTAGGTGATCAGCGTGAACAGCAAGGAGTGGGTGGAGCACCAAGACGCGCTACGGCGCCACCAACGACATGCCGACCTACTACGCGCTGCCCGCACACTCCTTGAGCACCGGTTCGGTCTGACGAATCGACAGGCACTTCGACAACTCGTGCGCTGGGCGCAGGCCGAGCACAAGCCGGTTCCAGAGATCGCCGCAGCCCTGCTCGACCGGGCAAGCCGCCTCCAGCCCCCCGACGCTGGGCCTGCCGTCGGCCCAGACGTTCCCCCTGCTGCTCCAGCGTGATAGGTGATCGACGAGAGGCACGGTGGCAGTGGCCACCGGCGCCTACCGTCGGTACGGCTCGTACTGCAACGGGCGGCCTCGACACCGCCAACCTAACGCTGAGATGCAGCCGGGGCGCACGCCATGACCCGTCTCGATGGCTGTGCTGCCGTCCGGGAGGGTCAGTGTGACAACGTAGGGACTCCCCCCGAACGCCTTGAGGCCCCGCCCAGCGACGACGGCACGGACTGCTGACCGTGTTCTGGCAAGTCACGCTCGCTCATGAGTGCCCCAAAAGCGTGATTAGCGCCGTGGCGGGGTTTGTCACCCAGGAGCTGGTTGGCCTTGTTTGGCGGCTCCGCAACCACGTGCCCGGTTCAGTCGTCGTCAACCCGTCGCCGGCGCAAGTTGCGGCCGTACCAGTAGTGCAACCCCGCGTGACACAAGATCGCGCGAGGCCTGGCAACGCCGCCTGGTCCTCGTGCAGTGACACGGGTAGGTCCAGAGCGGTGGACTTCAGAACGTCGGCCGGTGCGCCGGTTTCAGCTTCGCGCCGCGCCCCAGGAACGCCGCCTGTCAGTAGCGTGCAGCCATGGCACTTGACCATCTGCGGCCGCTTGTCGACCTGCCTGGACTTATCCGCCTCCTTGACGAGGAGGCGATTACGAACGCGGACCAGGGTGCGGTACTTCAGTGGTACGCCCACGCGGATTGCGTCGTCGGTAGAGAAGTCGCAGCCGGACGTGCCACGGCCGTCGACGCGAAAGCGCTACAGCAGGAGGCGTTCGGCCTCATGGCAGCCGTCCCTGGCCTCCAGTTCGTGACCAACGAGCCGTTCGGCCTGCCCAACCCGAGCTGATCACCAGCTCGCCACGCCGCCGCAGCGCCTGCTCAGTTGCTGATCGTGGCCCTTGGTCGAGGGTGCACGACAGCACGATCTGCCTGTCCGGTGATCAACAGTTCGAGCAGGCGCTCAAGCCGTCCCAGTAGTGGAACGGCCACTGGGACACCTGGCATCTACGACGCACATGTGCCACGCTGTTGGAATGAATGCCACACTCGTGCTCGGACAGCAGGGCCGTCTCGTCATCCCGGCGGAGGTGCGCACTGCCCTGGGACTGGCTCCGGGTGATCGGCTACACCTGCACATCACCGGCCAGCGGCTTGTGCTGGAGCGGCAGCAGGATGCCGCCGCGGAGCTGCGCGGCCTCGCGACAGGCATCCCGCGCAGCCGCTCGCTCGTCGATGAGCTTCTGGCTGAGCGACGAGCGGCTGCGGCCCAGGAGTGACGGTCTTGGACGCCTCGGCGGTCCTCGCGCTGGTGCATGACGAACCGGGCGCCGACGTCGTGTCTGATGAACTTGCGTCGGGCGTGCTGGGAGCGGCGAACCTGGCGGAGGTGATCGGCAAGCTCGTCGATGCGAATGTCGACGTCGGCCGCGTCCGCCAGCTGCTCACGGCAGCCGGAGTGCACATCGAGCCAGTACTGGAGACAGACGCCGAACTGGCCGGCGCGATGCGTGCATTACCCGGCGGCCGAGCATTGTCACTTGGGGACCGATGCTGCCTGGCGCTTACGCTGCGCAGCGCGCCCGCGGAGGTGCTCACCGCCGATCGTGCATGGGCAGAACTAGACCTTCCGATCGGGGTGCGCCTCATCCGATAGCCGAACGGCTACTGAGACCGTTAGAAAGTTGTCGCCGAGCACTGGGCCCCGGAGATGGGGACCGGGTGACTCGCCTAGCCCAGGCTGGCTTGCCGGCGGCATCTGCGGGGGCGTGAGACTGCTCGTCATGCGGGTCATGGTGTTCGTCGAGCGTTGGCAGTACGAGTGCTGCGGTGTCGAGTTCACGGTCGGCGGGGAGGTTGAGTGGCTGCTGGCGGTGGATCGAGGGTGGCGGGAGATGCAGCTCGGCGCGGGTGCTCCAACTCAGGTGATCGACCTGCCTGTCGCCCGGGTCCTGCTGGCAGATGGGCCCGAGCAGGGTGGCTTGCTTCTGTCCCATGACGGTCTGCACGCCTTCCTGTCCCAGGACGCGGTCAGGCCTAATACCGAGGGGTCCGCCGTCGGGTCGACGCGGTCGGTCGTCTTGTTTGAGGAGGACCACCACGGTGGCGTGCCAGCGAGCCTCCCTCCGACTCGGGGCGTTGTGGAGACGGCTCAACTGGTTCGCTGCGCCTTCGTGCGCGACCCCACCGACGGGGTGCACAAGCCCGTCTCCGGCTCAACTACCTTCGCGTCGATCGACCGTGCTGCTCGCTGGCAGATCGACGAGGTCGCCGGCCAGCGCTTCATCGGCTTCCTCGTCGGTCTCCGGGTCCGAGCCTGACTCGCAGTGATGGAGGAGCACGGGCGGGCGCCCCGATCTTCCAAGGGCAACCGGGACGGTGTCCGCAAGAGGATCAGCTGTCGGGACTCGGTCGTGCCTCGTCGACCCGGGTCCGGAGCTCTACGCTGCTGCGTGGCCACCATGCGCCGAGAGTTCCTCGTGGTCGAGGAGCCGACCTTGCTGTCTTCGGTGATCGAGATCGTGGTCGGGGTGCTGCGCGCGGATGTTACTGAGGCGTGGGTTGATGCCTTCACCGGCGGCCATAGGGAGCCGGAGCAGCGTGCAGATGTCGCCGCGCTCCTCGCCCTCGAGGCTCAGCAGATCGAGCGGGGCGAGCGGCGAAGACAGACCGGGATGGGCATCGATCTGGACCTCGCCCGGGACGACCACCTCGAACTGCTCGCCCGCTTGGCGCCCTTCACCATCCACGCAGAGGCTTGGGCCGGCCGTGAACCGGTGTTCAGCGTCTCGGACGCGGGGGACCACGCCTGGTTCGCGCTGACGTCGGACCAACAGCGTCAGTCCGCTCAGCGACTGAGCGAACACGGGCTTGTGTTCGATGACGTGCTGGTGCCGCGCTCCTAGCAGCCGAGTTGAGCCTGCACCGGACTCGCTCGGTTCACCCGCACCGACTGCCGATCGCTTGGCGGCGCGCTACCCGACGGTCCGGGGGTTGTTCGCCCGGGGCTCCTTTACGGGGACGTGTCCGGGTGCGGAAGGGAACTACAAGGCGTCAGTCTGGGTCGCGTCCCAGGGGTGGTGCCCGAGGCGCCAGCGGTGTAGCAGGCCGAGGCTGATCCGGAGGTCGAAGCCGAGGATGGCCAGCTGCCGGCTGGTCGCGGCCAGCCGGGTAACCGTGCCTTCATCGTCGAGCAGGACCAGGATGCCGACCCGCCGGCCGTCGGGGCTCCCGTCCTCGTGAACGCCCAGCTCGACGCCGAAGCGGACCAGGCGTGTCGTTGGGCCGGGTGGGTCGTCCTCCTCGGCTCGCCGAGCGGAGGGGCGAAGCAGCGCTTCGGTCACAGTCTCCTCGGCGGGGGCCAGCCGGTCGGCGTCGCGGGCGAAGGCCAGGCGGGACGTCACAGCGGCCAGCTCGGCTTGCAGGCCTGCCACCATCGGCGCGGGCATGCGCAAGGCCGCCAGTACTGCGCTGCTCCCGCTCACGGTCAGGCAGGCGTAGTCCGCGAGCGGGTCTGACGCCGGCGATAGGCGGGGCGCGACCACCTGGAAAGCGCTGACGAGAGCCGGGGGCTGCTGCGCGTCGGTGGGAAGCCGCCGGGCCTGGAACTCCCGCTGCCAGCCGGTGACTCGGTCGGCGGTGGTGGGCAGCGTCGTCGACATCCAGGCCCGGCGTCCAGGGGCCGTCGGTGCGGCCTCGGGCTGTCCCGGTGTCACGCGAGCACCTGTTAGCCGGGTGGCCCGGGCACGTTCCGTCCGGCTGCTCACCGGGTCCCCGGTCAATTCCGTGACCAGGCGGTCGAGGGTGTCGAGCGAGCTGGCCAGCCCGGTGCGCTCGGCGTGCGCCCGCGCACTCGACAGGGCGCCCTGCAGCAACCGTCGGATCTCGGTGTCCTCGTCGCCGTCGATGCGCTCAGGGCGCAGCACCGCCTGGAACGTCACGGCGGTCTGATCCCAGTCCGAGCTGATCCGCCAGACCCCGTTCGTTCCCAGCGCGAAGGGCGTGTCGATCGCATACCGGACCCGGAGCGTCAGCGGCGACACGACCCCCCGGCCCGCGGCCTCGGCCCGACCAGCCAGCTCGCGGACGGCCGCGAAACAGCTAGCGCTACGCGGTGACTCCACGCCCTCAGCGGTGATCACCAAGACAGGTCCTGCCACGGCTGCCGGCGAAGCCACACCGGGAACCTAGCCTCGCGCTGCCACAGATGCTGACCATGAACGAAGGCCACGATCAGGGCGGTCCGGTAGCCGATCGGCAGTTGGCTCAAGTGCGTGCGCCCCGCCCTGGCTCGGACAGGCAACGCTGACGGGGCCGGCTTCGGTCGCTGCCGGAGCTGGCGCGACTGGTGTTGGCCCGGTCGAGTTCAGGGGGTGCGCCATGGCGGCGCTTCTCATCGGCTACGCGCGCTGTTCCACCGACCAGCAGGATCTCACCGCGCAACGCGAGGGCCTCGTCGCGCTGGGCGTCGCGGTGCCGCGCATCTACGTCGACCACGGTCTGACCGGCACCAACCAGGAGCGACCCGGCCTGCGGGAGGCGCTCGCGGCCTGCCGCGAGGGCGACACGCTGGTGGTCACCAAGCTCGACCGGCTCGCCCGCTCACTGCCCGACGCCCGGGCGATCGCCGACGAGCTCACCGCCCGGCAGGTCAAGCTGAGCCTGGGCGGGGCGGTGTACGACCCGACGGATGCGGTCGGCAGGTTGCTGTTCAACGTCCTGGCGATGATCGCGGAGTTCGAGTCCGACCTCATCCGGCTCCGGACCCGCGAGGGCATGAAGATCGCCAAGGCCAAGGGGCGGCTGCGCGGCCGCAAGCCCAAGCTCAACAGCCGTCAGGAGGCGCACCTCGTGCAGCTGCTCGACAGCGGCGAGCACAGCACCGCCGAGCTCGCCGACCTGTTCGGGGTCGGACGGTCCACCGTCTACCGAGCCCGCGACCGCCAGCGCAGCAACGCCTCAACCTGACCCACGCCCGGCGGCCGTGCCACGGCCACCCGCGGCGCAGCCGCCGGCAGGTGCGCTTCTGAACGCGACACCCACTGAGCTCACCCGAAGCGACCGTGGCCGTAGCCGTATCGTCGTGCGAGACGTGTCGCTTCCGTTCGGGCCGCCGTGACTGTGTGGCTAGCATCCGAGCGGTAAGCCCATCCGAGGACGACCGTCATCGCCCCTGCAGCCGCTTGCGGGTTCGAGCGGCTCGCGTAGCGTCGACGTGGCCGTCGAGTTGGGGGCAATCGTGGACCGGGCATCGACGTACCAGGTTCTCGAGCACGCGGTGGCTCGGGGGGATCGACTTGTGTTCGACGGGTACGGTGCTGGACGGCGCGTTTGTGGGTGAGGTCGTGCTGCCGTTGACGGGCGGGGCCGTCGCGCGAGCCTCACTGGGTCGGCGCCGCAGCGCCGTGGCGGTGGCACCCGGCCCCGGCAGCACCTGGCTGTGCTCCACGCACGAGGACCTAGCGGACCCCTCGACCGTCGTCGTGGAGGTCTTCGCCTCCGCTGGGTTGGCGTGCGCCCGCGCGGACAAGGTCCCGCGGACCGCCGTATCAGCCGGCACGATCACTACGGAGACGTACAGGTCGGCGACGCGATGGCGCGACCACGCTGTCGCGGAGGCTTTGTCCGGCGAGCCGGGTCCGCCCTTCGTCGATGACGGGCTATAGGTCCAGAGCGGCAGCCCCTACGCGCAGGGCGAGAAGCTGATCTCGTCGCAGCGATTGGAGAGGGGCCAATTGAAGGCGCCCCAGCTGGCGATCGCTCTACGGGAAGCCGGGCATCGTGCCAGCTGCCTCCGCTGCTACGGCAAGCAAGCGGTCGGGGTCGTGGCTATGCGCACCCGCCCTTCACCGCTTGGCCAGGCGGCGCGAGAGCACGCAGGTCGCCGTTCCGCAGACCAAGAGGATGCTCCCCGACAGCCACCCCGGAACACCGCGGAAGGTCACCTGGGACCAGTTGAAGACGAGGATGTACAGGCCGGCGACCAAGAAGAACACCCCCACTATCAGAGTGCCGGTTCTCGACCCGTCCGTGGTGCCACGAGGGATCGCCAAGGTCATGCCCTCCCATGAAGTGTTAAGGGCGTGTGCATCAGTTGTCAGAGTCGACCCGTCAGCCTGCCTACCGGCAGCAGTAGCGCCGTCACGACGATCAGCCCAATCCCGATGACCACGCCGCCCCTGTTGTTGCCCAGGATCCCGAGAACGATCGAGAGAAGGCCGCATATGGCAGCCCCCGCTGGTGCCGCAACGAGCCGCCAGTTCTTGGTGGGCTGGGACATGCCTGCCTGTCCGTCGGTTATGAGCAAGCCAGCCTGTCACGCCGACAGGCGTGTGTGGTCGCCCCGACCGGGTGAACTGGCTGGTCGGGCCGCTGTGAACAGCCACGCCCGTACCGGGGCAATCGGCAGCCGGAGCCGACCTTGGTCGGTGACGTCGCCGAGGTACCGCAAGGGGACCGTCCAGCGGAGCAGTCAGTTGACGACGGTGCCGACAGTGATCTCCTGCCAGACACGGGTGAGGGCGTTTCTCGCACGAGTGCCGACTTACCCAAGCCGGCCCAGGACCGCGTCGTAGGCGCGTTTTAGACTCCGTCTGGCTACTGTGCGTGGGTGCCCCGCTCCTTCCAGGTCGACCTGCGGGGGGTGGTGGACCTCCTGTCGCACCACCTGTACAGCTCTCCGGACGTCTACGTCCGGGAGCTGGTGCAGAACGCCGTGGATGCGGTGACCGCCCGTGGCGCAGTCGGGTCGGTCATCGTGGAGTGCGCTCTTGGTGCAGCCGGGCCGGTGCTGTCCGTGGAGGACGACGGCTGCGGGCTGACGCCCGACCAGGTGCACGAGTTGTTGTCGACGATCGGGTCGTCGAGCAAGCGCGACGAGCTGCTCGGACCGCGGCCCGACTTCCTGGGACGGTTCGGCATCGGCCTGCTGAGCTGCTTTCTCGTCAGCGACGAGATCCGCCTGGTGAGCCTGTCGTCGGCGGGCGGCCCCGGGGTGTCGTGGACCGGCCGCGGTGACGGCACTTACGACCTTGTCGAGCTCCCGGCCGGCACCGGCCGCACACAGCCGGGCACGACCGTGTGGCTGCGCGCCCGGCCGGGGGCGGAGGGCCACCTCGAGCCAGGACGCGTCCGCGAGCTGCTGGTGTCGTACGCAGGGCTGCTGCCGGTGCGGCTGGTCCTGCGCACGGCCGACGGCGACGAGGAGCTGGCAGGGCGCCCGCTGCCGTGGGTGGACCGGGACGAGGACGGTCTGCACGAGGTGGCCCGCGGGCTGTTGGGCGAGCCGGCCTTGGACGTGCTGCCGCTGTCCCTGCCCGCGGCGGGCCTGACCGGGCTGGCGGCCGTCCTGCCGGTCAGCCCCAGCCCGACAGCCCGGCAGCGCAGCCGCGTCTACCTCAAGCGCATGTTGCTGTCCGACGGGCTAGAGGGATTGCTCCCTGACTGGGCCTTCTTCGTGCGGGTCGTCGTGGATGCCGATGCCGTGCGGCCGACGGCGTCGCGCGAGGGACTCGTGCAGGACGAGGTGCTTGACGCGGTGCGCGAGGGGCTGGACGTCGCTTTGCGCGCCTGGCTGAGCGGGCTGGCCAGGCACGAACCGCTGCGGCTGCAACGGCTGGTCCGGGTGCACGCGCTCGCCCTCAAAGCGCTCGCCGTGCACGACCCGGAGCTGCTGGCGCTGTTCGTGCCGTGGCTGCCGATGGAGACCACCCTCGGCCGGATGAGCCTGGGCGAGGTCGCTGGCCGCTCCGGCACGGTCCGCTACGCCGCCACTGTCGACGCCTTCGCGCAGGTCGCGCAGGTCGCTTCGGCGGAGGGGGTGTGCCTGGTCAACGCCGGCTACACCTACGACGAGGAACTGCTGCTGCGCCTGCCCGCCGTGCTCCCGGGTGTCGCGGTGCAGCGCGTCGAGCCCGCCGACCTGCTGGCCGTCGTGCACGAGGTCGACGCGCAGGACCGGGAGCTGGCGCAGGGCCTCGCGGTTCGGGCAGATGAGGTCCTGGCGCCGCTGGGCTGCCAAGTGCAGGTGCGCGCCTTCGCCCCCGTCTCACTCCCGTGCCTGTACACGGCCGGCGACGCGGCGCGCTTCGGCCGCGCGGTCGACGACGCGCGCCCAGGGGCGGGCGCGTTCTGGGGCGGAGTGCTGGACACGGTGGCGTCCACCCGCGAGCGGTCGGGCAGCGCCCAGCTGGTGCTCAACCTGCGCTGCCCCGTCGTGCGCCGGCTGGCTCAGCCCGGCGTCGGCCCGGTCTTCCGGGCGGCGGTCGAGATGCTGTACGTGCAGGCGTTGCTGCTGGGACGACACCCGCTGCGCGGTGCCGAGACCCGGCTGCTGGGGACCGCGCTGATCCAGGTGCTCGAGGAGGGGGTGGGCAGTGGCTGACCGCAGCGTGGCCGAGCTGCTGGACGAGGCGGCCGAGCTCCCGCCCGGCTTCGTCCGCACGTCGCTGGTCGAGCGGGCGGTCGACCTCGCGGACGCCTCCGGCGACCTTGACGCGGCCTTCGCCGCCCGCGAGGCGCTGCTGGTGGCGACCGAGCACGGCGGCGAACCCGACAAAGCCCTGGTCACCGCCATCTGGTTGCTCGGGCAGATCGACGCGCACCCGGGCCGCTTCGATGTCCGCCAGACGTACTGGGCCCTGAAGTGGCTGCCGCTCACCCTGGCGCGGTCGGCCGGTGCCTCGCTGCAGCAGATCGACGGGGTCGTCGACGAGGCCGCCCGCCGGTACGCGTCCGAGGGCGCCGGGCAGGACGCGGTCGCCAAGCTGCGGTGGATGGTCGCCCTGCAGACCGGCGACCTGGCCATCGCCCGGGCGGCTCAGCGCCGCTGGGTGGTGCTGCCGCGCACGGCGTACGCCGACTGCCGCGCCTGCGACGCCGCCGACCAGGCCTCCCTCGCTCTGGCCGTCGGCGAGCTCGACCTCGCGGAGGGCGTCGCGGAAGCCGTGCTGAGCGGGCGCCTCAGCTGTGCCGAGCAACCGCAGCTCGCGGCGGCCGAGATGCTCGCCCCCCTGCGCCGGGCCGGCCGGCTCGACCGGGCCGAGCAGCTGCACCGCCGGTACGTCGAGGTGACGAGCGGCCCGGGCATGGCCGACGCGACCGCCCGGCACGCCTCGTACCTGGCCGCCACCGGCCGGACCGGTGATGCCGTCGCCCTGCTGGCACCCGTGCTCGGCATGCTCGACCGGGTCGGCTCCGACCGCGTGCGGCTCACGGTGCTGGCCGCCGCGGGCGGTGTGGCCGCAGCCGCGCATGCCGCCGGGACGCCTGACCTCGTGCCGCCCTGGCCGCAGCTACCGCTGTCGGCCGAGGCGGCGGTGCAGGTCCTCGCCCGGCAGGCCCGGGCGCTGGCAGCCCGCTTCGACGAACGCAACGGCACGCCGGTCGTCGGGCACGACACCGAGCTGCTGCTCGACCTCGGCGCTGTCGCGTCCACCGCGCCCGCCGCCACCGAGGCAGTGGCTGTGGGAGAGACCGGACCGCGGGAGCTGCTGCGTCGCGCCCGGGTACGCCGTCCCGTCGCCGTCCAGAGGCGGCGCGAGCTGGCGGAGCAGGCGTCGGCGCTCGCCCTTGACCGCGGCGACCGGGCGACCTGGGCGCTCGCCGAGCGCACGCTCGCCGCCACCGACGGCTTGACCGGGGACGCGGACCGGGAGCGGCAGCGCCTGCTCGAGACCTACGAAGCGCTGGCCGGCGACGAGGCTCTGCACGAGCAGCGCGGTCTGTGCGCCCTGGCGCTGCGCGGTGAGGCGCTCAAGCGTGGCGAGCACGACGTCGCCGAGGGCTGGCGCGCGGCGGCGCTCGAGAACGCGGGCCCCAGGGTGCGCGCTGCCGTCGCCGCGGCAGAGGCTGGTGCCGCGCAGCGCGACGGCGACCTGGACGGGGCTCGGGCGGCCGCTGTCGCGGGGCTCGCCGTGTCCGCGGAGCACGACGACCGGCTCCTCACGCACGACCTGCTGGTCGGCCTGGCCCGGACGACCGCGCGCGCGGGTGACCTGCCGGGCGCCCGGGACCACGCCCTTGCGGCCGCCGCCCTGTCCCAGGAGGTCGACGACCCGGACAGCGCGATGCTGCTGGCCCAGCTGCACGCGGATCTCGGCGAGGATGAGCGCGCGTCGCTGGTCCTGGCTGCCGTGCTGGAGCGCACCCGGTCGGTCGACCGCCCGATGGCGGCGCAGGCCGCTGATCTGCGGGCGGCGGTCTTGGCCCGTAGCGGGATGCTCGAGGAGGCCCTCGCGGCGACGCACGACGCGTACGAGGCCTTCGCGGCCGAAGGTGACCTGTCCTCCGCAGGCTGGCGCCGCCTGGACCTCGCCCGGCTGCACCAGCAGCTTGGCAATGACCAGACCGCCTACGACACGCTCGATGACGTCCTGTCCGGCGCCCAGGACCGCGGGGAGTCCCTGCTGTCGGTCGCCGTCCTGCTCGACATGGCGATGATGGACCTGCGGTACGGCTACGCCGAGGACGCCCTCAGATTTGCCGAGCGCGCGCTACCCCTGGTCCCCAAGGACCGCCCGGAGGACCATGCCCGCGTCCTGCAGGTGCTCGCCGACGCCGAGGTGGCGGCCGGCCGCGGATCGGAAGCGCTTGCTCACGGCGAGCAGGCGCTGGGCCTATGGGAGTCGGCCGGCGCGGGCGATGCACTGCTCGACGGCCTGCACGCTCAGGCTCGGCGAGCACTGCGGGCGGACCTGCCGGACCAGGCGTTGGCGACCGCACGACGCCTGCAGGACAAAGCCGACGTCGGCGAGCGCGCAGCGCACGTGCGGGCCTCCGCCGAACTGCTGCAGCTCGAGGCGTTGGAGGCGCTCGGCCGCACCGACGAGGCCGTACGGCTCGCCGACGCGGTTGCACAGGACTTGACCGACGCGGGCAAGGAGGGCCTGCGGGGGCAGGCGCTGTGGGCGCTGGCCCGACTGCGAGGCCACGACGCCGCGACCTACGACGAGGCGCTCGCCGCCTGGGCATCAACAGGGGCCTCTCCTGCCTGGCTCGCGGAACGGCGCGACGAACGCGACGAGCTCGTCAACGCACCCGACTGATGCTCGGGCGGGCGGCACTCGCTCATCGGTAGCAGAGCTACCCAGTGCCGTCGACCCGACTCGTTGCGAGTACAACGCCACCTTCGGGCCGAAACAAGCTGCGCGCCGACAGCGGACCCGCGAGCGAACGCCGTCGAGGCCGCGACCGGCGTCCGTGATCTCTTGCCGGTAAGGGAACCACCAGCGGGACAAGATCCGCAACGGCTTGGCGAACTACTCGCACCTACGAGGACGCGCCTTGCCCTGCTGCGAGTGTCAGCCTCTATGCCACCCGCTGACTGTGCAGGAGCGTCCCTGCTGTCTTCATGGACGCTGCCGCGCGAGGAGGCGTCGGCGGTGGAAGACAGCAAGACCTGTCCAAACCACAGCAAAGGTCAGACCGGAGGCCAAGCCCTGGAAGACGTTCTTGAAGACCAAGGCGTTGACAAGGAAGACAGCTACAAAGGCGAGGATTCCGCCGAACGGCGCGAACCAAACTTCCGGGATGCCGTCCTTATCCACTCCCCAGCGCGGCCGCTTCGGCCTGCTGCCTGGGGTCGGCTCAGCCATGGTGCACGTCCTTCACTGTTGGCACTGGTTGTTCCGGCGCTCCTTGTTCCCCCGCACCCTTCATGCTTCCACCGCGCTTCTCGGCGTGCGGCGAGCGCGAGCCAACTGACCGCAACTGTGTCGCCAGGTGCGGGAGGCGCCGCCGAGGGCTCCGCGATCGCCCGTATGGCCACCGCCCGCAGAGGAACCTCCAGCGTTGCAACGGAACGGCGGCCGAAGTGGCGCATACCGACGGTCCTCGCTAAGCAGACGCGACGTTCGAGGAACGCCGCCAGGCGACGATGGCCGCTGCGGCAAAGAGCAGGCAGAGGATCACGTCGACGGTGCCGGTCCCACTTCGTCCCTCCCGGAATCGTCCTATGCCGATGACGAGCCAGCCGATGCTGATAATCCCTAGGAATGTGGCAAGAGTCTTGTACGATCGGACGAGTGAGGCCATGTGGCCGCCTTCCGCTGGATGCCTGGCAAAGGCAGTAGTTGAAGTGGTCACCACCATGGCATGGCGGGACCGCGAGGCCGTTGGCGAACGGGCGAACTGGGCTGCGGCATTTGCCCGGGTGTGGCGGTCCCGCGATCCCGTCCCTCCTACGACGCACCGGGGATAGACGGCCAGGCGTCCCAGTAGCCGACCCTCCAGCAGACGGCGTGGTTGCGGAGTCCCGAGCGCCGCGATCATGTCCCACAAGGGAAGGCCTTGTGGGACGGCTTCAGCTAGCGGCGGTCGCGGGCGGTACCGCCTGCTCGGCGCTGCCCGGCGCGGCGCTGGCGGGTGGTGGCAGTGGGGTCTGCTCGGCGAGGTCGAGCAGGGCGAGGTCGGCGCGCAGGTGGAGTTCGGCGGAGGCGGCGACGAGGTCGTTGAGCGGGTCGCGGTCGTCGTCGCACCGGCGAGCCTGGGCGAGGGCGTGCAGCTGGCGGAGCAGGTAGGTCCGCTGCTGGCGCAGCACGTCGCCAACGGCGTCGGGGTCGGGCAGGTGGCTGGCCGCGAGAAGTTTGAGGAACAGGTCGTCGCGGTGTCCGCGGGCGCGTTCGGCGGGTTCGGCGAGCCAGCGCTGCAGCTCGGCCTGGCCGGCGGCGGTGAGTTCGTAGACGAGCCGGTCGGGCTTGACGGGCTGCGGTTGGCGTTGGGAGCGGACCAGGCCGTCGCGGGAGAGCCGGTCGAGCAGCTGGTAGGTGTGGCCGATGTTGAGGCCGCCCCACTGCGGGCCGACGGCGCGCTCGAAGTTGGCGCGTAGCTGGTAGCCGTGGCTGGGTCCGTCAGTGAGCAGGGCGAGGACGGCGTGCTGCAGCGCCACTGAACCACCCCCTGCGCGTCCGCTGTGCTGGTCTCGCTCCGGACACGGTAGGCCTGTCCTGCTTGCGTTGCCACTAGGCATGGCGCAGGGTGCGGAGACCCCGGCGCGTCGCCGGCGCAGGAGGGCGGTTGGCGGTGGGTCGGTTCGTCTGGTCGCAGCTGCGGCACCGGTTCGGCCGGACCGCGGCGTTGCTGCTCGGGATCGTGGTGGCGACGACGTCGTTCACGGTGCTGACCGCGACCTCCCGGACCTCCCAGCTACGTACGACCGCGACGGTCGGGGAGCACTTCCGGGTCGCCTACGACATCCTCGTGCGCCCCCCCGGCAGCCAGAGTGCGATCGAGGCCAGCAGCGGCACGGTCGAACCGAACTTCCTGTCCGGCATCTACGGCGGGATCAGCCCCGCTCAGTGGCGCGCGGTGCAGGCCATCCCGGGTGTCGATATCGCCGCTCCCATCGCGATGATCGGGACGGCGCAGCCCAAGGTCTACCTGCCGGTGCCCATCGCGCCGTACCTCACCGGCAGCCCCCGCCAGCTGTTTCGGGTGCGCACGACTTGGACCAGCGACCGCGGCCTGACCCGCATCCCGCAGCCGGACTCGTTTGTCTACGTCACCGCGAACGCCATCGTCGACGCCCGCCAGATCAACGATGACGGCTCGACGGGCGCAGAGCGTCTACCGGACGGCAGCCAGGTGCCGTGCTGCAAGGTGGTCCTCAGGCGCGACGTGCCGACCGATGCGTTCGGGCCGGCCGCCCGCTCGGGGCTGTCCGAGTACGGACAGGGCGGCCGGGAGCCCGACAGGCCGCCGGGCGCCACCGTGACGTACGCGGTGCCGCTGCTGATCGCTGCGGTCGACCCGGAGTCCGAGGCTCGGCTCGCACACCTGGACCAGGCCGTCGTGTCGGGCCGCTACCTGCGCGCTGACGACGCGGCCACGGTGCCCGGCGTTCCCGTGCTCGTCTCCAGCCGCAGCGGAGTCGACAGCAGCGTCACCACCCAGGTCGAGCGGATGGCCGACCCGACGAGCCCACTGCCGCTGATCGACCCTGCAGCGCTCCCGGCGACGCTCGACGGCCCGGGGACCCCCGTCGGGACGACAACGGTCACCTCCGAGCAGGCGTACGCGCAGGTGCTCGCGGGCCTGAGCAGCGACGAGCTCCGTGACGTCCAGCGCTATCAGGACGTCCGCGCGTACTGGAGCTCCGGCCCGACCACGTACGGCACCGTTGAGGGCGCACCCGGCCTGGTGCCGGCCGCGACCAGCAACCCACCGTCGACGTGGGCGTCGGAGTTCTACGGTGCCGGCACGGAGCCGGTGTCGATGGACAACGCGGACACGGCCTTCCGAGCGCTGAACCCGTACCCCCTCAAGGAGGGCCGCTCCTCCGGTCCGCGCATCGACGTCGTCGGCACCTTCGACCCGGCCAGGCCCCCCGCGTTCGACCCCCTCGCGGACGTCGACCTGGGCGCCTACACGCCCGTGTCTGCGGCCCCGGCCGACGACGCCGCCCGACAGGCGCTCGGTGGGCGCGACCTGCTGCCCAACGGCAACGTCGCCGGGCACCTCCGCCAGCCACCCCAACTGATCACCACCCTCGACGGTCTGGCCCCGCTCTACGGCTCCTTCTTTTCAGGGATCAAGCCGACCCCGGCGCCGATCAGCGTCATCCGCGTCCGGGTGGCCGGCGTGGTCGGGCCGGACGCGGTGTCGCGGGAGCGGGTCAACCAGGTTGCGCAGCAGATCGCGGTGCAGACCGGCTTGCAGGTCGACCTGGTCGTCGGGTCCTCCACCGCCCCAACCCTGGTGCGTCTGCCCGCGGGGAAGTTCGGCCGGCCGGAGCTGCTGCTGTCCGAGGGCTGGGTGAAGAAGAACATCGCGATCACGATCCTGAAGGCGGTGAACCGCAAGAGCCTGGTGTTGTTCGTCCTGATCCTGGCGGTGTGCGCACTGTTCGTCGCCAACGGCACCAGCGCCGCCGTGCGTACTCGCCGCACCGAGCTCGGCGTCCTGGCCTGCCTGGGCTGGTCCCGCCCGCGCCTGTACACCGCCGTCCTGTCCGAGGTCCTGCTCGTCGGGGCGGTCGCCGGCGCCGCCGGCAGCCTGATCGCGGTCCCGCTCGGCCGCTCCCTGGGCCTGCAGGTCTCCGCGTCGCGGGCCGCACTCGCCGTTCCCGCCGCGGTGCTCCTGGCACTGTTGGCCGGGGCCGTCCCCGCCTGGAGGGCCTCGCGGGCCGACCCGGGCGCCGCCGTACGCCCAGCGGTGAGCACCGGCCGCCTGTCACGCAGCCCGCACCGGGTCGCCGGGCTGGCCCTGACGAACGTGCTGCGCACCCCCGGCCGGTCGGTGCTGGCGGCGCTCAGCCTGGCGGTCGGGGCGGCCGCGCTGACGCTGCTGGTCGGGATCACCCTGGCGTTCCGCGGGGTCGTGGTCGGGTCGCTGCTCGGGGACGCGGTCGCCGTCCAGGTCCGCGGGGTGGACTACATCGCGGTCGTCGCGACCGTCGCCCTCGGGGTGCTCGCGGTCGCCGACGTGCTGTTCCTGAACCTGCGCGAACGGGCCGGCGAGCTCGCCACCCTGCGGGCGACCGGCTGGAGCGAAAGCGCCCTGTCCCGGCTCGTCGTCACCGAAGGCGCCCTGCTCGGTCTGACCGGGGCGCTGGTCGGCGCAGCGGTCGGCCTGGCCGGTGCCGCCGTGTTCGCGGGCGCACTGCCCGGCCGGCTGCTGCTGGTCACCGCCCTCGTCCTTGCCGGCGGTACGGCGGTGACCGCGCTTGCCGCGCTTGTGCCTGCCCAGCTGCTCCGGCGCCTGCCGACCGCCCCCCTGCTCGCGGAGGACTGACACCCGATGCCGCTGCGCCGCCTTCGCCCACTCGCCAGTAACGAGCCGACAGCCGCAGGCGAGCCCGCCGCCGCCCGCCTCGAGCAGCACCATCGGGCAGCGACATCATCATTAGGTGCGGCGGTCGAGGTCACCGACCTGCGCAAGACCTACGGCCTGGATACCGGCCAGCAGATCATCGCCGCCGACCACCTGACCCTGACCGTGCAGCCGGGCAGCGTCGTCGCCGTCACCGGTCCCTCCGGCTCGGGCAAGAGCACCCTGCTGCACCTGATCGGTGCGATCGACCGGCCCGACTCCGGCACGATCCGCGTCGACACCGCGCTCGTGACCAGCCTCAAGCGCGGTCAGCTCGCGCAATACCGGCGCACCGTTGGGTTCGTGTTCCAGCGCTACAACCTGCTGCCCGCGCTCACCGCCCTGGACAACGTCCTCGCCCCTGTCCTCCCCTACCGCACGTCCTACGACAAGCAGGAGCGGGCGCGCGAGCTCCTCGCCGCCGTCGGGCTGCAGGGCCGGGAGGGCAGCTTGCCGTCCCGGTTGTCCGGCGGGCAGCAGCAACGCATCGCAATCGCCCGCGCCCTGATCAACACCCCGCGGCTGCTGCTCGCCGACGAACCCACCGGCAACCTCGACAGCGCGACCGGCGCAGACATCCTCCGCCTGCTACTGGACCTGCGTAACACCCGCGGCATGACGATCCTGCTCGCCACCCACGACCCCGCCATCGCCGCGCATGCCGACCGACTCCTGCGGGTGCGCGACGGCGCGCTCATCGACGACATCGATCTGACCAGCGATCCTGCCGACACGAGCCGACTCACCGGCCTGGGCTGACCCGCGTTCCCGGTTGAGGAGGGCTACCGGGACGACGTCCGGCGTCTGGGCCAGCGCTAGGTGCTCCATCGGATCAGGACGAGGATTCGGGCGGGCAGTCGCGCTCGGGCGTTGCCTGGTAGGGGGGTGTCAAGCCTTGAGAACGCAGGACCGCCTGGAAGCGCGCGTCAGGGTCGAGTGCCTGGTTGGCCAGGGCTACGGGGTTCGGGGGTGTGGCGGGCAAGGCAGCGCGGGTACCGGCGACGCCGGCACGTGCAAGCTGTTGGGCCAGCGGTGTCCCCGTGCTGGGTCCTGGCGGCGGCGTCTGGTCGGTCACGCTTGCTAGCGCGACGATTCCTGCGTCGATCACGCTCCACTGGCAGTCCAGCTGGAAGACGGGGGCCAGGTATGTGGCGCCCATCTCCAGCCGGACGTAGTCGTTCAGCGCCATGCGATTGCGCTCGCCGTGGTGCAGCGTCCAACCCGCAGTCACCGTCATGAACTGGTGCGGCAGCACCGCGCCCCCGGGTGCGACCAGTTCCACCACATGCATCGTGACCCGCCGGTTGAGGAAGGCCGCACCGCTCGGAACCGTAGCGGCGTCCGCCGGCTCCGCTGCCTCGGCACGCACCGTGATCACGGCGACAGAGTCGGCGTACGAGACCACGTCCTGCATGGTGGTGAAAGCGACGGTGGGCTCGCCGATGGCGCGGTGCACGGGCCTGTCACTGACAGGGGCATCCGCTCCGTACGTCGACGTCACACCGGTACCGCACGCACCGAGCAGCAGAACTGCGAGGCAGAGCTTCGCACCAGGGCGCAGGCGACGGACATGGAACATAGGCCACACTCCGTCAGCGGTGTCGGAGATCAACTCCACCATGACCACGACCACGAGCCCAGCCTTGAGCCCGATCGTTACCGACGCCGGCCCGTCCCGTCGGGGCTGCTCACCGTCGCGCCGCGGTACCGCTCGCGTCCCGACGCGAGCCTCGATGCCGCCGCTCCGCAGGCTATCGGTGCGATGCCACCAGCTGCTCTACGAGTCCCGCGCGTCCTCCTGGAACACCAGGGCCGAGGCGGTCAGCCAGTGTGCTGCCGGGGCCGTCCCGTTAGGACGCCGTTCCTCCAGCTCGGACCGTTCAGCGGTTCGAAGAGTGGGTCACCCTGCAGGTAGGCCGCGAGCTCGGTCGCATCCGGGGGCGGCACCTGCTCCTGAGACGGTCCGCTTGGAGCGGCGGCGGGCCAGTACGCGTGGAGCCACGCGCGTGCGTCGGGCAGTACGCTTGACCAGCGCGAGCGGATCAGTGCCACGGTCCGCTCCCGGCGGCGTTGGTCCGCGCCGGCGCGGCTCCCCAGGAAGCACAGAGCGCGCACCACTGCCGACACCGGCCAGGATTGCTGGATGGGCCGCGTCAACATCTGCTCGAGTCGTTGAAACACCGGCTCCCAGGCCGCATCGTCGCCGACTCGGCACAAACCGATGAGCGCGTACTCCTTGACCGTGGTGTTGCGCAGCGCCAGTCCGTCGAGCAGGGCCGGCGTAGCAGCTGGGCCCTCGCGCTTGGCCAGCGCGAGGAGAGCGGCGCATCGCAGGTCCTGGCTGGCACCGGTGCCGAGGGCGGCCTCACGCAGTGCTGCGGCACCGGCCGGTCCTCGGGTGTCGCCGAGCGCGGCCGCGATGCCCACTCGCCGGTCGCGCGTCACCAGCGGCAGCGCGTACGCCAGCGCGGCCTCGCCCGCCTCGCTTGCGCCCACCGCCGCGTCGACGGCGTGCTCCCATCGATCCCACGAGCCGCCTGTGATCAGTCGTCGGACCAGGTCCGCGACCGGCTCTGGCTGGGGCTCATCCACCAGCTCAGTCTGCCCAAGATGCTCGCGCCCGGACGAGGAACACGACGGCTGCTTGAGCCCTCAAGCCAGCAGGCTGCACCGATAGCCCGATCGCCTACCGGTCGGCCACAGAGCGGGGCCGTCCCACAACCGAACGGCTTGCGGAACAGGTCGCCAGCCCGAGGGTGGGCGCTACCAACGGTGTCTCTTAACTGGCAGGCGCCGGTCCCGGACCCTTGCCACCTACCGCCAGTGCGCTCCCAACCGCTCGAGCTCGTCGAGACAACCGCTTGAGATCCGAGCGAGGCCCAAGGTCCAGTTGGGGTCGCCAGGCGCGCCTGCGGCGTTCTGATTCGCGACGGCAGCGGAGCAGGGGGCCGAGGCGGCTGCAGGGAGCGGGGCGGTCGGCCGCGCTTCCACGACGGCCCTGACCGGGGCCAAGTAGGCAGCAAGGCCAAAGGTGGCACCAGCCACCACGGCGGACAGAACGCGCACCAGTGCTCCCTGCCCAAGTCGCCCATTGGAGATGGCAGCCAGCGTCTCACGATCCACTAGCGATGGAACCTGCGGCGAAGCTATGCGTCGGTCCATGCGTGCTTGACAGCCACCACGGCGCGGCGTCGCACTCACTCTGATCGCCGCGGCGTGCATCGGCTTGTACGTCGCGGACGCGGATGGCTCGGTCGACCCGGGGATGGCCGAGGCCGGCCGAGCCGTGAGGCGCTTGCGCCACGCTGCAAGAGGTACCTCAAACGGCACGCGACGGCGGCTGAGCCGGACATTGTTGCCGAGGATCAGAAGCAGTTGCGTACGTCAGCCCTGTAGGTCGATTGGAAGAGCGGTGCCAGCGGCACGCAGCAAGGCTGGGCCTGCGGTGAACGACGAGGGGACTTGCACCGTCCACGTGATCTCGTAGCGCTTGTCCTTCGATGAAGCATCCGCCGTGGCGAGTGTCGTTATGTGTGTGCCCTGCTCGAGGATCAGTTCGACGTCCTTCAACGGCGCTTCCGCGCTTCGACGCACTCCGCAACCCGAGCCCTGACCGGTGTCATCGCAACCTGAGTGGAACCAGCGCCCGGAGACAGTGAAAGGTGTGCGTAGGGGCTGGGTGATCAGAGCAGCAGCCGGCTGGTCCGGCGTGTTCGCTTCTAGGACAGGACCTGCGCAACCGGCCGAGGCCGACCCGAGCGGGACGATTCCTAGCGCGAGTGCTGCGACGACGACTAGCAGCGCCTTGCCCAGGGCGCTGCAACGACGCACAGGCTCAGACTGCCGCAGCTGTCAACGCCTCGTCCCAGTAGCGGACCCCCCTTCGGGAGCGTCGCAGGTCAGAGGGGGTCGAGCGCGGAAGCCGTCCCAATAGCCCCGTCCGGATCACCAGTCCCGCACAGGTACCTCATCCAGAGCATGATCCACTTTGGTGTTGCCTCAGCACAGGAGCATCTGCGTACGGGTGCGTCAGCAAGAGTTCCCGGCCGGCGGGAGTGGCCCTTGACCCCGCCCTCCATGCAGAGCCGGGTGGATAGGCATGCGCTCGGCTTGGTCCAGCAACACGGGCGTCTCTGCTCGTCGGTGACCCTTGCGTCAGGAAGGTGACAACGTGCTGAGACGCCGCAGACGAAACGCGCGTGATCCCGCAGGTCATCGCGCGGGTCCCTACACGCACGGCCCACGCCCGGGGAGGGTCATGACCCGCCGCGGGCCACAGAACAGGTCAGGTCCTCCCTTCGCGCGGGGCCCGCCGGAACTGCGCTGCCGGGCACCGAGCATGGCCCGCGTCGCCCCACGCAGGCAGCACGGGCGCCCCTCCCCGTACGGCTGCCGTTAGGCCCCGAAGCCGGGCCGGCGGGAGGCCGCGCCCGCCGGCTCGGTGTAGTCGACCCGTACCAGCTCGTCGCCGTCGAACACCAGGCTCGTGAGGGAGGCCAGCCCGCACTGCCGCCGGTCCGGCCGGTGCCACAGCCGCCGGCCCTCGACGAAGCGCCGGACCGTCCAGATCGGCAGCTGGTGGCTCACGCAGACCGCCTCGCGGCCGGGCACCCGGTCGCGCACGTCGTGCACGGCGGCGAGCATCCGGGCGGCGACCTCCGCGTAGGGCTCGCCCCAGCTGGGCCGGAACGGGTTGGTGAGGTGCTGCCAGTTGGCCGGTCGGCGCAGGGCGCCGTCACCGACCCCGAACGTCATGCCCTCGAAGACGTTGGCGCTCTCGATGAGCCGCTCGTCGGTGGCGATCCCGAGCCCGAAGACCTCCGAGATCGGCCGCGCTGTCTCCTGGGCCCGCTGCAGCGGGCTGGCCACGACCTCGACGACGTCGGCCCCGCGCAGGGCGTCTGCGGCGTCGCGGGCCATCTGCAGCCCGTCGTCCGACAGCCGGAAGCCCTCCAACCGGCCGTAGAGGACACCGTCCGGGTTGTGGACCTCACCGTGCCGCAGCAGGTGCACGGTCGTGCGCGTCACGTCATGTCCCCCGAGGTCATCGGCGCCGTCAGGTCCGGGGCCGCGACCGCTGCCGCGGCCCGGGCGGCGTGCGGCATCGCGGCCGCGACCCGCTCGAGCGCCGCGTCGTCGTGGCTCGCCGAGACGAACCACGCCTCGTACGCCGACGGCGGCAGGTAGACGCCGCGCTCGAGCAGGGCGTGGAAGAACGCCCGGTAGCGGGCCACCGACTGCCGGGTCGCGGTCGCGTAGTCGACCACCGCGTGCTCGGCGAAGAACACGCTGAACAGGCTGCCGGCCCGGTTGACCCGGTGCGCGACGCCCTCGGTGGACAGCGCGTGCGACGCCAGCTCCGCCACCGTCGCGGCGGTGGCGTCGACGTGCTCGTAGACCTCGGCGGTGCAGTGCTGCAGCGTGGCGAGCCCGGCGGCGACCGCCAGCGGGTTCCCCGACAGGGTGCCCGCCTGGTAGACCGGCCCGGCCGGCGCGAGCCTGGCCATCACGTCGGCCCGGCCGCCGAAGGCTGCCGCCGGCAGGCCACCGCCCATGACCTTGCCGAAGGTGAACAGGTCGGCCGCGACACCGTCCAGGCCGTACCAGCCGCTCGGGGTGACCCGGAAGCCGGTCATCACCTCGTCACTGATCAGCAGCGCGCCGTACTGCTCGCAGAGCGCCTTGAGCCCGGCGTTGAAGCCGGGCAGCGGCGGGACGACGCCCATGTTGGCGGCGGCCGCCTCGGTGATCACGCAGGCGATCGACTCGCCGGCCTCCTCGAACGCCGCCTTCACCAGGTCGAGGTCGTTGTACGGCAGGACGATGGTGTCCGCGGTCATCGCGCCGGTGACGCCCTGGCTGTCGGGCAGGCCGAAGGTGACCACACCGCTGCCGGCGCTGGCCAGCAGCGCGTCGACGTGGCCGTGGTAGCAGCCGGCGAACTTCACGACCTTGCTCCGGCCGGTGAACCCGCGGGCCAGCCGCACCGCGCTCATCGTCGCCTCGGTGCCGCTGTTGACCAGCCGCACCTGCTCGACCGGCGCCACCCGCCGGACGATCTCCTCCGCGAGGGCGACCTCGCCGGGGCTCGGGGTGCCGTACGACGTGCCGTAGCCCGCCGCCCGCTGCAGCGCCTCGACGACCGCGGGGTGCGCGTGGCCGAGGATCATCGGGCCCCAGGAGCAGACCAGGTCGACGTACTCGCGGCCGTCGGCGTCGGTCAGGTACGGCCCGGTGCCGCTGACCATGAACCGCGGCGTGCCGCCGACCGCGCGGAACGCCCGCACCGGGCTGTTGACGCCGCCGGGCGTGACCACCTGCGCGCGGTCGAACAGGGCCTGGCTCTCGGGGGCGTCGTACGGGTACAGGCCCGGCTTGGTCATGCGGCCATCCTGCCCGCCGGCGCCGCGGGTCGCGCCCCTAGGGTCGGCGGATGACCCAGGGACTGGGCGAATGACGACGCCCGAGCAGTTCGACGCGCGGGTGCGGGCCGCCGCCGACGCGCAGGGCCGGCTGCCCGTGCCGGAGCAGGCGGGCTGGGAGATCTTCCCGTTCGAGCCGGCGGCGCTGCAGGTCCGGCCGCTCGAGCCGCTGGTCCTGCCCGAGCCGCCGCGCGGCGGGGAGGGCGGCCGGGCCTGTTGGACCTGCGACAGCCAGCTGGCCGGCGACGAGGTGGTGTGGAGCGACGAGCACTGGGTGCTGGCCGGGGCCGGGCCGACCGGGCTGCCGTTCCAGGCGGTGCTGCTGTCCCGGGCGCACGTCGACCTGGACGACCTGGACGACGCCCGCGCCGCCGACCTCGGGGTGCTCGTGGTGCGCATCTCGCGGGCGGCCGGGCAGCTGCCGGCCGTGGGGCGTGTGCACGTCAACAAGTGGGGCGACGGCGGGGCGCACCTGCACGTGTTCTTCCTGGGCCGGCCGGCCGGGATGCTGCAGCTGCGGGGCTCGAACCTGGCGCTGTGGGAGGAGATGCTGCCGCGGGTGCCGGCCGAGGAGTCCGCGGCCGCGCTCCGGCACGTCGCGACCGCGCTCGTCGCGCCGCGCGACTAGGGAGAAGGGCGGGCACGTGGAGGTGCTGGTCGGGCTGGACTCGGGGACGACGGCGACCAAGGCGGTCACCGCGGGCGAGGATGGCCGGGTCCGCGACGTCGTCAGCGTCGGCTACCCGCTGAGCGTGCCGCAGCCCGGCTGGGCTGAGCTGGACCCGCACCGGCTGCAGACCGCGGCCGTGGAGGCGCTGGCCGGCGTGGCCGCCCGGGCCAGGGAGCGCGGCGACACCGTCGTCGGCCTGTGCCTGTCGGCCGCCATGCACGGGCTGGTGCCGCTGGCGGGCGACGGCACGCCGCAGGGTCCGCTGGTCACCTGGGCGGACAGCCGGGCCGCGGAGCAGGCCGCCGCCCTCGTCGCCGACGGCCGGGCGCGGGGGCTGCACGCCCGCACCGGCACGCCCGTGCACCCGATGTCGCCGCTGGTGAAGCTCGCCTGGGTGGCGCAGACCGACCCCGACCGGATGGCGGCGACGCCCCGCTGGGGCGGGGTGAAGGAGCTGCTGGTCTCGGCGTTGTGCGGCGCGGTGCACATCGTGGACCTGTCCAGCGCGTCGGCGAGCGGGGGCTACGACCTCGAGGCGCGCCGCTGGGACCCGGAGGCGATGGAGATCGCCGGCGTACGGGAGGGCCAGCTGCCCGAGGTGGTCCCGACGACGCACCTGCTCCCGGGGCTGCACCGTGATGTCGCCGCCGCCACCGGCCTGCCCGCGGACCTGCCGGTCGTTCTCGGCGCCACCGACGGGGTGCTGGCCAACCTCGGGATCGGCGCCGTACGCCAGGACGTCGCGGCCGTCTCGCTGGGCACCAGCGGCGCGATGCGGCTGGTCGTGCCCCGGCCGACCGTCGACCCGGCCGGCCGGCTGTTCTGCTACGCGCTGACCGAGGACCTCTGGGTGATGGGCGGCGCCGTCAACAACGGCGGCTCGGTCGTGCGCTGGGCCGGGCAGGCGCTCGCCGCGGAGTTCGGCCGGCCGGAGCTCGAGGGCGAGGACGCCGACGACCTCGACGGCCGGCTGCTCAAGGAGGCCGCCTCGGTGCCTGCCGGCAGCGGCGGGCTGCTGTGCCTGCCGTACCTGCTGGGCGAGCGGGCGCCGTGGTGGCGCCCGGGGATGCGCGGCGCCTACCTCGGGCTGCGCCGCGAGCACCGCCGCCCGCACCTCGTCCGCGCCGCCGTCGAGGGGGTCTGCCAGCAGCTCGCGCTGGTACGGGACGCCTTCGGCGCGCTCCCGGTGCGCGAGGTGCGGGCCACCGGCGGCGCGGTGGCCTCGCCGCTGTGGGTGCAGACCCTCGCCGCCGCCCTCGACCTGCCCGTACGCGTCGCCGACTCCCCGGAGGGCACCGGGCTCGGCGCCTGCCTGCTCGGCATGCACGCCCTCGGCCGGCTGCCCGACCTGGTCGGGGCCGCCACCGCGCTGGTGGCCGTCCACGACCCGGTGGAGCCCGATCAGAAGGACGCCGAGACGTACCGCCGGCTGCGGCCGCTGGTGGAGCAGTCCACGCTCGCCCTCGTCGACGTGCTGGCCGCGCTCGACACGCACTCCCTCGAACCTGGTCAGGAGATCCCGTGAACACCGTCGAACCGGCCCTGTCGGCAGGACCGCTGCTGCTCATCGCGGCGGCCTCCGTCCTCGTGCTGCTCTTCCTGATCATGAAGGTGAAGCTGCACGCCTTCCTGGCGCTGGTGCTGGTCAGCCTGCTGGTCGCGCTGGCCACCCGCATCCCGCTCGAGGACGTCGTGTCCACGCTGACCTCGGGCTTCGGCTCGACGCTGGCCAGCGTCGCGCTGCTGGTCGGCCTCGGAGCGATGCTCGGCCGGCTGCTGGAGTTCAGCGGCGGCGCGCAGGTGCTCGCGGACAGCCTGATCCGACGGTTCGGGGAGCAGCGGGCGCCGCTGGCGCTCGGCGTCGCCGCGCTGCTGTTCGGCTTCCCGATCTTCTTCGACGCCGGGCTCGTCGTCTTCCTGCCCATCGTCTTCACCGTGGCGAAGCGCCTGGGCGGGTCGCTGCTGACGTACGGGCTGCCGGTCGCCGGCGCATTTGCCGTCATGCACGCGTTCGTCCCGCCGCACCCCGGCCCGGTCGCGGCCGCCGAGCTGGTCGGCGCCGACATCGGCCTGGTGCTGGTGTTCGGCCTGCTGGTCGGGCTGCCGACCTGGTACCTCGGCGGCTACCTGTTCGGGACCTGGGCGGGCCGCCGCTACCTGGTGCCGGTGCCGGAGGTCCTCACGTCCGGGGCGGCGCCGTCGGCCCCCGTCGCCGGCACCTCGCCGGCCGTCGCCACGGGGGTGAAGGACACCGCGGTGAAGGAGCCGGAGATGCAGCCCGCGCGCCCGCCCGGCTTCGGCACCGTCCTCGGCCTGCTGCTGCTCCCCCTGCTGCTGATCTTCCTCAACACCGGGATGAACACGCTGGCCACCGCCGGCGCGCTGGACGAGGAGTCGCTGCCGGTCCGCGCCGCCTCGCTGGTCGGGGCGACGCCGGTGGCGCTGCTCATCACCGTCCTGGTCGCGTCGTACGTGCTCGGCACCCGGCGCGGCACCTCGAACAGCCAGGTCGAGTCGATCGTCGACAGCGCCCTCGGCCCGGTCTGCTCGATCATCCTCATCACCGGCGCGGGCGGGATGTTCGGCGGCGTGCTGCGGGCCAGCGGGATCGGCCAGACCCTCGCCGACGCGCTCGAGGACCTCGGGCTGCCGGTCATCGTGGCGGCGTTCGTCATCTCGCTGCTGCTGCGCGTCGCGCAGGGCTCCGCGACCGTCGCGCTGACGACCGCAGCGGGGCTGATCGCGCCGGTGGTCGAGGCCACCAACGGTCTGTCCGAGCCCGACCTGGCCCTGATCGTCATCGCCATCGCGGGCGGCGCGACCGTGCTGTCGCACGTCAACGACTCGGGCTTCTGGCTCGTCAGCCGGTTCTTCGCGATGGACGAGGCCACCACGCTCAAGACCTGGACGGTCATGGAGACCCTGCTCGGCACGCTGGGCTTCCTGTTCGCCCTGGTGCTGAGCCTGCTGCTCTAAGCTGGCCTGCTGCTGCGCCGGATCCACAGCAGGCCGAGCACCGGCAGGACCAGCGGCACGTAGCCGTAGCCGGCGCCGTAGCCGGACCAGACGGTCGACTCCGGGTCGCCGGCGTCGGCGTACGACAGGGTGCCGACGACGAGCACGCCGACCAGCTCCACCAGGACGGCGGCGAGGGCCAGCCGGCGCAGGTCGCGGAGCAGGGCGACAGTCGCCACGACGTACACGAGAGCAGCCAGCGCGGACAGCAGGTAGGCGACCGGCGCCTCGTCGAAGCGGGTGGCGAGCTGGTAGCCGGCGCGCGCGGACGCCGACAGCGCGAAGACGGCGTAGACCGCGGTCAGCGGCCGGCCGAGGCCGGTGCCCAGGCCGCGGGCGCCCAGGGCCCGGGGGCGCGGGCTCAGCGCCACGTCACGTCCAGCCGCCACTCGACGACCGCGACCGTCAGGCAGGCGACGGCCAGCACGAGGGTGCCGTTGCGGTTGCGCTCCTCCACCGACAGCGCGAGGCCGCCGGGCAGCATCAGCAGCGACAGCACCAGGTAGCCGAAGAACGGGCCGGTCTCCACCGGCCGCTCGCCCTGCGCCAGGCGTACGACCACGACCGCGAGCTGCAGCAGGAGCACCAGCTGCAGGCCGAGCAGCGCCTGCAGGAGGGTGCGCGGCGGGGCGTGGCCGAGGCCGCCGGCCGCAACCGCCCAGCCGGCGAGCAGCAGCGCGAGCACGACGACGGCGACGACGAGGCCCGGCGTCACGGCGCCCCCCTGGCGCGACCGTCCTCGTCGGAGAGCCACCCGCGTCGGCGCGTCGGGCACCAGGTGGCGATCATCGGGAGGGGGTGGCGGTCAGGACTCGTCGAGCCAGCCGGCGACCTCGGTCGCCCAGTACGTCAGGACGGTGCCGGCGCCGGCCCGCTTGATGCTGGTCAGCGTCTCGAGGATCGTGCGGCGGCGGTCGATCCAGCCCTGCGCGGCGGCCGCCTCGAGCATCGCGTACTCCCCGCTGACCTGGTAGGCGGCGACCGGCACGTCGACGGCGTCGGCGACCGCGCGGAGCACGTCGAGGTAGGCCAGCGCCGGCTTGACCATGACCGCGTCGGCGCCCTCGGCGATGTCCAGCAGCGCCTCGCGGACGCCTTCGTCCGCGCTGCGCGCGCCGTCCTGCTGGTAGCCCGCCCGGTCGCCGAACTGCGGCGCGCACTCGGCCGCGTCGCGGAACGGGCCGTAGAAGGCCGAGGCGTACTTGGTGGAGTACGACCAGACCGGCAGCGCCGTGAAGCCCTCGCCGTCGAGCGCCTCCCGGATCGCCCGGACCTGGCCGTCCATCATCCCGCTGGGCGCGACGACGTGGCTGCCGGCGCGGGCCTGGGCGAGCGCCGCGCAGGCGTACCGGTCGAGGGTGGCGTCGTTGTCGACGTCGCCGTCCGGGGTGAGCAGGCCGCAGTGGCCGTGGTCGGTGTACTCGTCCAGGCACAGGTCGCTCATCAGCACGGTGTTGTCGCCGAGCTCGGCGCGCAGGTCCTGCAGCGCCAGCTGCACGATGCCGTCCGGGTCGTCGGCGCCGCTGCCGCGGGCGTCCTTGACCTGCGGGATGCCGAACAGGATCAGCCCGCCGACGCCGGCCTGCACCGCCTCGACCGCGGCCTTCTTCAGCGAGTCCCGGGTGTGCTGCACGACGCCCGGCATCGAGGCGATCGGCGCCGGGCCGGCGATGCCCTCCTTGACGAACATCGGCAGCACCAGGTCGGCGGCCGAGAGCCGTACGTCGGCGACCAGCCGCCGCAGCGCCGGGGTCCGCCGCAGCCTCCGCGGCCGGGTGATCATGCGCGGGCTGCGGCGCGGGCCAGCCGCTTCCGGCGGGCCGAGCCGGGCAGGTCGAGGCCGGCGGCGCGGCGCTCGAGCGCGTGCTCGGCGAGCGCCTCGACCAGCGACGCGACGTCGGCCTGCGGAGCCAGCACGTCGACCCGCAGCCCGAGCTCCTCGGCGGTCTTCGCGGTCTGCGGCCCGATGCAGGCCAGCACCGTGCTGTCGTGCGGCTTGCCGGCGATGCCGACCAGGTTGCGCACGGTGCTGGAGGAGGTGAACAGGACGGCGTCGAACCCGCCACCCTTCAGCGCCTCGCGGGTCTCGGCGGGCGGCGGCGCCGCGCGGACGGTCCGGTACGCCGTGACGTCGTCGACCTGCCACCCGAGCTCCTTCAGCCCGGCCAGCAGGGTGTCGGTCGCGATGTCGGCGCGCGGCAGCAGGACCCGGTCCATCGGGTCGAACACCTCGTCGTAGGGCGCCCAGTCAGCGAGCAGCCCCTCGCCGGACTGCTGGCCGCTCGGCACCAGGTCGGGCTGGACGCCGAACTCGACCAGTGCCGCGGCGGTGGCGTCGCCCACGGCGGCGACCTTGACGCCGGCGAACGCCCGCGCGTCGAGCCCGAACTCCTCGAGCTTCTCGCGTACGGCCTTGACGGCGTTGGTCGAGGTGAACGCCGCCCACAGGTAGCGCCCGGTGACCAGGCCCTTGACGGCTCGCTCCATCGGGGCAGGGGTGCGCGGCGGCTCGACCGCGATCGTGGGCACCTCGACCGGGACCGCGCCGTGCCCGCGCAGCTGCACCGACACCGCGCCCGCCTGGTCGCGGGTGCGCGGCACGAGGACCTGCCAGCCGTACAGCGCGCGGCTCTCGAACCAGCCGAGCCGGGCGGCCTTGCGTACGGCGTCGCCGACGACCAGGACGGCCTCGCCGGCCAGCCCGGCGGCGCTCACGTCGCGGTCGGCGGCGTCGAGCGAGGTCAGCACGGTGCGCTGCTCCTCGGTGGTGCCGCCCGCGGTGACGGCCACGTCGGTGGCCCCCTTGCGGCCGTGCTCGACGAGGGCGCTCGCCGCCTTCGCGACGTCGGCCGCCGGCAGCATCAGCACCAGGGTGCCGGGCGCCGCGGCGACCGCGCGCCAGTCGAGCTGGTCGTGGACCCGGGCGACGGTGCGCGGCAGGCCGACCGGGATGCCGGCGTACGCGGGGACGGCCACCGCGGCCGGGACACCCGGGACCACCTCGAGGCGCTGCTTGGCTTTGGCGACGGCCTCGGCGTCCTTGACGCCCTCCTCGTGCAGGTAGGGGTCGCCGGGCAGCAGCCGCACCACCGTGCGGCCCTCCTTGACGGCCGCCACGAGCTGCGCACCGGCCGGCTCGCCGGGCTCGGTGCGCACGACCTCGGCGCCCTCGGCGACCAGCGCGAGCACGCCCGCGGACACCCGGGTGTCGGCGACCACCAGGTCGGCGCCCGCGAGCAGCTGGGCGGCCCGCACGGTCAGCAGGCCGGGGTCGCCGGCGCCCGCTCCGACGAGCGCCACCCGCCCCGAAGGCTTCTTGCGGGTCGTGGGCTTCGAGCTGGTCATCGTTCTCCCATCAGGTCCGCCGCACCGAGGTCGAGCAGCTCGGCGGCGAGCCGGCGTCCCACCCCCGGCGCGTCGGAGGTCGGGCCGGTCGCCGACAGGCGCACCGACTCACTGCCGTCGAGAGCGGCCACCAGGCCGCGCAGGTAGACCTCGGGACCGTCGTCGCCCTCCGCGATCTCGGCGAGCGCCGCGACCGGGGCCGAGCAGCCGGCCTCGAGCGCCCCGAGCAGGGCGCGCTCGGCGCTGACCGCCGCCCGGGTCGTCGGGTCGTCGAGCTGCGCCACCGCCGCGCACACCTCGGCGTCGCTCTCGCGGCACTCGACCGCGAGGGCGCCCTGCGCGGGCGCCGGGAGCACCTGCAGCGGGTCCAGCACCTCGGTGGCCTCCGCCAGCCGGTCCAGCCGGGCGAGCCCCGCGCGGGCCAGCACCACCGCGTCGAGCGTGCCGGCCGTCACGAAGGCGATCCGGGTGTCGACGTTGCCGCGCACCGGCTCCACCTCGTGGCCGAGCCCGAGGGCGCGCAGCTGAGCCATCCGTCGCGGGGCGCCGGTGCCGATGCGCGCCCCCGCGGGCAGCTCACCGAGGGTCAGCCCGTCGCGGGCGACGAGCACGTCGCGCGGGTCCTCGCGCGGCGGCACCGCCGCGATGACCAGCCCGGGGGCGGCCGCGGTCGGCAGGTCCTTGTAGGAGTGGACGGCGAGGTCGACCTCGCCCGCCAGCAGGGCGTCCCGCAGCGCGGTGACGAACACCCCGGTGCCGCCCAGCCGGCTGATCGCGTCCGTGGACAGGTCGCCGCGGGTCAGCACCGGCACGAGCTCGACGTCCCGGCCGGTACGCGCGGTGATCTCGCCCGCGACCTGGCCGGACTGCGCCAGGGCGAGCGCGCTCCCGCGGGTGCCCAACCGCAGACGGGCGCTCATGCCCTCTCCCGGGACTGCTCGACAAGACCGGGCTCGTCAAGCACCGGGTCGTTCTCGAGCACCGGCTCGTCCTCGGGGCCGGACTCCTCCTCGACCGCCACGGGGCCGACCGCCACCGCGGCCGGCGCCGCCCGGTCGAGGCCGAACAGCTCGCGCAGCGCCTCGGCGTACGACGCGGCGGCCGGCGCCTCCGCCAGCTCCTTCACGCGCACGGTCGGGGTGTGCAGCAGGGTGCCGACGACCCGCCGGACGGTGCTGGCCAGCTCGGCGCGGGCGCGCTCGTCGAGGTCGGGCAGCCGGGCGTCGAGCCGGGCCAGCTCGGTCTCGGCCACCTGCTCGGCCCGCCGCCGCAGCGCCGCGACGGTGGGGGCGACCCGGCTCGCCCGCTGCCAGCTCAGGAAGCCGCCGACCTCCTCGCGGACGATCGCGCGGGCCGCCTCGACCCCGGCACCGGCGTCGGTGGTCTCCAGCACCGACTGGAGCGTCTCGAGGTCGACGAGGGTGACCCCGGGCAGCGCGCGGGCGGCCGGGTCGATGTCGCGTGGCAGGGCGAGGTCGAGGAAAGCCACCGGCCGGCCGCCGCGGTCGTGCACGGCCCGGGCGACCACGTCGTACGGCACCACGACGCCGGTCGCGCCCGTCGAGGACACCACCACGTCCGCCTTGACCAGCGCCGCCTCGAGGTCCTCCAGCCCGATGCCGACGCCCTCGAGCGCGGTGGCCAGCCGGTGCGCGTTGGTGGCGGTGCGGTTGGCCACGGTGATGGAGGCGACGCCCGCCCGGCGCAGGGTGCTGCCGGCCAGCGCGCCCATCGAGCCGGCGCCGATCACCAGCACGTCCCGACCGTCGAGCGGCCCGACGGCAGCAACCGCGCGCTCCAGACCGACCGAGACCAGGGAGCGGCCCGCGTCGTCGATGTCCGTCTCGGCGTGCGCGCGCTTGCCGACCCGCAGCGCGCTCTGGAACAGCTCGTGCAGGGTCCGGCCGGCACCGGCGCTGCTCGCCGAGTAGGCCCGGCGCAGCTGCCCGAGGATCTGGGACTCGCCCACCACCATGGAGTCGAGCCCGCAGGCCACCTGGAACAGGTGCGAGACGGCCTGGCCCTCCCAGTGGACGTACAGGAAGTCCTTGAGCTCGTCGAGGGTCAGCCCGGACCCGCGGGCGAGCAGGTCGCTGACCGCGTCGACGCCGGCGTGGAAGCCTTCGGTGTCGGCGTAGACCTCGACCCGGTTGCACGTCGACAGCACGACGGCCTCGGTCACCGCGCCGGCCCGCAGCTCGCTGGCGACCGCGCCGGTGTCGGACAGGCCCAGCGTGACCTTCTCCAGCAGCGCGACCGGGGCGGTGCGGTGCGAGATGCCGACGACCAGGACGCTCATCGCCGCACCGGGGCCCGCTCCGGCGTCATGCGGACACCTCGCGCTTGCCGGGCGTGCCGCGCCGGGCCTGGTGGAAGGACAGGATCTGCAGCTCGACGGCGAGGTCGACCTTGCGCACGTCGACGCCGTCCGGCACGGTCAGCACGGTCGGCGCGAAGTTGAGGATGCTACTGATACCGGCGGCCACCAGCCGGTCGCACACCTCCTGCGCGGCGTCCGCCGGGGTGGCGATCACGCCGATGCTCACCCCGGTCTCGGCGACCACCGCGGCCAGTTCCCCCACGTGGCGCACCCGACGCCCGCCGATCACCTCGCCGACCCGCCGCGGGTCGGCGTCGAGCAGGGCCGCGACCTCGAAGCCGCGCGAGGAGAAGCCGCCGTAGCCGGCCAGCGCGTGCCCCAGGTTGCCGACGCCGACCAGCACCACCGACCAGCCGTGGGTCAGCCCCAGCTCGCGGCTGATGTGCAGCACCAGCTCCTCGACCTCGTAGCCGACGCCGCGGGTGCCGTACGACCCCAGGTGCGACAGGTCCTTGCGCACCTTCGCCGAGCCGCCCCCGACCAGCTGGGCGAGGGCCTGCGAGCTGACGGTCGTGCGGCCGCTCTCCGCGAGCGTGTGCAGCGCCCGCAGGTAGACCGGCAGCCGCGCCACGGTGGCGTCGGGCACGCCCACCCGGCGCCGCCTGCTGCCCAGCTCGGTCATGGCCGCGCTCCTGCCCCGGGTCTGCGCCGGTCACGCTCCGGCAAGCTCGCCGCAAGGTTACGCGCTTGTGAACGTGCGCACAAAGTCGGTGACGTCCGTCACACGCCGCTGCGCAGGGCCGTGCGCAGCGCCTTCTCGTCGATCTGCCAGTACGCGTGCTCGGTGCCGTCCAGTAGCACCACCGGGACCTTCTCGCCGTACGCCGCGACGTCGGCCGGTGAGGCGTCCACGTCGCGCTCGGCGTAGCCCGCGCCGGCCCGCTCGGCCTCGCGCCGGACCACCGGGGCGGCCAGCTCGCACAGGTGGCAGCCCTGCCGGGTGACCAGCACGACCTCGGCGACCCGGGGGCGGCCCCGCAGCAGCCTCATCCGCCGGCCAGCTCCCGCAGCCGGCCCTTGCTCACCTTGCCGGTCGCCGAGTGCGGCAGGGAGTCGACGACCTCCACGGCCGTCGGGCACTTGAAGCGGGCCAGCGAGCGGGCGCAGAAGGCGATGACGTCGTCGGCCGCCGGCCGGGCGCCGTCCTCCGCGACGACGAGCGCCTTCACCGACTCACCGGTGTAGGGGTGCGGCACGCCGATCACCGCCGCCTCCCGTACGGCCGGGTGCCGCGTCAGCACGTCCTCCACCTCCCGCGGGTAGACGTTGAAGCCGCTGACCAGGATCAGCTCCCGGCGCCGGTCGACCAGGTGCAGGTCGCCGGCCGCGTCGGCGTACGCGACGTCGCCGGTGGGCCACCAGCCGTCCGCGGCCGGGCCGCCGGCGCCGTCCGGCCAGTAGCCGGAGAACAGGTTCGCGCCCCGTACGACGATCTCGCCGGGGTCGCCCTCCTCGACCTCGTGCCCGGCGTCGTCGAGCAGCCGCAGCTCGACGCCGGGCAGCGGCCGACCGATCGACCCCGGTACGGCCACCTCGCTCATCAGCGTGCTGGTCAGCGCCGGCGCCGTCTCGGTCAGCCCGTAGCCCTCGAAGACCGGGTGCCCGGTGGCGTCGAGGACGCGGTGCAGCACCTCGGCCGGCAGCGGGGCCGCGCCGGACACCGCCAGCCGGACCCCGGCGAACGCCTCCCGGAGCTCGGGCAGCATCGACCAGGCGAGGTACATCGGCGGCGCGCCGACCAGGCACGTCACGCCGTGGCGGCGCAGGTCGGCCAGCGTCTCCACCGGGTCGAACCGCTCCACCAGGACGCCGGTCGCGGCCTGCCTCGCGACCATGCCGAGGGCGGCGTTGAGCCCGTAGACGTGGAACAGCGGCAGCACGAGCAGCACGACGTCGCCGGGCACGACCACGGCCGGGTCCACCCGTGACGCCTGCTCGAGGTTGGCCAGCAGGGCGCGGTGGCTGAGCATCGCGCCCTTGGGCCGCCCGCTGGTCCCGGACGTGTAGAGCAGCACCGCCAGGTCCTCGCCGGCCGCGCCGGAGGGCACCGGCTCGTACGGGCCGGCCTGCAGCGCCGTCAGCGACCCCGGCCCGTCGCCGCCCGCCACGACCAGGTGCTCCACCGGCGCCAGCTCCGCGGTCAGTGACCGGCCCGCCGGGGAGGTGAGGAGCGCCCGGGCCCCGCTGTCGCGCAGCAGGTGGCCGATCTCCTCGGCGGTGTAGCCGGTGTTGACCGGCACCACGACCAGCCCGGCCCGCAGCGCCCCGAAGTAGCCGACCGGGAAGTCGGGGACGTTGCCCAGGTGCAGCGCGACGCGGTCGCCGGGGACCAGGCCCAGGCGGAGCAGGCCCGCGGCGGTGGCGTCGACGAGGTCGTCCACCTGCGACCAGGTCAGGGTCGTGCCCGGCGCCACGAACGCGGTCGACCCGCCGGCCGTACGCCCAGCCGAGCGCACCAGGTCGGCGACGGATCCGGACGCACCGGCGGCGTCGCTCACGGCCTGGTCGGCCTCGAAGCTCACGGCCTGGACCCCTTCGGTGCTCGCGGAGCCGCGCCCCGCGGCCCCGGCCGAGTCTGACACGGCCGCGGGCGGGGCGCGCTGCGATTGGCCTTGGCGTGCGCGCCCGGCCGGCGCGCATGGGCCGGCGCCACCCGGGTAGCGGGCGGGCGAGCGGTGCATCGCCCGCTCGGCGTACGATGCCCTGTCCTGCAGCGTGCGCGGTGAGCGGGCCGTCCGGAACGCCTCGTGCAAGGAGACCGCCGTGGCTGCAGCGGGGCTTCCCGTCGCCGGCCTCGCCGGTGCCCGGGACGCTGTCCGGTGAGCCGCGGGACGCAGCGGCCGGAGCCGGCTCTCGACGCGCTGCGCGCGGCGGTGGCCGCGTCCGGCGGCGAGGAGCGGGCCCGGCAGGCGCGGGCGGCACTGACGGCCCGCGACCTCGGCGAGCCCGGGCTGCGCCTGCGGGCGCGGGTGAGCGGCCGCGGCGGCCGGCTGAGGGCCGGCCTGCCCGGGCCCCGGGCGCATCCCGGCGGGCCCCCGCCGACCGAGGAGCACGTGCGGCAGGCGGCGGCGTCGTACGCCCTGGTGCAGCAGGCCCAGGCCGGCGACGCCGAGGCATTCGCCCAGCTGTACGACCGCTACCTGCCCGAGGTCTACCGCTACGTCGCGTGCCGGGTGGCGAGCCGGCACGTCGCCGAGGACCTCACCGCGGACACCTTCGTGAAGGGGCTGCGGAGCATCGGCTCCTTCAGCTGGCAGGGCAGCGACGTGGGCGCCTGGTTCGTCACCATCGCGCGCAACATCGTCATCGACCACTACAAGAGTGGGCGCTACCGGCTCGAGGTCGCCACCGACGACGTGTCGGCCGTGGGCACGCCCGGCGTCGTCGACGGGCCGGAGTCGGCGGTGCTCGCCGACCTCGACACCCGCACGCTGCTCGAGGCCGTGCGCAAGCTCAACCCGGAGCAGCAGGAGTGCATCGCGCTGCGCTTCCTGCAGGAGCTGTCGGTGTCGGAGACCGCGCTGGTGATGGGCAAGAACGAGGCGGCGGTCCGGGCCCTGCAGTACCGCGCCGTCCGCGCGCTGAGCCGCCTGCTGCCCCCACGGCCGGGCGCGTGAAGCGCATCTCGGCGCAGACCGTCACCTTTCGGCCTGCCCGCTCGTTGATCAGTGCGACGCCGTCGACGGGCAGGGGGGACGACCGGTGAGTGCACAGACGCGCGCCGACGCGTTCGCCCGGTCCCTCGACGAGGGCACGGCCACCGCGCAGTACCCGGTGGTCGGCGCGTTCGCCGCCGCCCGTACCGAGCTGGCGGACCGGTTGACCCCCTCGCCGGCGTTCCGCGCCAGGACGCGGCTGCGCCTGCTGGCCGTCGCGGCTGTCCAGGACGGCGCTGCCGAGGACGACGGCAACGACGTCCGGCCGGCGGTCCCCGCCCGGCGCCCACGCCGCTGGCTGCGCCCGCTGGCCACCGCCTGCGCCGGCCTGCTGGTGGTCGTCGCGGCGCTGTTCGGCGTGTCGGTCGCCTCCCGCGACGCGCTGCCCGGCGAGCTGCTCTACAGCGCGAAGCGGGCCAGCGAGGCCCTCCAGCTCCGGCGCGCCGACGGGCCGCTGGACCGCGGCATCACCCGGCTGCACCTGGCCGAGGAGCGGCTCGCCGAGGTGCGGGAGCTGATCGGGGGCCAGGCCCTGGGTGGGCAGGTCCGGGGCGGCGGGGTGCTCGCGGCGGGCGCCGACTCCGAGCTCATCCGGTCGACCCTGCAGGACATGGACACGCTGACCCGGACCGGCAGCGGGCTGGTGCTGCAGGTGGTCCAGGACACCGGCGACCTGGCGCCGCTGACCGTGCTGCTGGCCTGGACGCGCCAGCAGGCCGAGCGGCTGGGGCAGGTGGCGCCGTCGCTGCCGCCTGCGGCGCGGACCCAGCTCGTCTCGTCCGTCAGCCTCGTCACGGGCCTCGCCGCCCGCACGGCCGACCTGCTCGGGCCGGACTGACCGCACTAGGGTTGCGCCACAGCAGCCCGACCGTCAGCCCCGACGTGACCAGCAGCCGCCAGGAGGTCCGCGTGCCGCCACTGCTCCGCCGGTCGCGCCAGGACGACGGCGTGGCCGCCGTGCTCGCGGGAGCGGCGTCCGCGGCGGCCGTGGCCGTCGACCGGGCACCGGTGCCCGACCCCGGGGCCGCCGCGTTCTTCGACGTCGACAACACGATGATCCGCGGCGCGTCGATCTACTTCTTCGGCAAGGGCATGGC
>DASTLY010000069.1:0-5810 GCA_035714445.1 Mycobacteriales bacterium
GTCGATGCCGTCGATCTTGGCCTGGCGCAGGTGCACCATGCGCTCGTGGTTGTCGGGGTCGTAGGAGATCTCGCCGGTGACGTCCGCCTTCTCGATGCCGCCGACGCGGTGCTCGAGCCCGGCGGTGCCGGGGACCGCCCAGGGCCGGGCCAGCGTCCGCTCGTCGCGCAGGAACGGCCGGAACACCGGGGTGCCGTCCGGCAGCGTCGCGTTCGGCTCGGTCGCCTGCGCGACGTCGATCGCCGGCAACGCGTCGGTCGTCGGCACCGGCCACGGCTCGGAGCCGTTGGCCAGGTAGCCGTCCGACAGCACGATCACCGGAGTCCGGTACGTCGTCGCGATGCGCACCGCCTCGACCGCGGTGTCGAAGCAGTCCACCGGCGAGGCCGGGGCGAGCACCGCGACGGGCGCCTCGCCGTTGCGGCCGTGCATCGCCTGCAGCAGGTCGGCCTGCTCCGTCTTGGTGGGCATGCCGGTCGACGGACCGCCGCGCTGCACGTCCACGACGACCAGCGGCAGCTCGATCGACACGGCCAGCGCGATGGTCTCGGCCTTCAGCGCCAGCCCCGGGCCGGACGTCGACGTGACGCCCAGCCCCCCGCCGAACGCTGCGCCGAGGGCGATGCCGACGCCGGAGATCTCGTCCTCCGCCTGCAGCGTCATGACGCCGAAGCGCTTGAGGCCCGCCAGGGTGTGCAGGATGTCGCTGGCCGGGGTGATGGGGTACGAGCCGAGCACCAGCTGCAGGCCGGCGCGGTGCGCGGCCGCGACGAGCCCGTACGCCAGCGCCGTGTTGCCCGTGACGTTGCGGTAGGTGCCGGGGACGTGCGGGGCCGGCGCCACCTGGTACCGGACGGCGAAGCCTTCGGTCGTCTCCCCGAACGCCCAACCGGCCCGGAAGGCAGTGAGGTTCGCCGCGAGGATGTCCTGCTTGCGCGCGAACTTGGCGGCCAGGAACGCCTCGGTGCCCTGGGTCGGCCGGTCGTACAGCCAGCTCAGCAGCCCGAGCGAGAACATGTTCTTGGCGCGCTCGGCGTCCTTGCGCGACAGCCCGGTGTCGGCCAGCGCCTCGACCGTCATGGACGTGAGGGGCAGCGCGTGCACCTGGTAGGCGTCCAGGCTGCCGTCCTCGAGCGGGTTCGCGGCGTAGCCGACCTTCGCCAGGCTCCGCTTCCCGAACTCGTCGGAGTCGACGATGAGCAGGCCGCCGCGCGGCAGGTCGGCGATGTTCGCCTTCAGGGCGGCCGGGTTCATCGCGACCAGGACGTCCGGTGCGTCGCCCGGGGTCAGCACGTCGTGGTCGGCGAAGTGCAGCTGGAAGCTGGAGACGCCGGCCAGCGTGCCCGCGGGCGCGCGGATCTCGGCCGGGAAGTTCGGCAGGGTCGCCAGGTCGTTGCCCAGCGACGCCGTCTCGGCGGTGAACCGGTCACCCGTGAGCTGCATGCCGTCACCGGAGTCACCGGCGAAGCGGATCACGACCCGGTCGAGGGCCTGGATCTCCTTGTGCAGCGTCGGCTCGGCGGCCTCCGTCGAGGAGCTGTCCGTGATGAGGGTGGTCATGCCGTCCTCTGCGATGCGGGGCTGGCGCCCGGCAAAGGCACCCTTACCTACTACATCGTAGGTCGGCGTGGCGGGTATTCCTCGCTGGAACAGCGGCTCGACGGCGCAGCTGCTGGGCTCCTGGCGGGCGACGCCCTGCGCAGTACGCTCACCGGCGTGTCGGCGAACCCGGACGGCTCGGCCTACCTGGTGGTGGGCGCCGTCGTGCTCGCGGGCATCGCCCTGTTCGCCGGCGGCATGGGCGCCAACCGGCTGCTGCGCCCGCGGGCCCCGTCCGTGACGAAGGCCACGACGTACGAGTCCGGCGTGGACCCCGTCGGCGAGGGCTGGGCGCAGCTCAACGTGCGCTACTACCTGTACGCCTACCTCTACGTCGTCTTCGCGGTCGACGCCGTGTACCTGTTCCCCTGGGCGACGGTCGTCGAGGCCTACGGGTGGGCCACCGTCGCGGAGATGGGCGTGTTCGTCGGCGTGCTGGCGGTCGGGCTGCTGCACGCCTGGCGGCGGGGGGTCCTGTCGTGGCGGTGAACGAGCCCACGCCGGCCGCAGCCGGGTCGGCCGCACCTCCACCGGCCGCAGCTCCACCGGCCGCAGGTCCACCGGCCGCGGGCCCACCGGCCGCAGGTCCGCCGGCCGCGTCTACACCCGGCAACGCACCAGCGGGGGGGACGGGCGGCGCCTCGCGCGCCGTCGCGCTGCCGTCCCCCTCGATGCGCACGGGTGCGCTCTCGCCCGGTCCGTCGGCGGGCCCGACGTCGGTCGGCCCGCTCCAGCGCCTCGCACCCGACCCGCTGCGCATCGTCCTGAACTGGGGGCGCCGGTACAGCCTGTGGGTGTTCAACTTCGGCCTCGCCTGCTGCGCGATCGAGTTCATCGCCGCGTCGATGTCGCGGCACGACTTCATCCGCCTCGGCGTCATCCCGTTCGCCCCCGGACCGCGGCAGGCCGACCTCATGGTCGTGTCCGGCACGGTGACCGACAAGATGGCGCCGGCCATCCGGCGGCTGTACGACCAGATGCCCGAGCCGAAGTACGTCATCTCGTTCGGAGCCTGCTCGAACAGCGGCGGCCCGTACTGGGACTCCTACAGCGTCACCAAGGGCGTCGACCAGATCGTGCCGGTGGACGTCTACGTGCCGGGCTGCCCGCCGCGACCCGAGGCGCTGCTGCAGGGCATCGTCCGGCTGCAGGAGAAGATCGCCGCGGAGAACCTCGGCGAGCGGTACGGGGCCGACCGGTGACGACCGCCCCGGACGGTCCGCCGGTCCCGGCCGCGCCTGTCCCGGACGCCCCGGTCCAGGCCGGCGCTGCGCAGCAGGAGACGTCGGTGTCGGACCCCCCCGGGTGGCCGGCGGACCTTGGCACCGCCGCTCCCGCGGCCGGCTCACCCTGCGTGGACGTGCCTGCGGCGCGCTGGGACGAGGCGCTGACGCACGCGCTCGGCGCCGGCTACGTGGTGTTCGACTGGCTGTCGGCGGTCGACGAGCCCGAGGCCGACCCGCCCTCGGTGGACGTCGTCCTGCACGTCGCCGCCCTGTCCCCGCTGCGCGGGCTGCTGCTGCGCACCCGCGTGCCGGCCGCCGCGCCGGTGCTGCCCAGCGCGACGCACACCTGGGCGGGCGCCGCCTGGCACGAGCGCGAGACCCACGAGATGTTCGGCGTCGACTTCACCGGCTTCGACGACGGCTCCGGACGGGGACTGCGGCCGCTGCTGCTGCCGGACGGCTTCATCGGGACGCCGTGGCGCAAGTCGTTCCAGCTGGCGGCCCGCTCGGCCAAGGTCTGGCCCGGCGCCAAGGAGCCGGGCGAGTCGGGGGAGGGCCGCTCCGCGCCGGCCCGGCGTGCCTCGCTGCCGCCGGGCGTCGCAGACCCGGTGACCTGGGGCCCGCGCAGCCCCGCCGCGGTGCCCGCCGCCGACGACGTGGACACAGACGCCGGCCCCCTCGCGGGCCCCGTCGCGGGCCCCGTCGCGGGAACCGTCGCGGGCACCGTCGCGGGCAGGGACCGGCCCGCCGCGGAGGACCCCGGTGCCTGAGGCGCTCGAGGTGGTGCTTCGGGCGGTCGCCGTGCTGGCCGCGTTCCTCGTCCTGCCCCTGCTGGTGGGCCAGACCGAGCACAAGGTGATGGCGCACATGCAGGGCCGCCTCGGCCCGATGTACGCCGGCGGCTTCCACGGCTGGGCGCAGCTGGTGGCGGACGGCGTGAAGTTCGCGCAGAAGGAGGACTCGGTACCGGCCGCCGCCGACCGCACCCTGTTCCGGCTCGCCCCCGGCATCGCGCTGGTGCCCTACCTCGTCGCGATGTCGGCCATCCCGCTCGCGCCCGGCGTGGTCGCCGCCGACGTCGACGCGGGGCTGCTGTTCGTCCTCGCCGCGTCCGCGGTCGCGGTGCTCGGGATCCTGGTCGGCGGCTGGGCCAGCGGCAACAAGTACTCGCTGCTCGGCGGCATGCGCACCGCCGCGCAGCTGCTCGCCTACGAGCTGCCGTTGGTGCTGGCGGCGACGTCGGTCGCGATGGCCGCCGGCACGCTGCGTCTCTCCGGCATCGTCGAGGCCTGGCAGCCGTGGTGGCTGCTGTGGCAGGCGCCGGCCGCGGTCGTCTTCCTCGTCTCCGCCGTCGCCGAGCTGCAGCGGCCGCCGTTCGACATGCCGATCGCGGACGCCGAGCTCGTGCTCGGTGCCTACACCGAGTACGGCGGTCTGCGGTTCGCCCTGTTCCTGCTGGCCGAGTACGCCGGCATCGTCGTGATGTCCGGCCTGTTCGCGGTCCTCTTCCTCGGCGGCTGGTCCGGGCCGTTCCCCGAGGCGCTGGGGTGGCTGTGGACGCTGGCCAAGACGGGTCTGGTGGCGGTGCTCGTCATCTGGATCCGCGTCGCCTGGCCGCGGATGCGCGAGGACCAGCTGCAGGCGCTCGCCTGGAAGGTGCTGGTGCCGTTGGCGTTGGCGCAGCTCGTCCTTACCGCAGCCCTGGTGGTGGCGCTGTGACCGCCACCGGGGGAGCGTCGTGAAGGGGCCGCTGAGCGGGCTGGCCCGCGGCCTCGCCGTGACGCTCGCGACCCTGGGCCGGCCGGTGGTCACGGCGGAGTACCCGGACGTCACCCCGACGCTGGCGCCGCGCAGCCGCGGGGTGATCGCGCTGCTCGAGGAGAACTGCACCGTCTGCATGCTGTGCGCCCGCGAGTGCCCCGACTGGTGCATCTACATCGACAGCCACAAGGAGACGCTCGAGGTCGAGGGTGCGGCACGGGCCCGCCAGCGCAACGTGCTCGACCGCTTCGCCATCGACTTCTCCCTGTGCATGTACTGCGGCATCTGCGTCGAGGTGTGTCCGTTCGACGCGCTGTTCTGGAGCCCGCAGTTCGAGTACTCCGAGACCGACATCGCGAACATGACGCACGAGAAGGAGCGGCTGCGCGAGTGGATGTGGTCCGTGCCTCCGCCGCCCGCTCTGGACCCCGGAGCCCCCGTCGCCAAGGAGGTCGACCCGTCCGGCCGCCCGGCCCGCACGGCCGGCGCCACCCGCGCCGAGCGGCCCGAGCGGCCCGAGCGGCCCGAGCGGCCCGAGCGCCCTGAACGGGCAGCGGGCGCCACCCGCGCCGAGCGACCCGAGCGACCCGATCGAGCCGACCGCCCGGCCCGCCGGACGCCGTCGCCGACGACAGCAGCGACGACGCCACCGACGACGCCACCGACGACGCCACCGCCGACACCGACGACACCACCGACACCGACACCGGCGCCACCGCCGCAGGACGAGCCATGACCGCTGCCGGACCAGCCGCCGCATGACGCCTCTCGACGTGCTGTTCGCCGCCTTCGCCGTGCTCACCGCCGGGGCGGGCGCGCTCGCGGTGACCAGCCGCCGCGTCGTCCACGCCGCGCTGTGGCTCGTCGTGGCCCTCGGCGCGATGGGCGGGGTCTACCTCGTGCTGGGCGCCGAGGTGGTGGCCCTGGTGCAGGTGCTCGTCTACGTGGGCGCGGTGGTCGTCCTCGTCCTCTTCGCGCTCATGCTGACGCGCGCCCCCACCGGCCCGTCGGCGGGCATCGACGCCGCCGTGCCGCAGCGCGTCCTCGCCGCGGTGGTCGGGACCGCGACGGCCGGGCTGCTGGCGGGGGCGCTCTTGCAGACGGGGCCGGCGACGGTCTCGCGGGACGGCGTCCGCGGCCAGGCGCAACCCCTGGCGGAGATCCTCTTCGCCTGGTGGGTGCTGCCGTTCGAGCTGCTGTCGGTCCTGCTGCTCGCGGCGCTGG
>DASTLY010000070.1:0-14017 GCA_035714445.1 Mycobacteriales bacterium
GCGGCCTGCGCCGGGGTGCGCGTCTCCGGGCTCGCCCACACCGTCTCGACGTCGAGCGCGGCCGGGTCCTGCCCGTCCCGGACGGCGAGGATCAGCGCGGCGACGTCGGACCACGCCTGCCCGAACGTCCGCTGGCGAGACACCGCCCGGGCGACCAGGCTCGCCTCCGCGGAGCGGATGGCGTCGGCGCTGGCAGGCTGGTCGCCGTGCAACCCGAGGTAGTGCGGCGGGAGGCCGGTGAGCGCGCCGATCTGGTGGGTGATCGTCGCGGCGAGGTCGCTGTACCCGTCGAGGCGGGCGGCGTCGAACTGCCCGAACCGGGTGGCCGGGTCCTCGGACTGCCACATGCGGTCGGCCTCGTTCGGGAACGGGTTGACGGCGTTGCCCTGGTCGTCCTCGACCAGCTCCAGACCGACGGCCCAGCGGCGCGGCCGGGCGAAGAACTCGCTGGTGACCATGGCGTCGCTCATCACCTTGTTGAGTGCGTCGGTGAGCCCGAGGACGTCGGCCATCTCGGACACGCCGTCGACGTCGAGCAGCCGCCCGCGGTTGACCAGCGGCACGACCGGGACGACTCCGAGCGGGTTCGGCACGCTGCCGGCGCTCGACCAGCCGCCAGCGGGCGACAGCAGCTCCGGGACGGTGCCCTCAGCTGGAGCGGGCGAGACGGTGCCGACCGGCAGGTAGCTGCTCGAGGTGTACCGGGTGATGCGGTCGCGCTCGTAGACGACGGCCTGGCCTCGACCGCCGGCCGACCAGCGCTTGACCGCGCAGGTCACCTCTCGACTGCCCGGGTCGTACTCCACGGCAACCTGGCGCGCAGACTCCACGGTCACCCGCGGCGTCTGCGGGGTCCGGCCGGCCCAGACGATGACGAAGGCCCTGCCGTAGACGAGCGCGTCGACGTGAGCCTGTGCGCTGGCGTCCTCCAGGCCGTTGGCGCGCCAGATCCGCCACAGGTCGGCATCGGGGTCGGTGTCCGGGCCGGCGGTGCGGAACCCGGTGACGCCCAGGCGCTCGGCGAGGGCCTGCACCTGCAGCCGCGGGAGGTTCACCGACAGCACCCGCAGTCGGTCGCCGAGCGCGACCCGCGCCTCGGGGGCGAGGAAGCTCGCGGGCTGCGTGCCGGCGTAGTAGCCGTCCAGGCGGGTCAGTGCGGGTGTGCGCTCGTCGAGCCGGGCACTGAGCCGGGCCAGGACGTCCAGGGTGCTCATCGGAAGCTCGCGACTCTGCGCCGGGGAACGGCGCGGTTGGCGTGCCAGGCGGCACGGTCGTACGCGACGATCGCCGCGACTGCGGCGTCGATCTTGCGGGGGCTGTTGCGCTTGTCCTTGCTCACGAGATCGCCGAGCGTGGTGCTCTTCGCGACGCAGTGCGCGACGTGCGCGGCGAGCCGGCTGTCTCCGTCGTGGGTGAGCGCGCCGGTCACCACGCCCTGGTAGAGCCGGTCGGTCGCCGGGGCCATCCGGGCGGCGTTCGCGGTGTTCCACTCCAGCGCCCGCAGCTCGCCGTGCCGGGCGGCCCACACCTCGAGCTCGGACCGCCAGCCCCACGGGTCGGCGGCCAGCTCCAGGACGTCGTAGCGCGCGAACGCGACATCGACCGCGGCGTCGACGTCGCCGCGGGGCACCCGCCAGCGCGGGTCGCCGGGGTTCTCCCACAGCCCCTCGAGCCACACGTGCCCGTCCAGGGTGCAGCCGACCAGGGCAGTGCTGTCCCCGGACGCGGAGCCGTCGAAGGCCAGCACAACCCGCTCCCGGTCGGCGACGACCCGGGCGGGGTCTGCGCGGGTCGCCCAGGCGCCCCACGGCAGCCACGAGACCGCGCCCGACGTCCACTGGCCCAGGCGCAGCTGGCGGAACACCGGTTCCCGGGTGGTGCGCACGACCGCGGCAAGGGCGTCCTCGGCCAGAAACGGCCGGCTGTCGGCCAGCGCCGGGTTCGCGACCTTCCACGCGGACCTGTCGTCGACCGCGCAGCCGGCCGGGGCGGCAAACTCCTTGAGGTAGAACGCCGGGTCGTCGCCGGTCCGGCCGTGCTGCACCAGCTCCCACATCAGCGAGTCGGGCGACGAGCTCGGGGTCGAGATCGCCAGGGTGAGGGACTCAGCGCGCTTGCCGGCGGCGGTGCTGGCGGCCTCGAACACCTCGCGCGTGACGACGTGCAGCTCGTCGAGGATCAGCAGCGACGGGTCATGGCCGTGCAGCCCGCCCGGTTCGGCAGGCAGCGGCAGCAGCAGCGCGTCGTTCTCCGGGACCACCAGGCGGTCCCGGAACACGTGGACTCGCTCGGCCAGGACCGGGTTCAGCTCCACCATCCGGCGGGCCAGCTTGAGCGTCAGGTCGGCCTGGCGCTGGTCGGACGCGACGATGAGGACCTCAGCGGACGGCGGGCCGACGAACAGCTCTGCCAGGCCGAGCATCGCGGCCAGCGCCGTCTTGCCGTTCGCCCGCGGGATCGACACCAGGGCCGTGCGGATGCCCGGCGCGAACGCACCTCGGATGATCTCGCGCTGGAACTCGCGCAGCCGCACCTGCTTGCCCGCGCCGTGGCCGCGCGGGACAAGGCACTGCTCGCGGATGAACCGGAGCCGTCGACTGGCCCGGCCGCGCGGCCAGCCGGTGAAGTCCAGCGGCTCAGCGGTCACCAGACCCTTCGGACCGGCCCTCACGCGGCGTCCCCACCAGGCGGGCCCGGAGTGAGACGCGAAGTCAGCCACTGTGTGGGTCCGGCGTCTTGCCGTCGGGGGTTGTCCCCCCTGGTCGATCCGGCGCCGCTGTTGCACGGCCGGCACAGGACCTGGACGTCGACGAGGGTGCGTGCGGGCCAGCGCAGGTGGTCGGCGGTGAGGTCCTCGGTACTGGAGCACCAGGTGCAGAACGGCTGTGCGGTCCGGGCCCGGGTGGACAGCCGGTCCCATGCGGCGCTGTACCCGCGTGCACGGGCGGTCGGCAGGGCGGCGAGGGCCAGAGGGCGGCAGGTGGCGCAGCGGGCGTCCTGGGTGGGCTCCCCACAGTCCAGGCACGGTCGCAGGGTCATGGCTGGCACCAGGTGGGCCGCCAGGGCAGCGGGTGGTCGATGGTGAGCACGTCGAGGGGCTGGCCGTGCTCGTCCTCGAACAGCACGGTGCGTCGGAGCAGGTGCGCGCCGTCGACGGTGAGGGACTGGTCGTAGGTGACGACGCGGCGACGGACCGGCTCGGGGTTGTCGGTCATCGGCTTGCGCCTCTCATGTTGGCCGGAGCGGAGATGAGCTGCGCGGCTACGAGGTGACTGCACAGGCCGCGGGCCTCGCAGGTGCAGGACCAGCCGCCCCGGCCGAACGTCACCGAGTGGTACTCACCGGCGCCGCGGACGACGGCGGCGAAGATGCCGGCCGCTGCCTGCTCGACGACCACCCGGCCCTCGACGAGGTAGCGCCGGCCCTTGTCCTCGACGTTCTCGCGGCGGCTCACGACGCGTACCTGCAGCCGGTCATGTGTCCGTGCTGGAAGCCACAGCCGTGGCAGTCCGACGTCGTGCTGGGGTCGGGCAGAGCGCGAAGACCAGGAACAGCCACGTCAGGCCAGCCCCATAGGTCGCCTGCTTCCTGCTTCTGAGAGTTCCCTTCCCTTACTTGCGTCCCGTCCCGTCCCGGCCCGTCCCCCTGGGTTAGCTGCTGGGTTAGCGACCTGGGTTCCGTGAGCGTGGGGTCAGGCTCAGATGCCACCTCGAGAACTGCACGCGCCCGGCCGTCGGGCGAACCCGCTTCGGAACCCACCTGGGTTCCTGCCTGGGTTCCTGCTGTGAAGCGTTCACGTCCCGCCTTCGGCGGTCGCCCACCCTTCTTGCCGTTCTCCACCGCGCGCGCCTGGCGGCCGATGACCTTCTCGCGCGACTCCTGGTACTGCGCGTGGTGACGGATGACGTAGCCGCAGCCGTTCGGGCAGTAGGCCCACAGCCCCGCCTCGAGTAGCTCCTTCACGGCCGGCTCGTTCTTCGCGAACCGGCGGACGTCCTCCAGCTCGATGTGGCAGTCGACCAGCTTGCGGTTGCTCCACACCAGACCCTCGACGTGCATGCGGAAGGCCGCGTCGGACAGCGTCCAGCAGTCGTCGGCGAAGTCGTCGGAGAGCTTGGTCCACGTCATGCCGGCCGCCAGACCGCCACCACAGCGCTGCGTGTACGAGGGTCGGTCGACCGCTCGTAGCCGACCCGCACAAGCTTGCCGGCCTTCGCTGCCGACTGGAAGCGGGCGCCGATCAAGGCGCGGTTGACCTCCTCGGGCAGCCGTGGCCGGACGTCGTTCGCGGTGAACGTCGAGCCGGTCCTCATCGCGATGTCGATGACCTCGGACAGCGCGATGTCAATGACCTCGCGCTCCCACTTGCCCGCGCGGCGCTCGACCTGCGCCATGCCCTGATCCCGCAGCTCGGCCGCGGTCGGCACCGTCCAGTCCACCCGGGCACCGTGGTCAGGATGCGCGGACACCACCGCGTCGAACAGCGCCGGCTCAGCCTCCGGCGTGGGACACGCCGCCTGCTGCGTCGAGGTAGCTGCACGTCGGGAGGCTCGGGGGGTGGTAGCCCCGGGCCTTTCGCTTGCCCTCATGCCGCAGTACCGCGCAGGAGCACGGCCAGGCGGTCGCGCTGCTCAGCGGTGAGCGGCGGCGCTGCGTCGACGAGCCGCTCGACGTACTCGTCGACGGTGGGAACGGTGGAGCCTTCGGTCTGCGCCATGGCGGAACCTCGGGGAGATCAGGTTCCGGCCGCCCAGGACCGGGAGTGTGCGCGGGGACCGCGCCAGGCTGCTACCGAGTGTAGCGCTCGCGGTGCGCCTCGACGTCGATGTCCAGCTTCCGGCGTGTCGAGGTGGCCTCGCGCTCGAGCAGGTGGTCAGCGACGGGCAGCGAGCCGTGCCGGGGGCAGGCCAGCTCGAACCCGCCGTCCGGCCGTGACGGCATCTGCAGGCAGGCGTCGTGCTCGAGGGCCTCGTCGTCGGCGAGGCCGGCCGTCAGCGCGGCGGCGCCCGGCAGGCCCTGCTCGCGCTGCTCCATCGCGAGCAGCAGCGCGGCCTCGCGCCGTACCGCGGAGGTGCGGACCCACCAGCGCAGGTAGTGGCCGGCGCGGATGCTCCACACCGCGGCGAGCAGGCTCCGGCACGGCTTCCCCCGGTACGGCGAGCTGCACCAGACCTCGAGGGCGAGCTCGCCCTCCCCGCGGTCGACCGCCTCGCGCATCTCGACGGCGTAGGCGGCCCGGGTGGGATCGTTCGGGCGGGCGTGCTGGAGGACGTGCTGCTCGAGGCGGTGCTGCTGGTCGGGCTCGGCCGCCGTCCAGTCCGGCTCGACGAGCGGCGCCGGCGGCGGCTTCGGGGTGCGCTTGTGCCGACCGCTCATGCCGCAGCCTTCCACGTGATCTGAACGCTCGTGGGGTCGAACCCCCGGCCGCGCCGAGTCGGCTGCACCACGACCTCGAGTAGCAGCGCGACCACCTGCCGACGCACCGACACGTCCAGCGCCTCCCAGGCGGCCTCGACGGACTCTGCGCCCACCAGGGTGTCCAGCACGGCCAGGCGGGGAGCCGGGGCGGGTACGCGCGCCTCGGCGGCGGCCAGATGCCCACGCAGGCGCTTGGTCTGCGTCAGGTACTGCTCGCGGGTCATCAGGTCGTCCGCGTAGTCGGCCGCAGCCGTGTCCAGCCTGCCACGCAGCCGCTCCACCTCCGCGCGGGCACTGCCGGCGCCGTCGGGCTCGCCGACCGGGCGCAGCAGGTCCACGGCATCCTCGCGGGCCAACCGCGCGCAGACCAGACGTCGTACCAGATCGTCGACCTGCTCCTGGTTGCGGCTCACGCAGCCCGCGGGGAAGCACCTGTAGATCGTGGCGGCCACGCCCTTGTACGGCTTGCCCTTGGCCGCCCGGAGAGGCCCTCCGCAGATGCCGCAGCCGGCGATGCCGGACAGCAGGTGCGTTCGGCCGGTGGCGCCCGGGTTGGTGCGCCGCGCCGGGTCGCTGAGCAACACCCGCACCTGCTCCCAGGTGTCGCGGTCGAGGATCGGCTCCCACTGGCCCGGCACCCCGTCGAGCACCTCCCCGTGATGGGTGCGCAACCCGGCGTTGCGTGCCCGCAGCAGGGTCGAGCGCAGCGACACGTCCTGCCAGAGCCCGCCGCGGGTGTTGCGGGCGCTGGCCTCGTTCAGGGCCCGCACGATCGCCTTCATGCTGTTGCCGCCGAGCAGCAGGGACACCGCCGTGCGCACGTGGGCGGCCTCGTCCTCGGCGAGCGCACGGCGGTCGTCCTGCCAGCCGTAGGGGCGGCTCCCGCCGTGGTGCTTGCCCGCCTCGGCGTTCTGGCGCAACTTCGCGCGCACCCGCTCACTCTTCTGCGCCGACTCCAACTGCGCCACGGCGCCGTGCACGGTCGCGGTGAACCGACCCGAGGCGCTGCCCACGTCCAGCGCACCGCCCAGCACCGCGACGATCTCGCAGCGCGCGGACCGCGCCACCTCAAAGAACTCGAGCAACTCCGGCACGTCGCGGTGCAGGCGGTCCATGCGCCACGCGACGACTCGGCCGACCCGGCCCGCCTGCACGTCGTCGAGCAGCCGACGGTACGCCGGGCGCACCTTGCCGCTGTAGGCGCTCACGTCGTTGTCCTCGTAGACCTCGACCTGCTGCCAGCCGCGCTGCTTCGCGAGCTCGCGACAGGCCTGCTCTTGGCGAGCGACGCCCAGGCCTTCGCCCTCGGTGTCGCGGCTGATCCGCACGTACAGCGCCGTCGTCTTTTCCATGTGTTAGACGCTATCTCAGGTGGGTGAGGCCGACGGTTCGGAAGTCCTCGGCCAGGTCCGGCGGGAGCCGGCTCACGTCGCCGACGACCAGGCCCGGCAGCAGGCCGCGCTCGTCCTCGGGCAGCGGCGCCACCGCGGCCCGCAACCCCTCGCGCAGCCGACCGGCGACGCGCTGGACGCGGCTGGGTGCGGAGTCCACCCGTGGCGGCCCCCGCCCAAGCAGCACGGCCGCGACGTCGTCGCCCGGCTCGGCGGCGCGCAGCCTGCCCTCCACGCGTACCTGCTGGGACGGCAGCAGCGGCAGCCAGGACTGGTCGGTCGACAGGACCACGACCGGCACGCGGAGCGCGGTGTCCCGGCCTGCGGCGTGCAGCACGTCCACCCGGACCCGTACGACGACCAGCGGGGCGAGGCCGGCCCGCGGCGGCAGCAGTCGCGGGTCGTCGAGCACGGTCGCCTCGAGGGCCACCGCGGCCGAGCGGGCGGCCAGCTCCGGCAGCGGGCCGGTGGTGCGGGTCTGGACCCTGGCGGCCGTCGACACCGCGGCCGCCGCCGCGCAGAGCAGGACGGCCGCGACCACGGTCACGCGGACGGAAGGTCGCCGGCAGACCAGCAGCAGGACCGCGACGGCGACGAGGAACACGGCGCCGACCACCAGGACCGGAGGCGGCAGCAGCCGGCCCTGCCACGCCACGAGCCACGCCGCGACGGCCGGCAGGACCAGCCGCAGGTCGGGGGGGTCGTCCTGCACGGGCTCCGCCGTCACACCCGGACCTTGTCCTTGATCTCGCCGTACTTCGCCTCGCCGATCCCGCTGACCTCGCGGAGCTGGTCGACGCTGCCGAACCGGCCGTGCTCGGTCCGCCAGTCGAGCAGCTTCTGGGCCAGCACCGGCCCGATGCCCGGCAACGCGTCCAGCTGCGCCAGCGTCGCGGTGTTGAGGTCGACCAGGCCGTCGGCGCTGCCCCCGCCTGACGGGCCGCCCGTCGACCCGCCTCCGGAGGGGACCGCGGGCTGTGGGAGACCGACGAGCAGCTGCTCGCCGTCGACCAGTCGCCGGGCCAGGTTGAGTCCGGCCAGGTCGGCGTCCGGCAGGGCGCCGCCGGCGGCGCGCACGGCGTCGTCGACCCGGCTCCCGCCCGGCAGGATCAGCAGCCCCGGCCGGGCCACCTTGCCGCCCACCGACACCACGACCTCGGCGCTCGGCGTGGCGCCAGCCGCTGCGGAGCTCCCGGGCACCGGGACCCCGGCCGATACCACGGCGGGCGGCGGCACCTCCTCCGGTCGCGCCCGGAGCACCACCACGCCGGCGAGCAGGCCGGCGAGCACAGCGACCAGCGCGAGCGCCGCGACGCCGTGCCGGCCGGGGTCGAACCGCCCGGACCGCCAGCGCGCGAGCACCGAGCCCCCGGGCGATGCTGCGGGAGCTCCCGCAGCATCGCCGGGGTAGGGCACGCCCGGCTCCGGGGGCGCCACCTCGGGCGGCTCCTCTGCCGGCGCCCCCGCTGCCGGCCCGGCCGGCCCAGCCGGTTCGGCCGGTCCGCTCGGCGCTGCCGGGTACGGGTCCACGGGCTCCAGCGCTGACCAGGACCAGGCGCCGCGCCGACGCACTCCGGCCGAGCCGTCCGCGGCAGGCGGCCGCTCCCGGGCGGGTGGCGGCTGTGCGAACGGCGGCGGCTCGTTCGCCGGGCGGGCCGCGTGCCGCCCGCGCCCCCGAACCGGGACCGCGATCGGGACCGGCGGCGGGACCGGGCCCGGCGGCGGGCGCGCACCCGGGTCGACCGGCGGCAGCCACCCGGCCTCGGGAAGCAGTGCCGTCAGGCGGGCGACGACCTGCTCGTCGGCAGGGACGGCTCGACGCGGCAGGGGCACGGGCGGACGTTAGGCAGCGGACGGTCGTCGCCGGGGTCGGCGGGGACGAACTGTGGACAACCAGGGGCTGTGGACAGGGGCACCGTCACCTGCGCAGCCGCCGGGCGAAGTTCGCCTGGTGCCGAACGAGCACGATCGCGAACAGGGCGGCGGCCCAGAGCCGGTCCTCGCCGACCACGACCGCGACCACCACGAGCGAGAGCGCGGCGCTCACGGAGGCCAGCGCGATCCAGCGCGAGCCGGCCAGCACGAATGCCCAGGTGAGGAGCACGATGGGGCCCCAGCGCGGGTGCGCGCCGAGGATTGCGCCCGCCGCGGTGGCGACCCCCTTGCCGCCGCGGCCGCGCAGGAACGGCGACGTCACGTGCCCCAGCACGGCGGCGACGCCGGCCACCAGCCCTGCGGTCGGCGTGGCCAGCCCGAACAGCAGCGTCGGCACCAGCCCCTTGAGCAGGTCGAGGACGGCGACGAGCACGCCGGTGCGACGCCCCAGCGCGCGCCCGGCGTTGGCGGCGCCCGGGTTGCCCGACCCGACCCCCCGCAGGTCCACCCCGCGGGCACGGGCCAGGAGCGTCGCCGGGGACACCGAGCCGACGACGTAGCCGACCGCGGCGGCCCCGACCAGCTCAGGAGTCATCGTCGCGAGACGACCACGCCGAGCAGGCCGGGCCCGACGTGCGCGCCGACGACCGCGCCGACCTCCGACAGGTGCAGGTCCAGCAGCCCCGGCAGCCGTGGACGCAGCCGCTCCGCGAGCTCCGCGGCCCGCTGCGGGGCCGCGAGGTGGTGCACGGCGATGTCGACCGGCCCGTCACCTGCCGCCGCGACGGCGTGGTCCTCCATGCGGGCGAGCGCCCGCGCAGTGGTGCGTACCCGCTCCAGCGGCGCGATGGCGCCGTCCACCACGTGCAGCAGCGGCTTGACGGACAGCGCCGTGCCGAGCAGCGCTGCCGCGGCGCCGATCCGTCCCCCCTTGCGCAGGTGCTCGAGCGTGTCGACGTAGAACAGCAGGGTTGTACGCGCGGCAGCCGTGCGCGCGGCGTCCGCCACCTCGTCCAGCCCGCGGCCCGCGCGAGCCGCCTCTGTCGCCGCCAGAACGGCGAAGCCGAGCCCCATGGCGATGGTCCGGGTGTCGATCACCCGCACCTCGATGCCCTCGCCGGCGACCTCCCGGGCCCCCAGGAGCGCGGCGTCGACCGTCCCGGACAGGGTGGCGGAAAGGTGTACGGACACCACCCCTGGTGCTCCGCCCGCCCGGTAGGCCGCGGCGAACTCGGCCGGCGTGGGGCGCGACGTGCTGACCTGCACGCGCCGCTCGCGCAGCGCCGCCGCGACGTCCTGCGGGGACACCTGCGTGCCCTCGGCGCCCGTACGGCGGCCCAGCACCACGTGCAGCGGCACGAGGCCGATCCCGCGCTGCTCTGCGGTGCCGGCGGGCAGGTAGGCGGTGCTGTCGGTCACGACCGCCACCTCGGACATCACGCCGTGAGGTTAGTGCCGACCCCGAGTCTCACGCCGGGACGACGTTCACCAGCTTGGGCGCCCGGACGACGACCGTACGTACGCCGCGCCCGTCCAGGGAGCGCTGTACGGCCTCGGACGCAAGTGCCAGCGCCTGCAGGTCGTCGGCCCCGATGTCCGGCGGGACGGACAGGCGGTCGCGTACCTTGCCCGCGACCTGCACGACGCACGTCACGGACTCCTCGACGAGCAGCGCCGGGTCCGCGGTGGGCCAGCTGCTCGCGTGCACCGAGTCGCCCGCGTCGACGTCGTGGCCCAGCCGCGACCAGACCTCCTCCGCGGTGTAGGGCGCGTAGCAGCCCAGCATGGTCGCCAGGGCCTGAACGCCGTCGCGCAGCGAGCCGGCGGCCGGCGCGTCGCTGTCGAGGCCCTTGCGCAGCGCGGACGTCAGCTCCATCAGCCGGGCAATGCCGACGTTGAGCCGCTGGGCCTCGATCAGCCTGGTCACCTCGTCGACGACGCGGGCCACCGCCCGGTCGACCGTGGCGTCGCGCGCGTCCGACGCCGGCAGCTCGGCCACGCCCGTGGCCAGCCGGAGCACCCGGCTGAGGTACTTGCCGGAGCCGGCCGGCGAGACGTCCGCCCAGTCGATGTCCTCCTCGGGCGGTCCGGCGAACACCACGGTCAGGCGCACCGCGTCGACGCCGTACGCCGCCAGCTGCTCGCCGAGGTCGACGCCGTTGCCCAGCGACTTGCTCATCGACTTGCCCTGGTTGATGACCTGGCCCTGGTTCATCAGCGCGCTGAACGGCTCGACCGGCTCGACCATGCCCATGTCGTGCAGCACCTTCATGAAGAAGCGGCTGTACAGCAGGTGCAGGATCGCGTGCTCGACGCCCCCGACGTACTGCGCCACCGGCATCCACTCGCGCACGGCCTCGACGTCGAACGGCCCCTGGTCGTAGTGCGGGGAGCAGTAGCGCAGGTAGTACCAGGAGGAGTCGACGAAGGTGTCCATCGTGTCGGTGTCGCGCCGCGCCGCGCCGCCGCAGGCCGGGCAGGTGGTCTCGACCCACTCGCGGGCGGCGCCCAGGGGCGACGTGCCGGCGGGCTTGAGGTCGGCGCCGCGCAGGTCGGGCAGCTCGACCGGCAGCTGGTCGTCGGGGACGGCGACCTCGCCGCAGGCCTCGCAGTGCACGATCGGGATCGGCGTGCCCCAGAAGCGCTGGCGCGACAGCAGCCAGTCGCGCAGCCGGTAGTTGACCGCGCCGCGTCCCCCGCCGCGCGCCTCGAGGTCGGCCACGACCCGCTCGATCGCCGTCGCCTTGTCCAGCCCGTCGTACGGCCCGCTGTTGACCAGCACCCCGTCCCCGGCCGTTGCCACACCGGTCTGCGCGGGGTCCGGCTGCCCGGTGTCGACGACCACCCGGACCGGCAGGGCGAAGGCACGGGCGAAGTCGAGGTCACGCTGGTCGTGCGCCGGCACGGCCATGATCGCGCCGGTGCCGTAGTCGGCCAGCACGTAGTCCGCCGCGTACACCGGCATCTGCTCGCCGGTCACCGGGTTGCGCGCCGTCACGCCCAGGTCGACGCCGGTCTTCTCCCGGTCGGTGGACTGCCGGTCGATGTCGGACAGCGCCTTCACCTGCTCGCGGTAGGCCGACAGGGCCGCCCGGCGCTCCGAGGCGCACAGCTCGAGCGCCAGCGGCGCGTCGGCGGCGACGACGAAGAACGTCGCGCCGTACAGCGTGTCCGGCCGGGTGGTGAACACGGTGACGGTCCGCCCGCCCGGTCCGCCGACCGGGAAGTCCACGTGCGCGCCCTGGGAACGGCCGATCCAGTTCTTCTGCATGAGCAGGACGCGGTCGGGCCAGGTCCCGCGCAGCTGCTCCATGTCGTCCAGCAGCCGGTCGGCGTAGTCGGTGACCCTGAAGAACCACTGCGTGAGCTCGCGCTTGGTGACCGGCGTGCCGCACCGCTCGCAGGCGCCCTGCACGACCTGCTCGTTGGCCAGCACGGTCTGGTCCTTCGGGCACCAGTTCACCGCACTGCTGCTGCGGTACGCCAGGCCGCGCTCGCGAAAGCGCAGGAACAGCCACTGCGTCCAGCGGTAGTACTCCGGGTCGCTGGTGTGCAGGCGCCGGCTCCAGTCGAAGCTGATCGCGTAGCGCCGGAACGACGCGGCCTGGGTCTCGATGTTGGCGTAGGTGTAGGTGGCGGGGTGCTCGTCCCGCTTGATCGCGGCATTCTCGGCGGGCAGCCCGAAGGAGTCCCAGCCGACCGGGTGCAGCACGTCGAAGCCCCGGCGCATCCAGAAGCGGGCCAGGACGTCGCACAGCGCCCAGGCCTCCGCATGGCCCATGTGCAGGTCGCCGCTGGGATAGGGGAACATGTCGAGCACGTACTTCTTCGGCGCACCCTCGGCGCGACCGGCGCGGAACAGGTCGAGGCGGTCCCAGACCGGCAGCCAGCGGTCCTGCACGGCGTGCGGGTCGTACGCACGCTCGTCCTGGGCGGGCGGGGCCTCGGTCACGGGGGTCCTTTCCTCAACTGCTCGTCGGCGGGTGGCTCAGCTCCGGGTGGGTCGGCCCCGGACACAGAAAAGGCCCCCGTGGACACGAGGGCCGCCGCGCTGACTGTGCTTGTCAGCGCGGCCGGGGAAGGAGCTGCGGAGCCACGCGACGATCCTACGCGGCTGCCGGGAACTGGAGGCAGGCCCGCCTACGCTCGTCTGGTGACCGACGTCGTGGAGCAGGCGAGCCCGGCCCGGCCCTCGCCCTGGCAGACCGGCAGTGCCCGCTCGCAGCGCCGACGCCGGCTGCTGCTCGGGATCGCCCTCGCGTTCCTGGCTGTCACGTCGGTCTTCGGCCCGCCCACCGGCCGGGAGGTCGTGACCGCCTGGCTGCTCCTGCTGCTGTACGCCGTGGTCGGCGGCGATGCCGCGGTCTGGCGCCGGACGGTGGTCCAGGACTGGCTGCCGTTCCTGCTGGTGCTGTTCGCGTACGACCTGCTGCGGGGCTTCGTCAAGGACCTGGCCGGACGCGCGCACGTGCTGCCGCAGCTGCGCGTCGACGAGTTCCTGTTCGGCGGGATCGTGCCGACCGTCTGGCTGCAGGAGCACCTCTACACCCCGTCGCCGGCCTGGTACGACTACGCGATCGCCCCGGTCTACCTCAGCCACTTCCTGGTCCCGACCGCCGTCGCGGCCGGCCTCTGGGCCACGTCCTACGTGCGCTTCCGGGGCTATGTCTGGACGTTCGTGACCCTCACCGCCGGCACGATCACCACCTACGCGGCCTTCCCCGCCGAACCACCCTGGCTGGCCAGCCAGACCCATCCGGACCTGCTGGCGCCGGTCGTACGGGTGACGTCGCACACCCTGCAGGTCAGCGGGATCCCGACGATCCACAACGCCGTCCAGCGCGGTGAGGCGTACGCCAACCCGGTCGCGGCGGTGCCCTCGCTGCACGCCGCTGTCCCGCTGCTCATCCTGCTGCTGGCCTGGCCCTACTGCCGGTGGCTGGGCCGCACGCTGCTCACCGGGTACGTCCTCGCGATGGCGTTCACGCTGGTCTACGGCGGCGAGCACTACGTCTCCGACATCCTGCTGGGGTGGGCGTACGCCGCGGCCTCCGTCGCCGTCGTCGCCGCCCTGCTGCCCCGGTTCGACCGGCGGATGCAGCGCCGTCGCGCTGCCCCTGCAACACCGGTCTGAGGCGCTGCCGGGGCCTGGGCCGCCACGGCAGGCGCCTTTGACCACGGCAGCAAATGACCCCGTAACGCACGACGAGGGTCATCCGGTGTGGATGACCCTCGTCGTGAACGGTGTGTCCGGCGGCGTCCTACTCTCCCACACAGTCTCCCGTGCAGTACCATCGGCGCTGAAAGGCTTAGCTTCCGGGTTCGGAATGGAG
>DASTLY010000071.1:0-2222 GCA_035714445.1 Mycobacteriales bacterium
CGACCGTCAGCACCGCACCCGGCGCCGCGACCCTCGTCCCGATGACCGTCTCGGGCCGGCTCACCTTCACGTTGGAGCGCACGTGCCGCACGGAGGCGACCCAGAGGCAGTCCGGCAGCTACACCGCGGCCGGCGTCCCGGCCGAGCTGCGGCTGACCGAGCAGGACAGCCGGGCCACGCTGGCCGTCTCGGCACCGGGGTTCTCCGGACGAGCCGTGACGGAGCAGGCCGGCGGGGACAGCATCGTCGACCCCGCATCGTTCTACCCCGCCCTCGGTGAGCTGCTGCTCACGGCAGGTGCCGGCGGCGCGCTCACCGGCCGGGCGCCGGCGTCGTCGCCGCTCGGGAGCAGCAGCACCCCTGTCCTGCTCGGCAGTGCGGGGTCCTTCACCGGTGCGCCGGCGGGTGAGGCGGTCATCGCGCTGACCCGCTCGGGCGTCGCACCCAGGCCGACACCCACCCCCGTGCCACTGCCCACACCGACGCCGACGCCCACCCCGACGCCACAGGCGCCCCTCGCCAGCTGCGACACCTACTGGGCACGACCCGGCACCGTGCTGAACGTGGTTGCGGCGCAGGGGTTGCTGAGCAACGACAACGTGGTCGCGGGCCGTTCGGCCACACCGCGCGTCAGCGCCATCTACTTCCGCGGCGCCACCCACCCGTACGCGGTCTCGGCGACCGGCGCGCTGACCCTGCAGACGCTGAAGGCCGATCGGCGGCTGCAGCTGGCGTACTTCGTGCAGGACCGCACCGGGGCCCGGTCGGCCACCGTGCGCGTGACCGTCCTCGTCTCCGCGACCCGCCCGCCGGCGTCCGCCTTCGCCGGGTGCCCTCCCCCGCGCATCCTGCGGGGGGCCAACCCGGCGCTGCCCACCGCCCTGCCCTCCAGCACCAAGGACACCCGGGCGGTCCTGGCCGACTCCATCGCCTCCTGGGCGAAGTGGCAGAAGATCTCGAGGAACCGCGGCATCTCGCCGTACAAGCAGATGGACTTCGCGCAGGACGGCTGCTCCGACCCGACGAAGGCCGCCTATGGCGCGGGTTTCGACTTCACCGCCGAGTGCGTCAGGCACGACTTCGGGTATCGGAACAGCCTGTGGCTGGGGCGGTTCAACCAGAACCGGCCGGCGACGGACAAGAACCTCGGTGACGACGCCGCCCGCAAGTGCACGTCGCGGTACGCGAGCGCTGACCCGCGTCGAGCCCTGTGCCTCGGCCAGGCGAAGGCGTACCACCGTGCCGTCGTGTCGGGCGGCGGCAGCTCTGTGCCGGAGCAGTTCTCGACCTGGGCCGGACTGGCGCGGGCGCGTGTGCTGACCGTGTTCCAGCCGATCGACAACGTGTACCTGCGCGGGGTGCTCGAGGACACCACCAGGGACGGGCGCGCGGTGCGGCTGCAGGCGAGCTTCGCGAAGACGGGTTTCAACTCGCCCTGGATCACGATCGCGCGCAACACCAGGGGCGAGGGCAACATCCAGACCTACGACTACTCCTACAACGAGGAAGGCAACCTCAAGGGCGTGTTCCTGCGGCTGTGCGCCGAGGAGCCTCTCACCTGCGGGCCACGCTTCTACGTCGACAAGCCCTGACGCCGCGGCTCGGCTGGAGCGGCACCGCGACCCGGCGCTCAGGACGCCGACGCGGTCGGCTGGGAGGTCGCCCATTCGACGCCGTCGGTGGGCCAGTCTTCGGGCACCCGCACGGTCGCGAAGGTGGCGCGCGCCACCTCAGCGGCCGCGGCGTCCGCAGGATCGCTGACGGACAGCATGACGGCGTAGCTGTCGAGCGCCCAGGCGGTGACGGCCGGGCTGTCCTCGGTGCAGCGACCGGTCCAGCGTGCCGCCGGACGCCCGCCCACCGTCGTCCGCTCGACCTGGACGAAGCGGGGATCCTCCGGCCGGCAGCCGGGCAGGACCTCCTGCACCGGGTCCAGCCGCTCGTCCAGGTCTGCTCGCGGTCGGGCGCTGACCGCGAGCAGGAGGGCGCAGGCACCCGGGTCGTCGGCCGGCCCGAGGCAGGCCTGGTGCCGGTCGTCCGCGGCGGCGGTCGGGCGCAGCACCCAGCCGGCGGGCGGCACCAGGGTCACGCCGTACGCGCTCCAGCGGCCGTCGTCCTGCCGCGCGGGCGCGGCAGCCGTCGTGGGCGTCGGTTCCCGCACCGCATCCAGCCCGGCCGGGACCACCAGCGCGGCAGCGGTCGCGACGGCCGCCGTGGCGAGC
>DASTLY010000072.1:0-3240 GCA_035714445.1 Mycobacteriales bacterium
TGAGCACCGACCCCCGCTCGGCCACCGTCGACTGTGCGGCCGGTCTGCCGCAGCTGGTCGGTGCCGAGCAGGACCACTGGACGTTCCGCACCTCGACCCCGGCCGCGGCCGTCCGGGTCACCGTCTGCCTGGAGCGTGCCCGCTGAGCCGTACGCGGACGCTGCTCGAGGTCCTGCTCAGCGCCGTCGAGCGGGCCCCTGACCAGGTGATCGTGCAGGTGGCGGGAGACGGCAGCGAGCAGGAGCTGAGGTTCTCAGAGCTGCTGGCGGAGTCGCTGCGCGTCGCCGGCGGCCTGCGCGCCGCGAGACTCCAGCCCGGGTCGCCCGTGATCGTGCTGCCCGGCGGGGCGTTCGACCTGCCCGGCTTCTGGGGGGCGATTGCCGCCGGGCTCGTGCCGGTCCCGCTCGCCCCGGCGCCGGACAAGGTCCTGGCCGTCTGGGCCCACCTGGACCGACCGCCGATCGTGGTCGGCGCGGAGCTCGCCCGGCTGGCCGCCCAGCTGCCCGGGGCCGGCTCCGCCGAGTCGTCCGGGGCCGGCTTCGCCGAGTCGCCCGGGGCCGGCTTCGCCGAGTCGTCCGGGGCCGGCTTCGCCGAGGGGCCTCGGCTGTTGACGCTGGCGGAGCTGCGGGAGGCCGAGCCGCTGCGGGACCTCCACCAGCCGAAGCCGGACGACATCGCCTTCCTCCAGTTCTCCTCGGGCAGCACCGGCGCCCCGAAGGGCGTGGAGCTCAGCTCGGCCAACCTCCTCGCCAACCTGCACCAGACCCGGACGGCCGGGGCGGCCCGTGCCTCCGACGTAGTGGCCAGCTGGCTGCCCTACTTCCACGACATGGGTCTGATCGGGGCGCACCTCACGCCGCTGTCCGTGGGCATGAAGCAGGTCAAGCTCGAGGCGAGCGACTTCGGCAAGCGGCCCGCGCTGTGGTACGAGACCGCGGCCCGGCACTCCGCGACGCTGCTGCCGATGGCCAGCTTCGCACTGGCTCTGACGCTGAAGCGGGTGTCCACCGAGCAGGTCACCGCGCTGGACCTGAGCGCGGTCCGGTTGGTCGGGGTCGGCGCGGAGCCGATCCCGGTGGCGACCGCGCGCCGGTTCGTCGAACACCTGCGACCGGCGGGCCTGCGACCCAGCGCTCTGGTGCCGGTGTACGGGCTGGCCGAGGCGACGCTGGCGGTGGCGTTCCCGCCGCTGGGCGAGGTGGCCCGGCCGCTGCGACTCGAGCGTCGCGCCCTGGCGGCGGGGCTCGCGGTCGACGTGGCCGCCGACCCTGCCCACGTTGCCGACCCTGCCCTCCCCACCGACCAGGACGGGGAGCCGGCGGAGTTCTTCGACGTGGGATACGCCGTGGTCGGGGGCGAGCTGCGCGTGGTCGACGACCACGGTGCCGTGCTGCCCGACTCGGCGGTGGGCCAGATCGAGTTCCGGGGGCCCAACGTCGCCCGTGGCTACCACCGGCAGCCGGCAGAGACGCTGGCGGCGTTCGCTGACGGCTGGCTGCGCACCGGCGACGTCGGGTTCCTCCGCGCCGGCCGGCTGTGCGTGACCGGCCGGTCCAAGGACGTCGTCTTCGTCCACGGCCAGAAGTTCCACGCCCACGACCTGGAGCAGGTGGTGGCCAGCAGCCCCGACGTACCGTCCGGGCGGGTGGCGGTCGTCGGGCTCACCGAGCCGACCAGCGGGGTGGAGCGGGTCGCCGTTTTCGTGACGTCGCGGGAGCCGCCGACGGTCGCTCTCGCGCCGGCGCTGGCCGGCGTCCGTGCCCGCGTACGGGAGGTGCTGGGCTACGACGGCGTCTGCGTGCTGCCCATCCCGCCCGAGGACTTCCCACGGACCACGAGCGGCAAGGTGCAGCGCTCGGTCCTGCGCGAGCGGCTCGCGGCCGGCGGCTACGCCGAGCTGGCGGCGGCAGTGGCGGCACTCCTGGCGGCGCGGGCCGAGGTCGGAGTCGAACCGCCGGCGGAGCCGCTGGCCAAACCACCGCCGGCGGCGGGTGCGACGGCGCCGCGGACCCGGGCGGACGTCGAGGCGCAGGTCACCGACATCTGGGCCGAGGTGCTCGGCGTACCGACGGCGACCATCTCCCCCGACGACCGGTTCCTGGCCATCGGCGGCTCCTCGCTGGCGGCCATGCACGTGCTGGCCCGGCTCGAGGAGACGTACGGCGAGTCGCTGACGCCCTCCCTGCTGCGCGACTGCCCTACGGTCGCCACGCTGGCCGAGCAGCTCACGGGGCAGCTGACCGGGCACCTGGCGCGGCCGGCGCCGGCTCCAGTGGCGTCGGCCCAGCCCCGGCGGCCAGCCGACGACCCCGCCGCGATCATCGGAATGGCCTGTCGCTTCCCCGACGCCGACACACCGGAGGCCTTCTGGCGCAACCTCGCGGACGGCCGCGACAGCGTGACTGCGGTCCCGGCGTCCCGATGGTCGTCCGCGCCCGGCGCGCCGCCCCGCTGGGGCGCCTTTCTGGACGATGTGGCCGACTTTGACGCGCACTTCTTCGGCGTCGACGCCGCCGAAGCTGCTGCGATGGACCCGCACGCGCGGTTGTTTCTCGAGGTGGCCCACGAGGCGCTGGAGCGGGCCGGCTACGCCGGTGAGCGCCGCCGGGGCCGGCGGATCGGCGTCTTCGTGGCCGTCGGCGAGAGCGGCTACGCCTCCCTGCTCGAGCGGGCGCTCGAGGCCGGCGTCGCGCTGCCGCCCTCGGCCCTGGTCGGCAACCTGCGCAACCTGATCGCCGCCCGCGTTGCGCACTGCCTGAACCTGACCGGCCCTGCGCTGGCGGTGGACACCGCGTGCTCGTCGGCGCTGGTCGCCCTGCACCTGGCCCGGCGCAGCCTGGCGGCGGGCGAGTGCGACGCCGCCGTGGTGGGCGGCGTCAGTCTCAACCTCACCGCTACCGGCTACCGGCTGCTCGAAGGGGCGCAGGCGCTGTCGCCAACGGGCCGCAGCCGGGCCTTCTCCGCCGACGCCGACGGCTTCGTGCCCGGGGAGGGGGCGGCTGCACTCGTGCTCGAGCCCTGTTCGGTGGCCGAGGCGGCCGGCGACCCCGTGCTCGCGGTGGTGCGCGGCACCACGGTCAACAACGACGGCCGCTCGATGAGCCTGATGGCCCCCAACCCCCTGCTGCAGGAGGCGGTGATCGTCGAGGCCTATCGCGAGGCCGGCGTCGACCCGGCCACGGTCAGCTACGTCGAGGCCCACGGCACCGGGACCGCGATCGGCGACCCGATCGAGGCCCG
>DASTLY010000073.1:0-6111 GCA_035714445.1 Mycobacteriales bacterium
CCCAGCTTCTTGCCCAGGTACTCGGGGGTGCGTCCCACCATCAGGCCGGCGAGGAAGACGGCGATCACCGCCAGGACGAGCATGCCGTACAGGCCGCTGCCCACCCCGCCCGGCGAGACCTCGCCCAGCATGATGTTGAACAGGACGACCCCGCCGCCACCGGCGGTGAAGCTGTCGTGGAACGAGTTGACCGCGCCCGTGGAGGTACCGGTCGTGGAGCTCGCGAACAGCGCCGACATCACGACGCCGAACCGCGTCTCCTTGCCCTCCATGGCCGCGCCGACGGCGGCCGGCACGGTGCCGCCGGCAGACGTCTCGAAGGCGATGGTGGCCGCGGCCGCGGCGAGCCAGAGCCCGCCCATGGTCGCCAGCACCGCGTAGCCCTGCCGGGGGTCCCCGACGATCCGGCCGAGCACCCGGGGCATCGCGGAGGGGATGAGCAGCAGGAGGAACACCTGGAACAGGTTGGTCAGCGGGGTGGGGTTCTCGAACGGGTGCGCGGAGTTGGCGTTGAAGAAGCCGCCGCCGTTCGTGCCGAGCTGCTTGATCACCTCCTGGGACGCGACCGGCCCACCGGGGATGCTCTGCGTGCCGCCGGCGAGCGTGCCGACCTCGAGCGGGCCCGCGAGGTTCTGCACCACCCCCGCGGCCATCATCAGCACCGCACCGACCACGGCGATCGGCAGCAGCACACGCAGCGTGCCGCGCGTCAGGTCGACCCAGAAGTTGCCCAGGCGGTCGGTGCGCGAACGGGCGAAGCCGCGCAACAGGGCGACCGCGACGGCCATCCCGACCGCCGCCGAGAGGAAGTTCTGCACCGTCAGCCCGGCCATCTGCACCGCGTGGCCGAGCGCCTGCTCGCCCGAGTACCACTGCCAGTTCGTGTTCGTCACGAAGGACACCGCGGTGTTGAACGCGCCGTCCGGCGCCAACCCCGGCAGCCCGAGCGACAGCGGCAGCAGGTCCTGCAGCCGCAGCATGGCGTAGAGGACGACGGTGGAGACGGCGCTGAACCCGAGCACCGACAGCAGGTAGGTGCTCCAGCGCTGGTCGGCGTCCGGGTCGATGCGGGCGGCGGTGTAGAAGGCCCGCTCGACGGCCCAGTGACCCGGGCCGGTGTAGGTGCGGAACAGGTGGTCGCCCAGGGGCTTGTGCGCTGCGGCGAGCGCGGCGACGAGCACGGCGATCTGCAGCGCGCCGGCCACGGACTCGCTCATCAGAACCGCTCGGGTCGGAGCAGGGCGTACAGCAGGTAGCCCGCGAGCAGCACGGCGATCACGAGCCCGACGACGTCCTCGCCCGTCACAGCCGGTCCAGACCCTTGCCGAGCAGGGCCAGCAGGACGAAGAACCCCAGCACCACCAGGACGAACAGGACGTCCGACACGACCGCTCCAGCCACCAGCAGGACGGTGCACCCGCACCGGCGCCCCGGCGGAGGCGCACCGCCAGCAAAGGCCAGTCCACCCGCGGCGGCCCCTCCCCTGGCTCGTCCTTGACGGCCGCCCTCACCGCCTTGACGAGTCCCTGACGGGCAGCCACCCGTTCGGCCCAGCGCGGCCGGCAGCCCCGGACCGACGCCCGGACCGACGCCCGCGGACCGGCCGCCCCGCGCGCCGGCCGCCGGCGGGTCAGCCGTAGAAGACGCGGTCGACGACCGTGCGGGCCCGCCGCATCACCCGCAGCTGGTCGTCCTCGAGCGCCGTCGCGGAGCCGGGCTCGTAGCCCAGCAGCCGCGCGGCCCCGTCGAGGTCGCGCCGGTCGGTCGGCAGGACGTCGGTGGCGCGGCCCCGCAGCAGCACCAGGGCGTTGCGCAGCAGGGACGCCCTGCTCCAGGCGTGCTCGAGGACGTCGGCGTCCGCGGCCGCCAGCAGCCCGGCGTGCACGGCGGCCCGCAGCCCTCCGAGCGTGCTGGTGGTGCGCAGCGCCTCGACAGAGGCGCCGTGCTGCAGCTGCAGCAGCTGGACCGTCCACTCCACGTCCGACAGCCCGCCGGGACCCAGCTTGAGGTGCCGACGGGGGGACACCCCGCGCGGCAGCCGCTCGGACTCCACCCGGGCCTTGATGCGGCGGATCTCCCGCGCCTCGGCGTCCGGGAGCCCGCCCTCGGGGTAGCGCACGGGGTCGACGAGCCCCACGAACCGCGTCCCCAGGTCGGGGTCCCCGGCCACGGGCACGGCGCGCAGCAGCGCCTGGGCCTCCCAGCCGAGCGACCACCGGCGGTAGTACTCCGCGTACGAGCTCAGCGAGCGCACGAGCGGACCGTTGCGCCCCTCCGGCCGCAGCTTCGCGTCCACCTCGACCCCGGCGTGCGGGCCCGGGGCGCCGAGGCTCCGACGCAGCTCGGTCACGACCGCGGCGGCCGTCCTCTGGCACAGGTCGGCGTCCCCGGACGCGGCCACCGCCGGGTCGGGCTCGTACACGAACAGCACGTCCGCGTCGCTGCCGTACCCCTGCTCGCCCCCGCCGAGGCGGCCCATCCCGATGACGGCGAGCCGCACCGGCAGCGGGTCCCCGCCGCGGGCCTGCCGCACCGCCGCGGTCGCCGCCACCAGCCCGCCCTCCAGCGCGGCGGCCGTCGCGGCGGACAGGCCGGCGCCGACCGCGTCCAGGCCGATCAGCCCGGCGACGTCCCCGATGGCCAGCCGCAGCCCCTCCCGGGCGCGGATCGCCCGGACCGTACCGACCGCGGCGGCGGGGTCCGGTTGCCGCGACACCGCGGCCAGCACCTCGCCGCGCAGCGCCTGCGGCTCCACCGGCTCCAGCGCCCGGTCGTCACCGAGCCACCGCGCCGACTCCGGCGTCCGCACCAGCCGTTCGCCGATGAACGAGGACGCCGCGAGCACGTGCGCCATCCGCTCCGCGGCGGCGCCGGAGTCGCGCAGCATCTTCAGGTACCAGTGGGTGGTGCCGAGCTCGTCGCTGACGCGACGGAACGCGAGCAGGCCGCCGTCGGGGTCGATGCCGTCGGCGAACCAGCCGAGCAGCACGGGCAGCAGCTGTCGCTGGATGGCCGCGCGCCGGCTGACCCCGGTGGACAGCGCCTCGAGGTGCCGCAGGGCGCCGGCCGGGTCGCGGTAGCCGAGCGCGGCCAGGCGGGCGCGTGCCGCCTGCGGCGTCAGTCGGGCCTCGTCGGTGGACAGCCGCGCGGCGGCCGAGAGCAGGGGGCGGTAGAACAGCCGCTCGTGCAGGCGGCGCACGCGGCCGCGGGTCTCGGTGGCCATCTTCTCCAGGCCGGCCCGCCCGTCCAGCCGTGCGGCGCGGGCGAGCCGCCGCAGGTCGCCCTCCTCGGTGGGCAGCAGGTGGGTGCGCCGCAGGCCGGCGAGCTGGGCCCGGTGCTCCAGCACGCGCAGGTCGCGGTAGGCCGTGTCCAGGGCGGCGGCGTCGTCGCGTCCCACGTAGCCGTAGGTGGCGAGCTGCTCGAGGGCGAGCAGGGTGCCGCGGGTGCGCAGGTGGCGCTCTGCGCGGCCGTGGACGAGCTGCAGCAGCTGGACGGCGAACTCCACGTCGCGCAGCCCGCCCGGGCCGAGCTTGAGCTGGCGCTCCGCCTCGGCGGTCGGCACGTGGGCCTCGACGCGGCGTCGCATCGCCTGGACGTCCTCGACGAAGTGCTCGCGCTCGGCGGCCTGCCACACCAGCGGGTCGACCGCCGCCAGGTACTGCTCGCCGAGCTCGAGGTCGCCGGCGACCGGGCGCGCCTTCAGCAGCGCCTGGAACTCCCACGTCTTGGCCCACCGCTCGTAGTACGCGCGGTGGCTCGCGACCGTCCGCACGAGCGGCCCGTCCTTGCCCTCGGGCCGCAGCCCCGCGTCCACCGGCCACAGCGTGCCCTCGGCCGTGGACGCGGAGCAGATGCGCATGAGCGCGGACGCCAGGCGCGTGCCGGTCTCCAGCGCCGCGGCCTCGGAGGGGGCCGGTCCGGCACCGACCGCGGCGGGCTCCGCGACGAAGACGACGTCCACGTCGCTGACGTAGTTGAGCTCGCGCCCACCGCACTTGCCCATGCCGATGACGGCCAGGCGACAGCCCGCGCCGTGGTCGGCGAGGCCCGCGCGGGCGACGGCCAGGGCGGCCTCCAGCGCGGCGGACGCGAGGTCCGCCAGCTCGTCGCTGACGAGGTCCACGATGGTCCGCGGCGTCGGTGAGGCGAGGTCGCGCCCGGCCAGCGCCAGCAGCCGGCGGCGGTAGGCGACCCGCAGCGCGTCCACCTGGGGCCGCCCCGCGCCGGAGGCCACGGGGACGTCGGCGGCAGGGTCCGCGCCCACGGTCTCCAGCAGGGCAGAGCGCAGCAGCGCCGGGTGCGCCGGCGCGGGCTCCTCCAGCGCCGGCCAGTGCTCCGGGTGCCGCACGAGGTGGTCGCCGAGGGCGCCGGACGCCCCCAGCACCGCCAGCAGCCGCGTCCGCAGCTCGCCCCCGGCGGCCACCAGGGCGACGAGCCGGTCGGCGCCGGCGGTGTCCCCGCGCCCGGCAGGGCGACGGCGCAGCACCTCGAGGAAGCGGACGAGCTGCAGCAGGGCCTGGTCGGGGTCCGCGGTGTCGGCCAGGGCGCGCAGCAGCCCGCCGTCGCCGGCCGCCGCGGCGCGAGGGGGGGACGACGCGGGCTGCCGGTCGTCGGCTCCCGGCGCGTCCACCAGGCCCGCCAGCGCGCGGTCGCGCAGGAGCGCACCGGCCCGCTGGGGGTCGCCGAAGCCCAGCCGGACCAGGTCGGCCGTGGCGCTGGGGGCGCGGGTGCTCATCGCGCGGGGGCGGCGGCGCCCGCCTGCGTCCGGGTCGACGCGTGGGAGCGCACGACGTCCGCGAAGGCCGCCGCGTGGACGCGGGCGCTCGCCTGCAGCTCGGCGTCCCGGTCGTCGAAGAGGCGCAGCTCGTCCTGCGGCGTGCTGCCCTCGAGCGCCAGGTCGCTGCGGTGCTCCTCCAGCCAGGTCGCGAACACGCCCCGCGAGACCTCGGGGTGGTACTGCACCCCCCACGCCCGCGGCCCGACCCGGAACAGCTGGTGCGGGTAGCGGTCGGACGAGGCGAGCAGCACCGCGCCGGGCGGCAGCGCCGTGACCGCGTCCCGGTGTCCCTGCGGGGCGGCGAGGACGGCCGACAGCCGCGCGGCGAGCTGGTCGCCGGCGGCGTCGGGGCCGAGCACGACCGGGCGCACCCCCACCTCCGGGCCCGCGTCGCCGCGCCGCACCTCGCCGCCGGTGGCCATCGCGAGCAGCTGCGCGCCCAGGCAGATGCCGAGCACCGGCACCCCGTCGGCCACCGCGGAGCGCAGCAGGGTGCGCACGCCGGGCAGCCACGGCGCGGCCGCGTCCTCCCAGGCGGCCATCGACCCGCCGAGCACGAGGACGCCGTCCCAGCCCGGACCGTCGGCCGCCGACCGGTCCGGGAGCGGCTCGCCGGCGTACGGACGCACGACGCGGACGTCCACCCCCGGCAGGTCGGACATGCGGTCCAGCGACGTCTCGCGCTCGTGCTCGACGACGAGCACGCGGGGCGCGCTCACGCTCACGGGGTCACGCTCACGGGGTCACGCTCACGGGGTCAGAGCACGGGCAGGTAGCGCCGCAGCTCGAACGGCGTCACCTGGCTGCGGTAGTCCTGCCACTCCTGCCGCTTGTTGCGCAGGAAGTAGTCGAAGGCGTGCTCCCCCATGGTCTCCGCGACCAGCTCGGACGCCTCCATCGCCTGGATCGCCGCGTCCAGGCTCGTCGGCAGCGGCTGGATGCCCAGCACGCGGCGCTCGGCGTCCGAGAGCGACCACACGTCGTCCTCGGCGCCCTCGGGAAGCTCGTAGCCCTCCGAGATGCCCTTCATCCCGGCGGCGAGCATCACGGCGAAGGCCAGGTAGGGGTTGGCGGCGGCGTCCAGCGCCCGGTGCTCGATGCGGGTCGACTGGCCCTTCCCGGGCTTGTACATCGGCACCCGCACCATCGCGGACCGGTTGTTGTGGCCCCAGCACACGTACGAGGGCGCCTCACCGCCGCCCCACAGCCGCTTGTAGGAGTTCACGAACTGGTTGGTGACGGCGGAGATCTCGGCGCCGTGGTGCAGCAGCCCGGCGATGAACTGCCGGGCCGTCTTCGACAGCTGGTACTCGGCTCCGGCCTCGTGGAAGGCG
>DASTLY010000074.1:0-2600 GCA_035714445.1 Mycobacteriales bacterium
GTGACCTTCCTCGGGCCTTATCCCTCGAACGATGCAGGAAAGCGGTCTGCTTCCGAAGCCGCAGCGGCCCACGCGGACAGCATCCCCAGGCACCTGACCCGCAGGTGACCGCTCAGAACATCGCCGGCGCTGCAGGGCCGCGTCCGAACCTGGCGGAGGATAGGGGATTTGAACCCCTGAGGGGTTGCCCCCAACACGCTTTCCAAGCGTGCGCCCTAGGCCACTAGGCGAATCCTCCAGCGCCGAGGGTACTGCAGCGCGGGCGGCACCCTGCACCCGTGGCACCTGCCCGGCAGCCTGTACCGTGGTCGCCGACCCCTCGTGCGGCGTCACCCTGCTGAACTCCCCCAGGGCTGGAAGGCAGCAAGGGTAGGTGGGCTCTGGCGGGTGCACGGGGGGTCCTTCGCTGCCCGCCGGCGGCAGCGGGCGTCGGCCGGCAGCACCCCCGACCGGCTGTCGGCCCCCGGCGTTAGGGTCGAACCGTGGCCGAGCCCAGCGCGCTGTACCGCCGATACCGGCCCGAGTCGTTCGCCGAGGTCATCGGCCAGGAGCACGTCACCGAGCCGCTCAGCCGAGCCCTGACTACCCGTCGCATCAACCACGCCTACCTGTTCAGTGGCCCCCGCGGGTGCGGCAAGACCACGTCGGCCCGCATCCTGGCGCGCTGCCTCAACTGCGCCGAGGGACCCACGGCGACGCCCTGCGGCGTCTGCGACTCGTGCGCCGAGCTGGCCCGCGGCGGGCCGGGCAGCCTCGACGTCGTCGAGATCGACGCGGCCAGCCACGGGGGGGTGGACGACGCCCGCGAGCTGCGCGAGCGGGCCACCATGTCGACGGCCCGCGACCGGTACAAGGTCTACATCATCGACGAGGCGCACATGGTGACGCCGCAGGGCTTCAACGCCCTCCTCAAGCTCGTCGAGGAGCCACCCGAGCACGTGATGTTCGTGTTCGCCACGACCGAGCCCGACAAGGTGCTGCCGACCATCCGCTCGCGCACCCACCACTACCCCTTCCACCTCGTGCCGCCGCACGCGCTCACGCAGTACTTGGCCGGGCTCTGCGAGCAGGAGGGCGTCGCGGTCGGCAAGGGCGTCCTTCCTCTGGTGGTGCGCGCCGGCGGCGGCTCGGTCCGCGACTCCTTGTCGGTCCTCGACCAGCTGATGTCCGGGGCGGGCGACGCCGGCGTCGACTACGCCCGCGCTGCCGCCCTGCTCGGCTACACCGACAGCACCCTGCTGGACGGCGTCGTCGGCGCTGTCGAGGCCGCGGACGGGGCCACGCTGTTCACCGTCGTCGACCGCGTCATCGAGTCGGGCCACGACCCGCGTCGCTTCGTCGAGGACCTGCTCGAACGGCTGCGCGACCTGATCGTCGTCCAGGCGCTGGGGGACAGGGCCGGCGGCGTGCTGCGGGCGCTGCCTGCCGACCAGCTGGAGCGGATGGCCCTGCAGAGCGCCACTCTCGGCGCCGCCTCGCTGTCGCGGGCCGCCGACATCGTCAACGACTCCCTCACCGACATGGTCGGGGCGTCGAGCCCGCGCATGCACCTGGAGCTGCTGTGCGCACGGCTGCTCCTGCCCGCCGCCGACCCGGGCACCCGCGGCCTGGGTGCGCGCATCGACCGCCTCGAGCGTCGCCTGGACGCCCCGGCTGCGGCGCAACCCGCGGCTCAGGCGCCGAGAAGCCGGTCCCTGCCGGACGTGGGGCCGGGCCAAACGAACCCGGCCGCAACGGACCCCGCCGCACCGACCACGCACACCTTGAATGCACCCACCCGGGACCAACCGTCCCCGATGGCACCCGGGCTGGCGGGCTCCGGGCTCGCACCTGCGCCCCAGGCGCCCCAGGCGCCGCCCGTCGCCGAGCGTCCGCCGGTGACGCGGGACGCTCGCGACGGCGATCGGCCGGGCCGTGCCGCGGCACCCGCAGGGCCGGCGGAGGCACCCGGCCGCGCTGCCGTCGAGCCGGACGTGATCCCGCCGGCCGCAGCAGCCCGACCGGTCGAGCGGCAGCCGCCCGCACCGGCGCCACCACCGACGCCGGCCGGGGCCATCGACACGGCTGCGGTTCGGGGAGCCTGGGCGGACATCCTGGAGCGCATCCGGCAGGACACCCGCTTCACCTGGATGCTGCTGAGGGACAACGCTCACGTCGACCAGTACGCCGACGGTCGCCTGCGGCTGGCCTTCTCCAGCGCCGCCGCCGCCGGAGGCTTCGCCGCCAAGCAGCACGCCGAGGCGGTGAAGCGCGCGTTCGCTGACGAGCTTGCCCTGGTGGTGCGGGTCGAGGCGGTCGTGGCCGAGGGGCCGGCACCGGTGGGTCCCGGGCAGCCGGGAGCCGCCGACGAGCCCGACCCGCCGCTGCCTCCGGAACCGGTCGACGAGCCGCCGCCACCGGCTCCCGACGCCGCCGCGGGTGCCGCGTCGTGGCCGCAGACCCGAGCGGTGGGACATGGCCGCCCACAGGCAGCGCCGCCGGCGGACCGGGCCGCGTCGGGGACCGAGGGTGCGGGCGGCCGGCGCAGCGCGCAGTCGGGCGAGGGGTCGGTCGGGGTGGGGCAGCGCGGTGGGGGTGGTGGCCCCCGACAACGAGCGCCG
>DASTLY010000075.1:0-13232 GCA_035714445.1 Mycobacteriales bacterium
CCGCTGACCGCGCTCTCGCGCTCCGAACCGGGACAGGCGGGTCAGGAGGCCGGGGCCGGCGCCGGCGCCGGCGGCGGCGGCGGCGGCGGCGGCGGCAGGGTCGGCGGGGCTGTCGGCGGCAGGGTCGGCAGGGCGGTCGGCGGTGGCACGGCGGTCGGGCCGTCGGTCGGCGGCGGCACAGCCGTCGGGACGGCGGGCGGCGGGGCTGCCGTCGGCAGTACGCCGGTCGGGACGCCGGTGGGCACGCCGGTGGGCACGGCGGTGGGGGACGCGTCCGTGGGCGCAACCGGCCCGGAGGTGCGCTCGTCGCCGGCGATGCGCTGGGTCTGCGGGAAGGCGTTGGCCGGCAGCGGGGCCGAGCCGGTCGGCACCACCCGCTCGACGGGCTGCCCGTCGCGGTCGACGACGGCCAGGTTGTCCAGCGCCCGGCCGTCCTGGTCGTACAGCAGGACCCCGGTCAGCGGCTGCCCGGCGGAGGAGTACGGGTAGATGTTGCTGATGGGCGTGCCGTCGGCGTGGGCGAGCACCCCGCCGGTGCCGTACCCGTAGCTGGTCGAGCTCTGTTCGGCGTAGACCGGGCCGGCGCCCTGCTCCTGGATCCCGAACAGCACGACCAGGGCGACCAGGCCGAGCGCCGCGTTGCCCGCGAGCACGGCCAGCCGCCGCCGCTCGTCGACCGGCGGCCGCTGCTGGACCGCCCGCCCCCACCGCACCGACAGCACGATCGCGGCAGCCAGGATCGGCAGCCCCAGCAGCGGCCCGAACGGAAGTACGACGGAGGAGTAGCCGGCCAGGTGGCTGAGGGCGATCGTCGCCAGCCAGGCGCGCAGCACCCACCAGCCCGGCCGCAGCTCCGGCAGGAACGCGACCACCGCGCGTACGTCGTCGCGGCGGCCCAGCCGGTCCGCGAGCTCGTGCCCGCGCTCGCCCAGCCGGTCCAGGGGCGAGGGGTCGTCGGGCGAGCCGGGGGGAAGTCCGGCCGCGCGCCGGAGCTCCTCGGCGTAGACCGCGGGCGGTCCCAGCTCGTCGACGAGTCCCTCGCCCTCCGTCGAGACCTCGGCCAGGTGCTCGTCAAGGTCCTCCAGCAGGTCGTCCAGGCTCTCGCGCGGCAGGTCGGCGAGCGCGCGCCGCACCTGCCGGGCGTACTGCTCGAGCGTCAGCTCGACCGGTACGCTCCCGGACCGCGAGCCGGTCATGCCGCCGCCTCGGCAGAGGCGAGCAGCTCTGCCATCGTGTCGGCGAAGGTCCGCCAGGTCTTGCCGGAGCGGTGCAGGAGGTCGCGGCCCGACGCGTTGAGGCCGTAGTACTTGCGGTGCGGGCCCTCCTCGGACGGCACGACGTAGGAGGTGAGGTGGCCGGCGGCGTACAACCGGCGCAGCGTGCCGTAGACCGAGGCGTCGCCCACCTCGTCGAGCCCGGCCGAGCGCAGCCGGCGCACGACGTCGTAGCCGTAGCCGTCCCGACCGTCCAGCACCGCGAGGACGGCCAGGTCGAGCACCCCCTTGAGCAGTTGCGTCGTGTCCACGTCGGCCTCCAGCGTTGCTAGTGAGGGCCGCACAGTAGCGCGCCGTACGCAGTAGCGGAAGCAACGCGCCGCCGGCTCTTCGACACCTGTCGGGGACGAGCGCTGTGCGACCGTTGGCGCTCCACGAGCGGAGGGGTCCGTCATGAGGCCAGCCGTACCAGGAGCGCTGGTCGGTGTCGTCGTCCTCCAGCTGCTCGTCCTGGTGCTGCCGGGGGTCCCGACCGTCGAGGTCGGCGGTGCCGCCCTTCTTGCCTCGATCCTGGTACTCGCGGCGTGGGCACGCAGGAGGAGCTGGGCGCTGACGTGGTTCCTCGTGCTCGAGGGCGTCGTCTGCCTGGGGGCCGTCGTCGCGCTGCTCGGCCCGACGGGCAACGTCGGGCTCGGCCTGCTCGCCGTCCTCGCCGGTGTGGCCGAGGCGCTGGCCGTACGGCAGCTGCTGCGTCAGCGCCGCCTTTCTGCGTCCACATGACCGGGTCGACGCGTCTGGTCCGCTCAGACGGCTGAGCCGGACTGCCCGGGCGGCGCACCACGCAGGCGGCCGCCTGCCCGTGGGCAGGACGAGACCGTGGTGGCTCGCTGTCAGATTCTGCTACTCACAGTGATAGAAGTCGCTACGCTGACGTCGTCTCGCGCAGGAGCCCCTGCCCGATCCCGAGCGTGCGCGAGGTGTGCTGTGGCTGTGTCGTCGTGCGGCGGTTCGGGTGGAGCGGTGACGGCACGTGAGTGGCAGGGTGTTCCTCCGGCTCGAGGGCAGCACTGCGGGCGCGGCGGTGGCCGCGGCCGGTGGTCCGCACGCACAGCAGCCGCAACGTCAGTGGCGGTGCTGCTCCTCGGCCTGGTCGGAGCACTCGGGGCGCCCTCCGCGTCGGCGGGCGCCGGCGACCGGGCGGTCATCGCCTGGGGCGTCAACGACGCCATGACGCGTCCGCCGAGCGGACTGACGGACGTCGTCGCGATCGCAGCCGGCAGCGACCACAGCCTGGCGCTCAAGGGCGACGGGACCGTCGTCGCCTTCGGCACCGACTACTACGGCCAGACCGTCGTGCCGGCCGCGCTGTCCGGCGTCACCGCGATCGCCGCCGGCGGGATCCACAGCTCGGCGCTCAAGAGCGACGGGACCGTCGTCGGCTGGGGGTACGACCTGGACGGCGAGAACACCCCGCCGAGTGGGCTGTCCGACGTCACCGCGATCTCCGACGGCGGCTACCACACCCTGGCGCGCAGGAGCGACGGGACCGTCGTCAGCTGGGGGATGAACGCCTTCGGCGAGACGCAGCCACCCGGCGGGCTGTCGGGGGTCACCGCGGTCGCCGCCGGCACTCACCACAGCCTGGCGCTCAGGAGCGACGGCACCGTCGTCGGCTGGGGCTACGACGCATACGGGCAGACCGACGTGCCGGCCGGGCTGTCCGGGGTCGTCGCGATCGGCGCCGGCATCTTCCACAGCCTGGCGCTCAAGAGTGACGGCACCGTCGTCGCCTGGGGCTCCAACGGGTACGGCCAGACCGATGTCCCGACCGGGCTGACCGGGGTCACCGCGATCACCGCCGGTGGCTACAACGGCCTGGCGCTCACGGCGGACGGCGCCGTCGTCGGCTGGGGCAGGAACGCCTTCGGTGAGTCGACCCAGCCCGCCACGCTGACCGAGGTCACCGCGATCTCCGCCGGCCTCAACCACAGCCTGGCGCTCGGGCACCACCCGCAGGCGGTGACCTTCACCTCGGACCCGCCCGCTCCGGGGGTGGTGGGTGACAGCTACACCCCCACGGTCGCCGGTGGGGGCTCGAGCAAGCCGGTCGTGCTCAGCCTGGCGGACGGGAGCACCGGCTGCAGCCTGTCGGACGGGGTGCTGCTGTTCACCGGCCCCGGCACCTGCGTGGTCCACGCCGACCAGGCCGGCGACGGGACCTACGCGGCTGCGCCGACGGTGACGCAGTCGATCACCGTGAACAGCACGCCGGTGTTCACCTCGGCGAGCCCGGCGACGAGCGGCACGGCGGGCACCACCTACCGAGCGGGATTCACCGCCTCGGGCAGCCCCGCCCCGACGTACCAGCTGGTCGACGGCCCCTCGTTCCTGGCCATGGACAGCGCCACCGGGAGCGTCAGCGGCACCCCGACCGCCCCCGGCAGCTTTCAGTACGCCGTGACGGCCACCAACCCGGCCGGCAGCGTCACGACCGCGACCTTCACCGTGACGGTCGCGGCGGCCGCCTGGCAACCCGTGGTCAGGGGGTTCACGGCCCCGGCCATCGGCTCGGTCCGGGGCTACACCCTCGGGGCCGTCGGCAACAGGTGGACGCTGGACGTCACCCAACCGACCACGAACAGGACCGTCTACGCCGGCACGATCACGGTGGACCGCGGGACGTTCAGCAGGGCGGCCGGGGTGAAGCTCGAGCCGGGGGACACGTGGACCGTCGACGGCAACAAGCTCACGTTCCGCTTCGCCCACTACGGCGACCTCGACGGGCTGGCGTTCACCACCCCGGACGCCGCCAACGCCATCACCTTCAGGTTGACCGTTGCCGGCAAGCCCGCGACCGCCAACCAGGTCTTCACGGGACGGAACCACACCGCCAGTCCCGCCGGCAGCCCGCTGACCTACCGGCGCACGCCCGGTCGGTAGTTGCTGCCCGACGCCGAGCCGCGGTCCGGCCCGCGGGCGGCGCCGGCCGGGCCGGCCTGCGTGAGGACCGCCGGGACACCCGGGCGGTGTCCCGGCGGTGCGGCCGTCAGGCCTCGACGGCCGACTGCTCGCGGTCCTCGACCTGCTGGGCGTCCACCTGATCCATCTGCTGGGCCTCCACCTGCCGGGCGCCGGCACCCCGACCGATCGGCACGCGTACAGCCTTGGGCTCGGGCCGCACCGCCGCGCGGACCCGGACGTCGAGCAGCCCGGAGTCGTACGACGCCTCGACCTGCTCCGGCGTGATCCCCTGCGGCAGCGCGAACTCCCGCCGGAAGGCGCCGTAGCGCAGCTCGCGGACCAGCACGCCGTCGCCCTCCGCGCTCGCCCGCCGCTCGCCGCTGATCACCAGCTTGCCGCGCTCGACCTCGATGCTCACGTCCCGCTCGACGTCGATGCCCGGGAGCTCGACCCGCACCACGACGTCCTCGCCGGCGCGCAGCACCTCGACGGCGGGCACGAACCCGGCGGTCCGGCCCTGCGTGCCCCACGTCCGACGCACCAGGTCGTCGAAGTCCCGGTCCATGCGGGCCAGCACCGTGAAGGGGTCCCAGGAACGCTGCACCTGCATCTCTCCTCCTCGATCCCGAGTCGCGCTCCCTGCGCGACCGACAGGCACAATGTTGAGCCATGGACGCTCATGGCGTCAAGAGGGTGCCGGCAAGAAGCTGTGCCACCCTGGAGGGGACGCCTACCCGAGGAGCAGCCATGGCCAAGAAGGGCCGCAAGAAGCGCGCACGCAAGAAGAACAAGGCGAACCACGGCAACCGCCCGAACGCCTGACCCACCCCGACGAGCCCCGACCGCCGTGCGGCCGGGGCTCGTGGCCTTTCCGGACGGGCGACCGACCGGCTGGGCACGACCGCTACCGGTCCAGGAAGCCGTTCTCAGGGTGGCAGCCGGCCGAGGTCGCCGCGCCGCGCCAGGCCGCGCCGGCTCCCGGTCAGGCCGACGCGCGGGCTGCCCGCCAGGCGGTCCACGCGCTGTCGACCATCGCGGGCAGGTCGTGGCGGGCGGTGAAGCCCAGCCCCTCGGCGATCCGGTCGACCCGGGCCACGATGCGGGCCGGGTCACCCGGCCGCCGGGCCACGACCTCCGGGCTGGTGTCGAGCCCGGTCACCTCGGCGACGACCCGCAAGACGTCGAGCACGCTCGAGCCCTCGCCCCGGCCGATGTTGTAGGTCGCGCCGGGAGCGCCCGCGTCCAGCGCCTTCGCGGCGGCCAGGTGCGCGTCGGCGATGTCGGCCACGTGGACGTAGTCGCGTACGCAGGTGCCGTCGGGGGTGTCGTAGTCGTCGCCGAACACCCGCGGCCGCGCTCCCTGCTCGAGCCGGTCGAACACCATGGGGATCAGGTTGAAGATGCCGATGTCGCCCAGCTCGGGAGCGGCGGCACCCGCGACGTTGAAGTAGCGCAGGTTCATCGCGCGCATCCCGTACGCCCGCTCGCAGTCGCGCAGCAGCCACTCCCCCACGAGCTTGGTCTCGCCGTACGGCGACAGCGGGACGCCGGGGGTGTCCTCGGTGACCAGGTCGACGTCGGGCAGGCCGTAGGTCGCCGCGCTCGAGGAGAACACGAACCGGTCGACGCCCTTGGCACGGCAGCCCTCGAGCAGGGCCACCAGGCCCTCGAGGTTCTCCCGGTAGTAGAGCAGGGGGTCGGCGACCGACTCCCCCACCTGCTTCTTGGCCGCCACGTGCACGACGCCGGTCACCGCGTGCTCGCGCAGGACCCGGCGGACCAGGCCGCGGTCGAGGACGCTGCCCTCCTCGAAGGCGGCGCCGGGGTCCACCCGGTCGGCGCTGCCCGTGGAGAGATCATCGAGCGCGACGACCCGCTGGCCGTCGCCCACGAGCGAGCGCACCACGTGCGCCCCGATGTATCCCGCCCCGCCCGTCACCAGCCACGTCATGACTGCGAACCTAGGCGACGGCGAAGCTACTCGGCGCGGTACTCCACGTGCTCGATCTCCAGGCGCACCTTCTGAATGCGCAGCAGCACCCGTTCGCGCAGGTCGATCGGGGCGGGGTCGCTGCCGCAGCAGCGGGCGACCAGCGACTTCACCGCCTGCTCCAGGCCGTACTGCCGCAGGCAGGGCGCGCACTCGTCGAGGTGGATGCGCACCTTGTCGCGGTGCGCGCCGTCCTGCTCACCGTCGAGGTAGAGGTAGACCGCCTCCAGGACCTCGCTGCAGGGCGTCTCGTGGGGGTCCCCGCAGCTCATGAGGCGTCCACGTCGTCGGCCGCGGCACCCGCCCTGACCAGGCCCCGCTCCACGGCGTAGTCGGCCAGCTTGACCCGCAGGCCGCGTCGGCCGCGGTGCAGCCGGCTCATGACTGTGCCGATCGGGGTGCCCATGATCTGGGCGATCTCCTTGTAGGAGAAGCCCTCGACGTCGGCCAGGTAGACGGCCATCCGGAAGTCCTCCGGCAGCGCCTGCAGGGCCTCCTTGACGTCGCTGTCGGGCAGGTGGTCCAGGGCCTCGGTCTCGGCGCTCTTGAGCCCGACCGAGGTGTGCCCCTCCGCCGCCGCGAGCTGCCAGTCCGTGATCTCCTCGGTGGGCGACTGGAGCGGCTGGCGCTGCTTCTTGCGGTAGGAGTTGATGAACGTGTTGGTCAGGATGCGGTAGAGCCAGGCCTTGAGGTTGGTGCCCTCCTGGAACTGGTGGAACGCCGCGAACGCCTTGACGAACGTCTCCTGGACCAGGTCCTCCGCATCCGCCGGGTTGCGGGTCATCCGCAGCGCGGCGGAGTACAGCTGGTCGAGGAAGGGCAGCGCGTCCCGCTCGAACCGTGCCGTGCGCTGCTCGCTCGTCTCGGTCTCGACGGGGCCCACCTCCTCGGGGGAACGGGCCGCGGCGGAGGCGGCTCGCAACGGCGAGCCTACCCGTGCGCCTGCAGCCCGCTGGGCGGACTCCTGGGCCAGCCAGCCGCCTACGGAGCCGGCAACGGGCTCACGAAGGGACGGCTCGGGCGCGTGGAACGGCATCCGACCTCCTGGTAGGGGCCCGGGAGCTGCGCTCGCCCCGGACGTCCTGTCCAACCGGGGTGGAACGTGGCCGATTCCCGCGCCCCGCCGGCACGGGCTCGCAGGCTCTCCACAGCGGCGGCAGCGCCTTCTGCCGGCCGCGCCGTAGGATCACGCCATGTCCGCCGGCCACCACCCCGCCATGGACCAGTACCTCGAGACGATCCTGGAGCTCGAGGAGCTGGACATCGTGCCCATGCGTGCGCGCCTGGTGGAGCGGCTCGGGGTGTCCGCGCCGGCCGTCAGCGAGACCGTCAAGCGCCTGGAGCGCGAGGGCTACCTCACCCTCGACAACGACCGGGTTATGCACCTGACCGACACCGGCCGGGCGTACGGCACCTCGATGCTGCGCCGGCACCGCCTCGCCGAGCTGCTGCTCGTCGACGTCCTCAAGGTTCCCTGGTCGCAGGTGCACGAGGAGGCCTGCCGGCTCGAGCACGCGATCAGCCCGATCCTCGAGGAGCACCTCGTGGCCCTGCTCGGCGACCCCGGCACCTGCCCGCACGGCAACCCGATTCCCGGCTCGGCCAACACCGTCGACATCGGCCCGCTGCAGAAGCTGTCCAGCGTGCTGCCGGGTGGCTCCTGCGTGGTGCAGCGCATCGACGAGCACCTGCAGACCAAGCTCGACCACATGCGCACGCTCGAGGCCGGTCGGCTGCTGCCCGGCCAGCAGGTGCGCATGGGCGGGGTCAGCAACGGCTCCGTCACGCTGCAGGTCGACGGGCGCGACGTGGTCGTGCTCGGCGAGGTCGCCGACGAGGTCTACGTCAGCGTCTGAGCTGCGTCACCGACTGAATAGGTCACCGTCTGGGGTGGGTCGGCGAGCAGCCGGCCGAGCCAATCCTGCACCCGCTCCTGCACCTGCCCGCGGACGTCCGCCGCTGTGCGCCCGTCCCGGCGGCGTACGCCGAAGCCGTGGTCGGCGCCCGCCACGACCGCCACCTCGACGCCCGGGGCCGCCACGGGCACGCCGAACTCGTCCCGCGAGCCCTGCACGACCAGGCGCGGCACGTGCGGCAGCGCGAGCTCATGGGCCCGGCTCAGCCGCCGGCCGGTGGGCGGGACCAGCGGGAAGGCCAGGCACAGCACCCCGAGCACGTCGTCGAGCCGGCCCGCGGTGCGGCAGGCCACCCGCGCGCCGCTGCTGCGCCCACCGAGCACCGCGGGCAGCGGGGGCAGCTGGGCCAGCACGGTGAGCCAGGCGGCGTCGAGCCGGGTCGGGGCCTCGGCGACCCGGGCGCCCCGGACCCGCCAGGGCTGCTCGACCCGGACGACCTGCAGCCCGAGCTCGAGCGCCGCGGCCCGGGCGGCCAGCAGGTCCGGGGCGTCCACTCCGCCGCCGGCGCCGTGCCCGAGCACCAGCCTCGCCGGTCCGGCGCCGTCCACGTACACCCCGGCGGGACCGCCGACCGTGTTCACCAGCTGACGCGATGTGACAGCCATGGGAGGGAGGGTAGGAGGCCGTGATGCACTCCTTCGACCCGGCTGCCGGAGCCCGGGCGGGCGCCGGCGTCCGACCGGGTGGGCCTCCGGCCATGCCGGCACCGGCCGCGACAGCACCGGCCGCGACGGCGCTCCCCACCACGACGGCGCTGCCCACCACGACGGCGCTGCCGGCCGCGGACTCCGCCTACTGGGCCTTCTACGAGGAGGTGGCCGCCCGGCAGGTCCACAGCTGGGCGCCGACGCGGCCCAGCCGGGTGCTGGACCTGTCCGGGCCGGCCCGCACCTTCGCGGAGGGGCTGGTCGCGGCCGGCCACGAGGTGGTGCACGCGTGCTCCGGTCCCGTCGTGCTGTCCGGCGGCGACGTCCCGGGCGGCCGACTGCTCCCGGTCCAGGCCGACGCCCGCTCCCTGGACTGGATGGCCGACGGCAGCGTGGACGCGGTGCTGGCCGAGTCCCGGGCGCTGTCGCGGTGCCTGGCCACCGAGGTGACGGTCCAGGACCTGCACCGGGTGCTCCGGCCAGGCGGCACGCTGCTGCTGGTGGTCGACTCGCTCGGCCTGGGGCTGGCGCAGCTGGCCGAGCAGGGCCGCTGGGCGGAGCTGGCCGACGTGCCCAACGCCGACGTGGTGCTCGTGCCGGGCACCGGCGGCTCGATCACGCGGTGCTTCTGGCCGGAGGAGCTGGTCGGGCTGGTCCAGGCCGCCGGGCTCGAGGTCGAGTGGGTGCGCCCGCGCACGGTGCTGACCCCGGCGGCGGTCGAGCGGGCCCTCGCACAGGGCGGTCGCGGCGCGTTCGACGCGCTGGTGACGACCGAGCTGGAGCTGGCGCAGCAGGCCGGCGAGTCGCCGGGCCTGCACCTGGTGCTCAGCGCCCGGCGGCCCGTCTAGCCGCCCTGGACCGCCGGGCCTGGGCTGTCGCCGGCGAGCTCAGCCGGTGGCCGACTCGTGCTTCTCCTGGTCGGGCAGGCACCGGGCCGCCTCCGGCCGGTACTCCAGGCGCTCCTGGCCGATCTGCTGCCCGCAGTCGACGCAGACGCCGTACGTCCCGGCGGAGAGCCGGTCGAGCGCGGCCTGGACCTCGGCCCGGCGGTCGCCGGCGGCCTCCAGCACCGCGATCTCGCGGTCGTTGTCGGCGACCTCGGTGCCGACGTCGCCGGGGTGCTGCGTGATGTGGCTGAGCTCGCTGGTCTCGCCGGCGCCCTCGGCCTCCAGCGTCTGTGTGGCGCTGTCGAGCTCGCGCAGCAGCTGCTCGAGGGTCGTACGCACGGCCTGGGTGTCCACGGGTGGTGCTCCTCTACGTCGGTCGTTCCGGTCGGTCGTGCCCTCTCGCCCTACCCCCCGGGCCCACGCGATCACGCACAACCCCGGAGGGGTCGACGGCCGCCACCAGCTCCGGCCCGTTGTTGCGCACGTTGCCGACCGCGGCGCCGACCGGCCACGCATCGAGCACGCCGGCCGTGCCCGGCACCAGCAGGTCCGCGCCCGGGTCGGGCACCGTCGGGTCGAGCCAGCGCTCCCAGGCGTCCGGCGGCACCAGCAGCGGGGTCCGGTCGTGGATCTGCCCGTGGTCGTCGGCCGCCTCGGTGGTGATGACCGTGCACGTCCACAGCAGCTCGTCGTCGGGGTCGCGCCACACCTCGTACAGCCCGGCCATGGCGAGCGGTCCGCCGCCGTGCGCGGTGAGGAACCACGGCTGCTTACGCGCGCCCTGCGCCTGCCACTCGTAGTAGCCGTCGGCCGGCACCAGGCAGCGGCGTCGCTCGTACGCGCTGCGGAACGCCGGCTTCTCGGTCAGCGTCTCCCGGCGGGCGTTGATCAGCCGGGCGCCGATCTTGCGGTCCTTGGCCCAGGAGGGCACCAGGCCCCAGCGCACGACCCGCAGCCGCCGGCTCCCGTGCCGGTGGAGCACGACGTAGACCGGGTCGGTGGGGGCGACGTTCCACGAGGGGGGCAGCACCTGCTCCGGGGGCTCCGGCACGTCGAAGCGGACCAGCAGGTCGTCGACCGGCCGGCTGCTCGCGTAGCGCCCGCACACGCTCCCGACGCTACTGCCGGAGCGCTCGGGCAGACTGGGCCGATGCAGCGCAGGCAGGTGTCCGACCCGTGGCCGGCGCCGCGGGCGCCGGGCCCGCTCGACGCGGTCGTCGTGCTGCCGGGCAGCAAGAGCGTCACCAACCGGGCGCTGGTCCTGGCGGCGCTGGCACCCGGCCGCAGCGTGGTCCGCCGGCCGCTGCGCAGCCGGGACACCGAGCTGATGGCCGCCGCGCTCCGCGTGCTCGGCGTGCCGGTCAGCGACACCACGGACGGCGACTGGGTGGTCGACGGCGCGGCCAGGCCGCTGGCTCCGACCGGGACCGCGGTCGACGTCGGCAACGCCGGCACCGTCGCCCGGTTCCTGCCCCCGGTGGCGTGCCTGGCGGCCGGCGAGGTCGTGTTCGACGGCGATCCGCGGGTGCGCGAGCGACCCCTCGGCCCGCTGCTCCGCGCGCTGCGCTCGCTCGGCGCCGACCTCGACCGGGTCGACGCGCTGCCCGTACGCGTGCGCGGCTCCGGCGGGCTGCGCGGCGGAGACGTGGTGCTCGACGCCTCGCAGTCCTCGCAGCTCGTGAGCGGGCTGCTGCTGGCCGCGCCCCGCTTCGACGAGGGCCTGCGCGTACGCCACGAGGGGCCGCCGCTGCCCAGCGCGCCGCACCTGGCGATGACCGTCGAGGCGCTGCGCGCCGCCGGCGCGCAGGTCGACGACAGCGAGCCGGGCACCTGGCAGGTGCTCCCCGGCGGACTGACCGCCCGCGACGCGGCCGTCGAGCCGGACCTGTCCACCGCCGCTGCCTACCTGGCGGCGCCGCTGGTCGCCGGCGGCTCGGTCACCATCTCGGACTGGCCGGCCGACACCACCCAGCCCGGCGCCGCGCTGCCGGGCCTGCTGGCGCAGATGGGGGCCATGGTGAGCCGCTACGCCGGCGACCTCACCGTCACCGGCGGCGATCGGCTGCGGGGCCTCGAGGCCGACCTGCGCGACTGCGGCGAGCTGACGCCGGTGCTCACCGCCCTGGCCGCGCTCGCGGACAGCCCGAGCCGGTTCACCGGCGTCGCGCACCTGCGGGTGCAGGAGACCGACCGGCTGGCGGCGCTGGCAACCGAGCTGAACGGGATCGGCGGCGACGTCCGCGAGCTGCCGGACGGGCTCCGGGTGCAGCCCCGGCCGCTCGGCCCGGGCGTCCTCGACAGCTACGACGACCACCGGATCGCGATGGCCTGGGCGGTGCTCGGGCTGGGCACCGACGGGATCGCCGTCGCCGACGTGGCCACGACGCGCAAGACCGTCCCGGACTTCGTGGGCTCGTGGGAGCAGCTGCTCGGGAGTCCCGCCTGAGCCCGCGGGAGCTGGACGAGGACGACGTCCGGATCCGGCCGGGCAGGAGCTCCCGCCCGCGTACGCGCACCCGGCCGGCCCACGAGGACGCGGCCGGCGGGACGGTCGTGACCGTCGACCGCGGCCGCTACCGCCTGCGGCTGCCGGACGGCGGGCTGCTGTCGGCCGTACGCGCCCGCGAGCTGGGCCGCCGGGCCGTCGTCGTCGGCGACCGGGTCGCCCTCGTCGGCGACCTGGCCGGCGGCCCCGACGCGCTCGCCCGGATCGTGCGGGTCGAGGGCCGCAGCTCGCTGCTGCGCCGCACCCCCGACGACACCGACCCGGTCGAGCGGCCGGTGGTCGCCAACGCCGACCTGCTCGTCGTGGTCACCGCCCTGGCCGACCCGGTGCCGCGCCCCCGGCTCATCGACCGCTGCCTCGTCGCGGCGTACGACGGCGGGCTCGTGCCGCTGCTGTGCCTGACCAAGAGCGACCTCGCCGACCCGGCCGAGCTCCTGGGCCTGTACAGCCCGCTCGGGGTCGACGCCGTCGTCACCGGCCGGGGCGGCGGCGTCGAACAGCTGCGCGAGCGCCTCGCCGGCCGGGTCAGCGTGCTGTTCGGCCAGTCCGGCGTGGGCAAGTCGACGCTGGTCAACCAGCTGGTGCCCGACGCGCACCGGGCGGTCGCCGACGTCAGCGGCGTGGGCAAGGGCCGGCACACCAGCTCCAGCGCCGTGGCGCTGCCGCTGCCCGGCGGCGGCACCGTCGTCGACACCGCCGGCATCCGCAGCTTCGGGCTCGGCGCGGTGACGGCCGCGCGGGTGCTGGCGGCCTTCCCCGACCTGGCCGGCGCCGCCGAGAGCTGCCCGCCGGGCTGCGCGCACGCCGACGGCACGCCCGGCTGCGCGCTCGACCTTGCGGTGGCGCAGGAGGTTGCGAGCGCGGCCCGGCTGGACTCGCTGCGCCGGCTGCTGGCCGCGCTGGCCGGCGGCGACGACGCGTGACGGGCGGGCCGCACGCGGAGCGCCTGGCGGCGCAGCTGCTGTCCGGCCCGCCGGCGCGCACGCCCGGGGAGGTGACGGGGCGGCTGCTGGCCGTGCAGGCGCAGGAGCTGGCCGCGGCCCGGCTGTCGGTGCGGGCCCGCAGCGTCGGGCTGGGAGCCGCCGATGTCGACCGGGCGCTGGCGAGCCGG
>DASTLY010000076.1:0-17710 GCA_035714445.1 Mycobacteriales bacterium
ACGACGTCGGCCTCCGGGATGGAGGTGAGGGCGTAGTCGCCCCCCTTGGCGAAGACGTCCGGCCGCAGCGCGTCGAGCGCCTGCGCCGGGGTGTCCTCGTCGAAGATGAGCACGGCGTCGACGCAGCCGAGGGCCCGCAGCACGTCCGCGCGGTCGTGCTCGCGCTGCAGCGGGCGGCTCGGGCCCTTGAGCCGGCGTACGGAGTCGTCGCTGTTGAGCAGCACGACGAGGCAGTCGCCGAGGGCGCGGGCCTGCTGGAGCACCGCGACGTGGCCGGCGTGCAGCAGGTCGAAGCAGCCGCCGGTGGCCACGACGGTGCCACCGCCGGCGCGCACCCGGGCGACCACGTCCGCCGCGCCCGCCTGCGCCGCGGCGGCTGCCGGTGCGGGGAAGCCGACGCGTACGGAGGAGGCGCCGCCGGCCGCGACGAACGCACTGGCGGCGAGCACCGCGCCCGCGACGGCCTCGCTGGGCAGCGCGCCGTCCGCGAGCAGTCCTGCGGCGGCGGAGGCGAACCGGTCACCGGCGCCGCACGGGTCGGGGCAGGGCACGTCCGGGGCGGGCACCACGCTCGGCGGGGTGTCGCCCTCGACGACGAGCGCACCGCGGCCGCCCATCGTGACGGCGACGGCGGTGGCGCCCCAGCGGGTCTGCAGCTGCCGGGCCCGGGCCGTCGTGGCGGCCAGCGGGGAGCCGGTGTGGCCGGGGGCGAAGTGCTCGGCCTCCTTGCCGTTGGGGGTCACCAGCGCGCAGCCGGCGACCGGCTCCGGGCCGCGGGGGTGCGGGTCCCACACGACCGGCACCCGTCGTGCCTGCCGCCCTGGACCACCCGGTACGGCGGCGGTCAGGGCGGCGAGGGCGGCGCGCAGCCGGGGCCCGCGCGCGACCCCCCGCCCGTAGTCGGCGACCAGCACTGCGCCGGCGCCGGCGAGCACGTCGGCAGCCTCGTCGGTGAGGTCGCCCGGCTCGCCCGCGGGGCCGCCCCGGTCCAGCCGCAGCAGCGAGCGAGCCTGCGCGCGTACCCGTACCTTCTCGGGCGTGGCGCCGGCCAGCCCGAGGTCGACCACGCGTACGCCCGCCCGGGTGAGCAGCGCGCGCAGCTCGGCGCCGCCCTCGTCGGCGGACAGCGCGGTGACCAGCGTGACGTCGCGGCCGTCGGCGGCGGCGAGCAGGGCCGCGAGGCCGGCCCCACCCGGCCGGGAGTGCTGCACCGGCTCGTCGACGACGGGCACCGGCGCGTCGGGCGACAGCCGGTCGACCGTGCCGACCAGGTCGCGGTCGAGCAGGGTGTCGCCGACCACGACGAGCGGCCGGCTCACGCCTCGACCTCCGCCTTGTCTGCCCGTGCCGACGTCTCGGCGGGGTACGGGACGTCGGCACGGGCAGACAAGGCGGGGGGCAGGGCACCCAGGGGCAGGCCGGACGAGGGGCGGTCCGCGCCGACCTGCAGGTCGACGGCGGCGCACACCAGGTGCAGGGCGACCTGGTGCACCTCCTGCACGGTGGCGGTCGCGGGGGCAGCGACGACGAGCGCCTCGTCGGCGGCCTCCGACATCGGGTTGGGCCCGGTGCCGGTCATCGCCCACACCTGCAGGCCGCCGTCCCGGGCGGCCTGCATGGCGGCCAGGACGTTGCCGCTGCGGCCGCTGGTGGACATGCCGAGGAACACGTCGCCCGGCCGGCCGTGCGCCTGCACCTGGCGGGCGAAGACGTGGTCCCACCCGTAGTCGTTGGCGATCGCGGTCACCGCCGCGGTCTCGGCGTGCAGCGCGATCGCCGACAGCGCCGGCCGGTCGTCGCGGTAGCGGCCCACCAGCTCAGCCGTGAGGTGCTGGGCCTGCGCGGCGCTGCCGCCGTTGCCGGCGACGAGCAGCCGGCCGCCGCCGACCAGGACCGTCGCGAGCCGGGTGCCCCACGAGTCCGCGAGGTCGGTGTCGAGCAGGGGAAGGGCCGCCAGCAACGCCTTGACGTGCGCGCGCCCGGACAGCAGGGGTGTGGTCATGTCAGGCCTCCTCCTCGACCATGTCCGCCACGGGCAGCGGCAGCAGGTGCTCGTACGTCTGCAGGGTGGTGCCGGCGACGCGAGCCCACGAGTAGCGGGCGCGGGCGCGGGCGGAGCCGGCGGCGCCGTACGTGCGCCGGCGCTCCTCGTCGGGCAGCAGGTCCCGCAGGACCTCCGCGACGACCGCGGGCCGGCGCGGCGGCACGTGCACACCGGTCTTGCCGTCGACGACGCTGTCGATGATCCCGCCGACGGCGGAGGCGACGACGGGCACGCCGCAGGCCATCGCCTCGAGCGGCACGATGCCGAACGGCTCGTACCAGGGGACGCAGACCACCGCGTCGGCGCTGCGGAGCAGGGCGGGCAGCTCCGCGCGGCCGACCCGGCCCAGGAAGCGGACGCGGTCCTCGACGTGCGCCTTGCGGGCCAGCGCGCGCAGCCGGAGCACCTCGGGGTCGGTGTCGACGTCGGCGGCGTCCGGGCCGCCCGCGACGACCAGCTCGGTGTCCGGCCCGCCGTTGTTGACCAGGCCGGCCAGCGCGCTGATGGCGTTGCCGATGCCCTTGCGCTCGACGAGCCGTCCGACGTAGACCAGCCGGTGCCGGCCGGCGGTGCGCTCGAGCGTCGGCCCGGTGGGCGTGAAGGTGGACAGGTCGACACCGCAGGGCACGACGCTGATCCGCCGCCGTTCGCCGCCCAGGCGCAGCAGCTCGAAGACCTCGTCGCTGCAGGTGGCGATGGTGCGCTCGCACTCGCGCACCAGCATCTCCTCGACGCCAAGGCGCTCGGGCGGGCTGGTGTCCCGGCTGCCCTGGTGGCGTCGCTTGACGACGCCGAGGGCGTGGAAGGTCATCACCACCGGGATGCCGAGCGGTCGGGCCGCCTGCAGCGCGGCGTAGCCGCTCATCCAGAAGTGGGCGTGCACGACGTCGGGGCGCCTGCGCTGCCACTGCCGGCGCAGGTCGGCCGCGAAGGCGTCCATGTACGGGAACAGGGTGTCCTTCGAGACCACCTCGGCCGGGCCGGCCGGCACGTGGTCGACCGTCACGCCCGCGTCCATCGGGACCCGGCGGGGCAGCCCGGCGTCCTCGCGCCGGGTGTGCACGACCACCTGCACACCGCGCCGGCCCATCGCCTGCGCGAGCGCGGCGACGTGCACGTTCTGACCGCCGGCATCGACGCCGCCGAGCGTGGCGAGCGGGCTGGCGTGCTCGGAGACCATGGCGACTCTCACGCGTACACCTCCTGGGTCGACGGGAGCTGGGGACGGGTCAGGTGGGTCACGGCGGCGACCGCCTCGGCGATCGGCACGCCGTCGAGGCAGGGGTGCCCCGCCACGGGGCAGTTCTTGGCGCGGCTGAGCCGGCAGGCCGCGGCCTGGTCGCCGAGCTGGACCGTCGGCACGCCCCACGGCCGCCACCGCTCGGCGGGGACGACGGGGGCGAACAGCGACACGACCGGCGTGCCGACCGCGGCGGCCAGGTGCGCGGGTCCGGTGTTGCCGACCACGACGGCCCCGGCCCCGGCCAGCAGCGCGGCGAGCCCGGCCAGGTCGGTCGCCCCGCCGAGGTCGGTGCCCCCGGTCGCCGCGACCTGCGCGGTGAGCTCGCGCTCGGCAGGCCCCCCGGTCACGAGCACACGGTGACCGGCGTCGGCGAGCGCGGCGACCAGGCGCGCCGACCAGGAGGGTGAGGGTTGCCTGGCGGGCACGGAGGCGCCCGGGTGCACCACGACGTACGGCCCCGTGCCGGCGACCGCGGTCACGTCCGGCAGCGGGCTGCGGACGGCGAGCCCACCGCCGTCGCCGGCCGGCAGCGCGTACCCGGCGGCGGCGGCCAGCGACAGCATCCGCTCGACCTCGTGCAGGCCGGTCTCGGGCAGCCCGTGCCGCAGGTCCAGCAGGCTGCCGGGGTAGTCCTCGCTGACGGCGCCGACCCACGGCACACCGGCCAGGCGCAGCAGCAGCGCCGTTGGCAGTGGGCTCTGATGGTAGCTGCCGAGCACCAGGGCGCGGTCGAGCCGGCGGGCCCGGAGCTGGTCGACGAGCGCGGCGATGTCGTCCGGGTCGACCGGCCGGGGGTCGGCGTCGATCCACGGGCAGTGCCAGACGAGCACCTCGTCGACGCCGGGCAGCAGCCGGGCCGCGGCCGCGCCCCGTGGGCCGGCCAGCAGCACGACCCGGTCGGCACCGGCGGCCACCGCCCGCAGCGCCGGGCCGGACAGCAGGACGTCGCCGTCGCTGTCGAGCCGGGTCACCAGGACGGTGCTCACGCGGCCCCGGACAGCAGCAGCTCGACGGCTTCCAGCAGGTCCGCGCACACCTCCGGCGCCTCCTCGACCTCGCCGCGCAGCGTCACGGGTGTGGGCACCAGGACCGGCCGGGCGCCGGCGGCCAGCGCCGCACCCACGTCGGAACCGATGTCACCGACCACGGCGCACTCCGCCGGCGTCACCCCGAGCGCGGCCGCGGCCTGCAGGACCAGGCCCGGCCGCGGCTTGCGGCAGTCGCACCCGTCGGCGGGGCCGTGCTCGCACACGAAGAACGGTCCCAGGTCACCGAGCAGCTCGCCGGCGCGGGCGTTGACCGCGTCGACCTGGGCGCGGGTGAGCAGGCCGGCCGCGATCCCGCTCTGGTTGGTCACCACGGCCGTGCGTACGCCGGCGGCCCGGAGCAGGGCCAGCGCGGCGCGTGCGGACGGCACCGGCTCGACGAGCCCGGGGACGGCGTTGTGCGGGACGTCGACCACCAGGGTCCCGTCGCGGTCGAACAGCACCGCGCGGGGACGCGCCCGCCTCACGTAGCGTTCGGCGCGCTCGAGGGCACCGGCTCGGGACGTGTCACGGGCGCCAGGTACCCGGGGCCTACCCCAGCAAACTCAGGCCGGTGGCCCGGTGGGAAGGTCCGGCTAACCCGCGAGTCTGGCGCCCACCGGCTCGCGGAGCAGCCTCAGCACGGCTGCCTCGAGCGAGCCCTGGACCGCCGGCTGGCCGAACGTCGTGTCCAGCCCGAGGTCCGGCAGCTGCTCGGCGACGGTGACGCCGTGCTCGTACAGGTCGATGATGCGCGGGTCGATGTAGGACGCCCGGCACACCGCGGGGGTGTTGCCGAGGTACTCCGCGACCTCCTTCACCACCCGCGTCACGGCCTTCTTGCGCGCCGTGGGGCTCTGTGCCGCCTCCGTCGAAACGGCCAGGCCCACCGCCGCGAACACCGTGGCGTTCCAGGTGCGGAAGTCCTTGGCGGTGTACTCCCCGCCGGTCACCTCGCGCAGGTGCTCGTTGATGTCGTGGCTCTTGACGTCGACCCAGCGGCTGCCCTCACGCCAGGCCAGCAGCTCCTCGCCGCCGCCCCGCCGGCGCTTGAGCCCGTTGACGACCTTGACCACCTGCTCGTCGGCGATGGCCTGCACCCGGTGCTTGCCGCTCTTGGCGATGTAGTCGAACGTGATGACGCCGCTGCGCGACACCGTCACGTGCTCCCGGCGGATCGTGGCCAGCCCGTACGTCTGGTTCTCCTCCGCGTACTGCTCGCTGCCCACCCGGAAAAAGCCCAGGTCGAGCAGGCGTACGGCGCAGGCCAGCACCCGTCGCTGCGTCAGGCCGGGGTCGGCGAGGTCCCGCGCCACCCGCTCACGGGCCGCCGGCAGCACGGCGGCGAAGTCCAGGATGCGCTCGTGCTTGGCCAGGTCCCGCATCACCCGCCAGCGGTCGTGGTAGCGGTACTGCCGCCGCCCGCGGGCGTCCACGCCCGTGGCCTGGATGTGGCCGTGCGCGATCGGGCAGATCCACACGTCCTCCCAGGCCGGCGGCAGCACGAGCGCGTCGATCCGGGCGGCGGTCTCGGGATCCTCGACGGCGCGGCCGGCGGCGTCGACGTAGCGGAAGCCGTCGCCCTCCCGGACCCGGGTCAGCCCCGGCCCGGCGCAGTTGACGCGCTTGAGTCTCGGCACGCCCGGGTGGTACCCGTCCGGGGGATTGCAACGCGCCCGTGCCGCGGCGGCGGGAAGCGGGCTGTCAGACGCCCGGCTCGACGTGCATCGCCGACTCCTCGGCGCTGTAGCCCCCGAGGTCGGTGCCGACGTCGCTGGCGACCAGGTCCGCCTCGGTGTCGGTGTGCGCGCCCTCGTCCGGCTCGACCAGGCGGCCGACGCCCTGGCCGGCCCGCTCGTCGAAGGGCGTGTCGCTGCCCTCGGACTCGTCGGCGTCCACGTCGATGGCCGCGAGGACGTCGGGCTCCTCGCGGGCCAGCCGGCCGTCCAGCGGCTCGCCGTCGTGCTCCTCCTCGGCCGTCGTGCCGAAGTCGTCGACGGCCATGGCCGTGTCGTGCGGCGGCTCCTCGCCGTACGCCGACCCGGCGTCGCCGACCACGTCCTGGCCGTCGCTGGTCTCGCCGGGGTCCGGGATGCCCTCGGCCTCGAAGTCGGACGGGCGTTCCGGGATGCGGGATGTCATGGGGTTCCTCTCGTACGGGGGTCGGGAACAGCGCACGGGCCGCCCCGCCGGAGCGGAGCGGCCCGTACGCGGGACCTCGTGCCTAGCTGGACTTGATCGTCGGGCCGCTGGCGGGGGTCGCTGCCTCGATCGTCTGCTTGAAGGCGTCCAGCGCCTTCTCGACCTTGCTCTGCGGGTTGGCGAACAGCGCCGCCACCGCGTCGCCGAGCACCCCGGCGGGCGGGTCGTAGGACAGGCTGACCTCGACGCCGGTGGTGCCGCCGTGGTCGTCGAACCGCACGGCGCCGGAGTTCTTGACGTCGAGGCCGCTGCTGTCCTGGGTGGCCCAGGCGATACGGGTGTTCTCGACGTCCTCGACGATGTGCGCGTCCCACTCGACGGTCTTGCCGAGCGGGCCGCTCACCTTCCAGTGCGTGACGGTCGTGCTGCCGCCCTGCGGCTGGACGGACTGCACGTCCGGCAGGATCTCGGGCAGGTTGGTCAGGCCGCGCCACCACGCGTAGCACTGCGCGGCAGGGGCCTTGACCTCGACATAGTGGGCGACGGTACCCATGCGTACTCCTTCAGGTCCGGGGACAGGGGCTGGGGACGTCCGGGACTAGATGACGTCCGGCGCGGTGCTGCTCGGGGAGGCACCGAGCACCGGGCCGGGCGCGGTCGGCGTGGTGCCGGCCGTCCCGAAGGTGGAGCCGGTGGTGGCCGCACCGGAGGCGCCCAGGTCCACCACGACGACCTCGTCGACCGGGGCGGCGGCGGGGGTGCTGGAGGAGGAGCCGACCTTGTCGCCCACCGCGGAGACCTTGTCGTTGACGGTGGCCTTCGCCTTGTCGGCGGCCGCGGACGCGCTGGTGCTCACGTTGCTGGTGAAGTCCTGCACGGCGGGCTGCCCGAGCAGCTCACGGAACTTGGCCTCGATCTGGTCGTAGCGCTCGGTGCCGGCCTTGGCGCCGAGCACGTAGCCGGCGCCGAAGCCGATGGCGAGGGTGAGCTTGCGGATCACGATGTCCTCCTGGGTGCGGTACGTGGGGGTGCGTGGTCGGTCGTCGGTCCGTGCGTCGATCAACCCCCTACCCCACCTCGCGGGTCCCTCACTCGGACTCTCGCGCTCCGGCCCGCAGCGGTCGTTGCTAGGGTGACGACCCGTCGGGCGACCGGCGCGATCCCGCGTAGCTCAATTGGCAGAGCATGCGACTGTTAATCGCAGGGTTGCTGGTTCAAGTCCAGCCGCGGGAGCCCAGCAGGCCGAGGGGCGGGGCTGCCCGGGAAGGTCTTCACGTCGCGCGTAACAGCAGTCGCCGACTGCAAGAGGCCAGTGCTGGCAGAGCGCATGACGCCCCTGGCTCGAGCCTGTGAGCTGGCGAGCGCGTCGTCAGCGCTCCCCGTCGCTGTCGTAGACCGCCGTGTCGTCGTTGCCGCGGGCCTTGACCTGGTAGAGCGCGCTGTCGGCGTGGTCGAGCATGGCCGCCGCGTCGGCGGCGTCGTGCGGCGACAGGCTGATGCCGATCGACGTCGAGGTGGACAGCTCCAGGGGGCGTCCGGCCAGCTCGAACGGCCTGCGCAGCTCGGCCCGGAGCTTGTCCGCGACCTCCCGGGCGGCCCGGACGGCGTCCACCTTGGCCGGGGGCAGCCCGGACAGCACCAGCAGGAACTCGTCACCGCCCTGCCGCCCGAGCAGGTCACCCACCCGCACGTGACCGCGCAGCCGCTCCGCGACGGCCACGAGCAGCAGGTCGCCGGCGCCGTGCCCGTGCCGGTCGTTGACGGCCTTGAAGCCGTCCAGGTCCAGGAAGAGCAGGGCGACCGTGCCGCCGTGCCGATCGGCCCGGCCGATCTCGGACCGCAGGTGGCCGGCGAGCTGCCGGCGGTTCGCCAGCCCGGTGAGCGGGTCGTGCAGCGCGAGGTGCGTGACCTGGCGCTCGGCCTCCACACGGGCGGTCACGTCGTTGGCGGTGCCGACCCAGTTCGTGATCGTGCCGGAGCGGTCGCGGACCGGCAGCAGGTGCATCTCGTTCCACCACGGCGTGCCGTCGGGCCGCCGGTTGCGCAGGGTGACCCGGGCCTCCCGGCCCAGCCGCAGCTGCCGAGAGATGCCGGCGACGGCGTCCGGGTCGGCGACCCCTCCCTGCAGGAACCGGGGGTTGCGGCCCAGCAGGTGGTCGGCGTCGTAACCGGTGAGCCGCTCCATCGCCGGGTTCACGTAGACCATGGGCAGGTCCGGTAGCCGCGCGTCGCAGATGCACAGCCCGTTCGACGACGACGACAGCGCGCTGGTGAGCAGCTGCCCGGGGTCGGTGCCGGGCAGCTGGCGGCCGGACGCGCCCTTCACCCCGACCGGGGCAAGCGCCCCCGAGAGCCCGGCCGGCGCTGCCGGCAGCCTGCGCAGGAGGTGCTCGGCCGCCCGGAGCACCTGCTCCCGGTCGTACGTCACGACGTACTCGTAGCGCCGGTCGCGCTCGAGGCCGGGGTCGCCGAGGTCATGGGCGAGCAGCGCGCCGGCGAAGTGGGGGCCGACGACGGCCACGACCCACTCGTCGGCGAGCGGGTCGCCGGGTGGCACTCCCGCCCCGCGTACGCCGGGTGCCGGCCGCGCCGCGACGTCGCGGCCGAGGACGCCGACCAGGGCGGCGGTACGGGCCAGCGCCGCGTAACGGCCTGCGGTGGCCGTCGTGAACCACCGCGCCCGGCCGACGCTGGTCAGCACCACGGCCGGAGCGCCGGCGAGCGCCGCCTGTCCCTCGAGCCAGCGGCTGACGGTGACGAGGAACCGCTTGGTCGCGAGCCGGACGTCGCTGCCCTCGGGGCGCTGCTGCCACGGGCTGCCCACGCCCTCGGGCCGGGTCAGGCCCGGCAGGACGATGCGGGCGTACGGGACCACGGGCGCGCCGCTGCCACCGGCCGGCACCTGCCCGAGGCCCATGCCCACCCCCATCGACTGCGCGAGCTGGGCCTGCTCGGGCGTCTCGAGGTGCTCGGCGACGACGAACGCCCCGGACTCGGCGGCCTGCGCGGTCACCGCGTTGACGACCTCGACGAGCGGCCCCTGCCCGCGCTGCTGCTGTGCGGGGCGCAGGTCCACGCTGAGCACGTCGGGGCGCAGGAACGGCATCAGCGCGACGGACGCCGGGGACGTGGCCAGACCGGACAGCGCGATCACCCAGCCGTCGCGGCGGGCTTCGTCCACGCGGTCGAGGACAGCTGCGGGACGTTCGGCCAGCGCCGCGGCTCCGATCTCGAGCACGGGAACGGCGTCGAGGTCCAGGGTCAGCTCGGTGCTGGGCTGGGGCGGCACCAGTGCGTCATCGGGCTGGAGCCTGGTCAGCGCCAGCTGTGCCAGGACGGCGCCGGTGGACAGGTCGACGAGCGGCTCGACGACGGCACCCGGACGCACCGCGGGGGACCGGGCTGGCACGTACGCCGGGTGGACGTGCACCGTGGTCATGAGCCCCTGCCATCGTCAGACGGTCCCGGGCCAGCACACCCACGTGTCGGGCGAGCGTGAACGGACGGTCGGTCGGTAGTCGCGGTCTGTCCGGGCCTCCGTGGCTGAAACGCCCGGCCGACCCGCGGCCCCGGAACGGCCGACCGCCGGACGCGTTGACCATGCTGTGGGCCTGGATGCCGTGCTGCCGGAACGGCGCGTCCTGCGCACCGAGGTGCTCGTCGTCTTCGCCGTGTCGCTCGGCGCCGCGGGCGTCACGGCCCTGCTGACCTTCCTCGTCGCGGTCACCGCGGCGCCGGCGCTGTCGTCGCAGCGGACCTCGCTGGTGTCCAGCTACGCCCCGGGCCGGCCGTGGCTCGACCTCCTCAGCCAGCTGGTGTTCCTCGCCCTGGCCCTGGCCCCGGTCGCGCTGGTGGCGCACCTGCTCGGGCGTACGGGCGAGAGCCTGCGCGGTCTCGGGCTCGACCTCGGGCAGCGCACGCGTGACCTGGTCCGCGGCGCGGCCCTGGCGGCCCTGATCGGAGGCAGCGGCCTCGCCCTGTACCTCGTCGCCGTACGCCTCGGCCTCAACCGCACCGTCATCCCGTCGAGCCTGCCGGCCTACTGGTGGCGGGTGCCCGTCCAGCTGCTCGTCGCCCTGCAGAACGCGGTGCTCGAGGAGGTGCTGGTCGCCGGCTACCTGCTGCGCCGCCTGAACCAGCACGGCTGGCGCCCCTGGCCGGCCGTGGCCGTCAGCGCCGTGCTGCGGGGCTCGTACCACCTGTACCAGGGCCTGGGCGGCTTCGTCGGCAACGTCGCGATGGGTGTGCTGTTCGCCCGGCTCTACCAGCGCTGGGGGCGCATCGGGCCGCTCGTCGTCGCCCACGCGCTCATCGACGCCGTCGCCCTCGTCGGCTTCACGTTGCTGGTGGGGCGCGTCGGCTGGCTGCCGACCTGACCGGTGGGTCCTACGCTGCCTCCGGGGCGGTAGCTCAGCCGGTCAGAGCAGGAGACTCATAATCTCTCGGTCGCGGGTTCGAGCCCCGCCCGCCCCACCAGAAAGGCGCAGGTCAGCAGCAGGAACGGGTCGGCCTCCGGGGGAGGACGTGTCGCAGCGAGGCGCTACTTCTAACAGACTTCTAACAAGAGGTCTGCAGAGAGGCGGTCCCGCGATGCGCGGCAGCGTGGTGGAGCCCAAGGGCAGCGGTCGGTACTACGTCGTGTTCGACCTTGAGCTGGACGGCAGTGGCAAGCGGCGGCAGAAGTGGCACTCGGGATACCGGGGGCAAGCGGGAGGCGCAGCGGGCCCTGGTCGAGCTGCTCCCGGCGGCGAACTGCCGGAGAGCTCCCATCGCCCTCCTGCGCTGAGACACGATCCCAGTGCTGTGTCGCATCGCTGCCCAGCATCCCTCCGCAGAAGGTCTGGTGGTGGAACGCGGCTACGGAGTCTCGCGGCTCCTGGTCGTGCACCGCCGGTCCGACGTGGACCGTCGACTCGTCAGCATCGCACGTGTCGATCTTCACGCAGGGCGACCACGAGGCCTTGATGCACCTCGCCCCCCGGCAGCTGCCTTCGCGCAGTCCGGTCAGGCAGGGAGCGTGCTGGCCGGCGAGGCGGAGAGCGCACGCACATGCTCTGGTTGGGCGAGCGGTTCATGCCGCTGGACCTTCTCGAGCCACGGCGCGTAACGCTCAACCCTCGGCGGCGGCCCACCCGGTCACGGCGACGATGCGGCACACGAGCACCCGGTGAAAGGGCTGGTCGGCGTACTGGGGCACGGTGCGCGCCAGCCGTGCGGCGAGGTCGGCCGTGAGCGACGGCGGTGGGTCCGGCACGTGCTGCAGGGCCGCCCGGACCCACCACAGGCGCGACCAGTCGGCGGTGTCCCAGTGCTCGACCAGGAGCGCGGCGCGCGGGTCGGCCACCAGGTTGTCCTCGCGCTGCAGCCGCGACGAGGCCTTGGGCTTGATCTTGTCGACGGGCACGCCCACGTAGCCGTCGTCGTCCACCGCGTACACGGCGGGCACCGGGTCGGGACCGCGCTCGGGGTGCACGGTGCACATCACGCCGTGCACGTGGGCGGCGAGCCGGGCTCGCGCCTGGTCGGGGCTGAGTCTCAACGCGCCCCACCGACCGTCTCGGGCAGCTGCTCCATGACCGGCGACGTTAGGCCGCCCGTGGTTGCCGTGCCAGCCGCGGGCGCGGGAGCATCCGAGCCGCTGAGCCGCGCCTGTGAGGAAGGGGTGCCGATGAACCTGGCGACCTGGGTCGACCGCAACGGCCGACGACTGCGTCACGAGCCGGCGCTGGCGGACGGCGAGCGGGTGCACGCGACCTGGGGGGTCTTCGCCGCCCGTACCGCCGCCGCCGCGGGCGGGCTGCGGGACGCGATGGCGCTGTCGCCGGGGGACCGCGTCGCCATTGTCATGCGCAACCGGCCTGAGTACCTCGAGGCGCTGTACGCCATCTGGCATGCCGGCCTGGTCGCCGTCCCGGTCAACGCGCGGCTGCACCGCGACGAGATCGCCTACGTGCTCGACGACAGCGGATCGTCGGCGGTGGTCACCGACCTGGAGCACGCGGACGACGTCGTGCCGCTGGTCGACGTGGTCGACCGGCTGCGCGCTGCGGTGCTGGCCCCCGGCGAGCAGTGGGACCGCCTCCTGGCGTCCGCACCCGCGCGTCTGGCCGACCGGGCCCCGACCGACCCGGCCTGGTTGTTCTACACGAGCGGCACGACCGGGCGGCCCAAGGGCGCGACCCTCACCCACCGCAACCTGCTGATGGCGTCGCTGAGCTACTACGCGGATCTGGACCACGTGGCGCCGCAGGACAGCGTGGTGCACGCCGCCCCGCTCTCCCACGGCTCCGGCATGTACGGCCTGCCGCACGTGGCCCGCGGCGCGGTGAGTGTCGTCCCGCAGTCCGGGGGCGTCGACGGCGACGAGATCGCAGCCCTGCTGACCCGCTGGTCCGGCGTGTCGATGTTCGCGGCCCCGACGATGGTCAAGCGGCTGGCGGGGGACCGGGCCGTCGCCGCCGCGGACCTGTCGCACCTCAAGACGATCATCTACGGCGGCGCCCCGATGTACCTGACCGACCTCCACGACGCCCTGGAGGTCTTCGGCCCACGCCTGGCCCAGATCTACGGGCAGGGCGAGACACCGATGACGATCACGGCCCTGAGCAAGGCGGACCACGCCGACCGGGACCACCCCGGGTGGCGCGACCGCATGCAGAGCGTCGGCACCCCACGCACGGACGTGGAGGTCCGCGTCGTCGACGCCGACGACAGCGAGCTGCCGTCCGGCGAGGTCGGGGAGGTGGTGGTCCGGGGCGACGTGGTGATGGCCGGCTACTGGAACCAGCCGGCCGCCACCGCCGAGACGCTGCGCGGCGGCTGGCTGCACACCGGTGATGTCGGCAGCGTCGATGCTGACGGGTACCTCACGCTGCGCGACCGGTCCAAGGACCTGCTGATCAGCGGCGGGATGAACATCTACCCCCGCGAGGTCGAGGAGGCGCTGCTGTGCCATGAGGGCGTGGCTGCGGCCGCCGTCGTCGGCCGGCCGGACGCCGAATGGGGGGAGGCCGTCGTCGCGTTCGTCGTCGCGGCCGACGGGGACCGGCCGCTGGTCGAGGACCTCGACCGTACGTGCCTCGAACGCATCGCCAGGTTCAAGCGGCCGAAGGAGTACCACTTCGTCGACGCCCTGCCGACGAACAGCTACGGCAAGGTCCTCAAGCGTGAGCTGCGGGACCGGCTGCGCCGCGAGACAGGACCGTCGGCGCCCTGACCTGGCGGCGGTCCGGCTCTGGACGCCGGACCGCGTTCTGCTGTTAGGTGCGTCACACCGAGCAGGTCGCGGTGCCCGCCACGGGCGGCGCTGCGTCGTGCCGGCTGCCCGTCCTTCCGGCCGCGGAGAGGTCAACCAGATGAAGCTCGCCCTGTACCTGCCGAACTTCCGGAACCAGGTCACCGTCCAGGAGCTGGCCGACCTCACCGACCTCGCCGAGGAGCTGGACTTCGACTCCGTCTGGACCCTCGACAGGATCGTCGTCCCCGAGGCGTCCGACCGCGAGGAGCTGCAGCACTCCTTCGGGATGATGACCGAGTTCCCCAAGCAGCTGCCGGTCGCCGCCCGCGGCAGGTGGTTCCAGGGCTGGCCGCTGTTGCCGTGGATCGCCGCCCGTACGACGAAGGTGCGGATCGGCATGAGCATCACCGACACGCCGTACCGCTCCCCGGGGGTGTTCGCCGCCGAGTGCGCCACCATCGACCACCTCTCGAACGGCCGGCTCAACGTCGGTCTCGGAGCCGGCTGGATGCCCGAGGAGTTCGCGGCGGCGAGCGCCACGCACCTGTTCCCCCGCCGGCACGCGCACGTCCGCGAGACGATCGAGATCGCCCAGGGCATCTGGACCAACGAGACGTTCGAGTACCACGGCGAGTTCGCCGACTTCGACGCGTGCGGGTTCGGCCACCAGCCGCTGCAGAAGCCGCACCCGCCGATCTACTTCAGCGGGCTCAAGGACGCCAAGCGCTCGGCCAACCGGGTCGCGAAGTACGGCCTGGCGGGCTGGATCGGCATCCAGGACACCCCGCGCCAGCTGGGCGAGTGGCGCACCGCCATCTCGCGGGAGCTCGAGGACCTCGGCAAGTCCATCGACGACCTCGACATGTGCAGCATGATCTGGTTTGTGATCACCGACGCGGAGACGGACCAGACGGACAACGGCAAGGCGTCCAACATCCTGGCCGGGACCGCCGGGCAGGTCACCGACATGCTCAAGCGCTACAAGGAGGCCGGGCTGACGATGCCGCTGCTGTGGCCGCCGTTCGCGGACGTGCCGGTCTCCAAGACCCTCGACGACCTCAAGCGCCTGAAGGAGGAGATCATGCCGAAGGTCGAGGCCTCCTAGCCCGTGCGGCGGGCGTCAGCCCGACAGGTGAGCGGGCGCGAAGGCGTCGAGCACGTGCTCGGCGTACGAGGTCGCCTCGCCCGCGTCCACGTGGGGTGAGCCGACGCGGGGCGAGAAGTTGAGGTCGAGGAACACCTCGGTGACGCCCTGCGCACGCAGCCCCGCAAGGTCGTCGCGTACCTGCTCGCGCGTCCCCTGGAGCGGTCGGCGGTTCGGTCCGGGGTCCTCGTCGACGCTCTCGACCAGGCCGCGCACGAGGATGCGGACGGCCTCGGGGTCGCGCCCGGCCTCCCGGGCGCCCTCGCGTACCAGCTCGACGGACTCACCGATCCTGCGGAGGTCCTGTCCGCTGCTGCAGATCCAGCCCTGGGCGAGGCGCCCGGCGCGGCGCAGCGCCGCCGGTGCCGCACCGCCCAGCAACACCGGGGGGTGCGGTCGCTGGACGGGCCGCAGCCCCACGTGCGAGCGGGGCACCGTGTAGAACTCGCCGGCGAACTCGACCGGGTCCTGCGTCCACAGCGCCTCCAGGCAGCGCAGGTACTCGTCCATGCGGGCTCCGCGCTTCTCGAAGGGCACACCGGCGGCGGCGTACTCCTGCGTCATCCAGCCCATCCCCAGCCCGACGGTGAGGCGTCCGCCGCTGAGCAGGTCCAGTGAGGTCATCGACGCGGCGAGCAGCGCCGGCGGGGTGAACGGCGCGCAGACGGTCGCGGTCCCCAGCCGGATGTGGCGGGTGTGCCCCGCGACGTACGCCAGCGGGAGCAGCGGGTCGTGAACGGCTCGGTACGACGGGTCGGCGGCCGGACGGGCCGACGGGTCCACCGCGTCGTACGACCGGGCCGGTCCGCCCCCGGCCGGGGACAGCACGCGCTGGAACGTCCACAGCGACGCGTAGCCCAGCTCCTCGGCCCGTCGGGCCACCCGGAGCATCGTGCCGGGGGAGGCCCAGCTCCCCGACACCGGCAGGCCGAACCCGAGCAGCGGCAGGTCGTCGGTCATGGGCGGGAATCTGCCAGGCCGGGTAGCGCCGGGCGAGGGGGGCCGGGAACTACCCATTGGGGTGGTGAGGTTCGCCCCGCGCGGTGCCAACGTCGCAGGACTGTCGGGGGAACGAGGAGTCCGGAGGATCTGATGAGCGCGACGATGCGAGCATTCGTGATGACCGAGGTCGGGCACACGGCCGTGGTGGACAAGCCCATCCCCACGCCCGCCCCCGACGAGGCGGTCGTGCGCACCACGGCCGCGCTGATCTGCACGTCGGACGTGCACACCGTCAAGGGCGCGCTACCCGTCGAGAACGGTCGCACCCTGGGACACGAGGCGGTCGGCGTCATCCACGCCCTCGGGAGCGCGGTCACCGGGTTCACCGAGGGGCAGCGGGTCGCGGTCAACGCGGTCACACCGTGCTTCCGGTGCAGCTACTGCCAGCGTGGGTTCACCAGCCAGTGCGGAGGCGCGCTCGGCGGCTACCGCTACACCGCGCAGATGGACGGCAACATGGCGGAGTACTTCATCGTCCCGGCAGCGGCCGCCAACCTCGCGCCGATCCCGGACGACCTCACCGACGAGCAGGCTGCCTACACCTGCGACATGCTCTCGACCGGCCTCATGGGTGCCGAGCACTCCTACCTCCAGTTCGGCGAGACGGTGGCGGTCTTCGCGCAGGGCCCGGTCGGCCTGTGCGCGACGATCGGGGTCAACCTGCTCGGCGCCGGACGGGTCATCGCCGTCGAGTCGCGGCCGGAGCGCCAGGAGCTGGCCCGGCGCTTCGGCGCGGACGACATCGTGGACTTCAGCCAGGGCGACCCGGTCGAGCAGATCATGGAGCTCACGGGCGGTGCCGGTGTCGACGCCGCCATCGAGGCGTTCGGCTTCCCGGCGACGTTCGAGGGCTGCGTACGTGTCACCAAGGCCGGCGGCCGGGTGTCCAACATCGGCTACCACGGGGAGAACCCCTCTCCGCTGCAGCTGCACCTGGACGCGTTCGGGCTCGGCATGAACGACAAGGCGATCCACACCGGGCTGTGTCCCGGCGGGAGCGAGCGGATGGGGCGGATGATGCGCCTGCTGCAGTCCGGGCGCGTGGACCCGACACCGATGACCACCCACCGCTTCCCCTTCGACGACATCGAGAAGGCGTTCACCATGATGACCAACAAGGAGGACGGCATCATCAAGCCGCTCATCACCTTCGGGTAGCGACGGCGCCGCGTGCTGCCGCGGTTGCCAGCGCTTCGCGGCGCGTGGAACGATCGGCTCACCGGCCCAGGACAGCGACCGTGCTGCTGAGCACCCGCCGGGCGTCTGCTCGACAGGGGGCCGGTGACGACGCTACGGCCGCCCCCGGTGCCGCTGGACGCCTCCACCCGCTTGCGTCCCCCGACCCACGTCGGCAACGTCGTCGCGCGTCGACGGCTGATCGAGATGCTCCGCGAGGGCCGGGACCGCCAGCTCACGGTGATCCACGCGCCGGCCGGCTACGGCAAGACCACGCTGGCCGTGCAGTGGCTGCACGATCTCTCGGTTGACGGCGCGACCGTCGCCTGGCTGGGGCTGCACGGCGACGACAACGTCCCGCACTGGTTCCTGTCCCGCCTGCTCCTCGCGGTCGCCCGGGTCCTGCCGGCCGAGGCGCAGGACCTGCGCGACCTCGCCCAGCTCGTCCAGGAGGGCGACGAGGACACCCGGACGTACGTGCTGTCGGTCCTGCTCGACCGGATCGGTCGGCACGACCGTCGGTTCGTGCTGACCCTCGACGACTGGCACGTGATCCACGACCCGGCCGTGCACCGGGGGCTGGTCCAGCTGCTGGACTTCGCGCCGGCCAACCTGCTGCTCATCCTCACGAGCCGCGCGCTCCCGCGGCTGCCGCTGAGCCGGCTGCGGGTGCGCCGGCAGCTCACGGAGGTCGACG
>DASTLY010000077.1:0-37533 GCA_035714445.1 Mycobacteriales bacterium
CGGTCTTCTTGTCGACGCCGGTCACGCGCTTCCAGTCGTCGCCGAGCGTGCGCAGCCGCTCCCCCGCCGTCCGCCACTCCGACGAGCCGGCCAGCTGCTCGGCCTCCTGCGCCAGCGCGGTCTTGTTCGCCACCGCCTCCACCCGCTGCGCGGCGCGCACGGCCTTGGCCGCCTCGACCGCGGCGGCGGTGCGCTCGATCAGGGCGTCGACGCGCTTCTCGAGGCCGACGAGGTCACCGACCGCCGCAGCGGTCGGGACGGTCTCCTTGAGCCGGCGGGCGCTCGCCGCCACCTGCCCCGGGTCGCCGGCGCCGCTGGCCAGCCGCTGCTCGAGCAGGCTGACCTCCGTCGCGAGCTGCTCGTAGCGCCGGCTGAAGTGCGCGAGCCCGTCCGCCGGGCTGCCGGCCTTCCAGGACCCGACCTCGCGCTCGCCGTCGGGCGTGGTCACGTAGACGGTGCCGTCCTCCGTCACGCGTCCCCAGTCGGTCATCGTCTCCCCGTCCACCTGTGCGCCTGCTGTCGCTCCCAGTCTGCCCTGCCCCGCCACGGGCCCGGCCGACTGCGCGACACTGCCCCGGTGAACGCAGCGTCGGCGGACCTGTCCCGGTTGCCGGGCGCGCCGGAGTCGCTGCTGGACCGGGCGGCGGCCGCGCGCCTGCCGGCCGGCACCCCGCTGCCACCCTGGGCCTGCCGGGTCGAGGGCGTGCTGTGGTGGCACCGCGCCCCCGCGCGCGCAGCCCTGCCCCACACCGCCCTCGCGGGCACGGGCGCCCGGCCGTACGTCGTCGGCGCCCTCCTGCACTACCTCGACAGCCCGGTCGGCCCCTACCGCGAGGTGCTCGCCGGCGTCGTCGGCCGGGCGGGCCTGCTCCCCGGCGTGGGTATCCCCTTTATCGCCGTCGACTCGCCTGCGTCGGTGCAGGGCGGCCGGGCGCACTGGGCCCTGCCCAAGGTGCTCGCCACCTTCTGCGGGCCCGACCCGTTCGGAGCGACGCAGGCCGAGGGCGACGGCTGGCAGCTCGCGGCCCACCCGCGACCGCGCGGTCCACGGCTGCCGGTGGCGGGACGGCTGCGCGGCAGGCAGCGGGACGCCGCCGGCAGGCCGGTCGGCAGCACCTCCACGGCGTACGGGACCGCGCGGCCGGCGCGGGTCGACGTCCGGGTGGACAGCGCGCTGGCCGGCGAGCCGGGCAGCATCGCGGGCTGGCTGCTGTCCGGCCGCCACCCAGGGGCGCTCCTGCGCGCCCGGCTGCGGGTGTCGTGCTGAGGCGGGTCGCGTCCTGAAGCGGGCCGACCTGGTCACGGCGCTGCTGGTCTACGTGCTGCCGTTGCTCAGCGTGAGCGCCCTGCTCTGGGCATCCGGGTTGCGGGTGCTGGCGCTGGTGCTGCTCGTCGTCGAGGTGGGCGTGGCCGGCGCGACCGCGCTGGCCCGGCGGGCACCCGACCGCACGCCCGGTCGGGTGCCCGCGCGCCGGCCGGAGCTGGTGCCGCTCGCGATGGTCGCCGTGCTGGCAGGTATCGTCGGCGTCGCTGTGCTGGCCGCGAAGGCGGGCTGAGCCGGCCGGGCCATGCTCGCCAGGACGCCCTCCGGCACCCGACAGCCCCCGGCGCAACCCCGCAGGCCCGCCGGGCGTCGACGTGAGGAGCGCGACACCGCGCGCGCACGCACAGTGCCTGACAGAACCAGGTTCGGCAAGCGAAGATGACACGCCGGTGGACACCCCGCCGGTCGAGGAGAGACGTCGTGACCACCCAGGACACCGCCCCCGTCCCCGCCGAGCCTGCCATCCTGCCGGCCGGCTCCGCCGCGGACGGTCCCGCGGCCGAGCCGTCCCCGCGGCGCCGTCGCGGCGTCGTCGCGGTCGTCGGCCTGCTGCTCGTCGCCGGCGTGGCCGGCGGCGGCGCGTTCTACCTGGACTCCGCGGACAGCTCCACCCCGACCGCCGTCGCCGCGCCGGGCACCGCAGCGGCGACCTCCGTCGCCAGCCGCGAGGTGGCCGCACCGGTCGCCGCGTACGAGGGCCTGCGCCCGGACGGGCTGGTCCCCCACACCGCACCCCTGGTCCTGTCGCTGCGCGACGGCACGTTCACCACCGTCACCGGCACCGGACCGGACGGCGCGCCCGTCGAGGGCACGGTCGGCGCGGACGGCCGCTGGACGTCCAGCACGCCGCTCAAGCCCGCGGCGGCGTACGCGATGGTGGCCCAGGTCCGCGACTCGGCGGGCGAGACCCGGAGCCTCCCGCTGCCGGTGTCGACCACCCCCGCCGCCAAGACGTTCGGCGTCTCGCTGGCTCCCGGCGACGGCGCGTCGGTCGGCGTGGGCCAGGCCATCTCGGTGCGGCTCGCCACGCCGGCCAAGGACCAGGCCACGAAGGCCGCCGTCGAGCGGTCGCTGTCGGTCACCACCGAGCCCGCGGTGCAGGGCGCCTGGCGCTGGATGAGCTCCTCGGAGCTGCGCTACCGCGGGCCCGACCTGTGGGCCGCCGGTACGAAGATCACGGTCGCGGCGGCGCTCTCCCACGTGCAGGTGAACGGTGTCTGGGGCCCGCCGACGCGGACGTCCACCTTCACCGTGGGCAGCGCCAACACCGCCGTGGTCGACGTGAAGGCGCACACGATGACGGTCTCGCAGAACGGCCAGGTCGTCCGGGTCATGAAGGCGTCGATGGGCAAGCCCGGCTTCGACACCCGCAACGGCACCTTCGTGGTCCTGGAGAAGTTCGCCGACAAGATCATGGACTCGGCGACCGTGGACCTGCCGCCCGGCACCGAGCCCTACCGCACCGCCGTCAAGGACGCGGTACGCATCACCAACAGCGGCACCTTCACGCACGGCGCCCCCTGGTCGGTGCGCAGCCAGGGCCGGAGCAACGTCAGCCACGGCTGCATCAACCTCTCGCCGGTCGATGCCGACTGGTACTTCCAGCAGGCCAAGCGCGGCGACGTCGTCACGGTCGTCAACAGCCGGATCGGCCCGGTGCTGTCCGACGCGGGCAGCCAGGACTGGAACCTCACGTTCGAGCAGTGGAAGTCCGGCAGCGCGCTCGTCTGACCCCGCGAGGGGTAGGCGGCCGGCATGACCGGCTGCCTGACCGTGATAGGCACGGCGACCACCCTGCTGTCCTACGGCGGCATCACCGTGCTCACCGACCCGAACTTCCTGCACCGGGGCCAGCGCGCCTACCTCGGCAAGGGCCTCTGGTCGGTGCGCAGGACGGAGCCGGCGAGGCAGCCGGCCGACCTGCCGCCGCTCGACGCCGTCGTGCTGTCGCACCTCCACGGGGACCACTTCGACCGGGTTGCCCGCCGGGAGCTCCCCCGCGACCTGCCGATTCTCACCACCCGGCACGCCGCCCGCCGGCTGCGCCTGCAGGGCTTCCACGCGGCCGTCGCCCTCGACACCTGGCAGACCCACGACATCGTCAAGAACGGGGCGCGCCTGCGGGTGACCGCGGCCCCGGGCCGGCACGCCCGCGGGCCGCTGCAGGCCGCCCTGCCCGCGGTCATGGGCAGCGTGCTGGAGTTCTTCGCGCCCGGCGAGCCCGACCTGTCGGTCTACATCACCGGGGACACCCTGCTCATCGACGACCTGCGTGAGCTGCCGGCCCGCCACCCGCACCTCGACCTGGGCATCTGGCACCTGGGCGGCACCCGGATCCCGTTCGGCATCGGCATGCTGGTCACCATGGACGGCGTCATGGGCGCCGACCTGCTCGAGATCGTCGACCCGGCGCGGACCGTCCCGGTGCACCACGACGACTACGGCGTGTTCGCCAGCCCCCGCAGCGAGTTCCTGGCGGAGTGCGCGCGCCGCGGGCTGTCCGGCGTCCGCCCGGTGGAGCGCGGGGAGACGGTCCCGCTGCCGCTGCCCTGACACGCATCGCCTTGGGGCAGCGGCCCGGGTCTGGCAGCGTGGGGCCGGTGAGCGCACCCACCCGGGACGAGGCGGAGCACGCCCTGCGGCTGCTGGCCGGCCCCGACGCGCGGCTGCGCGAGGACCAGTGGACGGCGATCGACGCGCTCGTGACGGGCCGCCGCCGGGCGCTGGTCGTGCAGCGCACCGGCTGGGGCAAGTCCGCGGTCTACTTCGTCGCCACGGCGCTGCTGCGGGCCCGCGGGGCGGGACCGACCGTGATCGTCAGCCCGCTGCTGGCCCTGATGCGCAACCAGGTCGCCGCGGCGGCGCGGGCCGGCACCCGGGCCGTCACCGTCAACTCCAGCAACTCCGGCGAGTGGTCGTCGGTGTACGACGCCGTGCAGGCCGGCGAGGTCGACGTGCTCCTGGTGAGCCCCGAGCGGCTGAACGCACCGGGCTTCCGCGACAGCGTGCTCCCCCAGCTGGCGGCCACCACCGGCCTGCTCGTCGTCGACGAGGCGCACTGCATCTCCGACTGGGGACACGACTTCCGCCCCGACTACCGGCGCATCCGCACCCTGCTGGCCGACCTGCCCGACGGCACGCCGGTGCTCGCGACGACGGCCACCGCCAACGCCCGAGTGGTCGACGACGTCGCCGAGCAGCTGTCGGCCGACGCCCTGGTGCTGCGCGGCCCGCTGGACCGCACCAGCCTGCACCTGGCCGTCGCCCGGCTGCCCAGCCCGGCGCACCGGCTCGCCTGGCTCGCCGACCACCTGGCCGAGCTGCCGGGCTCCGGCATCGTCTACACGCTCACCGTCGCCGCGACCGAGGAGGTCGCGTCGTTCCTCACCAGCCGCGGCATCACCGCCAAGGCGTACTCCGGGCGCACCGACGACGCCGAGCGGCGGGCCGCCGAGGACGACCTGCTCGCCAACCGGATCACCGCGCTGGTCGCGACGTCCGCGCTCGGCATGGGGTTCGACAAGCCCGACCTGGGCTTCGTGGTGCACCTGGGCGCCCCCGCCTCGCCGATCGCCTACTACCAGCAGGTCGGCCGCGCCGGCCGCGGCGTCGACGCCGCCCGAGTGGTGCTGCTGCCCGGCGCCGAGGACGAGGCGATCTGGCGCTACTTCGCGTCGCTGGGCTTCCCCACCGAGGAGCAGGTACGCACCACGCTGGCCGCGCTGGGAGACCAGCCGCTGTCCACAGCGGCGCTCGAGGCGCGCGTCGACCTGCGCCGCACCCGGCTGGAGACGATGCTCAAGGTGCTCGACGTCGACGGCGCGGTCCGCCGCGTGCAGGGCGGCTGGACCGCCACCGGGCAGCCGTGGGCGTACGACGCGGAGCGCTACGCCCGGGTGGCTGCCGACCGCGCCGCCGAGCAGCAGGCGATGCGGGACTACGCGGCGACGGACGGCTGCCGGATGGAGTTCCTGCGCCGCCAGCTCGACGACCCGGAGGTCGCCGGGCCGGGCAGCGCGCCGTGCGGCCGCTGCGACCGGTGCACCGGCGTCCCGCTCGACGAGAGCGTCACGCCCGCCTCGCTGCAGGCGGCGCAGGCGGCCCTCGGCCGGCCGGGCGTCGAGATCGAGCCCCGCAAGCTGTGGCCGACCGGGATGGCCGCGGTCGGGGTGGCGCTGTCCGGTCGGATCCCGGCCGACCGGCAGGCCGACACCGGCCGGGCCCTCGGCCGGCTGTCCGACATCGGCTGGGGCAGCCGGCTGCGGGCCCTGCTGGCCGCCGGCGACGGGCCGGTGCCCGACGACGTGCTCGGCGCGGTCGTGCAGGTGCTCGCCGGCTGGGGCTGGGAGCGGCGGCCGACCGGGCTGGTCGCGGTGCCGAGCCGGCAGCGGCCGGAGCTGGTGGGCAGCCTCGCCGCGCGGCTGGGGCAGGTCGGCCGGCTCCCGCTGCTGGGCACCCTGCAGCGCACCCGCGAGGAGCCCGGCGCGGCCCGGAGCAACAGCGCGCAGCGGCTGCGGGTGGTCGCCGGCTCGCTGCGGGTGCCGCCGGACCTCCCGCTCGACGGCGGCCCGGTGCTGCTCGTCGACGACGTCCTCGACAGCGGCTGGACGATGACCGAGGCCGCCCGGGTGCTCAGGGAGGCCGGCGCCGGCCCGGTGCTGCCTCTCGTGCTCGCCGTCGACGCCTGACGCCGGCCGCACCGGGTAGGCCGCGCGGGTGCCCGCCCTCGTCGCCTACTACCGCGTCACCCCGACCGGCAACGGCAAGCCGCGACCGGCCTGGTTCTCCCGGCGCACCTGCCTGCTCAGCTTCCTGAATGCGGCGCAGCGGGTGGGCGCCGAGGTCGTGGTCGTCGCCGACGGCGGGGTGCCGGCGGAGCTGGCCGACCTCGTGCCCGGCCGGGTCGTGACGATCCGGGGCGGCAGCGCGGCGAGGTCGTTCCGCGGGCTGCTCGACGTCGTGGACCGCTCGGCGGACCTGGTCTGGCTGGCCGAGGACGACTACCTCTACCGGCCGGAGGCGCTCGAGGCGGTGTGCGCGGCCGCCGGGGCGCTGCCGCACGCGGACTACTTCGGCGTCTACACCCCCGACAACGCCGCGTGGCACGCCGACCACCGCAGCCAGCCGGCCGCCGGCCGGGACGGCCGGTGCTGGGCCGTCGCCGGCCGGGAGGGCCGGTGCTGGGACATCGCCGGCCGTACGTGGCGGCGCGCCTGGGACAGCACGTCGACCTTCGGGGTGCGCGGCGCGGCGCTGCGCGAGGACACCGGGCTGCTGCGCCTGTGCAGTCGCGCCGGCGGGCCCTGGGACCACACCTGCGTGCTGGCGGTGCAGGGCGTCCGGCCGTACCCGTGGCGGCACCTGTACGCCGACCTCTACCTGCGGCCGTCGAGGGCCAGCGCCGGGCGGGTGGTCACGCGGCCGGCCGTGCGGGCCGCGGTGGACGTGGCGGCCCTGCGGCGGGCCGGGCGTACGTGGGTGGCGCCGGTGCGGGACCTGGCCACCCACGCCGAGCCGGGCTACGTCGCGGCCGGCACCGACTGGGCGGCGGTGGCCGGGGACCTGACCCTCGGTGCGGTGCCGCGCCTCAGCCCGGGCGGCTCTGGCTGACCGGTAGGGCACCCACAGCGCGCCAGGCGTCCAGAGCAGGCTGGGAGCTCACGGCGCGGAACCGGCAGTCCTGGCCGCCCGGCTCCGGCTTGGGATACCAGCTGTACCAGGCCACGGCCTTCACCTGCGGCCAGGACGACAGCGTCGTCCCCATGTCGTTGATCCACCGGGCCTTGCGCAGCGGATCGGCGTCGTCCTCCGCCGACCCGACCTCGGCGATGATGACAGGCTTGTCGCGGGTGGCCGCCCACGTACGGAAGCCGGCGAACACCTCCGCGAAGCTGCGCCACGGGAACGACTGGCAGGTGAACCAGTTGTAGCCGTCGACGCCGAGCCAGTCGACGTAGTCGTCTCCGGGGTAGTAGCTCCGGGCGACCGCCGGGCGGTTGAAGCTGGCGGCGAGCAGGATCCAGTTGAAGCTGACGTTGGTCGCGCCCTCGCTCCGGTAGATGTCGACCCAGTGCCGCCAGGCGGCGACGTAGTCCGCCGGGCTGCCCAGCTCCGGGCTGTCGAGCTCGGGCTCGTGGTTGAAGGTGAGCAGCACGGGGGCGCCGAACTCCTTGAACGCCTGTGCCTGGGCGACGATGTCGGCGTCGTGCTCTCCTCGCGCGATCTCCGCCCAGGGCGGTGGGGCGTTCAGCGACAGTGCCGGGAGCCGGCCGCCGGCGACGTCCCACCGGGTGAGCGGCGTGACGGTCTGCTGCTGCCACTGCTGGAACATGCGGTGCAGGGGGAGCTGTCGACCGGTCTGCTGCTCGAAGTTCGCGAAGGCCTGCGGCCAGGTCTGGCCGGGCTGGACGTTGACCGCCGCACCGAGGTAGAAGCCGGTATCCGGCGGCCGGACCCCCACGAGCCCGCCCGGCACCGGGAGCGACGCCGCAGTCGCCGGCACCGCCGGGGGCATCGGCCGCTGCACGACGACCACGGTCGTGGCCGCGGCGAGCGCCACGGCCACCGCGCCGCGCAGCAGGAGCAGCCCTACGTGCCGTCGTCGCATCACTCTCCTGCTGGTCCGGACCGCGTCCCACGGCTGTTGCTCAGCGTAAGCGCAGGACGCCCTCCCGGGGACCGCACGCTGAAGGGACCGGCCCCGCGCAGGTGCGCGGGGCAGGTCCCCTTCAGCTGCCGGACGACTACGAGCGGGCGGTGGCGCCGACCCTGTCCTGGCCGTAGGAGGTGCCGGACGCGTTGGTGGCCACCGTCCGGTAGTGGTAGCTGGTGCCGGGCGCCAGTCCGGCGATGACCGCCTGGACGGCAGCCGGTGTGGTGCCTGCGGGCAGGGTGACCGAGGGGGTCGTCGACCCGTACGCGGTGGTCGTGCCGTACTGGAACGTGTACGTCGTCGCGAGGGTGCCCGCCACGACCGAGCCGCGGGCGGTGATCGAGCTGGCGGTGCGGGCCCCGGGGACCCAGGTGTCCACCTTCGGGGCAGCAGCCACCTTGAAGACCCTGTCCAGCCCCTGGCTGGTGCCGTAGGCGTTCGTGGTGCGGACGCGCACGTGGTAGGTCCAGCCCGGCTTCAGGCCGGTGAGCGTCGCGCTGAGGCTCTGCGGGTCCCATCCGGCCGGGAGCGTGACGGGGGGCGTGCTGTTGCCGTACGCCGTCGACACGCCGTACAGGAAGGTCACCGTGGTCGCCGTGCCGTTCGGGACGACGGTGCCGGAGGCGAGGGCGGTGGTGCCGACGGCCTGCTGCGCAGGCAGGGTGGTTGCCGTCGGCTTCCCGGGGATCTGCACGACGGAGTCGGCACCGGTGCTGGTGCCGCCGCCGTTCCTGGCCACGACGCGGTAGTGGTAGGTGGCGAGCGGGACGAGCGCGGGGAGCGTCGCAACGACGGAGACCGGGTCGGCGGACGCCGGGACCACGACCTCGGGGGTGCTGGCACCGTAGGCGGACGTCAGGCCGTACTCCACGCGCACGACGGCGGTGGCAGCGGGGGTCGTGACCTTCGCGACGACGCTCGGGCGCTGCCCCGGAGCCAGCACCATCGGGTCGGACGCGACCACGGGCGGGCTCACCTGCTGCGGCGTGCCCTGCACGACGTTGGTGAGGTTCGGCGCGAGGTACGGGTCGGCGACGACCTGCCGCCACGCCTCCATCGACTCCTCGGAGCTGGTCAGCGTGAAGCGGAAGGTGTCCGGGGTGCCGACGGGCGGGTACCAGTTGAACCAGCTCACGGCCTTGACCTCGGGCCAGGATCGGAGCGTCGCGCCCATCTCCCGGATCCAGGTGGCCTTGCGGCCGGGGTCGCCGGTCTCCTCCGCCGAGCCGATCTCGGCGACGTAGAGCGGCTTGTTGTGCCCGACGGCCCAGGTACGGAACCCGGTCATCACCTGGGCGAAGGACAACCACTCCTGGTCCTTGGTCTCGTACCAGTTGTAGCCGTCCACCCCCAGCCAGTCGACGAACTCGTCACCGGGGTAGAAGCTGTTGGCCACTGCGCCGCCACGGCCAAAGCTCGAGCCCAGCATGATGAAGTCGAAGCTCACGTTGCTGGCGGCCTCCTGGCGGTAGATGCCGACCCAGTGCCGCCAGGCCGCCTGGTACTCCGAGGGCGTGCCCAGGTCGGGGTCGAACTCGGGCTCGTGGTTGAACGTCAGCAGGACGGGTGTGCCCAGCGCCTTGAAGGCGCGCGCCTGGGCGACGATGTGCGCGTCGTGCGCGCCGGCGGCGACCTCGGCCCACCGCGGTGAGCTGATGGACAGCGCCGGGATGATGCCGTTGAGCGAGTCCCAGCGCGTGAGTGGGCTCACGGTCGGGGCGGTCCACGACTGGTACATGCGGTGGATCGCGAGGCGACGACCGCTCTTGTCCTCGAAGTCGGTGAAGGCCTGCTGCCAGGTCTGGCCGCCCTGCGCGTTCACGGCGACTCCTGCGTAGGCGCCCGTGGCCGGCACCGGCACCCCGGTCAGCGCAGCCTCAGCCGCCGCAGCGGGAGCCTCGAGAGCCGCAGCGGTGAGAGCCCGAGCGGCGGGAGCCTCGGCCAGAGCGGCAGACGGCCCGAGGGCGCAGGCACCCGACACAAGGGCTGCGGTGAGAAGGGTGCGATTGCGGAGTTTCATCTTGTCTCCTGGGACAGCGCGCGGCCCGGCGCCCAAGGGACGCCGGAGCAACAGTGGAGGCGACGGGAGCGGGTCTCCGTCTCGCCCTATCCATCGGTGCCGCGCCATCACGGTCTGAACAACGCGCCGTCACCCGATCGTGCGTTTAGGGCACGTGCGGCACGTTGCTCGCGGAGGAAAGGCGCAAGGACAAGCAGCTGCGCCTGATACGGTCGCGTCGCAGTGCGGCCCCGCACTTCGAGGGCACGAGATGACCCGACGTCCCGGCAGTCAGCACGGCCAACCGCTCTTTTCAAGCTCGCAAAGGACGTGCGTTGCCCCCCTCGAAGGCCCTGCTCACCGGCGCGCTGCTGCTGCTGACCAGCGGCACCGCTGCCCTGGCGACCCCGGCGTCAGCCGGCTCGACCGCCGTCCCGGAGAAGCTGAACGTCGTGTTCGTGCTGACCGACGACCAGACGTTGGACGCCGTGGACAAGATGCCGTACGTGTCCGGGCAGCGCTGGGTCCGCTTCAGCAACGCCCAGGTGGAGAACGGACTGTGCTGCCCGTCGCGGGCGACGATCCTGCAGGGGCGCTACGACGTGAACACCCAGGTCACGAACAACTCGCAGGGAAGTCTGTTCGATCCCAGGGAAACACTGCCGGTGTGGCTCCAGCGGGCGGGCTACCGGACCGGACTGTTCGGGAAGTACCTCAACTCCTACAAGGGAAGGGGCGTCCCGACCGGCTGGAACGACTGGCAGGGCGTGTCCGGGCTCCTCCAATACACGCAATACAACTACATTATCAATAACAATGGAGTTCGCGAGACGTACGGCAGCACACCCGACGACTACCAGCTCGACGTCATCACCGACAAGGCCGTCACGTTCATCGAGGACAGCGCGGCCGCCGAGAAGCCCTTCTTCATGTACTTCACGCCCACGGCGACACATGCGCCCTGGCGGGCGAGCCCGGCCCGCACCGACTACTACAAGGATGCGCTTGTCACCCATGACGCGTCCTTCAACGAGGCCGACGTCTCCGACAAGCCCGCCCACATCCGGGCACTGCCCTTGCTCAACCCCACTTTCGAGGACAAGTCGCGCCGCAGGATGTGGGACGCGTCGCTGTCGGTGGACGACGCCATCGCACGGATGGACCAGACACTCAAGGCGACCGGTCAGTACGACAAGACCGTGCTCGTCGTCACCTCCGACAACGGGTACTCCTTCGGCGACCACCGCTGGCAGCGCAAGCGCTGCGAGTACAACGAGTGCCTGCGCGTGCCCCTCCTGGTCCGCTATCCCGGCCAGGGGCCGCGGACCGACCGGCACCTGATCTCGAACATCGACTTCGCGTCCACGATCTCCGAGATCGCGGGGGCCACCCCGACACTTCCGCAGGACGGCCGCAGCTTCCTGCACTTCGTGCAGCCGGCGGCGCCGGTGCAGCCCACCTGGCGCCGCTTCCTCCTGCAGCACTGGTCCGGCGGCGATGCGGAGGGGGTCGCCGACCAGCCGGACAGCTTCCCGCAGTTCTGGAGCGTCGTCAGCTCCGGCGGGTGGAAGTACGTGGAGCTCGACACCGGCGAGAAGGAGCTCTACGACGGTAACGCGGACCCGTACGAGCTGGTGAACAGGGCCGGCCACCCGGACTACGCGTCGCAGCAGGCGTTGCTGCAGCGCGAGCTCGCCCGCCTCAAGCAGAAGGCCGGCGCGGACCGCCTGCCACTCAACACCTCCATGCCCGGGCCAGGCCTGCTCGGGCCAGACATGGACTGAGCCGACCGCCGGGTGAACGGTAAGGTCGCGGAGCACCGTCCGCGGCGGCTCAGAGGACCCTTGGGCGCCGCGGTTGTCATCGGGAATGACCCGCGTGCCCGTCCCGCCTCCGGCTCGTCGTCGAGCTGCGGCCACCTCCCTGCCAGGAGCCCCTGATGCTGCACCCCCCGCTGCGCACGCGCGTGCTGGTGGTTGTCCTGACCACCTCGGCACTGCTGCTCACCGCCGCCCCCTCACGAGCGGCGGAGGGCATAGACTCCGCGTCGGCCGCTGCCCAGAGAGCGAGCCCGACGAAGTTCGGCCAGTGCATCCAGACGCGGCGCGGCGAGACCTGGCCGCAGGCGCGGCAGCGGGTGGAGCGCGCCCACGGGCACCTCGATGCCGTACGACTGTTCGACGCCGAGCCCGGCGCCTGGACCACCGAACGCTGGTCGCAGCTGCTGGGTCGCCGAACCGGCGTGATCAACTTCAAGTTTCCGCCGAGGGAGATCCTCAAGGGCACCCACGACCACGCGCTGCGCGTGTTCTTCCGGAGCGCGCCGCGCGGCCGACCCACGTACTGGAGCTACTTCCACGAGCCCGACGTCGCCCACGCTCAGGGCCGGCTGGCTGACCTCCGCCAGTACCGCGCAGCGTTCGCCCACGTCGCCAGGCTGGCCCGCCGGGTTGACAACCCCGGACTCAAGACGACGCTCATCCTGTTCGGCTACAGCGCCAACCCGCAGGCGAAGCGCTCGATCACGGACTACTGGCCCGGCAGGGAACTGACCGATGTCATTGCCTGGGACATCTACAACGGCTGGGCCACGGAGCAGGGCACGTACGGCGGCCTGGAGCAGATCGCCCACGCCCGCGAGGCCGCTCGCAAGGTCGGCAAGCCCTGGGGCATCGCGGAGTTCGGGAGCGTCCGCCTCAAGCGCGACGACGGATCCGGCCGGGCCGCGTGGATCACGAGAATGAGCCGGTACGCCTCGGAGCACGGCGCGAAGTTCGCCATGTACTTCGACGCCGTAGGGCCCGAGGGCACGGACTACCGGTTGACCGACAAGCCGTCACGGCGAGCGTGGCGCAACGTCCTCGACGGCAGGTCGGTCTGAGGACCGCCGACGCGGCGCCGGCTGCCGGGGACCTCCGGAGGCGCAGCAGCACTCGCCACTGCGCCCGGACATGCCTCGGCCCGGCTGACGGGGGTCAGCCGGGCCGGGGCGGACGGGCTTAGACGCTCACGCCGAAGTCCTGCGCGATGCCCTTCAGGCCACTGGCGTAGCCCTGGCCGACGGCCCGGAACTTCCAGTCGCTGCCGGCGCGGTAGAGCTCCCCGAAGACCATCGCCGTCTCGGTCGAGGCGTCCTCGGACAGGTCGTAGCGGGCCAGCTCGGCCCCGCCGGCCTGGTTGACGATGCGGATGAAGGCGTTGCGCACCTGCCCGAAGGACTGGCTGCGCGACTCCGCGTCGTAGATCGACACCGGAAAGACGATCTTGTCGACCGTCGCCGGCACAGCGGCGAGGTCGACGTTGACCTGCTCGTCGTCGCCCTCGCCCTCACCGGTCAGGTTGTCGCCGAGGTGCTTGACCGAGCCGTCCGAGCTCGTCAGGTTGTTGAAGAACACGAAGTCCTTGTCGCCGGTGACCTTGCCGCCGGCGTCGACGAGGATCGCCGACGCGTCGAGGTCGAAGTCGGTGCCCGTCGTGCTGCGAATGTCCCAGCCCAGGCCCACCGTCACGGCGGTCAGGCCCGGAGCCTCCTTGGTCAGCGAGACGTTGCCACCCTTGCTCAGCGAGACGCCCATCGATGTACTGCTCCTCTTTGTCAGGCGGCGCAGGGAGCGCCGCTGGTCGTCACCGTCCTCCCTTTCGGACGTCTGTGCACGCCCCGACGTGCCCGCAGGCGCGCGGGAAGGCACGATCTCGGGCGTGTCCCTGCTGCCCGCACCGCCGCACGACCGGGTCGACGTGACCCGATGGGTGCAGACGCACCTCGGCCACCTGACCTGTGACGAGGTCCGGCCCTCGCCCTGGCGCGGCGGGCAGCAGGCCGCCGACCGCGCGCTCGCCACCCTCGACATCACCGGGTACGCGAGCCGGCGCAGCGCGGTCTTCCCGGTCGAGCGCCGCGGCGCGAGCCGGTTGTCGCCGTACATCCGGCACGGGCTGCTCCCCCTGCCGCAGGTGTGGGCGGCCGTCGCGGACGCCCCGGCGAAGGACCGGCAGAAGTTCCGCGACGAGCTGATGTGGCAGGAGTACGCCCGGCACCTGTACGCCCGGCTCGGCCGGGCCACCGCCGAGCCGCTGCGGTTCGGTCCGCCGGTCGGCACCGGGCCGTGGCAGGGCGAGCCGTGGCCCGCCGAGATGGCCTGCATGGCCGCGACCACCGAGGAGCTGCACGACGAGGGCTGGCTGGTCAACCAGGCCCGGATGTGGCTGAGCTCGCAGTACGCCGTACGCGCCGGGCGGGACTGGCGCGAGGGCGCGCAGGAGATGTACCGGCACCTGCTCGACGGCTCCCCCGCGGCCAACCGGCTGGGCTGGCAGTGGACCGTGGGGACGGGCACCGGCAAGGTGTACGGCTTCAGCCGCTGGCAGGTCGAGAAGCGGGCGCCGGGGCTGTGCCGCGACTGCCCGCTGAACCGGGCGTGTCCCGTGCAGGACTGGCCGGCCGCGACCTCCGGCCCACGGGTGGAGCCGCCGGCGGGGCTGGCCGGCGGTCCGACGGACGCCGGACCGGTCTCGCCGGTGCTCACCGGCGAGGCCGAGGCGGTGTGGCTGACCGCCGAGTCTCTCGGCGACACCGACCCGGCGCTGGCGGCGCACCCGGACCTGCCGGCGGTGTTCGTCTTCGACGAGCCGCTGCTGGCGACGCTGCGGCTGTCGGGCAAGCGGCTGGTGTTCCTGGCCGAGACGCTGGCCGAGCTGGGGGCCGAGGTCAGGCAGCTCGAGGTCAGACTGGGCGACCCGGTGGAGGAGCTGCGCGGGCGCCCGCTGGCCACCACCTGGGCGTACGTGCCGGGGTGGAAGCGCCGCTCCGCCGCGCTCGACGTCGTCGCGCTGCACCCGTGGCCGTGGCTCAGGCGCCCCGGGAGCGGGTCGCTGCGGTCGTACAGCGCGTGGGCACGGTGACCGCCACCAAGCCATGCGCGACCTGCGGCCGGACGATCACCTGGCGCAGGAAGTGGGAGCGCGACTGGGACCAGGTCCGGTACTGCTCGGACGGCTGCCGTCGCGGCCTGTCGGCGACCGACCGGGCGCTGGAGGGAGCGGTGCGCGAGCTGCTCGACGCCCGGGCCGCGAGCGCGACGATCTGCCCGTCCGAGGCGGCGCGGGCCGTGGGCGGCGAGTCCTGGCGCGAGCTGATGGGGCCGGCGCGGTCAGCGGCCCGCCGGCTCGTCGCCGCCGGCGAGGTGGAGATCACGCAGCGCGGCGCGGTGGTCGACGGGTCGACCGCGAAGGGCCCGATCCGGGTCCGCCGGGCGCGCCGGGGCTGAGCTCGTGCCGCCGGACCGGGGTCAGGGCTGCTGGGGCGGCGTGCCGTAGCCCGGCTGGCCGTACGACGGCGGCGGGCCGTAGCCGGGCGGCGGGGGCCCACCGTACGGCTGGCCGGGCGGCGGTCCGCCGTACTGCTGGCCCGGCCCCGCGAGCACGTCGGCGATGCGGCTGGTGTTCTCCGCGATGCGGAACAGCAGCGCGATGAGCTCGAGGTAGACGCGCGCGAACACCAGGTAGAGCAGCGCCCCGATCGGCACGACGATCAGACCCGCCAGCGCTCCGCCCGCGCCCTGGCGGGCCAGGGCGAAGAAGAAGAACAGCGCCGAGAGGGCGATCCCCACGATCACGATCACGTAGATGACCTTCAGGAACCGCATCGTGACGAAGGTCCTGAAGTCCAGGTCGAACAGGCTGGCGACGATGCCCTTGTTCTCTAGCTGCGAGCTGCTCATGGCGTGTCTCTCTGTCGACTGACTGAAGACTAGATCAGGAGAACTACGCTTCGGAGCAGGACGAGCACGAAACGTGGCCGGGCGGCTCAGCCGACCGGGCGGTACTCCGGGCGCTTGGGCACCACCGCGTCGCCGGAGCTCTCGCCGCGCAGCCGCCGCCGCACCCAGGGCGTGAAGTGCGTGCGCAGCCAGACGGCCTCCGCCCGGGCCAGCTCGTGCGGTGGCCGGCGCAGGACCGGCGGCAGCGGTTGCGCCCAGGAGTCGTCGGTGCCGGGCAGCTGCAGGGTCGCGGCCAGCGCGGCGGCGATCCGCTCGTGGCCGAGCGGGTTGGCGTGCAGCCGGTCGTCGCTCCACAGCCGCGGGTCGCCGCCGACGGCGTGCGCGCCCACGTCGGCGACCCGGGCGCCGGTCCGGGCGGCGACCCCGCGGACGCCGGCGTTGAACCCCGCGACGCGGGCCTTCAGCGGCCGGACCAGCGGCATTACCCGGCTCGGGTCCGGCATGGTGATGGTGAGCACGGTGGCGCCGGTCGCGGTCAGCGCCGCGAGCACCGCCTCGAGGTCGGCGAGGACCGCGGCCCGGTCGTAGCCCGGGCGCAGCAGGTCGTTGACGCCCGCGAAGGCGGTGACGAGGTCGGGGCGCAGCTCGAGCGCCCGGTCCAGCTGCTCGCGGCGGACCTGGCCGGCGAGCCGGCCGCGTACGGCGAGGTTGGCGTACTCGAGGCCCGGGCTGGTCCGCGCGACGTGCTCGGCGAGCCGGTCGGCCCACCCGCGCCAGCCGCCGGCGCCGTCCGGGTCGTCGAGGCCCTCGGTGGAGCTGTCGCCGATCGCGACGTATCTGGCGTACATCGACCCAGCCAAGCACGGGGAGGGACCGGGAGTGAGCCTCGCCGACGTCCGCCGCCAGCTGCGCCTGGCGTCGCTGCCCGCCGGCGCCGTCGCGCTGGCGCTGTCCGGGGTCGTCCGCCGGCGCCGCGGCGAGGACCCCGAGGCGGTCCGGCAGGACCTGCGCACGCGCAACGCCGAGCGCACCCGCCGCACCCTCGGCGAGCTGAAGGGCGGCGCGCTCAAGGCCGGCCAGCTGCTGTCCACCGTCGAGGCGCTGTTCCCGCAGGACCCCGAGGACATCTGGCGGGACGCGCTGACGACGCTGCAGGAGGGCAACGCGGCGCTGCCGTTCGCCGAGGTCGAGCCGGTGCTGCGGGCCGAGCTGGGGCCGGGCTGGCGCGCGCGGTTCGGGGCGTTCGAGGAGCGGGCGGTGGCCGCGGCGTCGCTCGGGCAGGTGCACCGGGCGACGTACGGCGGCGAGCCCGTGGCGGTGAAGGTGCAGTACCCCGGCGTGCGGGAGGCGCTGGCCGCCGACCTGCGGACGGTCTCCGCCGTCTCGCGGGTGGCCGCGCTCGTCGCCCGCGGGCTGGCGCTGCCGCCGCTGGTCGCCGAGCTGCGCGACCGGCTGACCGAGGAGCTCGACTACGAGCACGAGGCACGCACGCAGGAGCGCTTCGCGGTGGCGTACGACGGCGACCCCGACGTCACCGTGCCGCACGTGCTGCTGGCGACCCCGCGGGTGCTGGTGTCGCAGTGGCTGCCCGGCACCCCGCTGGCCGAGGTGGCGCGCACCGGCAGCCAGGCCGAGCGCGACCGGGCCGCCGGGCTGTACCAGCTGTTCCTGGTCAGCGGCCCGGAACGGGTCGGCCTGCTGCACACCGACCCGCACCCCGGCAACATCCGCGTGCTCGCCGACGGCCGGCTGGGCGTGCTCGACTTCGGCTCGTCGCTGGAGCTGCCGGGCATGCCGGCGACGTTCGGGCGGCTGATCGCGGCGCTGCTGGCCGACGACCCCGACCTCGTGCTGGCGCGGCTGCGCGAGGAGGGGTTCGTCCGGCCGGGGGCCGACCTCGACGTGCGCAAGCTGGTCGACTACATGGGGCCGTTCAGCGTGCCGGCGCGGCACGAGAACTTCCGGTTCGGCCGGGAGTGGCTGCGCGGGGAGTTCGGGCGGGTTCACTCCCCGCGCGACCCGGACTTCGCGGTCGCGCTGCAGCTGACGCTGCCGGCCGAGCACCTGTTCACCCACCGGGTGTGGCTGAGCATGGTCGGCGTGCTGTGCCAGCTCGAGGCGACCGTCCCCGTACGTCCTGTGCTCGAGCGCTGGCTGCCGGGCTTCGCCCGGGCCGGGGGGCACGGATCCGGAGCAACGGGGTAGGAACGGGGCCGACCCCCTGGAGGACCCTGTGCGCCTGCCCCTGCCCGGACCCGTGGACGTCGCGCATGCCCTGCGCGACCTGGCGGAAGGGGCGGCCACCCTCGGCCGGGCGGCGGCCAGCGCGATCGCGTTCGTGCCCCGGGTCGAGGTCACCCTCGGCCGCGTCGACGCCCTGTTGGACCGGCTGGAGATCGCCGCCGTACGCCTGGACGACCTCGCCCTGCGCGCGGACGGCCTGGTCGACGAGGCGTCGCCGGTCCTGGTTCGCGCGGACCAGACGCTCGGGCTCGCCGGCGCGGTGCTGGGCCGCGCCGACGACGTGCTCGGTGGGGCGGCCGGCGCCGTGACCCGCATCGCCGGGCTCAGCGACCGGGCGGACAGCACGGTCACCCGCATCGACGGGCTGGCCGGCCGGGCCGGCGAGACGGTGGGCGCGATCGACGCGCTGAGCGCCCGGGCCGGCGGCACGGTCGACCACGTCGAGGCGCTCAGCGACCGGGCGGACGGCACGGTCGGCCGCATCGAGCAGCTCAGCGGCCGGGCCGGCAGCACGGTCGACACCATCGACGCGCTCAGTGCCCGGGCCGGCGGGACGGTCGACCACATCGACGCGCTCAGCGGCCGCGCCGACGGCACGGTCGGCGCGATCGAGGGGCTGACGGCACGGGCGTCGTCGACCGTGGACGGCGTCGAGGCGCTGAGCGGGCGGGCGGCCAGGACCGTCGACCACATCGACGCGCTCAGCGGACGCGCCGACGGGTCGGTCGGCCAGATCGAGGCGCTCACGGCCCGGGCGGACAGCACGGTCGGCCGGATCGAGGAGCTGAGCGGGCGCGCCGGCGCGACCGTGGACGGCATCGACGCGCTGAGCGGCCGGGCGGGGGGCACGGTCGACCACATCGACGCGCTGAGCAACCGGGCCGACGGGACGGTCGGGCACATCGAGGCGCTGAGCGACCGGGCGGACGGTACGGTCACCCGCATCGAGGGGCTCAGCGACCGCGCCGACGGCACCGTCAGCCGCATCGAGGGCCTCAGCGACCGGGCGGAGGGCACCGTCACGCGGATCGACGGGCTCAGCGACCGCGCCGACGGGACGGTCACCCGCATCGAGGGGCTCAGCGACCGCGCGGACGGGACCGTCAGCCGGATCGACGGACTCACCGACGCGGCCGACGGGACGCTCGGCAAGGCGGACTCCCTGCTGCAGGCGGCCGCGGGGCCGGTCGAGCTGCTGCTGCCTGCCGTCCGACGGCTCGCCGAGACCCTCAGCCCGCAGGAGGTCGAGGCCTTGGTGAAGCTGGTCGACCGGCTGCCGGTGCTGCTCGACGCGGTCGACGCGGAGGTGCTCCCGCTGCTGCGCACCATGACGGACGTCGCCCCCGACCTGCACGGCGTGCTGGAGATGGTCACCGACCTGCACCAGCTCGCCAGCGGCCTGCCGGGCGTCAAGCGACTGCGCAAGCGCGGCGAGGAGGACCCCGTGCAGCGGCACGCCGAGGACTCGTGACGGGCCGCTGATGGCCCGCGCCCGCGTCGAGCCCGGCGGCGGCCGGCACCCCGTGGACGGCGGTACGGCGGAGCTGCTGCGCGACGGGGACCGGGCCGGCGGCTGGGAGCTGTCGATCGACGGGGTGCCCCAGTCCTACGTCGACCTGACCGAGCCGACCTACCTGGACTTCGCGTACGTCCGGCTGATCGGCGACGTGCTGGACCTGACCGCGGACCCGGGCGTCCCGCTGACGGTGCTGCACCTCGGCGGCGGGGCCTGCACGCTGGCGCGCTACGTCGCCGCCACCCGGGCGGGCTCGACCCAGCTGGTGGTGGACGCCGACGCCCGCCTCGTCGCGCTGGTCCGTGAGCAGCTCGGCACCGCCGGCTTCAAGCTGCGGGTGGGCGACGCCCGCCTGGAGCTGGCCCGGCTCGCGGACGCGAGCAGCGACGTGGTCATCGGCGACGTGTTCGACGAGGCCCGCGTGCCGGTGCACCTGACCACGGTGGAGCACGTGCGTGAGGTGGCCCGGGTCCTTCGCCCCGGCGGCACGTACGCCCTCAACGTGGGCGACGGCGCCGGGCTCGCCTTCACCCGCGGCCAGCTCGCGACGCTGGCCGCGGTGTTCGCCCACGTCGTGCTGCTGGGTGACCCGGGTGTGCTGCGGGGGCGCCGGTTCGGCAACCTCGTGCTGGTCGGGTCCGACCGACCGCTGCCGGTGCCCGGCCTGACCCGCAACGCCGCCCGCGCGGCCGGCACCGCCCGCGTGGTGTCCGGCGAGGACCTGACCGACTTCGTCCGGGGCGCCGCGGTCGTCACCGACGCCACCGCCGGCCCGCCCCCGACTCCCCCCGCCGACCTGTTCACCTGACCTTTCCGCAGGGTGTTGCACCGAGCCCGCTCGGGGACACACATGCGACCAGCACCGCTCCTGGCCTGCTGCAGGCTGCTCCGGACGACGACCTGTGCATCGCTTCCTGCCCTGGCAGAGGTGCTCGGTGGGCCGGACCGCGAAGGCCGGTAGGAGGCACTCGAGGAGCAGGCCGACCGTGCCCCGCCTCATGTATCACGGGATTGTGCCTAGTGATACGGTGGCATCATGCGGAGCCTGCGCCTGGACGACGAGCTCGAGGACAAACTGCAGCGGGCCGCAGCGCTGCGTGGCGAGTCGTTGTCCGAGTTCATCCGCCGTGCCGTGGACGAGCGCGCACGGGCCACGCTTGCGGCGACGTCCGGAGCGTTCGACGACGTGCTCGGCGTGGTGCATGGGGGGGGTGGTCGGGCTCGACGTACAGGTGACGCCTTTCGTGCGGCAGTGGCCTCGTCGCACGAGTGACGGTGACCGACGCCGGCCCCCTGGTCGCGCTGATCGACGCCGATGAGCCCGACCACGATGCCTGTCGATACGCACTGAGCCGCCTGGCCCTTCCGCTGGTGACGACCTGGCCGGCGTTCACCGAGGCGATGTACCTGCTCTCGCGCGCCGGTGGGCCACGCGGACGCGAAGCCTTGTGGCGCCTCGTGTCGACCGGACGGCTCGTGTTGGCGGACCTGTCCGAAGCCGCAGTGGAGCGCAGCGAGCGGCTGATGACCACCTACGCCGACCTACCGATGGACCTGGCGGACGCCACGCTGGTCGCCCTCGCCGAGGAGCGTGGCCAACGGCGCGTCTTCACCTTGGACAGCGACTTCACGGTCTACCGCCTGCACGGGCGGCACCCCTTCGAGACCGTGCCGCCCCTGACCACCTAGGGCTCGGCCCTGCCGCTGCATCAGCCCTGCTGGGCCTCGGCGACCAGCGCGTGCACGACCTGCGCAAGGTCGCCGGTCCGCGCCATCAGCTCGCGCTGCCGGCGGGCCGAGGTGCCGCGGGCCAGCGTCGCCTCGGTCAGCGCGCACACCTCCGCCAGGTCGCCGGTGCGCTCCAGCTGCGGGCGCACCCGTGCGACCAGGCCGTGCACCAGCTCGGCGGCCGGCACCAGCGCGCCGCTGCGGCAGTCGACGAGCTCGCCCTCGAGCCCGTGGCGCGCCGCCCGCCACCGCGCCGCCCGCGCCACCTCAGGCCGCAGAGCCGGTACGGGCAGACCGGCCAGCGCGTCCTCGGCCGCCTGCTGCACCAGCGCCCGCGCGAGACCGGCGTGCAGCACGGCGTCGTCGAGGCGCGGCATCGTGTCCCCGACCCGTACCTCCAGCGTCGGGTAGCGCGTCGCGGGCCGCGCGTCCCAGTACAGGTGGGAGGCGTCATCGGCGATGCCCGCGCGGACCAGCGCCGCGACCGTCTCGTCGTACGCCGCCCGGCTGCCGAAGACCTCGGGCATGCCGGTGACCGAGAACCGGGCGTACCACTGCGTACGGAAGCTGGCGTAGCCGGTGTCGGAGCCCTCCCAGTAGGGCGAGCTGCCCGACATCGCCAGCAGCGTCGGCAGGTCCGGGCGCAGCCGGTCGAGCACCTGGATCGCGAGCTCCGGGTCAGGCACCGAGACGTGCACGTGGGTCCCGGTGATCAGCTGCTGCAGCGCGAGCAGGCCCCAGCGCTCGTGCAGCCGGACGTAGCGCTCGCCCCCGGTCAGCCGCTGGTCGCGCCAGGTGCCGAACGGGTGGGTGCCGCACGCGAGAACCGCGACGCCGGACTCGGCGGCGACCGCCGCGGCGCCGGCCCGCAGCCGCCGCAGCGACGCGCGGACCTCACCGAGGGTGCTGCAGACCGGCGTGCCGATCTCCAGCTGCGCGGTGCTGATCTCGCTCTGCACCTGCGCGCCGAACCGCCGCTCGCCCTCCTCCACGACCTGCGGGGCATCCGCCAGCGCGCCGGTCACGGCGTCGACGAGGTGGTACTCCTCCTCGACGCCGAGCGTCGCTCCCACCGCAGTCCCGAGATCGGTCACCGGGAGATACTGCCTGAGTGCCGCGCCTGCTCCTGGTCCACCACACGCCGTCACCGTCCCTGCAGGCCCTGCTCGAGGCGGCCTGCGCGGGCGCGGCGCTGGTGGACGACCTCGAGCTGGTCGTACGCCCGGCGCTGTCGGCCGGCGCGGCCGACCTGCTGGCCGCCGACGGGGTCGTGCTCGGCACGCCCGCCAACATCGGCTACATGAGCGGGGCGCTCAAGCACTTCTTCGACACGGTCTACTACCCGTGCCTGTCCGCCACCGTCGGCCTGCCGTACGGGGTGTACGTGCACGGCGGCGACGACACCGCGGGCGCGCTGCGCAGCATCGCGAAGATCACCGATGCGCTGCGCTGGCGGCAGGTGGCGGCGCCGGTGAGCGTCACGGGGGCGCCGGACCGGGCCGGCCTCGAGGCGTGCACCGAGCTCACCGCGACGGTCGGCATCAGCCTCGCGCCGCCCTGAAGTCCGGCGGCCGCTTGCCGAGGAACGCCGCGACGCCCTCGGCGTACTCCGGGCCGGTGAGCGATCGCCGGTAGGCCTCGTGGACGGCGGCGTCCTCGTCCCGCGCGCCGCGGGCGACCCGCGCGAGCAGCTGCTTGCCGCCGACCTGCGACACCCGCGCCCGGTCCGCCAGCACCCGCATCAGGTCGGCGACGCGCGCGGCGAGGTCTGCGGGCTCGTGCACCTCGTGCACCAGCCCGATGCGCAGCGCGGTGGCGGCGTCGACCAGCTCGCCGGTCAGCAGGAACCAGGATGCCCAGGACTGCCCGACCACGTCGACCAGCCGGGCCGTCGAGGACAGGCCGTAGACGATGCCGAGCTTGGCCGGCGTCACCCCGAACCGCGACGTCGTGTCGCACAGCCGCAGGTCGCAGGCGGCCGCCACCTGGGTGCCGCCGCCGACCGCCCAGCCCTGCACGAGGGCCACCGTCGGCTTCGGGAACTCGACGATCGCCCGCTCCCCCGCGGCGACCGCCTCGCCGTACACCGCCGCCGCCTCGGGCGTCGAGCGCAGCGTGCCGAACTCAGAGATGTCCGCGCCGGCCGAGAACGGGCCGCCCGGGGTGCCGCACAGCACCACGGCGTCGACGTCGTCGTCCGCGGCCAGCACCGGCATCAGCCGCGCGAACGCCGTCCACATGGCGAAGGTGATCGCGTTGCGCCGCTCCGGCCGGTGCAGCTGCACCGTGACGATGCCGCCCTCGCCGGTGACCACCAGCGCGCCCGCCGCCTCGCCCAGGGCGGCCTGCACCGCGTCGGAGTCCACCCCGGCATCCTGCCCGCCCCTGCCCACCGCCGGCTCAGCGGCGCGCCGCTGCCGCTCGCCGCTGGGCCGGCGGCGGTCCGACCGGCTGCACCGGCGGGGCGCCCGCGTCGATGGCGGCCAGCGACGCGAGCACGGCGTCCTTGGAGCGGGCCCGGTAGAAGCCGGGGAGCGTCGCGAGCAGCACCGGGGAGTACGACGCTGTCGCCAGGCGAGGGTCGAGGACCGCGACGACCCCCCGGTCCTGCGCGCCGCGCACCAGCCGGCCGGCGCCCTGGGCCAGCAGCACCGCGGCGGGCGGCAGGGTGACCGAGCGGAAGCCGGCGGCGCCGGCCGCCTCGAGGCGGGCCTGCACGAGCGGGTCGTCCACGTGCGCGAACGGGATCCGGTCGATGACGACCAGCTGGCAGGCACTGCCCGGGGTGTCGACGCCCTGCCAGAACGACCGGGTGCCGAACAGGCAGGTCCGGGCGTCGGCGGCGAACCGGTGGGCGAGCGCGCCCGCGGTGTCCTCGCCCTGCAGCAGCACCGGCACGTCCGGCAGCGCGGCGCGCACGGCAGCGGCGGCGCGGGCGGCCGCGGCAGTCGAGCTGAACAGCCCAAGGGTGCGCCCGCCGGCCGCGCGCACGAGCTCCACGAGCAGGGCGTCGACCGCGGGCGCCCAGGCGGGCGAGGACGGCAGCGGCAGGTCGGCGGCCACCCACAGCTGGCCCTGCTGGCGGTAGTCGAAGGGGCTGCCCACGTCGAGGTGCCGCCAGCGCAGCGGGGGCTCCTCGCCCTCGACCGGCCGGAACGCCTCCCCCACGGCGGCGCCCGCGCCGACCTGCAGCCCGAGGGCCTCCGCGGTGTGCGCGAACGACCCGCCGAGGGTCAGGGTGGCCGAGGTCGCGACGACGGTGGTGTCGCCGAACAGCCGCCCGGCCATCGCGTCGCCCACCGACAGCGGCGACACCCGCAGCCGCACCGAGCCGGGCTCCCCCACGGCGTACGTCGCGCTCGGCACGCTCGGCGCCCGCAGCTGCGCCGCGGCCTCCCCCACGTCGGTGAGCGCGGCCCGGGTCCGCTCCCGCTGCGCGCGGGCCGCCTCGTCCAGCTCGGTGAGGTCCCGGCCCAGCTCGGCGGCCGCCCGGGACACCGCCGTCTCGACCAGGGCCAGGACCTCGGCGGCGTACGCCGGCAGCTCCCGCACCCACCCGGGCGAGGTGGTGGTGAGCAGCCCCTCGAGCGCGTCGGCGGCGTCCTGCAGCAGCTCGCGGGCGGACACCGGCAGGGCGTCCGCGGCGGCGCTCACCGCCCGGCGCAGCTCGCCGCGCCCCAGCTCGTACGTCAGCGCCTCCGTCGCCGACGCGACGAACTCGTGCGCCTCGTCGAGCACCACCGCCTCGTGCTCGGGCAGCACGCTCACCCCCGTGAACACGTGCAGCGCCAGCAGCGCGTGGTTGGCGACAACGATGTCGGCCTCCTTCGCCGCCTCCCGCGCCCGCTCCGCGAAGCAGTCGACGAGGTCGGGACAGCGCCGGCCGAGGCAGTCCCGGGCCGACACCGACACCTGCCGCCACGCCCGGTCGCTCACCGGGAACGGCACCTCGTCGCGGTCGCCGCTGCTCGTGTCGTCCGCCCACCCGCGCAGGCGCAGCACCTGCGCCGCCAGGCCCGAGGGCGCCGCCTCGAACAGTCCCTCCGGCTCCGGGACGGCGCCCGGCCCGCCGTGCACCTGCTGCAGGCACAGGTAGTTGCCGCGCCCCTTCGCCAGGGCGTAGGTCGGCGTACGACCGAGCGGGCCGGCCAGCGCGGCGACCAGGCGGGGCAGGTCCTTGTCGACCAGCTGCGCCTGCAGCGCCTTGGTCGCGGTGGCCACCACGACCCGCCTGCCGCTCGCCAGCGCCGGCACCAGGTAGGCCAGCGACTTGCCGGTGCCGGTGCCGGCCTGCACGAGCAGGTGCTCCCGGCTGCGGAGCGCCCGGTCGACGGCGACCGCCATGTCGCGCTGGCCCTGTCGCGGCTGCGACCGGGGCACGGCGGCGACCGCGGCGTCGAGCAGCCGCAGGACGCGGTCGGCGAGGGTCCCCACGGGAGCAGTATCGCGGTGCCGCGGCCCGCCGGGGCCGTCGTGCACAGGGGCTGTTGAGACCGAGAACACAACCGGTTACCGCCCCTGCCCGGCTGTCGCGGGGCAGGCTGCGCGCATGACCTCCATCCGCGTCGCGAACCCCCGCCGCACCACCCTCGCCGCGCTTCGCTCCGGCTCCCGCTGCGAGCTCGACGGGCCCGCCTGCCGCGGCACGGCCACCCGCCTGGTCACCACCCCGGAGGGTGACCGGCACGCCTGCTCGGCCTGCGCCTCCCGCTAGGCCCGCTCCTGGCTGGCGATGTGCACGTCGCTGCCGTGGCACGCGGGTGTCGGCGACAGCAACGTGCAGATGGACTCAGTCGTCGCGGCCCCGGTCCCGGGGGCCCGACCGGAACTCCGACTCGGTGACGATCTCGATGCTGCCGAACGCACCCCGGGAGTGGACGTGGGCGCTGGCCGGGCCGCCCGGCACTGCGGTGTCGCACGCATCGCACTCGGTGCTGCCGAAGATGACCGTGCCGTCGCTGGTCACCGGCACGTCGTCCGGGACGATCACGGTGACGCTGCCGAACAGGTTGGCCACGTCGACGCTCTGCCCCGCGGCCACGCGCACCTCGCGGCTGCCGAACACCGCGGCGTTGTCCGCGCCCACCACCCCCGACAGGCCGAACGCCACCGCGGCCACGGCCACGGCGGCGACGACCCGGTTGCGCAGGCGGTGCCGGGGCCGGTGCTGGTTCTGGTTCTGGTTCTGGGGCACCAGCTGTGACCCGTGCGCCTGGACCGCCGACGCGAGGTCCTTGTGCAGCGATACCGGCTGCGGGCCGGCCGGCCGCTCCTGACCGTGCTTGACCTCGACCCCGCCCATCAGCGCGTACGCCTGCACCCGCACGACGGGTGCCCCGGCCGGCGGCGGCTCGGTGCGTACGTCACGACCGCCCATGAACGCGAACCCGGACAGCTGCACGGCGACGCCACGCGGCACCAGCACCTCGACGCCGCCCATCACGGCGACGGCCGTGACGGTCAGCTCGGGCGGCAGCTGCTCACGCTGCAGGTCGACGACGGCGCCGCCCATCACGGCGTACGCCTGGACGCCCTGGCCCGGCGCGACCGGCCCGGTCAGCCGGTCCCCGGACATCACGGCGACCGCCCGGCGCGGCCGGAGGCCCCGGCCACGTGGCGCGGGCGCCGGAGCGGGCGGCGGCACGGGAGCGACCGGCGCGGGCAGGTCGGCCGTCGTGGCCTCGAGCTCGGCGCGGGTACGGGCCGCCCAGACCAGCGCCGCGCGCTCGTCGTACTCGTGCAGGGTCAGCCGGCCGTCGCCGACGGCGGCCTGCAGCCGCTCGTCCACGGCCCGGCGCTCACCGTCACCGACCCGTAGCTGCAGCTCGTCCACCCGCGCCTCCTCTGAAGGCCCATCGTGGACCAGAGAACGGTCGCGGGGAAGCGCCCGTACGCCGCCGGCGTTCGCACAGCCGTGACCGACCTGTCCCGCGTGCCCCTGTCCGTGCTGGACCTGTCGCCGGTGCCGACCGGGTCGACGACGGCAGCAGCCCTCGCCGACAGCCTGGCGCTCGTGCGGCACGTCGAGGACCTGGGCTACCTGCGGTACTGGGTCGCGGAGCACCACGGCATGCCGGGCATCGCGAGCTCCTCCCCCGCCGTGCTCATCGGCGCGCTGGCGGCCGCGAGCTCCCGGATCCGGGTCGGGTCCGGCGGCGTCATGCTGCCCAACCACGCGCCGCTCGTGGTCGCCGAGCAGTTCGGCATGCTCGAGGCGCTGCACCCGGGGCGGATCGACCTCGGCCTCGGGCGCGCCCCGGGGACCGACCCGCGTACGGCGGCGGCCCTGCGGCGCAGTGTCGACGGGCTGTCCGCGGAGGAGTTCCCCCAGCAGCTCGCCCAGCTGCGCGGCTTCTTCCGGGGGCCGGTCGCGGGGGTCACGGCGGTGCCCGCGGTCGGCAACGAGCCGCCGGTCTGGCTGCTCGGCTCGAGCGGCTACAGCGCGCAGGTCGCGGGGATCCTCGGCCTGCCGTTCGCGTTCGCCCACCACTTCAGCGGCCAGCACACGCTGCCGGCGCTGGGGCTCTACCGGGACAGCTTCCGGCCGTCCGAGAGTCTCGAGCAGCCGTACGCGATGGTCTGCGTGTCGGTGCTCGTCGCCGACGACGACGAGACGGCACGGCGGCTCGCGCTGCCCGGCGGGCTGTCGTTCCTGCGGCTGCGCAGCGGCCGGCCCGGGCCGGTGCCGACGGTCCTGGAGGCCGAGACCTACCCGTACTCCGCGCACGAGCGGGCGTTCGTCGAGGACCGGCTCGACAGCCAGGTGATCGGCGGGCCGGAGACCGCGCGCCGCAGCCTGGAGGACCTGCTCGCCGCGACCTCCGCCGACGAGCTGATGGTCACCACGCTCACGCATGACCCGGCCGACCGGCTCCGGTCGTACCGCCTGCTCGCCGAGGTCGCGGCCCGGGTCGCCGCATAACGGCTGGCCCACGGCGCCGGGTCCGCGGTGTACTGCTGCGGTGACGCGCTGGCGGGCCCGGTGAGCCGGGCCGACGACGTCGACCCCGGCAACCGGGACCAGGCCGGCGCCTGGGACGGCGGGCAGGGCGCCTGGTGGGCGGCGAACGCCGAGCGCTTCGACGCCACCGTCGCCGGCTACCGCGCCGCCTTCCGGGCCGCGGCTGCGCCGGCGGACGCCGACGTCCTGGACGTCGGCTGCGGTACGGGGCAGACCACCCGCGACGCGGTACGCGACGGCGCGCGGTCCGCCCTCGGCGTGGACCTGTCCAGCGAGATGCTCGCGGTCGCCCGGCGGCTGGCCGAGCGCGAGGGCCTGCCCGCAGCCCGGTTCGTGCGCGCCGACGCCCAGGTGCACCCCTTTGCGAAGGCGTCGGTCGACCTCGTCCTCAGCCGCACCGGGACGATGTTCTTCGCCGACCCGTCGCGCGCCTTTGCCAACCTCGCCCGGGCGCTCCGCCCGAAGGGCCGGCTCGTCCTGCTGGTCTGGGGGCCGGTCGCGGACAACGAGTGGCTGCCGGCGCTCAGCGGGGCCATGACCGGCCGGAGCGCCACGCCCGCTCCCGACGCGCCCGGCCCGTTCTCCCTCAGCGAGCCCGAGCGCGTGCGCGGGCTGCTGGCCGGCGCGGGCCTCGACGCGGTCGCGCTGGAGCGGGTCAGCGCGCCGATGGTCTTCGGGAGCGACCCGGCGGACGCGGAGCCGTTCGTGCTGGGGCTGTTCGCCGGGTTGCTCGCCTCGCTCGACGACGACGCCCGCGCTGCCGCCCGGCGCCGGCTGTGGGCCGACCTGGACCGGCACGCGGACGGGCACGGTGTCCGCTACGGCTCCAGCGCCTGGCTGGTCACCGCGTCCCGCCCCTGACGTCCGGCCCTACGCTCGACGGAGCGGTCCCGGCACGGCGTACGGGCATGGGAGCGCCGCCCGCGGGCGTTGCAGGACAGGACGAAGGAGGACCGAGATGCGCAGGCCCGACCCGCGTGACCTGTACGAGCTCGAGCCCGACCGGCCCGAGCTCGGCAACCCCGTCCTCGTCCAGGCGCTCGACGGCTTCATGGACGCCGGCTCGGCCACCCGGCTCGCCCGGGCGCACCTGATGACCACCCTCGGCTCGACGGTCGTGGCGCGGTTCGACGCCGACCAGCTGCACGACTACCGCGCGCGGCGGCCGGCGATGGTGTTCGTCGAGGACCACTGGGAGTCCTACGAGGACCCGGAGCTCGCCGTGCACCTGCTGCACGACGAGGCCGGCACCCCCTTCCTGCTGCTCGCCGGGCCCGAGCCCGACGTGCAGTGGGAGCGCTTCATCGCGGCCGTGCGCATGGTGATCGGGCAGCTCAACGTCCGGATGGTGGTGGGGCTCAACGCCATCCCCATGTCGCTGCCGCACACCCGGCCGGTCGGGGTGATCACTCATGGCAGCCGCAAGGAGCTGCTCGAGGGCGCGGAGCCGTGGATCGGGACGGTGACCGTGCCCGCGAGTGCCGGCCACCTGCTCGAGCACCGGCTAGGGCAGGAGGGCTTCGACGCCATGGGGTTCGCCGCGCACGTCCCGCACTACGTGTCGCAGGCGGAGTACCCCGCCGCGGCGGCCGCGCTGGTCCGCGAGATCGGGGCGGTCACCGGCCTGGTGCTGCCGACGACGGCCCTCGACGACGCGGCGGCGCAGACCCGGGTGGCCATCGACGAGCAGGTGGCGCAGTCCACCGACGTGCAGGCCGTCGTGACGGCGCTGGAGGAGCAGTACGACAGCTTCGTCGCGGGCCGGGGGCGCTCGCTGCTCGCCGGCGATGCCCAGCTGCCGTCCGCCGACGAGCTCGGCGCCGAGCTCGAGCGCTACCTCGCCGAGCAGCCGCACGGCGACGGCCCGCTGGGCTGAGGTGTCGGTGGGGTCGGGTAGAACAGCGGGCATGCAGCTCACCGCAGACCCTGACAAGCTCGGCTTCGACCCGGCCCGGCTGGCCCGCATCGACGAGCACTTCGCGCAGTACGTCGACGACGGCCGGCTCGCGGGCTGGCAGATCGCCGTCACCCGGCGGGGCGAGACCGTGCACGCGTCGACGTACGGGCAGCGCGACCGCGAGGCCGGCCTGCCGGTCGAGCCGGACACCCTCTGGCGCATCTACTCGATGACCAAGCCGGTCACGTCCGTGGCCGCCATGCAGCTGTGGGAGCAGGGGAAGTTCCAGCTGACCGACGAGGTCAGCCGCTACATCCCGTCGTTCGCGGACGTGCGGGTCTACGAGAAGGGCTCGTCCCAGAAGCCCTGGACGGTGCCCGCGACCGAGCCGGTGCGGGTCTGGCACCTGCTCACCCACACCGCCGGCCTGACCTACGGCTTCATCCACACCGCCGTCGCCGACGCGATCTACCGCGCCCGCGGCTACGAGTGGGGCGTGCCGCCGGGCACCGACCTCGCCGGTGCCTGCGACGCCTGGGCGGCGATGCCCCTGCTGTTCCAGCCCGGCTCGCGCTGGGGCTACTCGGTCGCCACCGACGTGCTCGGCCGGCTCGTGGAGGTGCTCTCCGGGCAGCGCCTGGACGACTACGTCGCCGAGCACATCACCGGCCCGCTCGGGATGGTCGACACCTCGTTCTGGGTGGAGCCCGCGCGCGCCGACCGGCTGGCAGCGCTCTACACGCCCAGCCCCGCCGACGGCCTGGCCGTCCGGCTCGACTCCTTCGGCAACGCCGCCCTGACCGAGCCGACGTTCCTGTCCGGCGGCGGCGGGTTGGTCTCGACCGCCGCCGACTACGCCCGGTTCACCGCGGCCCTGCTCGGGGGTGGTGAGGCGGGCGGCGCCCGGCTGCTCGGCAGCCGCACGCTGGCGATGATGACGCAGAACCACCTGCCCGGCGGGCAGGACCTCGGCGCCCTCAGCACCGGCGGCTTCGCCGAGACCACCTTCGAGGGGATCGGCTTCGGCCTCGGCTTCGCCGTGGTCGAGGACCCGCGGCCGGGCAAGACGCTCGCCTCCAAGGGGGAGTTCTTCTGGGGCGGGGCGGCCTCCACGGCCTTCTGGGTCGACCCGGCCGAGGAGGTCACCGCGCTGCTGTTCACCCAGCTGCTGCCGAGCTCGACGCACCCGCTACGGCCCCAGCTGCGCCAGCTCGTCTACAGCGCGCTGGTCGACTGACGCCGGAGCCGGCGCGCCGCCGAGCGTCAGCTGTCCCCGGGGCCGGGCCTCAGCCGGTGTGCGGCATCAGCGCGCCGGCGGGGATCGAGCCGAAGCGGCCGGACTGGAAGTCCTCGACCGCCTGCTGGAGCTGCGCGCGGGTGTTCATCACGAACGGGCCGTACTGCGCGACCGGCTCCCGGATCGGCTCGCCGCCGAGCAGCACCAGCTCCAGGGCGGGGTGCCGGCCCTCCTGGCGGTCGTCCGCGGACAGCGTGATCCGGTCACCGGCCCCGAACACCACCGCCTGGCCGGTGTGCACCGGCGTACGGGCGGCGCCCGCGGTCCCGTTGCCGGACAGCACGTACGCCAGGCTGTTGAAGCGCGGGTCCCAGGGCAGCGACAGCTGGGCGCCGGGGCTCACGGACGCGTGCACCATCGTGATCGGCGTACGCGTGGCGCCCGGGCCACGGGTGCCGCCGAGGTCGCCGGCGATCAGGCGCAGCAGGGAGCCGCCGTCGTCGGAGGCGAGCAGGACGACGTCGGACGCCTCGAGGTTCTGGTAGGCCGGCGTGGTCATCTTGTCGCGGCCCGGCAGGTTGACCCACAGCTGCAGGCCGTGGAAGACGCCGCCGCTCTGCACGAGGTCGACCGGCGGGGTCTCGATGTGCAGGATGCCGGCGCCCGCGGTCATCCACTGCGTGGCGCCGTCCTGGATCATGCCGCCGCCGCCGTGGCTGTCCTGGTGCTGGAAGGCCCCGTCCATGATGTAGGTGACCGTCTCGAAGCCGCGGTGGGGGTGCCAGGAGGTGCCCTTGGGCTCACCGGGCGCGTACTCCACCTCGCCCATCTGGTCCATCATGATGAACGGGTCGAGGACCTTGCTCGACAGGCCGGCAAAGGCCCGGCGGACCGGGAAGCCCTCGCCCTCGAAGCCCCGCGGAGCGGTGGTCACGCTCAGCACGGGGCGTTCGACGTCGCCCAGTCCGGCGCGGCCCACGCGCGGCAGGGTCAGGGTCTCGGCAGTCACTGCGGGCATGATGTCCTCCTAGATGGTTGCGCATGCAACAGTACGCCTCAACCACCGTCCCGGCCAGGCATTCCCGGACCCCGATGGAACAGTTCCGACGCGGCGATGGTTGGATGCTTGTGTCAAGCAAGCGTTTGCGGGAAGGGGGGCGTCATGTCGGCGATGGAGACCGTGGCCCAGGAGATCGGCCTGATCCTGCGCACCGTCAAGGGCCTGCACCAGGCCGCCGTCACCGCGGCCGGCGTGCGGGTCGAGCAGCCGGCCCTGCAGGTGCTCGGCGCCCTCGACGCCACCTCCCCGCTGCGCCCCTCAGCGCTGGCCGACGCCCTGCACCTCGACCTGTCGAGCGTCAGCCGCCAGGTCGCGGCCCTCGAGCGCGACGGCTGGGTGTCGCGCCGCCGCGACCCCGGTGACTCGCGGGCCGCCCTGCTCGAGCTCACCCCGCTCGGCCGGGACGTGCTCGCCCGGGTCCGCGCCGGTCGGGTGGCACTGCTCACCACGCTGCTGCCGGACTGGTCGGACGAGGAGCTCGCCGACTTCGCCGCGCAGCTGCACCGCTTCCGCACCGACCTCACCCGGCGCTCGATCGACCTCACGAGCACCCCCACGACCAGCCCGACTGTCAACGATGACGGCACCACCGACCGCACCCCGGCACTCGCCGGGCAGGAGAACCGATGACCACCACCGCCCCGACCCTCGCGGACGACGCACCACCCGGCGGGACGACCGCCGGCCCCCTCACGCACCGGCAGATCCTCATGATCCTGTCCGGCCTGCTGCTCGGGATGTTCCTCGCGTCGCTCGACCAGACCATCGTGTCGACCGCGATGCGGACGATCGCCGACGAGCTCAACGGCCAGACGGCGCAGGCCTGGGTCACCACGTCGTACCTGATCACCTCGACGATCTCGACGCCGCTCTACGGCAAGCTGTCCGACACGTACGGGCGCAAGAAGTTCTACCTGTTCGCGATCGGCATCTTCATCGTCGGCTCGATGCTGTGCGGCACCGCGACCGGGATCTACCAGCTCGCCGGCTACCGCGCGCTGCAGGGCATCGGGGCCGGTGGCCTCATGTCGCTGGCGTTCGCCATCGTCGGCGACCTCGTGCCGCCGCGTGAGCGCGGCCGCTACCAGGGCTACTTCATGTCCGTCTTCGGGGTCTCGAGCGTGCTCGGCCCGGTCCTCGGCGGCGCCCTCGCCGGCCAGGGCTCGATCCTCGGGATCGACGGCTGGCGTTGGATCTTCTACGTCAACGTGCCGATCGGCCTGATCGCCTTCTTCGTGGTCACCCGCAAGCTGCAGCTGCCGGTCCGCCGCTCCAGCGCGAAGATCGACTACCTCGGCGCTGCGCTGCTCACCAGCGGCATCGTCCCGCTGCTGCTGCTGGCCGAGAAGGGCCGCGAGTGGGGCTGGACGTCCGGCCTGTCGCTCGGGCTCGCTGCCCTCGCCGTGGCCGCGCTCGTGGCGTTCGTGCCGTGGGAGCGCCGGATGGGCGAGGCCGCGATCCTGCCGCTGCGGATCTTCTCCAGCAGCGTCTTCAACATCAGCAGCTCCGTCGCGCTGCTGGTGGGCACCGCGATGTTCGGTGCGCTCGTCGTCCTGCCGCTGTACCTGCAGATCGTGCGGGGCAACAGCCCGACGACGGCCGGCCTGCTGCTGACGCCGCTCATGCTGGGCATCATCACCACCTCCACGATCAGCGGCAGGGTGATGGCCCGCAGCGGCCGGTACAAGAAGCTGCCCGTGACCGGCACCGCGGTGATGTTCGTCGCCGTGCTGCTGTTCTCCACGCTCGACGTGGACACCCCCCTGTGGCAGGCGGGCCTGTACATGACGATCATGGGCGGCGGCCTGGGCCTGTCGATGCAGACGCTCGTCATCAGCGTGCAGAACGCCCTTCCTCCTCGGGACATGGGCGTGGCCACCAGCTCGGTGACCTTCTTCCGCTCGATGGGCGGCACCTTCGGCGCGGCGATCGCGCTCTCGGTGCTGTTCAGCACGCTGGTCGGCAACATCCAGAGCCGGGCGACGGCAGCGGGCCTGCCCCAGTCGGTGATCGACCGGTTCGGCTCGGCCACCGCGCTCAACGACACCTCCGTGATCGCGACCCTGCCGCCCGAGGTGCGCCGCGTGGTGCTCGAGGGGTTCGCCGACTCGATGCAGACCGTCTTCCTCACTGTCGCGGTGCTGCTCGTGCCCGCCTTCCTGCTCGCCCTGCGCATTCAGGAGGTCCCGCTGCGCACCAGCGGCGGGATCGAGGCAGCGAACAATGCTGACGCCGACCGCGCCAGGAGCGAGTCCGCGGTCGTCTGACCCGCTCGGTCCAGGGCCCCGCTCCCCACGTCCGGGGGGCGGGGCTCTGTGCTGCGCTACGCTTACGTCACGCTCCGCCGCCGCGGCCGGTCGAACACCGCAGGACGCGCGGCAGGCCCGGAGCACTCGGCCGCTGACGTCCGCGAGACGTCCGCAGTCCCCCCTTGACCAGATGCCAGACCCGGCGCCGCTGTGCGCCCGGCAGCCGGGCCGCACCGCGGCCCCGAAGGACACCACCATGCACTCCGCCACCCACCCACCGACCACCACCCGCGACCGCGCCGACCCCGGCGCGGCCTCGCGCGGCCAGCTCCTCGAGGCCGCCCGGCTCGGCGCTGCCGTCGCCGCTGCCGACCTGTCCGGCCGACCGGACGACGCCGCGACGGCGTACGCGTCCTGGCGGCGCCTGCGCCGTCGTACGGACCGGCGACCCCGCCAGCTGCTGCGCGTGGCCTTCGACACCGGCTACGGCAAGGCCATGCACACCGCGGGCGCGACCCCCGGCTGACCCCTGGGAGTGCCGCCCGACACGCAGGGGCAGGATGGGGCCACCCTGAACTCCGTCCCGAGAGGCTCACGCATGTCGGACGTCTCCCTCCAGCACCCCGGAGGAACCCTGCCCCTCGCCGTCAAGCCCGCGGTGGAGGGCCCAAGCGGCATCGAGATCCCCAAGCTTCTCGGGGAGACCGGGCTGGTCACGCTGGACCCGGGCTTCGTCAACACCGCGTCCTGCGAGTCGACGATCACCTACATCGACGGCGACGCGGGCATCCTGCGCTACCGCGGCTACCCCATCGAGGAGCTGGCCGAGAACAAGAGCTTCCTCGAGGTCGCCTGGCTGCTCATCTACGGCGAGCTGCCGACCGACGACGAGCTCAGCGGGTTCAAGACCAAGATCCGGCACCACACGATGCTGCACGAGGACTTCCGCGAGTTCTTCGGCGGTTTCCCCACCGACGCGCACCCGATGGCGGTGCTGTCCTCGGCCGTCAGTGCACTGTCGACCTTCTACCAGGACAGCCTGGACCCCTTCGACGACGAGCACGTCGAGATGTCGACGATCCGGCTGCTGGCGAAGATGCCGACCATCGCGGCGTACGCGCACAAGAAGTCCGTCGGGCAGCCGTTCCTCTACCCGGACAACACGCTCGGCTACGTCGACAACTTCCTGCGGATGACGTTCGGCGTGCCGGCGGAGGACTACGTCGTCAACCCGGTGGCGTCCAAGGCGCTGAACCTGCTGTTCCTGCTGCACGCCGACCACGAGCAGAACTGCTCCACCTCGACGGTACGCATGGTCGGCTCCAGCAACGCCAACCTGTTCGTGTCGATCTCGGCGGGCGTGGCGGCGCTGTTCGGCCCGCTGCACGGCGGCGCCAACCAGGCGGTGCTGGAGATGCTGGCCGGGATCGAGGCCGACGGCGGCGACGTCGCGCAGTTCGTCGAGCGGGTCAAGAACAAGGAGCCCGGCGTCAAGCTCATGGGCTTCGGCCACCGGGTCTACAAGAACTACGACCCGCGCGCCGCGATCGTGAAGAAGGTCGCCCGCGACGTCCTGGACTCCCTCGACAAGCCCGACCCGATGCTGGACCTCGCGATGCAGCTCGAGGAGGTCGCGCTGGCCGACGACTACTTCGTGTCGCGCAAGCTCTACCCCAACGTCGACTTCTACACGGGCGTCATCTACAAGGCGCTGGGCTTCCCGACGCCGATGTTCACGGTGCTGTTCGCGCTCGGCCGGCTGCCGGGGTGGATCGCGCAGTGGCGCGAGATGATCGGCGACCCGGCGACCAAGATCGGCCGCCCGCGGCAGGTCTACGTCGGCCCGGAGCTACGCCACCTGTCCTGAGGGCCCGTCCAGCCCCGGCCCGAGCGGGTCCGGGGCCGGACGCGGCTGCTCGACGCGCCTACTCGACCAGGGCCGCGACGAGGCGCTGGAGCTCGGCGGCGGCGTCGTCGGTCAGCCCGCTGTGCACGGGCCCGGGCTGCACGACGGTGCTGCGGGGTGCGGTGAGCCACCGGAACCGCTGCCCGAGCGAGGTCTGCCCCGCCGGGCCCTCCCCCGCACAGGTGCGGTCCAGCGCGACCGCCGCCCCCCGGACGCCGTCCACATCGACCCCGGGGTCGAGGGCGCGCAGCCGGGCCGGGTCGACGTGCACCACGGCGCGGAGCAGGTCGGCGTCCTGGCAGTACAGGACGACCCCGATGTTGACGGCCTCGCCCCGCTCGATGCGGGGTACGGCCCGCAGCACGGCGTACTCGAACACCGACCGGGTCACGGCGCCCACGCCTGCCGCCCGGCGACCCGGCGCTGCAGGTGGTCGACGTACGCCGCCCGCACGTCGTCGGCGGTCTCGAAGCCGGGCTCGTCGACCAGCCAGACGTCAGGCACCAGGGCAGTGACCTCCCGCAGCAGGTCGGGGGTGACCCGCGGCGCCAGCGCGGCGTCGGCCTCGCGGCGGCGGGTCGCGGCCGCGGCGAGCACGTGGTCGGAGGCGTCGTACGGCCTGGTCGCGGCGCTGGCCGCGCGGGCCCAGCTGTGGTGGAACACCAGCGCCGCGCCGTGGTCGATGAGCTGCAGCCGGCGGTGCCAGAGCAGCAGGTTGGGGTTGCGCCAGCTGCGGTCGACGTTGCCGACCAGGGCGTCGAACCACAGGACCCGGCTCGCCAGGTCGGCGTCGACGGTGTGGGCGTTGGGGTCGAAGCCGAGCGCGCCCGGCAGGTAGTCGGTGCCGAGGTTGAGGCCGGCGCTGGCGCGCAGCAGGTCCTGGACCTCCTCGTCGGGCTCGGCGCGGCCGAGCACCGGGTCGACCTCGACGAGGACCAGCTCGGGCACGGGCAGGCCGAGCCGCCGGGCGAGCTCGCCGACGAGCACCTCGGCGACCAGCACCTTGCGGCCCTGGCCGGCGCCGGAGAACTTCACGACCC
>DASTLY010000078.1:0-89375 GCA_035714445.1 Mycobacteriales bacterium
CGGCAGCCAATACACCTCACAGCAATTCCGCGACTTCTGCACCGACCATGACGTGCGGCCGTCTGTCGGCAAGACCGGGATCTGCTACGACAACGCCGTCTCCGAGTCCTTCTTCGCGACCATCAAGAAAGAACTCGTCCACCTGCGTCCCTGGCCAAGCCTCAGCCGGCTCCGCACCGCCTTGTTCCACTACATCGAGACGTACTACAACCGCAAGCGCCGCCACTCCACCCTCGACTACCTCAACCCGCAGGAATACGAGCGCGAGTTTGACAAGAAGGGCCTCCAGGCAGCATAATCCAACTGTCCGCGAAAACGGGAACGCTCCAGCACCGCAACCGGTTGCGCAAAGCCCCCCGCCCACCCGAACTCCCCGGCCCCAGCTGGATCAACAAGCCCGAGGAGCAGCCACACGCCGACGCTCACAAATAACCAACAAGCAGTGCCTCAAAAGGTTGACAGGTTCCGCCAAATCAGACTTCACCTCGTTCGCGGCATCGAAGATGTCGGCTGCTGCTTGATCGCGAGAATGGCGTGGTCGGGTGTTCCACTTGCGGGGTCTCGACGCCGCGTGAGCAGGTGACACGCCCGGCCTTGAGGTCACCGGTCAGCAATGTCCAGGAGGTCGGGATCACCTTGAACCCAGGTGGCGGAGCTGACAGATCGGTCCTTGCCGGCGTGCTTGGCGGCATAGAGGGCACGGTCGGCCTCGGCGAGCAGCTGGGCGGGCTTGCCGGCAGGGTGCCCGGTGAGCCAGGTGGCGGTGCCGACGGACACGGTCAGCTGCCAGCCCGCTGCCTGCCGGACGGTGACCGCTCGGACGGCCTCCAGCAGGCGCTGGGCCACGGCGGCGGCGCCGTCGACGGCGACGTCGGGCAGCACGAGAGCGAACTCCTCGCCGCCGAAGCGGGCCAGGACGTCGCCGGCGCGCTGCAGCGATCCGGTGATGGCCCGCGCGACAGCGCAGAGCGCCTCATCACCGACGAGGTGGCCGAAGGTGTCGTTGAACCGCTTGAAGTCGTCGATGTCGATCATGATGACGGTCAGCGGCTGCAGCGCCCGGGTGCACCGTCGCCACTCGCTGCGCAGCGTCTGGTCGAACGCCCGGCGGTTCTGGACGCCGGTGAGGGCGTCGCTCATGACCATGCGGAGCAGCTGCTCCTCCATCGCCTTCTCGGCGGTCACGTCGACGACGAGCCCGACGGCCCGCGTCGGCCGCCCGCGGCGGTCCCGCTCGATCACCTTGCCCCGCAGCGACAGGTGACGCGCGGACGCGTCACCCCCGACGCGCAGGGCGGCTTCGGCCGTGCCGGAGCTGGGCAGCTGCTGCAGGGCGAGCACGAGGCCGGCGGCGTCCGCGTCGTGGGCGAGCGCGGCGAGGGCGTCGACGTCGGCGGGGCCTGTGGTGACCCCGAGCACCTCGGCGGCCTGCTGCTCCCACGACAGGACCCCGGTGTGCAGGTCCATCTCCCACATCCCGGCGGTGGCCTGGCCCAGGGCGAGGTCCAGGCGGGCGCGCAGGTCGGTGCGCTCGGCGAGCAGCCGGTGGAACCGGGTGGTGTCGCGGCCGGCGGCCCACCACAGTCCGGTGTCGCCGAGGGGCCGGGCCACCCACTGCAGGTGGAGGGCGTCGCCGGAGCCGACCAGGAAGCGGTTCTCGACCAGAACCTCCTGGGCCCCGGCCTCGAGCGCGGACAGGGCAGCGATCACCTGGGAGAGGTCGTCGGGGTGGACGAGCTCGAGCATCGAGCGCCCGTCGAGCTCCTCTGGGGTGCGGCCGAGCAGTCGCGCGAAGGCGTCGTTGACCTTGTGGAGCGCGCCGTCGTGGCCGGCGACGGAGAACAGCTCGACCTCGGTGGACGCCGGCGCGGACGGCAGCAGCGCCTCGGCTGGAGCCGTGAGTGCGGCCGCCTGCGTGGTCACGCCACCCGGTTCTTGGCGTAAAGCGTCAGCAGGGTCTGCGCGACGCCGGCGTTGGTGATGAGGTCCGGGTTGACCAGCGGGTAGGTCATGGCGGCCGTGAAGCCGTCGAGCTCGTCCGCGAGCTCCTCGTCGTCGACGTGCTCGAACCCCATGGTCCAGTCCGGGAACAGGGCGGCTGGCACCGGCGCGTCCATCAGCTGGCGCAGGTTCCTGTGGCGGGGGTCGGCGACGATCCGGGCGTACGTCCGGTCGAGCGCCGTCGGCTCGCCCTCCAGGACCTGCAGGAAGCTCTGGCTGCAGTAGAGCAGCATGCCGCTGAGGCCGGCGGCGGCGTTGTTGCGCCGCGAGAGCTCCAGCAGCGCGACCAGCTCGTCGGGGCTCACGTCCTGGGTGGCCTGGCTGCAGTACACGATCCGTCTCACGGGCACCTCACGCTCGTCGGGGGTACGTGTCGTCCCGGGGGCAGGCGCGAAGGGTGCGACGGATGCTGTGTCGGATCGTCCGACAGGCACCTGTAGCCCGCGGCGAACCCGTACAGGCTTCACCTCTCTCCTGGACGGGTCGAAGGGGCCACCATGAACCGCATCCCGGAGCAAGGCCGGCTCACCGTCGAGGGCTCGCTGTTCGAGCGCCTGCGCGCCGTCCGGCCCGACCTGCAGGTGCTGTCGGTGACCAAGTCGACGCTGGTCGCCACCAGCCACCTCATCGAGACCCTGGTGCATGACCACCAGGAGCGGTGCGTGCTCGTCTCGGGCTTCCAGCACGGTCGGCACTGGGCCGCCGAGCGCGACCGCTACCTGGCCCTGTCCACCAGCAACGACATGATCGCTGTCTTCGCCGGCCACGACCCGCTCTCCGAGCTCGGTACCGACCACGTCGGCCTACGGCTCCGCACGGGGGACTCGCTGGCGCAAGAGTGGTTCGTCCTGGCGCTCGGACCTGGCCTGGCCATCACGCTGTGCGGGCTCGACGGGGACGCCCACGCAGCGCAGCTGCAGCCCGTGCGCGAGGCCGACCGGCTCTTCGACGTGGTCTGGAGTGTGGACCCTGCCGTCGCGGAGGTGGCCGCGAACGTCGTCGTGGAGGCCTTGCGGCGCAGCGCCCCGGACCGGGTCGAGGCGGTAGCCGCCCGGCTCGAGGTCGCGCGAAGCCGGCAGCCGAGCGCCGCCGAGGCCGCCCGGGCCACCGACACGCTGCTCGGCGGCATGGTGCAGCGGCTCGAGGCCACCCGGCTGCGCGAGAAGAGCGTCCTGGCCGCGGCCAGCGCGCACAAGAGCACCTTCCTGTCCAGGATGAGCCACGAGCTGCGCACCCCGCTCAACGCGATGCTGGGCTTCGCCCAGCTACTGGAGCTCGACGTCGTCGACGCCGACCAGCAGCAGTCCGTCGCGCAGGTCCTCGCGGCCGGGCGGCACGTGGTGTCGCTGGTGGACGAGATCCTGGACATCGGCCGGATCGAGGCCGGCGAGCTGCAGCTCGACCTGCGCGACATCGCCCTCGGCCCGGTCGTCGCGGGCGCCTTGGCGATGCTCGCCCCCTTAGCGGCCGAGCGGGGCATCGAGCTGGTCGAGGACGTCGGCGCCGTCGGCCCGGTCCGCGCCGACGAGGACCGCCTGCGGCAGGTGCTGCTCAACCTGGTGTCCAACGGTGTCAAGTACAACCACGACGGCGGCCGCCTGGTCGTGGCGGCGCTGCGTACCCCGGACGCCGTACGCCTGTCGGTGCGCGACACCGGGTGGGGGATGAGCCAGGCACAGGTCGACACGCTGTTCGTCCCGTTCGAGCGCCTGGACGCCGCGTCGCGCGGCATCAACGGCACCGGGCTGGGCCTGGTCGTGACGCAGCGGCTCGTGGAGGCCATGGGCGGCCACCTGGAGGTCGACAGTCGTCCAGGGGTAGGGACGACGTTCACCCTCGCGCTCCCCGCCTCCCCGGCGGACCCGCCCCGCGCTCCCTGACCGGGGCGACGTGCGGTCAGCCCAGCCCGTCGAGGGTGAGGAACACGTCCAGGACCTCGGGATCGAAGTGGCGGCCACGTTGGCTGCGCATCTCGGCGACGGCGCGTTCCACCGGCCAGGCGTGCTTGTACGGTCGCCGGCTCGTCAGGGCGTCATAGACGTCGACGACCGCCACGACCCGCCCGGCCTGGGGGATGTCGACCCCGGCCAGGCCGCGTGGGTAGCCGCTGCCGTCCCACCGCTCGTGGTGGGTGAACGCGATCTGCTCGGCGAGCCGGAGCAGTTCGGACTGCCCGCCGGCCAGGATGTGGGCGCCCACCGCGGCATGGGTCTTGACCACCCCGAACTCCTCCTCCGACAGCGGGCCCCGCTTGAGCAGGATGGCGTCCGGAATCGCGACCTTGCCGAGGTCGTGCAGCGGCGCGGCCTCAGCAATCAGGTCTGCTGCGACCGGACCCCAGCCAAGGGCCTCGGCGAGCTGCCGGGCGACCTGGCCGACACGGACGGTGTGCGCGGCGGTGTCGTCGTCGCTGTACTCACCAACCAGCGCCAGCCGCCGGGTCAGCTCCCGGTGCGAGGCCTCCAGCTGCGCGGTCCGGGCCTGCACAAGCCGTTCGAGGCCCGCGTTGTGCTGCCGCAGCTGCACATGCAGCAGGCGGGTGCGGAGCAGGTTGGCGACCCGCAGGGTCGTCTCGGTGACGTCGATCGGCTTGGTCAGGAAGTCGTGGGCGCCCAGAGCGAGCGCTGTGCGCCGGGTGGCCGCCGTCGAGTCGGCGGTGATCACCAGCCGGGGTAGCAGGTCCTGCGGGCCGACGACCTCCTGCAGGCGCCGCAGCACCTCGAAGCCGTCGAGCGTCGGCATGTGCAGGTCGAGCAGCAGTATGTCCGGTGCAAGCGCGTCCAGGTGCTCCAGCGCCCAGCGCGCGTCGGTGGTCAGCGTCACCTGCTCGTAGCCGGCCCGGGCCAGCACCTTCGCCAACAGGTCGAGGTTGGGCTGCTCGTCGTCGATGACGAGCAACCGGGCCGCACGGTGCTCCGCCGACACCACCGCCGGCACCGCCGGCGACATGACCGCCGGCGTCATCCGGCCAGGTCCCGCGTGTCGGCGTCCAAGGATGCGGCGGTGCTGAGCCGTCGACTCCACTGCGCCAGGCCCAACGTTTTGGTCAGGACGCGGGTGAGAACAGCCGCTGCCGGGGCGGGCAGGGCGCTCACCACGTACGGCCCGATATGGGCGTCCTCAACTGGCGCATGGTCACCCTATCTGCCCAAGGTAGCGATGCTGTGTAGGTGCAAGGGAACATCCTCTTATCGCGCGCAGCTGATCTGAGCTCCATCGGCATGGACGCAGCGGGGCTGAACGTGTGGGTACGCCAAGCCTGGTCTGCCATGGCGGACACGAGCCGGTCGGCGGGGCATGAGCGGGGAGCAGCAGGCGGCTCGGGGTCATCGCATCGCCAGGACGGCGGCCGGGGCGCCGCTTGTCGTGCTGCTCGTGCGGTTGGAGGTGCTCCATGACCGGTCGAGGAAGTCGGCTGCGACGGCGCTCGGAGCGGGCGTCCCTCACGGCTTGAGCCTGTTCGACCAAGCGCCGGTCCGGCTCCATGCCCGGTCGCTGTAGAGCCGCACATGATGCGAGCATCAGCACCCGCTCCTGGATCAGCGACCTGAAGGGAGCGCACGCTTGCTCGCTCCACTGGCCGGCGCTCTGGTGAAGACCGGCGAGCACTGCCGTATCCAACAACGACTGGCGAGGTACTGATGGACACAGGCCGACTCTTCTCGCTCGAAGGGCGCACCGCCCTGATCACCGGCGGCTCGCGTGGGATCGGCCGCATGATCGCCGAGGGTTACCTCTCGCAAGGCGCCAGGGTCTACATCACCGCTCGCAAGCGGGAGGCGTGCGACGCCGCCGCGGCTGAGCTCTCCCAGGCCGGCCACTGCGTGTCCCTGCCCGGCGACATTGCTACGCCCGAAGGGCTGGCAGACGTTGTCGCCAGGCTGCGCGAGCACGAGGCGACGCTCGACGTTCTGGTAAACAACGCCGGCGCGGCATGGGGCGCTCCGTTCGACGAGTTCCCGGAAAGCGGCTGGGACAAGGTCATGGACCTGAACCTCAAGGCGCTGTTCTTCCTCACCCAGGCGCTGGCGCCCGACCTGCGTGCGGCAGCAGCCGGTGGTGACCACCTCGCCAAGGTCATCAACATCGCTTCTATCGACGGCCTCAGCGTCAACCCGCAGGAGACCTACAGCTACCACGCCAGCAAGGCGGGGCTGATCCACCTCACGAAGCGGCTGGCGCTGCGGCTCATCGGCGACGGGATCGTCGTGAACGGCATCGCCCCCGGTGCCTTCGCCTCCGACATGAACCGCATTGCCCGCGACCACGCGGAGGAGCTCGGCGCCAGCATCCCGGCCGGTCGCATCGGGAACGCCGAGGACATGGCCGCCGCGGCCATCTACCTCGCCTCACGCGCCGGCGACTACGTGGTGGGCACCATGATCACGCTCGACGGTGGCGTCTCTTTCGGCCGGTGAGACAGGGACATGTCGACGCCCTTCGGCATGCGGGGGAACGCCGCTCAGCAGCCTGCTGTGGCTCGACGCCCCCTACGTGGTATGCCACGCCGGCGAAACGTCCGCTTCTGCCGCTGACCGCGCGTCCTCCCGGAAGCCGGCGCGAGCAGAAGCGCTCGGCCTGCTGGCCCAGGAAGGATGGCGACAGCACGTGTGGCAGTCAGTGTGGGACCGCTGACACCCGCTCTGTCTTCTGTGCCACACTAAGCCGTGGATCGAGATGTCCGGTGGTACCGCTCCGCGCGGCGACACCGGATCGGGAAGGCCCACGCGATGCACGTGATCACGATGTCGGAGCCAGAGCGTGTCCCGGCGACAGAGATCGCGGACGCGCGGCTGGTGCGGGTGGGGCCGGATGACCGCGGTATCGAGTTGGAGATCGTGGCGCTGGACCTCGACGACGTGATCGTTGTGCTGCACGTGATGCCGACCAGCTTGCGGAGGTGATGCGATGAGTGAGGCAAGGACCTACCGGCTCGGCGCTGACATCGGGGACGAGGAAGACCTGCGCGACCGGCAGGGCCGGCGCGTCGACGACGACTACGTGCAGAAGGCCGTCTCCGAGGCGTTGACCCGCGTCCGAGGTCGAGGACGGCCGTCTCTGTCGGAGTCGGGGGAGTCGCCGCTTCTACGGGTGCGGATCAGCCGGGACCTCGATGAGGCCGTGCGCAGGGCTGCCGACGCGGCCGGTGCGTCGCGGTCGGAGTGGGTCCGCCAGGTCCTGCACGAGGCGACCCACCGGGCCAGTTGAGCAGGAGTGCGGCCAGGTGGCTGCTGACGGCTTCGCTCACGGAGCCGACAGCACCAGCCGGCACGTGAGCGCACCACCCGGACGAGGACGCCCGACGGGGCAGCACGAGCCGAGCGTCGACGGACCGGCCAGCACCCGAATTCACGGGTCCTTCTGGCCTACGGATCGGAGGTTGCAGGTTCGCATCCTGCCGAGCGCACCTGACCGCATGTCAGCGACTATTTCTTGCTGTGCTTCCCCGCGAGAGCAGTCCTACTGCTCGTCACCGCATAACAGAACTACGTCGAGCAGGCCGTCACAGAGAGTCTTCGACCACGCGGAGCCGGCGCTCCGGGACGAGACGCGCTGTTGTCTGCGCACCTGAGGTCCGCCGTCGCCGGGAAGGCCAAGGACAACCCCTGGGTCGTCGTCCATGACGGGTGGCTGACGGTCGCCCGGACCCGCGCCGCATACGAGATCCGCTCTTTCAACAATGCCGCGTCCAGGCAGACCAAGGAGCTCGTCCACGATGTCCTGGGCTGAGGACGTCCTCGACAGCGTCCGATGGCAAGTCGCGGCTACGCCAACGGCCCAGGCGGAGCTGACCGAGCTCGTCAACGACATACGCGGCGAGATCGTGCACCGCGGCACGACGCCCGGGAACCTCAACCTGCCCGGGGTCCACAGCTGGCGGCGCTTCCTCGGCAAGCCGTGAAGAGCTTCGACAAGGCCCTCGCCGATGTTGCCGAGGGCAGGTACGGCTCGCGCCCGTGGTAGCCCAGCGGCGCGCCCCCGTACGGACCGTTATGAGGTTGTTCCCCCCAAGCGGGAGCCCGCCCTGCGAGCAGCCAGAACGGGCGCTTCTGCCCGGTCTTCGGCCGGGCGCGGGCGACCTCTTTCGTCTTGCTGAGAGCGCGGTGAGGCGAAAGTGTCCTTCTCGGGGGCTGCCGTTCGTCCTCCTGTTGAGCCGGACGACAGGCGTCCGGCCAGGAAGGGACCTGACATGCCTCAGTACGCCGCGATCCTCTACACCGCCGACCTCGACTGGACGGCTCCCGAGCAGCAGGCCGAGATGGCCGAGTACGGCGGGTTCAGCCAGGTCGCCGCCGCCGTCATGCGCGGTGGTGCAGCGCTGTACCCGACGTCCACCGCGACGACCGTCCGCGTGAGCGGCGGCAAGGGCGGCGACGTGCTCAGCACCGACGGCCCGTACGCCGAGAGCAAGGAGGTCCTCACCGGCTTCTTCCTGCTCGAGTGCGCCGACCTCGACGAGGCGGTCGCGCTCGCCGCCCAGATCCCGGCGGCGTGGAACGGCGCGGTCGAGGTCCGGCCGGTCATCCCGATGGGCGCGCCCGCCTGAACGCTGACCCCTCGGCGGCCCTCGTCGTGCTCGTGCGCGAGGAGGGCCGCCGGGTGCTCGCGACGCTCGTCCGCACGACCGGCTCCTGGGAGCTGGCCGAGGACGCGGTGCAGGACGCGGTCGTGCGGGCGCTCGAGACCTGGCCCCGCGACGGCGTCCCGGCCGAGCCGCGGGCGTGGCTGACCCTGACCGCCCGCCGCCGAGCGCTGGACATCCTGCGCCGGGAGTCGTCCCGGGCGCCCAAGGAGCAGGAGGCGGTGAGCATGGGGCTCCCTGAGCCGGTCGAGCCGCTGAGCGACAGCGTCGTGCGCGACGACCTGCTGCGCCTGGTCTTCACCTGCTGCCACCCGGCGCTGTCGGCCGAGACGCAGGTAGCGCTGTCGCTGCGGACCCTCGCCGGCCTGAGCACCGCGGAGACGGCCCGGGCGCTGCTGGTGCCAGAGCAGGTCATGGCCAAGCGGCTGACCCGCGCGAAGCAGAAGATCGCCCGCGCCGGCATTCCTTACCGCGTCCCGGCCGACCACGAGCTGCCCGATCGGCTGCGCGGCGTCGCCGCGACCGTCTACCTGCTGTTCAACGAGGGCTGGGCGCCCGGCGACGGCGAGCAGCTGGTCCGGCCCGCGCTGATCGACCAGGCACTGCGGCTGGCCCGGCTTCTGCACGAACTCATGCCCGACGAGCCGACGGTGCTCGGGCTGCTGGCCCTGCTCCTGCTGCTGGATGCGCGACGCGCCGCCCGGTCCGACGAGCACGGGCTGCCCGTGCTTCTCGGCGAGCAGGACCGGGCCCTGTTCGACCAGGAAAAGGTGCAGCAGGGCGTCGTGCTGCTCGGCGAGGGGCTGCGGCGCAGCAGCGACCGGCCCGACGCGTATGTCGTGCAGGCCGCCGTCGCCGCGTGCCACGTGCTGACGCCCGCCACGGACTGGGCGGTCGTGTGCTCCTGGTACGACGTGCTGCTCACCGTCCAGGACACGCCCGCCGTCCAGCTGGCCCACGCTGTCGCCGTCGGCGAGCGCGACGGCGCCCTCGCCGGGCTCCGCCTGCTCGACCACGTCAACGGGATGGCCGGCAGCGCCGGGCTGCAGGCGGCGAGAGCCGAGCTGCTCCTTCGCACCGAGAACGTCGAGCAGGCTCTGGGCGCGTACGACGAGGCGCTGGCCCTCCCGCTGTCACAGCCGCTGAGGCTGCACCTGCAGCGACGGCGCGACCTGGCAGCGCAGACGGTGAGGCATCAGCTGTGAGGAGGGGCACGTGAGCGGCACGTTGACCGACCTGCCTGGGATGGCCGTGCACAGCCCCGAGGTCGTCACGCTCAGCTGGGACGACCCGGAACAGCGCAGGTTCACCGCGACGAACTCGCGGGGCGGGCACACCTGGACCGTGCCAGGACACGTCGTCCGAGCGGGCTGCCCCGCACCTGCTGCGCTGGACAGTGCTGGACCCCGCCCACCCGTCGTCGACCTGGGCCTACGCACTTCGCCCGCAGGACGACGGTGAAGGCGTGGGCACCGTGGTCACCCACACCTTCGCCACGGGCCGGGTTCCAGCCTGGTCCGTCACCAGATCGAGCAGGACCCGGCGCGCACCACGGAGGTCCTGGCCTGGCGCACAGCGAGACTGCGCGAGGACATGGCATCGTCCCTGCGACGGGCCTGCGCGCTCGTCGCATGAGCTGCCCAGACCGAGCCGCGCGAGGCCGGCTCTGCACCCGCGTCGACAGGACCGGTGGCGCAGCGGCGTGGGGCTCCGACCGTCCACTGACCGGACCCGTCGGGGCCGGGCCGCCACCGCATGATCCGCTGCGGGCTCTTGCCCGGGACCCGCTCGACCTCGCAGCGCGCCTCGAGATCGACCTTGGTGAAGGTGCAGTAGTTGCGGACCCGGCCCTTGGGGAACAGCGGGTGGGTCGCGTACCGCTCCTGCGCCAGGTCGACGACGACCTTGAGCGCGACCGTCCCGTCCTCGCCCGCCAGCTCGTCGATGGCCTCGAGGATGTGGGTGCGCATCAGCGACCAGATCTGCTCGTCCATGGTCCAGCCGCCGTCGAGGCCGTCGGCCCGCTCGGCGTTGAAGATCGCGACCCGGCCCTTGGTGCGAGCCGCCGCGTCGGCCGCCCAGGCGGCCTCGGGCACCGGTCCCGCGTGCGTGTCCCGGACCAGCGGAGCTCGGTCGCCGGGTGGCACGGCGGCGCCTCCTCGTGATCCAGTCGGACGTGGCGTCAGCCTGGCACCCGCCGCGGAGGTGCGCCACCGAGCCGACCTCGTGTCCAACGGTGTCAAGACCTGGCCGGATGATGCCGGCGGTCATGTCGCCGGCGGTGCTAGTAGGCGGCGCGTCGTCCGTCAGGCAGCCGGCGGGTCGAAGAACTCCAGGGCGATGCCGTTCGGGTCCCGGAAGGACAGGCCGCTGCCGTAGTGGGCGTCGACCACGCCGCTATGCGCGATCCCCAGCTCGTCGAGGCGGGCACCCCACGCCTCGAGCTCGCTGCGCTCGGCGCAGGCGAACGCGAGGTGGTCCAGGCCGGCTCGGCGCTCGTCGAAGCTGCCCTCGGCCGGCTACGGGTGGAAGTGGAGGCCGAGGAGCTGGCCGCCGGGCAGGGCCCACACCGGGTGGTGGTAGCCCCCGCTGGTCTCGTCCTCGTCGAGCACCGGCTCGGAGCCCAGCAGCGCGGTGTACCACCGGGTGCTGGACTTGAGGTCGGACACCGTGAGGGCGACATGACCGATCGGGGGGAAGGCCGGCATGGGGACTCCTGTTGGTCGGGCGGTGGCCTGGCGCACGCGCGTGACATCGTGCGCCTCCTCCTGTCCGTCTTGTTCTACCGCTCGGCCGGAAGGGGCAGCGGGCCAGAGCCCAGCAGGAGGTCGAAGATGACGTTGGCGCTCACGACGCGCTCGCTCGACGCTTCCACCTGGGAGGCCTTTGCCGAGCTGGTGGAGCGCAACAACGGGATCTACGGCGGGTGCTGGTGCATCGTCCACCATCCCGAGTACGACCGAGGGGTCAGCGATCCGCGGGCGCTGAAGTACCAGCTCGTCCAGCAAGGACGGGCGCGCGCGGCCCTGGTCCTCGACGAGGAGGGCGCTGTCCAGGGCTGGTGCCAGTACGGGAGGAAGGACGAGCTCCTGCTCAAGCACCGGCGCGAGTACGACAGGCAGCCGCCCGCCGCGGCGACCTGGCGGATCGCCTGCCTCTTCGTGGACAAGCGGCACCATCACCTCGGTGTCGCGAGGGCTGCCCTGGTCGGCGCGCTCGCGCAGATCGGCGCGGCCGGCGGTGGACGTGTCGAGGCGGTGTCCGAGACCACTCGCGGTCGCGTCGCACACGACCGGTTCCTGTTCAGCGGAACCGTCGAGCTGTTCGAGGACCTCGCCTTCGCGAGGATCCGGCAGGTGGGCAAGCACGCCTGGATCGTCAGCAGGACGGTAGCTGCAGCTGACGTCCACACCGGGGCGCTGAGCCCGAGCGGCTTCGCCGGGGGCTGCTCTCGTCGCGCGGCTCGCTGCAACCAGGGCTGCCGTTGGGCCGTACCGTCGTGCCCGTGACGCGCTACCGCTTCTTGGACGGGATGGGGGATGTCGTGGCGGAGGACGAGTTCACCGACCACGGCGAGGCGATCGCCTGGGCTCTGGCCGACGACGGTCCCGAGGATGAGGTGCAACGGGTGGAGTATCTCGGGCCCGAGGGCGACTGGCGCTGGGCCGGAGCCGTGCCCGGCTGAACTTGCGGCGGCTGCCGACGAGCCCGTCGGCCCGCGCGCAGCGGCCCGCGGTCCCGAACAGCCCTCGGCGCCCGCCGCACGGAGCTGAGGGCACGAGACAGCCCTGCGCCGAGAGTGAGGTGAGCGGCGCGCCACGCCGGCGTGTCGTGCCGCTCGGCTCGCTCTCACCGACCGCGTCAGGCGGCGCGCCTGGCCCGGCACCGGGGCGCTGCAGGCGGGAGGTCTGCGTCCAGGACGTCCGTGCGAGCCTTGCCGGGTGATTGTCGTCGTCACCGGGGCCAATGGCCTGGTCGGGTCCCGCCTGTGCGCCGCCCTTGCAGAACGGGGTGCGACCGTCCGCGCTGTCGTGCGTCGACCTGGTGCGGCGCCAGGGTTCCGCGGCGTCGCAGAGCACGTCGGCGACTTCGCCGACACCGGTTTCGCGGCCGCGGTCCTGGCCGGTGCCGATGCGGCGGTCACCACGGTGCACCCGATGGGGAGCGACGAAGCGGTTCAGCGTCGGGTCGGCGTGGCGGGTACGACGACCTTCGCCCGGGCCGCTGCCGCAGCCGGTGTCGAGCGCTTCGTCCACGTCTCCACGGCCGCCGTGTACGACCGGTCGCCTGCAGTCGGCGATGTCGACGAGTTCTCGCCGCTGGTCGGCGACGATGCCGGCGACTACGCCGTGACCAAGAGGGACGCCGAGCTCGCCGTCGCGTCCGTCGACGGGCTGACCCGCGTGGTGCTGCGGCCCCCGGCGATCCTCGGCACGGGGGAGAGCTCCGTCTGGAATGCCTTGCGGCCGGCCGAGATCCGCGAGCAGGAGGCAGCGCGGCACGCCGTGCCGCAGCAGACCTTCGGGTGGGTGCACGTCGACGACCTCGTCGCCCTGGCCGCCGACGTCGCGGCCGCGCGGGTGGCCTACTCGCCTGATCCCGCCGCCGGACCGGTGGCCGATGCCTGCACCCCCGTCAACGTCGCGTCGGGCCCGGCGACCGTCCGCGACTACTACGAGACCGTCGCCCGCGCCGTCGGCGTCAGGCCCGTGTGGGACGACGCGGAGGCGTGGACGGGCCGGCTGCGTGCCGACCGCGCCCACGGCTGGGGCTGGACGCCGTCGGTCGGGCTCGACGAGGCGCTCGACGAGATCGCCAGGAGCCTGCGGTGACGAGGCGCCGCTGGTCAGGCGAGGGAGGCGGCCTGGCGGACGCGGGCCGACCTGACGGGCCGCGGTAGCGGGACCGAGCCGGTCAGCGCGCCACGCGGTCGCGGAGGCAGGCGACGCCCGAGCGGCGGCGACCGGGGACTCGCCGCGCCTGTCGCCGCCGCTTACCGTGGCGCCAGTGGACCTGCCGCTGCACGTGCTGCTCGTGGCGGGCCTGGCGGTGCTGGCCGGCGCAGCGGTGCAGGGGTCGATAGGTCTGGGGCTCGGCCTCGTCGGAGCTCCCGTCATGGCGCTGCTCGATCCGACCCTCGTACCGGCGACGATCCTGCTTGTCACCAGCGCCCTTCCGGTGCTGACCTCCTTCCGGGAGCTGGAGGACGTCGACTGGCGGGGGCTGGGTTTCGCCCTGTCCGGGCGGCTGCCCGGGGTCCTGGTGGGGTCGTGGGTGGTGGTCACGCAACCCGCCCGTACGACCGCGGTCGTGGTCGCCGTCGTCGTGCTCGGCGCGGTCCTGCTGTCGGTCACCTCGTGGCGGGCCCGGCCCACCCCGCGGGCCCTGCTGGTTGCCGGGGTCGTGAGCGGGGTCAGCGGCACCGCAACCTCGATCGGCGGGCCTCCCGTCGCGCTGCTTTACCAGCACGCCAGCGGCGCCACGCTGCGCTCCACCATGGGCCTGTACTTCCTGGCCGGCAACGTGCTGTCCGGCGTCGTGCTCGCCCTTGCCGGGGAGATCGGTACGCGGGACGTCCTGCGCGCCCTGGTGCTGCTGCCGTTCGTGCTGGCCGGCTTCCTGCTGTCGGGGCCGCTGCGCTGACGCGTCGACGGGGCCTTGCTGCGCACCTGCGTGCTGGCGCTGTCCGCCGCGGGGGCCGTGGCGCTGCTGGTCCGCACGCTGTTGGCCGGCTGACGCCGGTGGACGACGAGCGAGGCGGCCGCCAGCTGACGCCCGGGAGCGGCCTCACGCGCTCGGGCGGCAGCTGACGCCGACTGCCCCTACCGTCCTGCGCACCACCTTCCAAGGAGTGTCATGGCGCTGCGCGAGTACCTGCTCACCGAGGTGGCCCTCGACCACGCCGAGGGCCACCTCACCCGCCGCGAGGCCCTGCGCAAGCTGGGCCTGATGGGGCTCACGGTGGCGGGCGCGTCGGCGCTGCTGACCGCCTGCGGCGCCGACGAGCCGACCGGCAGCCCGGCCTTGTCGGCCCCGGCCGCGCCGACCAGCCCGCCCACAGCCGGGGTCGCAGCAGCCGGTTACGACGTGGCCGCCGCACGGGCCCGTACGACGGCGGTCACCTTCCCCGGCGCGGCGGGCGAGCTGCGCGGGGTCCTGGCGCCGGCCGGCTCACCCCGCGGGGCAGTCCTGGTCATCCACGAGAACCGGGGGCTGACCGACCACATCGCCGCGGTCGCCGGGCGCCTCGCGGGCGACGGCTACACCGCGCTCGGCATCGACCTGGTGTCCCGCGCCGGCGGTACGTCCGCCGTGCCCGACGCCACCGCGGCGCTGGCCGGACTGAGCGAGCCGGACCTGCTCGCCGATCTCGCGGCCGGACTCGACGAGCTGCGCCGCCGCGCCCCGGGCCAGGCGCTGGGCGCCCTCGGCTTCTGCTTCGGCGGCGGCATGGTCTGGAAGCTGCTTGCGGCGGGGGCACCGGGGCTGGCGGCGGCCGTCCCGTTCTACGGCCCGGTGCCCGACCCGGTCTCCTTCGAGCGCAGCGACGCCGCGGTGCTCGGCGTGTTCGCCGAGCTCGACGCGCGGGTCAACGCCGGACGCGACCGCGCGGAGGCAGCCCTGACCGCGGCCGACCTCGCGCACGAGCTCCGGGTCGTTCCCGGCGTCGACCACGCGTTCTTCAACGACACCGGACCCCGCTTCAACCTCGCCGCCGCGCAGACGACCTACCCGGCGGTGCTGGACTGGTTCGGGCAGCACCTGGGCTGAGGCGTCAGCGACCGGTCTCCTCGAGCAGCAGGGCGTTGGCCGCCGGCTGCTTGAGGAACGGGGGCGTGGCCGCTGCCCTCGAGGACCGCGAGCCGCCCACCCGGGGACTGCCTCCCTGCCGCTGGCTCGGGCGGTTGCTCATTGACACCGGTGCCCGGGGCAACTAGACACCGGCCCCAGGTCGGGCGTTACCCGACACCCAAGTCCGGCGCTGCTGTGTGCGCCACACCCGGTCGACGACGACCGGAACGGAGGCTCGCGTGGCACGTGGCGGACGCCGGACGACGCACTGGGCCGGCCGGTGGCTGGCCTTTCTGACAGCGGGTGCCGCGGTGACGGCCGGTTCCGGGCTGGCCACTGCTGCTCCGGCGGCGGCCGCCGACCCGGTGCAGATCCAGGTGCTGGGCAACCGCGCGGACCTGTTGTCGGGCGGCGACGCGCTCGTCCGGGTCGCCCTGCCCGCGGGCGCCACCTCCGACCGGGTCCGGGTGCAGCTCGACCAGCGCGACGTGACGGGGATGTTCGCCTTCCGGAGCAACGGCCGGTACGAGGGGCTGGTCACGGGCCTCAAGCTCGGGCCGAACACGTTGCGGGCGACGCTGCGCAGGCCCGGCTCGGACGTCGGTGCGACGCTCACCCTCACCAACCACCCCATCGGCGGGCCCGTCTTCTCCGGACCCCAGGTGCAGCCCTGGGAGTGCGACACCGCCGCCGGCGGGGCCCCGCTCGGCCCGGCTGTCGACGCGAAGTGCAACACCCCGACGGTCTACCGCTGGTTCTACCGGTCCACCGACGCGGCTCGCGGCTTCCAGCCGTACGACGCCGCGCAGCCGCCTGTCGACCTGGCCCGCACGACCACGGACACCGGCGCGCAGGTGCCGTACGTCGTGCGGGTCGAGTACGGCGTCATCAACCGCGGCATCTACAGCGTCGCGGTGCTCGCCGACCCCTCCGGCCCCTGGCGCCCCTGGTCCCCGCAGCGGGGGTGGAACGGCAAGCTGCTCTACACCTACGGCGGCGGCAGCGCGCCCCACCACGTGCAGGGCGGGGCGCCGTCGGTGCTCGACGACGCCACGCTCTCGCGCGGGTTCATGGTCGCGTCCGGCGGCCTGAACGTGCTCGGCAACAACAACAACGACGTGGTCTCGGCCGAGTCGACGATGATGCTCAAGGAGCACGTCACCGAGGCGTACGGGCCGATCCGCTACACCATCGGTGAGGGGTGCTCGGGCGGCAGCATCCAGCAGCACCTCATCGCGGCGAACTACCCGGGCCTGCTCGACGGGCTCCTGCCCGAGTGCAGCTACCCAGACGTGTGGACCACCTCCGAGGAGGTCACCGACTGCCACCTGCTGCTGCAGCAGTTCGCCCGCGCTGACCTGGGGCTGACACGGGAGCAGATCGCCGCGATCAGCGGGCAGCAGGTCGTGCGTGGCGAGGACTACAGCATCTGCCAGGGCTGGGAGAACACCTTCTACCCGGTCGGGGACCCGAGCCGGGCGGAGAACTGCGCCTTCGAGGCCGGCGACCCACGGGTGTACGACCCGGTCACCAACCCCGGCGGCGTACGGTGCTCGCCGCAGGACTACCAGAAGGCGATCTGGGGCGAGCGCCCCCGCAGCGTCTGGACGGACGTCGAGCGCCGGCTCGGTCACGGCTTCGCCCGGCGGCCCATCGACAACGTCGGCGTCCAGTACGGCCTCGAGGCGCTGCGGGCCGGGACGATCACGCCCCGGCAGTTCGTCCAGCTGAACCTGGGTGTCGGGGGCGTGGACATCGACGGCAACGACACGCCCACGCGGATGGCGGCGGACCCGGGCGCCCTGCAGATCGCCTACTCCTCGGGTCGCGTCACCAACGGCCGGGCGCTCGCCCAGGTCCCGATCATCGACCTGCGCGGCTCGGCGAATCTCAACGACATCCACAGCGACTACCACAGCTACGAGCTGCGCGCCCGGCTCGACAAGGCCAATGGCAGCCACGCCAACCAGGTCATCTGGAGCTACAACTCGTTCGGCAACTACGTCGGAATCTTCCCGCAGGCCGCCATCCGGGTGGCCGCGATCACGACGATGGACCGGTGGCTCACGGGGATCGAGGCCGACACCGGCAACCGGTCCACGGCCTACAAGGTGCTGGCGCACAAGCCGCGCGCCGCGGTCGACTCCTGCTGGCCCGACTCGACGCTGACCGAACCGGGTCGGCGGGTCGTCGACCCGGACTACGCCGGCCCGTGCGGCGCGGCCTTCCCGCACTACGGCGATGCCCGCGAGGTGGCCGGGGAGGGCCCGGCCGGTGACATCCTCAAGTGCCAGCTCGTCCCCGTGCGCCCCGCCGACTACCCCGGCTTCACCGACCAGCAGCTCACCCGCCTGCAGGGTGCGTTCCCCAGCGGGGTATGCGACTACTCCCGTCGCGGGGTGGACCAGCAGCCCTCGCAGCAGTGGCTCACCTACCGGACCGGCCCCGGGGGCACCCCCCTCGGGATGCCGCCCACCTCCACACCCACGGCGGCCAGCGGCCCGTCCGCCGACCGGACCTGACCCGACGCGGCCTGCCGGGAAGGGGCAGTCCTCGGGACCGGTGCGAGCGACGGAGTCCTCTGCTGGACTGTGGGGCGTGAGCAGGAAGGTGAGCCGGCGGTCTGTGGTGCTGGGTGGCGCGGTGGCCCTGGCAGGTCTGGCGGGTGTGGGTGCGTCGTCGGAGCGGGCGCGAAGGGCGCTGCCCTGGCGGTCCGACCCGGTCGTGGACAGCTCGGTGGGGGTGCCGGCTGCCGCGGAGGGCCAGGTGCGGCTGGAGTCGGTGCGCTCGCTGGCGCGCGGGCGCGAGGTCGGCCTGTGGAGCGCTGTGCCCGCCGGGCTCGGCGACGGGCGCGGTCTGCCGGTGTGCCTGGTGCTGCACGGGGCGAGCGCGACGACCGCGGACTTCAGCCGGTTCGGCCTCGGTCGCTTCCTCACCGCCGCCGTGCAGGCGGGGGCGCCGCCGTTCGTGCTGGTCGGGGCGGACGGCGGGCGGTCGCTGTGGCTCGGCGACGGTCCGGGCTCGGCCGACGACCCCCAGCGGATGCTGGCGGAGGAGCTGCCCCGCTGGTGCGCCGAGCGGGGTTTCGACAGTGCGCGGATCGGGTCGTACGGCTGGTCGATGGGCGGGTTCGGGGCGCTGCGGGCGGCGCAGCTGCGCCCGGGCGGCTGGCGGGCTGTCGCGGCGCTCAGCCCGGCGGTGGCCGACGGCGACGCGGTGCTCGCGGACGCCGATCGGCTGGACCCGGCCGCCACGGCGCTGTGGTGCGGGGAGCGCGACACCTTCTTCCCCGTCGTGCAGCGGCTGGCGGCCGCGATGCCGCAGCCACCCGCGGTCAACGGGCACGCACCTGCGGGGCACACCCGGGTGTACTGGAACTCCGTCACCCCGGACGCGTTCGCCTTTGTCGGCCGGCGGCTGAGCGCCTGAGCCGTCGCGGTCCTGTCAGCGGCTCGTCCAGTGCCGGGGGCGCGTCAGCAACCGGGTCAGTCGGGTGGCGGCGTCACCGCGGGCGGCCTGCACCTGCGGCTGGGTGAGGAACAGACTCCCGTCGAGCCGTGCGCCGGAGACGTCGGCGCCGCGCAGGTCGGCGCCCAGCAGGTCGGCGTGGCGCAGGTCTGCGCCGCGCAGATCCGCCCCGAGCAGGACGGCCGCGCGCAGGCTGGTCCCGCGCAGATCGGTGCCCCGCAGTCGCGCGCCGACCAGGTCCGCGCCCCGGCGGTCGGGGCCGCCGCGTGGCACATCCGCCCGCACCGCCTCGCTGACCCGCCCCAGCAGGTCGCCGACGTCGCGGCGCAGCGCGGGCGCGTCGAACCCGACCAGCGCGTCCGCCCCGGCTGCCGCCACGCCCTCGACCTCAGCCTGCCGACGCAGGACCTCCTCGCGCAGCAGCCCCTCCGGGAGCAGCTCCGTGGACTCGGCGAGATACCAGCGGAGCTCGTGCACCTGGCGCAGCACGGAGAACGCCTCGAACATGCCCTCAGCCGTCTGCGGGTCGTCGCGCCAGTCGCGCCCGGCGAACGTCACCTGCACCACCTGCTGACCGGCGCCGAAGCAGTCGAAGACGTCGCAGCCGGGGAAACCCTGCTCGCGCAGGCCGTCGTGGATGCCGCACCGCAGGTCCCCCAGCAGCTTCGGGCACGGCCGGCCGGGCGGCTTGTCGATCGCGAAGTCCGCGGAGCGGGCAAAGGCGGGGGCGACGCAGCACAGGGCGGCGCAGCGGCCACAGTCCGCCCGCAGGCCCGGCCGCGGGTCGACGGAGGTCACTGCGACGAGGCTAGCCGCGGCGCCGGCAGCGGGGTGCCGGCGCGGGTCAGCCCACCCCTAGCAGGGCTCTCCCGCGCTGCTCGTCGCTGCGGAACTCCGCCGTGGTGGAGGAGTGCACGATCTGGCCCTTCTGCATGACACAGATCCGGTCGGCCAGCGCGAACGCGGCGTGCAGGTCCTGCTCCACCAGCAGCACCGACAGCCCCTCACCACTCAGCTGTGCGATCAGCTTCACGACCTGGTCGACCACGGCGGCGGCGAGGCCGTCCGAGGGCTCGTCGAGCAGCAGCACCCGCGGCTCCATCAGCAGGGCCCGGCCGATCGCGAGCATCTGCTGCTCACCACCGGAGAGCTGGTCGCCGCGGTTGCGCCGGCGCTCGTGGAGCCGGGGCATCAGCTCGTACACCCGCTCGATCGACCACGCACCGGTGCTCGTGCGGGGGACGGCGATGCGCAGGTTGTTCTCGACAGTCAGCGGCGCGAAGACGCGGCGCCCCTGCGGGACGACGGCGACCCCGGCCCGCGCCACCACGTGCGTCGCGGCGCCGGCGAGCTCCTGGCCGTCCAGCCGGACCGAGCCGCTGTCGGCGCGCACCCAGCCCATCAGCGTCGACAGCAGCGTGGACTTGCCGACGCCGTTGCGCCCGAGCAGGCCGACGACCTCCCCCGGCGACACGGTGAGGTCGACGCCGTTCAGCACCGCACTGCCGTCGTAGCCGGCCCGCAGCCCCTCGACCACGAGCTCCGCACTCACGTCTGCACCGCCGGCAGGAACAGCTCCCTGGTCCGGCCGGTGCCGAGATAGGCCTGCTGCACAGCCTCGTCCGCGCGTACGTCCTCGGCCGTGCCGTCGGCGAGCAGGCGCCCGAGGTGCAGGACGCTGATGCGGGTGGCCAGCCGGAACACCACGTCGAGGTCGTGCTCGATCAGCAGCACCGTCACCTCGTGCGGCAGCGACTCGACGAGCTCGGCGAAGGCCCCGCTCTCCGCCGCCGACATGCCGGCGGTGGGCTCGTCGAGCAGGAGCAGCCGCGGGTCGGTGGCCAGCGCCACGGCCACCTCCAGCTGGCGCCGCTCGCCGTGTGAGAGATCGCTCACCCGCGCGTACGCCCGGCCGGTGAGCCCGGTCTGCCGCAGGCAGCGGTCGACGCTGTCGTCCACGCCGGGGCAGCGCGACGCCCGGCGGAACAGCCGGGTGCCGTCCCCGCTGAGGCGCTGCGCCGCCATGGCCACGTTGTCGGCGACCGACAGGGACAGGAACAGCGAGGAGTGCTGGAAGGTCTTGGCGAGCCCGGCGCGGCTGCGCCACGCGTCCGAGCGCCGGGTCACGTCCTCGCCGCGCATCTCGATGCGGCCCGAGGTGGGCCGCAGGGTGCCGGACAGCAGGTTGAAGAACGTCGACTTGCCGGCGCCGTTGGGGCCGATGAGGGCGTGCCGGGCCCCGGCCTGCACGCTCAGCGTGACGTCGTCGACGGCCGCCAGCCGGCCGAACCGCCTGGTGACACCGGTGCACGCGAGCACGGGCGGTGGTTGCACGGCGGTGCTCACGAGGACGCCCCGGCCGGGCGACGGCGGGGCAGCCGCAGGCCCGCGAAGCCGCGGGGGAGCAGGAACACGGCGGCGATGAAGACCAGGCCCAGCAGGAGCTGCCCGCGGCCACCCAGCAGCGGCCCGATCTCGTCGCGGACGTAGAAGACCAGCGCGGTCCCGAGCACTGCCCCCCAGAGGCTGCCGCGGCCGCCGATGACGACCGCGAGCAGCGCCAGCGCGCTCACCTCGAAACCGAGGTCGGTGGGGGACACGAAGCGGGCCTGGGCGGCCCAGAGGCTCCCCGCGGCGCCGGCGACGGCGCCCGCGAGCACGAACACCGTGTACTTGAGGCGGAAGGCCGAGTAGCCCAGCGAGCTCATCCGTACCTCGTTGTCGCGGATGCCGCGCAGCGAGCGGCCAAAGGCGCTGCGGGACACCACGACGACCAGGGCGAAGCCGACGACGGCGACCGCCAGGACGTACCAGTAGCGGTAGCCGGCCAGCCGGACCGGGTCGCCGCCGGGCCAGAGCGTGATCGCGGGGATGCCGACGAGGCCGTTGGTGCCGCCCGTGACGTCCTGCCAGCGTCCCGCGAGCACGTGGAACAGCTCGGCCACGGCCAGGGTGAGCATCAGCAGGTAGGTGCCGCGTGACCGGACCACCAGCCAGCCGACCGCTGCCGACATGCCGGCTCCGGCAAGGACGGCGACCAGCAGCTGCACCGGCGCGACCGTCGTCAGCTCCTTCGCGGTGATCCCCGCGGCGTAGGCGCCGATGCCGAACGGCGCGGCGTGCCCGAGCGACGGCAGCCCGGCGACCCCGACCAGCAGGTCCAGGCTCACCGCCAGCAGGGCGAGCGCCAGGATCCGGCTGAGCGCGTTGACGATCTCCGGCGGTGCGGAGAACGGCACCGCCGCGAGGACGAGGACGACGACGGCACCGACGACGAGGTCCCGGCGGACGCGGCTGGTCAGGCCGCTCGGTCGACCGGTCAGCGCCGACGTGGGCTGCGCGTCCGGCACCGGCGTCGTGACGGCCGTCATGCCGTCCTGCCGCTCGCCAGCAGACCCGCCGGCCGCAGCAGCAGCACCAGGGCCATGGTGCCGAAGGTGAGGAAGGAGGCGTACGTGGGGAGCAGGGAGACCCCGAGCGTCTCGGCCTGCCCGATGAGCAGGGCCCCCACCAGGGCTCCGGACACCGACCCCAGACCGCCGATGACCACGACCACCAGGCCCAGGATGAGCACCCGCGTGTCCACGCCCGGGGAGGCGCTGATGATGGGCGCGCCGAGCACCCCGCCGAAGGCCGCCAGGGCCGCGCCGGCGGCGAACACGCCCGTCACGAGCCGGGTCGTGTTGACCCCCAGGGCGCGCACCATCGGTGCGTCCGCGACCGTCGCCTGCACCAGCGCGCCCACGCGGGTGCGCTCCACGACGTACCAGGCGGCGACCGCGAGCAGCAGGCCGACGACGATGACCAGCAGCCGGTAGACCGGGTAGGAGCCGCCGGCGATGCCCACGCTGCTCGCCAGGGCGGCAGGGGGGCTCACCGACCGGACCTCGTTGCCGAACGCCTGCGACAGCAGGTCCGCGCCGACGAACGCGATGCCCAGCGTGAGCAGGGCCTGGTCCAGGTGTCCCCGCGCGCTGATCGGGCGGGTCACCAGCGACAGGCCGGCGCCGGCCAGCGCGCCGGCGACGAGGGCGACCAGGGCCGCCAGGACCAGCGTCGCGATGGAACCGCCGCCGTCGCCGAGCACCGCCACGGCGACGTACGTCCCGCCGAGGAAGAGCACACCGTGCGCCAGGTTGAGCACGTCCATGACGCCGAACACCAGGGACAGGCCCAGGGCGATCGTGAACAGCAGGACGCCCAGCGCCACGCCATCGATCACGGTGATGAGCACGGTGCCGTCCGTCAGCTGCCGGTGAGCTCGGAGCGGACGGCGTTCACCAGGGCGCCGTCCTTCTGCTCGACCGTGCGCAGGTAGTACGCCTGCTTCGGGCCGTGTCCCTCGTCGAAGGTGAAGCTGCCCCGCGGGCTGTCGACGGTGCCGACCTGCTGGAGCCCCTTGACGACGGCCGGTCCGTCAGCGGCGCCCGCGAGCGCCTTGTCCAGCACCTGCGCCGCGTCGTAGGCCTGGACGGCGTACACGGTCGGCGGCTCGTTGTAGGCCGCCCGGTACGCCGTCACGAACTCCCGGTTGCGTGGGTTGTCGAGCTGGTCGCTGTAGTGCAGCGAGGTCTCGATGCCCACGGCGGCCTGCCCGGCAGCGGTGAGCACGCCGCCCTCGGTCTGGAACCCGCTGGCCAGCAGGGTCGGCTTGAGGCCGAGCTCGCGGTACTGCCGGGTGAAGGCGACGGCCTCGGCACCCGCGAAGAAGGAGTAGACGCAGTCCGCTCCGGAGCTGGTGGCCTGCGCCAGGAACGGCTGGTAGTTGGTGGTCGTCCCGAAGGGCGACAGGACCTTGCCGGCGACCTTGCCGCCGGCGCCCGTGAAGCTGCGCTCGAAGCCGGCCACGGCCTCCTTGCCCGCCGCATAGTCGGAGGCCATGAGGAAGGCGCTGGTGCACGTCTCGGCAGCGTGCGGCCCCAGGGCTGACGCGACGCCGCCGTTGGAGAACGAGGTGCGCCAGACGTAGTCGCTCCGGCGCTCACCGGTGATCGCGTCGGCGCCGGCGTTGGCGACGATGAGCGGGACCTGCGCCTCCTCGAACGCGTCCCGGACGCCGAGGGCGGTCGCGGAGTTGACGATGCCGACCACGGCGTCGACCTCCTGCTGGATGAGGCGCTGCGCCCCGGGGACCCCGGTGTCGGGGCTCTCGCCCTCGTCCACCGTCTGCAGGTTCACGGTGCGCCCGCCGAGCTTGCCGGCCTTCTGCGTCAGGTACAGGCGGAAGCCGTTCGCCATGTCCTCACCGAGCGGCGCGTACACCCCGGAGGTGGGGACGAGCAGGCCGATGTCGACCGGGCTGCTGTCGGCGGCCGCGGACCCGGCCGGCTCGTCGCTGCCGAGGCTGCCCCCGCCGCACGCGGTCAGGGCCAGCAGGGCGGCGAGCCCGGCGAGCGCCAGGGGGGTCTGGGGCCGGGTCATGCGGGACCTCCGGGGATGCGGGCACGGGGACGGGTCTGCCGGTGATCCCGGTCACGTCGTGGGTGCATCCTGGGGGGACGACATTCTACGGTCAAGGGTCCTTGCGTCACGACTTCGAGTCATGTCGGGTGTCGTGCTGCGCCAGCAGGAAGGCGAACCGGCCGCGACGGCCGGGCTGACGTGGGAGCGTGGCGACGGCGAGGGAGGGCGGCCGATGACGACTGTGTCCCCCGCCCGACGGCTCGGCGGCGCGGCAGCGGTGGTCGTGCTCGCGCTGGCCGGCGCCTTCCTGGCCGTCACCGCGTTCGGCGCCCTGTCCCGACCGGTCGGCCCGTTCGACGTCCGGCTCTCGCTGCGCCCGGTCCTGGACGGGCGGACCGTGCTGGCCGTCCCGCCGCTCGGCGACGTGGGGTTCGACACGCACGACGGGCCGGTCGCCCTGGAGGTGCGGGTGACGGGGGTGCGGCCGGCGGCCGCGGCGGCCCTGGTCGGGCCGGACGCGGACCTGCAGCAGGTCGGGCAGGACGCGCGGGAGCAACTGCGGCGCGCCGTGCTGCTGCTCCTGCTGCGCGACGGGCTGCTGGCCGTCGGCGGCGCGGGACTGGCGGCGCTGCTCGTCCTGCGCGCCGGCCGCCCCGCGCTGATCGCGGCCGGCACGGCCACGGTCGTCCTCGCGGCGACGGGTGCCGTCGTCGGGGCCACCGCGTCCTCACGGGGGCTCGACGAGCCGGAGTACAGCGGTGCGCTGACCTACGCGCCGTCGGTGATCGGGGACGTGCAGGACGTCCTCGCCCGGCTCGACGACTACGGGCAGCAGCTCGGCCGCCTGGTCACCAACGTCGCCACCCTGTACGACGCGGCGAGCACCCTGCCCAGCTACGCGGCCCAGCCCGGGACCGTCCGGCTGCTGCACGTCAGCGACCTGCACCTGAGCACCTCGGCGTACCCGCTGATCGCCTCCGTGGTGGCGCAGTTCGACGTCGACCTCGTCGTGGACACCGGGGACGTCGCCGACCACGGCAGCAGCGTCGAGGACGCCTACGTGGACGCGATCGCGGGCCTGCGGGTGCCGTACCTGTATGTCCGCGGCAACCACGACTCCGTCGGGACCGAGGCCGCGGTGCGCCGCCAGCCCAACGCCGTGGTGCTCGACGACGGCTTCCCGGTGCGCGTGGCCGGGCTGACCGTGATGGGTCAGGCCGACCCGCGCTTCACCCCGGACAAGCAGACCGGCGACGAAGACGCGCCCCGCGAGGAGCTGCTGGCCGTCGGGCGGCACCTGCGTGACGTCGTGCTGACCCAGCAGCCCGGGCCGGACGTCGTCGCGGTGCACGACCCGGTCTCGGCGGAGCCGCTGGCCGGGGAGGTGCCGCTGGTGCTGGCCGGCCACACGCACCGGCGGGAGGTGACCGAGCAGGACGGCACCCGGCTCATGGTCCAGGGCTCGACGGGCGGCGCCGGCCTGCGGGCCCTCGAGGGGGAGACCCCGACGCCGGTCCAGCTGACGGTCCTCTACCTCGACGGCTCCGACGGGCGGCTGCAGGCGTACGACGAGATCTCGCTGGGCGGGCTCGGCCTCAGCGACGCGCGCATCCGCCGGCAGGTCGTCGCCGAGCCCGCTGCCGGGTCGCCGTCGCCGGCCGGGTGACCGGCGATACTGGACCCATGCCGCTGTACGACCTGCCGTTGCGCACCCTCGCCGGTGAGCCGACGACCCTGCGCGAGCTGGCCGGCGGGGGCCCGGTGCTCGTGGTCAACGTCGCCTCCCGCTGCGGCCTGACCCCGCAGTACGCGACGCTCGAGCGGCTGCACGAGCAGACGCCCGGCCTGACGGTCGTCGGGGTGCCGTGCAACCAGTTCGGCGGGCAGGAGCCGGGGTCGGCGGAGGAGATCGCGACGTTCTGCTCGGCCACGTACGGCGTCACGTTCCCGCTGCTCGACAAGACCGAGGTGAACGGGCCGGGCCGCAGCGCGCTGTTCCACGAGCTCGCCAGCGTTCCGGACCCCGCCGGCGAGGCCGGCGACGTGCAGTGGAACTTCGAGAAGTGGCTGGTGTCGGCGCAGGGTGAGCCGGTCGCGCGCTTCCGGCCGCGGACCGAGCCGGACAGCCCCGAGGTCGTCGACGCCGTACGCCGGCTGCTGCCGGACGGGGCGTAGCCGGCCGGTCCTCGAGTCAGTTGCGATCACGCACCCAGCCGCTAGGCTCCCGAGATGGGTATCTCCGGGCCGCGGCCGTGCTCCGCGGCGGCGACGCTCGAGGTCGTCGGCGAGCGCTGGTCGCTGCTGGTCGTCCGGGAGCTCGCGTACGGCGTGCGGCGCTTCGAGGGGATCCAGCGGGCCACCGGCGCGCCGCGCAACATGCTCGCGACCCGGCTGAGGACGCTGGAGCAGGCCGGAGTGCTCGAGCGGCGGGCCTACTGCGAGCACCCGCCGCGCTACGACTACGTGCTGACGGCCGCCGGCCGGGAGCTCGTGCCGGTGCTGATGGCCCTGCAGGCGTGGGGCGACACGTTCCTGGGCGGCCGGACGACGATGCCGCTGCGGCACCGGGACGCGCACGGCGACGACCACCGGCTGCGCCCGGAGATGGTGTGCACGACCTGCGACCAGCCGATCGACAGCGCCGACGTCGCGCTCGGGATCGCCGACCCGTGGGCGCAGCCGGCGGCGCCGACACCGGCCGCGGCTGAGCGCGGCTAGGCGCCGCGCCGGGGGGCGCCCCACGTCGCAGGGCCGGCCGACGTGCGCGGCCGGTGCTCGACGACCGGGTCGTCGGGGAACAGCCGGTGGATGAGCTCGACCGCCCGGCCCAGGGTGACCAGCTTGTCGTCGAGCGTGTCCCCGGCCGGGTACATCCGCACGTTCGTGACCCCGGTCGCCGCCCAGGCGCGGAGCCGGTCGGCCACCATGTCCTCGGTCCCGATCAGCGTGGTGGCCAGGACCATCTCGTCGGGGATCAGGCCGGCAGCCTCGTCGCGCCGGCCGGCGGTCCACAGCGCCTGCACCCGCGAGGCGACGTCGTCGAAGCCCTGCCTGGCGTACGCCGAGTTGTAGAAGTTGGTGGTGGCGGTGCCCATCCCGCCGAGGCTGAACGCGAGCCCGGGCTTGCGCGCCGCCACCATCTGCTCGACGTCGTCGCCGAACGCGATCTCCGCGGCCTGGCAGATGTCGAGGTCGGCGAGCGTGCGGCCGGCCGAGGCGGCGCCCTTGGCGAGCGGCTGGAAGTACGCGTCGGCGCCCTCGGGGACGAAGCTGGTGCCGAGCCAGCCCTGGGCCATCGCCCCGGTCAGCTCGAGCATGCCGGGCATCAGGGCGGCGACGTAGATCGGCAGGTCGGGTCGCGGGTGCTGGTTGATCCGCATCGGCCGGCCCGAGCCGCCGAGCGGCACGTCGACGGTCGAGCCGTGCAGCTCCAGCGGCTGCCCGGCGCAGGCCTGGCGGACCAGCTCGATGGTCTCGCGCATCCGGGTCAGCGGCTTGCCGAACGGGACGCCGTGCAGGCCCTCGATGACCTTGGGCCCGGACGAGCCGAGGCCGAGGATGAAGCGCCCGTCGGTGATCGTGTCCAGGGTCAGCGCGGTCATCGCGATCGCGGCGGGGGTGCGGGTGCCGGTCTGCAGGATGCCGGTGCCGAAGCGGATCCGCTCGGTCCTCGCGGCGAGGAAGCCGATCGGGGTGACGGCGTCGCAGCCCCAGGACTCGGCGACGAACACCATGTCCAGGCCCAGCCGTTCGGCCTCGACGACGTACGTCACGAGCTCGGGCCAGGGGGCGACCTCCGCCGCGAGCTGGATGCTGGTGCGCATCGTTCACCTCCGGGTGGGGCGCGGTCGCCGCGCCGGGTCGGCACCGTAGCAGCGTGAGTTCGAAAGTGCTACCGAGTCGGGCCAGCGGGTTGCGTTTTCGAACTCGCCCCGTTAGCGTCGCGGGACCGACTGCCGGGAGGCTGCATGACGTCCGACGAGGGCCCGCTGTACGCCGAGTGCCCGACGACCGAGGTGACGGTCGACGTCGACGCCCCCCGGGACCGGGTGTGGTCGCTGGTCACCGATCTCGACCTGCCGGCGCGGTTCAGCAGCGAGTTCCAGGGCGCCGACTGGGTGGACCCGGGTGCCGGGCTCGCGCTCGGGGCCCAGTTCGTGGGGCGCAGCCGGCACGAGGCGCTCGGGCAGTGGGAGACGACGAGCACGGTCGTCGAGCTGGAGCCGCCCGCCCGCTTCGCGTACGCCGTCACCGAGGTCGAGGCGCCCTCGGCGACCTGGCGCTACGAGCTCGCGGACACCCCGACCGGGGGGACGCGGCTGACCCAGTGGGTGCAGATGGGCCCGGGTCGCTCCGGGCTCAGCCTGGCCATCGACGCGATGCCGGACAAGGAGCGCCGCATCGTGCGCCGCCGGCTGCGCGACCTGCAGACCAACATGCGCGCCACCTGCGAGGGCATCAAGGCCCTCGCGGAGGGCAGCAGCGTGGACGCCCAAGGAGTGCCGCGGTGAGTGACATCGCCACTGACACCGTGACTGACACCGTGCACCCGTCGGCCTGCATCCTGTGCGAGTGCAACTGCGGCGTCGAGATCACCCTGCAGGGCAGGAACTTCACCCGCGTACGCGGTGACGAGCGGCACCCGTCCAGCGCCGGCTACACCTGCGAGAAGGCGCTGCGGCTGGACCGCTACCAGAACGGCCGGCACCGGCTGACCACACCGCTGCGCAGGCGGCCGGATGGCACGCACGAGGAAGTGAGCTGGGACGTCGCGATCGCCGAGATCGCGGACCGTCTGCAGCAGGTGAAGGCGACCCACGGCGGCGAGAAGATCTTCTTCTACGGCGGCGGCGGGCAGGGCAACCACCTCGGCGGCATCCACGGCCGGGCGCTGCAGGCCGCCCTCGGCGCCCACTACACGTCGAACCCGCTGGCGCAGGAGAAGACCGGCGAGATGTGGGTCGACGGCAAGCTCTACGGCGGCCACACCCGCGGCGACGCCGAGCACGCCGAGGTCGTGCTGTTCCTGGGCAAGAACCCGTGGCAGTCGCACGGGCTGCCCCGGGCCCGGCCGGTGCTCAAGGAGATCGCCCGCGACCCCGCCCGCACGATGATCGTGCTGGACCCGCGGCGCAGCGAGACCGCGGCGATGGCGGAGTTCCACCTGCAGGTCCGGCCGGGCACCGATGCCTGGTGCCTCACCGGGATGCTCGGCGTGGTCGTGCAGGAGGACCTCACCGACACGGCGTTCGTCGCCGAGCACACGGCCGGGGCCGAGCAGGTGCTCGCGGTGCTCGCCGACGTGGACGTGCCGGCCTGCGCACGCGAGTGCGGGGTGCCGGAGGAGCTGCTGCGCGCCGCCGCCCGGCGGTTCGCGACCGCCGCCAGCGCCGCGACGTTCGAGGACCTCGGCGTGCAGCAGTCCCCGCACAGCACGCTGGTCTCGTACCTCAACAAGCTGCTCTGGATCCTGACCGGCAACTTCGGGCGTCCCGGGACGATGTACCTGCACAGCTCGTTCGCGCCGGTCGCCGGGTCGCAGGGCGCGGGCTCGGGCCGTGGGCGGGTCACGCCGGTCACGGGCGCCCGGATCATCGCCGGCCTGGTGCCCTGCAACTCGATCGCCGAGGAGATCCTCACCGACCACCCGGACCGGTTCCGGGCGATGTGGGTCGACAGCTCCAACCCCGCGCACTCCCTCGCCGACTCCGCCGGCTTCCGCGAGGCCCTGGCCGCGCTCGACCTCGTCGTGGTCATCGACGTCGCGCTCACCGAGACCGCCGCGCTCGCGGACTACGTGCTCCCCGCGGCGAGCCAGTACGAGAAGTGGGAGTGCACGTTCTTCAACGTGGACTTCCCGCACAACAGCTTCCAGCTGCGGCCGCCGGTGCTGCCGCCGCTGGGCGACACCCTGCCCGAGCCGGAGATCTACGCGCGGGTCCTGCGCGCGCTGGGCGCGGTCGGCGAGGACGTGCTGGCGCCGCTGGCACAGGCGGCGGAGCTCGGGCGGCCGCAGTTCCGTGACGCGTTCTTCGCGGCGCTGGCCGAGCAGCCGCAGCTGATGGGGCTGGCGCCGTACGTCCTGCACGAGACGCTCGGTCGGGCGCTGCCGGAGGGTCAGCGGGGTGCTGCCGCGGTGTGGGGCCTGGCGCAGCTGTGCGCGCTGGGTCAGCCGGACGCGGTGCGCCGTGCCGGGCACGCCGACGGGGACGCGCTGTTCGACGCCATCCTCAGCACCCCGACCGGGGTCACCTTCACGGTCGACACCTGGCCCGACGTGTGGAACTACGTGCGCCGCCCGGACCGGCGGTTCACCGTGGCGATCCCCGAGCTGCTCGAGCAGGTCGCCGGGCTCGCCGGCGAGGCCGCCGAGCAGCTGCCGGCGGAGTTCCCGCTGGTGCTCTCGGCCGGCGAGCGCCGGTCGTTCACCGCCAACACCATCTTCCGGGACCCCGCCTGGCGGCGCCGGGACCGCGACGGGGCCCTGCGCATCAGCCCGCAGGACGCCGGGCGCCTGGGCCTGTCGGACGGGCAGCAGGCCCGCATCACCACGCTGCAGGCCGCCGCGACCGCCGTCGTGGAGATCACCGACGTCATGCAGGCCGGCCACGTGTCCCTGCCCAACGGGTACGGCCTGTCCCACCCCGACGGGCCGGTCACCGGGGTGGCGCCGAACGAGCTCACCGGCCTGGACCGGCGCGACCCCATCGCCGGCACCCCCTGGCACAAGAACGTCCCCTGCCGCGTCGAGGCGCTGGTCGAGTCCGGCTGACAGGCGCGGTCGGCGCTAGGGTCGGCCGCGGGCCCGCGACGGGCCCGGGAGGCGACGCCGTGACAAATCTCGCGCAGGCGCTGGACCCGTACGACCCCGGGTTCCAGCAGGAGCCGTTCCGGACCTACGCCCGGCTGCGTGCCGACGAGCCGGTGGCGCAGGTGCCCGGCCAGCAGTGGTACGTCGTGTCGAGCATGGCGCTGGTCCGCCAGGTGCTGCAGGACCCGGATACCTTCGCGAACGGCGGGGTGGCCGTACGCCGCAGCCAGCCGCCCCCGGAGGTCGCCGAGGAGCTGGCGGCCATCCGGGCGCAGGGGCTGCCGTACCGCCCGGCGCTGGGGGTCAACGACCCGCCGTCGCACACCCGCTACCGACGCCTGGTGAACCGCGCGTTCACGCCGCGGGCGCTCGCGTGGATGGAGCCGCTGGTGCGGGCGACGGCGCAGGAGCTCGCGGAGGCGCTGCCGGACGGCGAGGTGGTCGACATCGTCGCGGCGCTCACCCGGCCGCTGCCGATCTGGGCGATCCTGCGGATCTTCGGGATGTCGGACGACCGCCGGGCCGACGTCGAGCGCTGGTCGGCCGCGGCGACCGCGTCGCTGGGCTCCCGGCTGAGCGCCGACGAGTGGCTCGCCGCCGAGCGGGACGTCCTGGACTTCCAGCAGCAGCTGTCCCTCGAGCTCGACGACCGCCGGGCGCACCCCGGTGAGGACCTGCTGAGCACGCTGGTGGCGGCCGCGCCCGGGGAGGAGCCGCTGGGCAACGGCGACCTCGTGTGGCTCCTGCGGGAGCTGCTCGTCGCCGGCAACGAGACGACCACCCGCACGCTGGCCGAGATCGTCCTGCAGCTGGACCGGACGCCCGGCTCGTGGTCCGCCCTGCGGGACGCTCCGGACCGGGTCGGCCCGGTGGTGGAGGAGGGGCTGCGGCTGTCCAGCCCGGCGCTCGGGATGTTCCGGCGGGCGACCCGGACGGTCGAGCTCGGCGGGGTGGTGCTGCCCGAGGGCGCGGCGGTGTTCCTGGCCTTCGGCTCGGCGAACCGGGACGAGCAGGTGTTCGACGACCCGGACGCCTTCGACCCGGACCGCGCCCGGCTGCGCGAGCACGTCGCGTTCGGGCACGGCATCCACGTCTGCGTCGGCGCCGGACTGGCCCGCATGGAGGCCGCCGCGGCGCTGACCGCACTCGCCGCAAGCGTGGACGCGCTCGAGGTGCAGGCCGACCGGCCGCTGCGCTACCTGCCGAGCTTCCTGCTGCGCGGGCTGGTCGAGCTGCCGGTCCGCGTCCGGCGGCGCGGGATTGTGCTTACTGCAGAAACTGTCTAGTTTCACAGATCATCCGGGGCCGTTCGGGCGCCCGGGCTGGCCGAGGGGCGCACTGTGCAGCGCTGGATCACCGACACCGCGACGACCGACCGCTTCCCGCTCTACACCCGGGGCAACGCCGACGAGGTCGGGCCGGTGCCCTTCCCGCCGCTGACGTGGACGCTCACGTGGGAGCAGGGCGCCGCCCCGGGCACGGCCGACGGCTGGGTGGCGCTCGGGGGCTTCCGGCCGGAGGAGTTCCGCCAGCCGGTGCCGGAGGTGTTCGGCTGCTGGGGCGGCTACTTCTACAACCAGGTGTCGGTCGGCCGGGTGTTCGGCGAGCGGATGCCGGGCGGCAGCGCACAGGCGCTCGACCAGGCGTACTTCGGCAGCAGCGCCGACATCCCGCCGTACGTGCCGGACCCGCGCGACGAGGACCCGGAGCTGTCCGCGCGGCTGGGCGAGACGCTCGCCTGGGTGCTCAGCACCGACCGCATCGAGTTCCTGGACGAGTTCGTCGAGCAGGTGCGCGCCTGGGCCCGGGCCCGTCCCGACCTGTCCGCGCTGTCCGACGTCGAGCTGGTGACGTACGGGCGCGAGGCCAACCGCCGCCTGCGCCGCACCTGGGACGTGTACGCCCAGATCGTCATCGGGGCCTCGGTCGGGCCCGGGGTGGTCGCCGGCGTGGCGGCGGCGGTCGGCCGGCCGGACGCCGCACTGTCGGTCTTCACCTCCCTCGGCGACGTGCCCACGGCCACGACCTCCCGCGAGGTGTGGCGGCTGTCCCGGCTGGTGCACGGGTCCCCCGTGCTGTCGGACGCCTTCGAGGCGGGTGTGCCGGGGCTGCTCGAGCGGCTGGCCGCGGACGACTCCCCGGCGGCGCAGGAGTTCGGCTCCAGCTTCGCCGAGCTGCTGGCCGAGCACGGCCACCGCGGGCCGAACGAGTGGGACCTGGCCTCCGACAGCTGGCTGACCAACCCGTCGCTGGCCCTGTCGATGATCGACCAGGTCCGGCGGCAGCAGGACGACGCCGGGCCGGACGCGCGGTCCGGGCCGGGCCGGGAGCTGCGCGAGCGGACCACGGCGGAGCTGCTCGAGCTGACCGCGGGCGACCCGGCGACGCAGGGGCTGCTGCAGTCGGCGATCCGCTCCGGGCAGCTGTTCTACCGCCTGCGCGAGACCGGCAAGGACGCGGCGGTACGGGTGATGCTGGAGGCGAAGCTGCCGTTCTTCGAGCTCGGACGGCGGCTGCACGCCCGCGGCGCGCTCGCGGCACCGGAGCACGTGTTCCAGGTCCTGGAGCCGGAGCTGGACGAGCTGGTGGCCGGCGGCGGGCTGCGGGACGTGCTGGCCGAGCGGGCGGTGCAGTTCGCGACGCTGGCCGAGCGGGTGCCGCCGTACATCGTCCAGCACGGCAGCGAGATCCCGCCGATCTCGCATTGGCCGCTCCGGTCCGCGGCGGCTGACGGGGCCGTCGCCGTCGCCGGCGAGCAGCTGCAGGGGGTCGGGGTGTCGCCGGGCACCGTCACGGGGCGCGTGCAGGTGGTCGGCGACCTGTCCGAGGCCGAGGGCCTCGCGCCCGGCGACGTGCTGGTCTGCGCCACGACCGACCCGTCCTGGGTGCCGCTGTTCATGGTGGCCGGCGCGGTGGTGTGCGAGATCGGCGCGCAGGCGAGCCATGCGGCGATCGTCAGCCGGGAGCTGGGGGTGCCCTGCGCGGTGTCGGTCCCGCAGGCCACCTCGCGGCTGCGCACCGGGTCCACGGTGACCGTGGACGGCGGCACCGGCACCGTCACGGTGACCGACGCCGGCTGAACTGGAGCTGCTGTCGAGTATCTCGGCGAAGATGCTTGCACGTGGGTGCATCTTCGTGGTGTGCTCGGCGGACGCGCAACGGTGCGCGCCGCAGGCCGAGGAGTCCCGTGCTCACGCCACAGCGACTGCAGTCCCTGTTCCGGCCCCGGGCCATCGCGATCGTCGGGGCCAGCGACAAGTCCCTGTTCTCCAGCATCGCGGTGAACAACCTGACTGCCGCCGGCTTCGGCGACCGCCTGCACCTGGTCAACCGCCGGGGCGTCCCGACCCACGGCCGGGAGACCGTGACGACCTGCGCCGACCTGCCGGCCGGCGTCGACGTCGCCTTCCTCATGGTCCCGCAGGGCGGCACGGCGGACGCGCTGCGGGAGGCCGCCGCCGCCGGGATCGGCAACGCCGTGGTCCTGTCGTCGGGCTACGCCGAGGCCGGGCCGGCCGGGCGGGCGGCGCAGGAGGAGCTCCTGCGGGTCGCCCGCGAGCTCGACGTGGTCGTGCTCGGACCCAACCACCTCGGTTTCGTCAACGTCACCGACAGCATCCCGGTCACCTCGATCCCGGGGCTGCCGACCACGGCGGGCCCGGTCGGCCTCGTCGCGCAGAGCGGGGCCACCGCGAGCAGCATGCTGGAGTTCGCCGACCTGATGGCGGTGCGGTTCAGCCACGTGGTCACCACCGGCAACGAGGCCATGGTGACGGCGAGCGACGTGCTCGACTTCCTCGTCGACGACGAGCAGACCCGCGCCATCGCCCTGTTCGTGGAGACCTTCCGCGAGCCCCAGCGGCTGCTGCGGGCGCTGTCCCGGGCCCGCGCCGCCGGCAAGGCCGTCGTGGTGCTGAAGCTCGGCACCAGCGAGCTCTCCGCGCGCACCGCGGTGGCCCACACCGGGGCGCTGGTCGGCGACGACAAGGTGATCGACGCGGTGCTCCGCCAGTACGGCGCGATCCGGGTCGACTCGGTCGAGGACCTGCTGCTGACGGCCAATCTCGCCGCGCACACCGGCCCGCTGGCCCGCCCGGGCGTCGGCATCACCTCCATCTCCGGTGGCGCCTGCGACGTGGTCGCCGACCGGGCGCAGGACCTGGGGATGTCGCTGACCACCCTCACCGACGAGACCGTGGCGGAGCTGGCCGCGCTGCTCCCGTCGTACGGCACGCCGCACAACCCCCTGGACGTCACCGGCGCCGCGGTCATCGACCCGGGCCTGTTCACCACCACCGCGGCCGCCGTCGGCCGGGACCCGGGCGTGGGCATCGTCGGGACGATCTTCGACCTGCCGTCGGTGGAGCCGCCCGGCGGTCACGGCGGTGGCGCCATGTGCCGGGCCATCGCCGCCGGGCTTGCCGCGTCCCCCGTCCCCGGCGTCGTGATCAACCAGACGCTGCGCCCGGTCACGCCCTACACCGAGCGGCTGATGGCCGACTACGGGCTCCCGTTCCTGATCGGCGGCCTGCGGCACGCCGTGGTGGCGTTGGCCGGCATCGGCCGGTGGTCGGACTCCCTGCGCCGGCCGGCCGTCGAGGGCAGCCAGGTGCCGGTGCCGGTGCCGCCCGCGGCGGAGCGCACCGGCGCCTGGTCCGAGGTCCGGGCCCGCGAGCTGCTCGAGGCCGCCGGCGTGCCCGTCGTCCCGGGAGTGCTGGTGCACAGCGCGGACGAGGCGGTCGCGGCGGCGCAGGAGCATGCGTCCGTCGCGGTGAAGCTGGTCTCCCCGGACGTGCTTCACAAGAGCGACCTCGGCGCCGTCCTGCTCGGTGTCACCGGACCGGAGGCGGTCCGGGAGGCGTACGACACCGTGCTCGCCGCCGCGCAGAAGCAGCCCGACGCGGCCGTCGAGGGCGTGCTCGTCAGCCCCATGCGGGACAGCGCCGTCGAGCTGGTCGTGGGCGTGGTCCGCGACGCCGAGTGGGGCCCGGTGCTCGCGGTCGGGCTGGGCGGGGTGTTCGTGGAGGTGCTCGCCGACGCGGCACTGCGCCTGCTGCCGGTCGACCGGGCCGACGTCGCCGACATGCTGGGCGAGCTGCGCGGGCGGGCCGTCCTCGACGGGGTGCGCGGGTCGGGCCCGGTCGACCGCGAGGCGCTCGTCGACGCGGTGCACGCCGTCGCCCGCCTCGCCGAGGCGCTCGGCGACGACCTGGAGTCCCTCGAGGTCAACCCGCTGCGGGCCGACGCCGCCGGCGTGGAGGCGCTGGACGCGCTCGTGACCTGGCGTGCCCGGTGACCCCCGCGTCCCATCCCCCGTACCAGCCCCAGGAGGCACGCATGACGACCACGAGTGACGGCGCGACGGAGGAGCCCGCGGCTCTGGTGGAGATGCGCGGGCACGTTCTGCTGCTGACGCTCAACCGGCCGCGCGCGATGAACGCGGTGAACGCGGCGATGACGACGCTCGTCGCGGACGCGCTGGAGCGGGCGGAGGCCGACCGCGAGGTGCGGGTCGTCGTCGTGCAGGGCGCGGGCCCGAAGGCCTTCTGCGCGGGGGCCGACCTCAAGGCCGTCGCGCGCGGGGAGCAGCTCACCCCGCCCGGCTACGAGCGGTTCGGCTTCGCCGGCTACGTCGCGCACTTCATCAGCAAGCCGACGATCGCCGCCGTGACCGGGTTCGCCCTGGGCGGCGGCACGGAGATCGCGCTGGCGAGCGACCTCGTGGTCGCGGGCGAGGGGGCGGCGTTCGGGCTGCCGGAGGTCAAGCGCGGCCTGTTCGCCGGTGCCGGCGGCGCCTTCCGGCTCCCGCAGCAGCTGCCGTGGAAGGTCGGCATGGAGCTGCTGCTCACCGGCGAGCCGATCGACGCGGCCACGGCGCTGCGCTACGGGCTGGTCAACCGGGTGGTCCCCGACGAGGACGCGCTCGACACCGCTCTCGCGCTGGCCGAGCAGATCGCGGCCAACGCGCCGCTGTCGGTGCAGACCAGCAAGCGCCTGGCGTACGGCGCGGTGGACGGGACGGTGCCCGACGACGACAGCCGCTGGGAGCTCAACCGTCAGCTCATCCCGGCCCTGATGGGCTCCGCCGACGCGCAGGAAGGCCCCCGGGCGTTCGCCGAGAAGCGGGCGCCGGTCTGGCAGGGCCAGTGAGCCCGGCCGACCCGACCACCACACCTGAGGAGACGCGATGACCACCAGTACCGCTTCCGGCGCGGCGATCGCCGGCCTCGGCATCACCGAGATGGGCAAGGTGTACGGCCGGTCGACCGCCGACTTCGCGCTCGACGCCGTCCAGCGCGCCTGCGCCGACGCCGGTCTCGCCGTGTCGGACCTCGACGGGCTGCTCACCAACGCCGGCCTCACGCCTGGGCTCGGCCTGCCCCTGTCGCGCGACCTCGGGCTGCGCGACCTGAAGCTGCTCTCGGAGGTGCAGGGCTACGGCTCCAGCGCCGGCACCATGATCGCGATGGCCGCGATGGCGATCCAGGCGGGGAGCGCGACCACGGTGGCCTGCGTGTTCGCCGACGCCCCGCTCAAAGAGGGCAAGGCCGCGGGCGCGGCCTACCAGAACGCCGCGCCCAAGGCCGCCGGCTTCAGCACGCTGCCCGGCGCCGTCGGCCTGTACGGCGCCAACCCCTACTACGCGCTCGCCGCCCGCCGGCACATGGAGCAGTACGGCACCACCAGCGAGCAGCTCGGGGCCATCGCCACGTCGACCCGGGCCTGGGCCGCGCTCAACCCGCTGGCCCAGATGCGCACTCCCATCACGATCGAGGACCACCAGGCCTCGCGGATGGTGGCCGACCCGCTCCACCTGCTCGACTGCTGCCTGGTGTCCAACGGCGGCGTCGCGGTCGTGGTGACCAGCGCCGAGCGGGCCGCCGACCTCGCGCAGCCACCTGTGCACGTCCGGGGCTGGGCGCAGGCACATCCCGGCTACGTGATGGAGCGCGGCAGCTCGTTCGGCCTGGTCTCCGGAGCGGCGCAGTCCGGTCCCGCGGCGCTCGAGATGGCCGGCGTCACGCTCGACGACGTCGACGTCCGCGAGATCTACGACTGCTACACCTACACGACCCTCATCACGCTTGAGGACTACGGCATCTGCGGCAAGGGCGAGGGCGGGGCGCTCGCCGAGAGCGGCGCGCTGGCGCCCGGCGGCTCGCTGCCGACCAACACCGGCGGAGGCCAGCTCTCCAGCTACTACATGTGGGGCATGACGCCGATGTCCGAGGCCGTCATCCAGGCCCGCGGGCAGGGCGGCGAGCGCCAGGTGGACAAGCACGATGTCGTCCTCGTCAGCGGCAACGGCGGCGTCCTCGACTACCACTCCACCGTGGTGCTGGGCACGTCCGCCCGCGCCTGATCGTCAACCTGACCGAGAAGGAGCCCCATGACGACCACCAGCACGTCGACCCTCGGTGTGATGGTCCGCGACGAGGAGACCGCGCCGTTCTTCGACGCGGCCGCCGGCGGCCGGCTCGCGGTGCAGCAGTGCGCCCGGTGCGGCTCCCGGCAGTTCCCCCAGCCGTTCACGCCCGGCACCGACCGCTGCCACAGCTGCCTGTCGCCCGAGGTGTCGTGGGAGCCGGTCAGCGGCCAGGGCACGCTCGTCACCTGGACCGTGCTGCGCGGCCGGCCGGCCGCCGACGGCACCCCGGCCCCGGCCACGGTCGTAGGCGTCGTGGAGCTGGCGGAGGGACCCTGGGTGCACACGCAGCTGCGCGGGGTCGACGAGACCGCGCTGGCGGCCGGTCAGCCCTTCACGGTGGCCTTCGAGCAGCCCGAGGGCGGCGAGCCGCTGCCGGTCTTCTACCCCGGATGACGTCCCCGCCGGGCCCACCGGCGGACGTCGACCACCTCGGCCTGTACGTCGGTCTCAGCGACGCCGTGCTGCGCATGACCAAGCTGCTGGGCGAGCTGGCCGTCGAGCGGTACGAGGTCCCGCTCAAGGGCGTCTACCTCCTGCTGCGCCTCGACGACGCCGGCTCGCTGCGCGTCACCGAGCTGGCCGACGAGGTCTACGTCAGCACCAGTGCCGCGTCGCGCACGCTCGACCGGCTGTTCGCGCACGGCCTGGTGCACCGGGAGCCCGCCGGCGACGACGGCCGCGCGACCGCGGTCACCCTGACGCCGGCCGGGCGACGGCTGGCCCGCCGGGCCCGGCGGGAGATGTCGGAGCGGGTGCGCGACCTGCTCTTCGGGGAGCTGTCGGGGGCTGACCTCGACCAGCTGGGCAGCCTGCTCAGCCGGCTGTCGGACCCGTTGCGGCCGGACGCGCCGGCAGCTCGACCACGACCGTCCCCGGGCCGACGGTGACGCCCGACGAGTTCTCGCACCAGACCTCCAGCTCCACCACCCCGATCTCGCCCCGCCGCTGCGCGCTCGCCACCCGCCCGCACACCCGGGTGGTGTCCCCGACGACGTTGAACTTCTTCATCCGGAAGCCGCGGACGGCCGTGAGCGTCGCGCCGGGCCCGACGTGGTCGCGGACCGCCCGCTCCCACATCCCCAGCAGCATGAACGTGTTCGCGTACATCTCCGGGGCGCCCGACGCCTGCGCCACCTCGGTGTTGTGGTGGATCGAGTTGAGGTCGCGGTTGGCGCCGGCCGCCATCACCAGCCGGTAGACCGACAGCGGGTAGTCCACGGTCGGCAGCTCGTCGCCGACCACCAGGTCCTCGAACCAGGTCTGCGGCCGCTCGCCGGTCACCGTCATGCCGACACCTCCGCCGCCACCGGCTGGTAGGCGTACAGGGTGACGCGGACGCGGGCGAGCACGTCGCCGGTCGCGTCCACGATCTCGGACTGCCAGGTCATGAAGGCTCCCCGGCCGACCGCCGTCTGCTTCGGCACACACGACAGCAGCACCCGGCCGCGCTCGGACAGATGCTCGCCCACGGTCGCGGCGCGCACGAAGTCCATCTCCATGTCCGTGGCGAAGAAGCCGGTCGTCGGCGGGGCCAGCTCCAGGCCGCGGTCGTTGATCGGGCTGGTGGTCGGCTGGGCGTTGCGCTCCGCGCTGTCGAACAGCCGCTGCCCGGGGCTCCACATCGCCGGGATCGTCCACATCAGCAGGCTCGCGTAGGGCGCAATGACGTCCGGGTGCCCGTAGGCGCGGGCCACCTCCGGGTCGTAGTGCAGGGCGCAGTCGAACTCCAGCGGCTCGAGCCAGCGCCGGATCGTGCTGCGCTCCACCGGGTCGGCGCCCGGCACCGGGTCGCCGGTGCTGAAATCCCGGCCGACCGCGTCCACCATCGGCTGCCAGGCCTGCATCCAGTCCTCGCTCATGCGTGTCCTTCCTCGGAGGTCGTGCGTGCGTGGGGCGGGACGCGTCAGACCAGCAGCCCGTCCCGCTCGAGCTGGGCCACGAGCTCTTGGGAGTAGCCGAGGACCTCGCCCAGGACCAGCCCGTTGTGCTCGCCGAGCACCGGCGCCGGCCGGGTCACCTGCGCCGGGCTCTCCGAGAGCAGGAACCGCGAGCCCTCGACCACGACGCTGCCATGGACCGGGTGGGCGACCTCGACGAAGTGGCCCCGCCCGGTCAGGGCCGGGTCCGCGACGGCGTCGGCGCTGGTCGCCGCGACGTGCGCGGGGACCCCGCGCGCCTGCAGCACCTGCTCGACCTCGAGCGCGGTGCGCCCGCTCGTCCACCCGGCCAGCAGGGCGTCGACCTCGTCGCGGCTGGCCCGCCGGCCGGCCGCCGTGCGCCAGCGCGGGTCCTGCGCCGCGACGGGCCCGAGGACCTCCGCCAGCACCTGCCAGTCCCGGTCGTCCCGGACCGCGACAGCCACGTGGTCCCCGCGCGCCGGGTCGTCGGCGGGCCGGCAGCGGTAGACGCCGTGCGGCGCCATCAACGGGTCGTCGTTGCCGCGCCGCCCCGGCACCTCGCCGGACAGGGCGTGCTGCACCATCTCCGGCCCCAGGAAGTAGACGCCCGCCTCGGCCTGCGACACATCGATATGGCAGCCCAGGCCGGTCCGCTCCCGCTCGTCGAGCGCTGCCAGCAGCGCGACGAGGGAGCAGCGCGGCCCGAGGAAGTCGGTGTAGGGCCCGAACGGCCCGACGGGCAGGCGGTGCGGCCAGCCCACCAGGTGCTGGTAGCCGCTCATCGCGGCGCCGATGTTGCCGAAGCCGGCCAGCCGGGACAGCGGCCCGGTCTGCCCCATCAGAGACGTGCTCAGCATGATCAGCTCGGGGTGCCCGGCGCTGAGCGCCGCGTGGTCCAGGCCCCAGCGCGACATCAGCCCCGGCGAGAAGGACTCCACCACGACGTCCGCCCACGCGGCGAGGTCGCGCACCACGTCCCGGCCGGCCGGCCGGGACAGGTCCAGCGTCACGCCGAGCTTGCCGGCGTTGCACGTCTCGTACAGCACGGAGCTGCCGACCCCTGCGACGCCGCCGACGAAGGGGGGCATCAGCCGGGCGGTCTCGATGCGCACGGACGACTCCACCCGTACGACCGTGGCGCCGTGGTCGGCCAGCGCCCGCCCGACCAGCGGGCCGGCGACCACCCAGCTCAGGTCCAGCACTTTCAGCCCTTCGAGCGCCGGCGTCGGGCTCACGACGACGCTCCGGCCAGGGTCGCCCGGAGCCACTCGCCGTCGACCTCGTCGTCGTGCTCGCCGAGCAGTGGCGCCGGGCGGGTGTGCGCGAACGCGCCGGCCGGCATCCGGGCGAAAGGCCCGGGCAGCCGGACGCGCCGCTCGCCCTCGCCGACCTCGACGAAGAAGCCGCGCTCGGCCAGGTGCGGGCTGGTGGCCAGGTCGGCCGGGTCGCTGATCCCGACGCACAGCAGTCGCCGGCGGAGGGCGGCAGCGGTCACCTCGTCCTTGGTGCGGCCGGCCAGGAAGGCAGCCACCAGGGTGCGGACCCGGTCGAGGTCGGCCGGTGTGCGCTCGCCGCTGCGCAGCTGCGCCGGCAGGGCCCGCCAGTCCCAGGCCGCGAGGTCCTCGGGCAGCTCCCCCTCCTCCTTCATCCAGGCGAAGAAGGCGTTGGTGAAGCTGCCCGCCGCCGGGCCCATCGCGAGGTGCAGCTCGACGAGCCCGTCGCGCACCTCCCACTTGGACCGCCGGGTGCCGGCCCCCGAGCCGCTCTGGTCGATCGCGACCTTCGGCTCCCACTCGGGCGCCTCGTCGCCGGCCGCCGCCGCCAGGATGCGGCCGAGCGTCGCCACCCCCAGGCTGGCCTGCGCGCTGACGTCGACGTGCTGACCCCGGCCGGTGCGCCGCCGCGCGGTCAGCGCCATCAGCGCCCCGGCCGCCGCGTCGGCGCCGGCGTGCAGGTAGGCCTGGTCGGCGCTGATCCTGACCGGCGGCAGGTCGCCGTCCCGGTTCGGGTCCAGCGGGCCGCCGGCGGCCCACACGACGAGGTCGGTCTCGGCGTAGTCGCGCTTCGGACCGGAGCGCCCGAAGGCGGTGATGGTGACGTGGACCAGCGCCGGGTTGAGCTCGCGCAGCTGCTCGTACGACAGGCCGGCGGCGTCGAGGACACCGGGCCCGCGCGAGTCGATGAGCACGTCGGCGTGTCGAGCCAGCGACCGCAGGCGGTCCCGCCCGGCGGGGGCCGTCAGGTCCGCGACGATGCCGCGCCGGTTGGCCGCGAGCGCCTCCCAGTACGCCGAGCGCTGCGCCACGCCGGCGCCGACCAGCGGCGGGTGGCGGCGGGCCGGCGAGCCGTCCGGGGGCTCCACCAGCACGACGTCGGCGCCGAGGTCGGCCAGCATGCGCCCGGCCAGCAGCCCGCGCGCGTCGGCGAGGTCGAGGACGCGGTACCGGCTCAACAGCCCCGCTCTCACGCTGACACACCGGGCTCGCTCCGCAGGCGACCGGCGCGCCCACTCGTGCCTCGCGGGGCACCGCCCGCGTGCTCCGCGCTCACTGGGCCGCCTGCCCGCCCAGGTAGCTCATCTCGAGCAGCTCGCGGTGCTTCCCCATCTCGGCGCTGGTCCCGGACATCACCAGCTCGCCGTGGTTGAGCACGTAGGCGCGGTCCGCGATGCCGAGCGACATCTGCACGTGCTGCTCGACGAGCAGGACCGCGACGCCGGTCTCGTCGGCGATCCGGCGCAGCACGGGCAGCAGCCGCTCGACGATGATCGGGGCCAGGCCGAGGCTCATCTCGTCGACCATGAGCACCTTGGGGTTGGAGCTCAGCGCCCGGGCCAGCGCGAGCATCTGCTGCTCGCCGCCGGACAGCAGCCCCGCCCGCCGCTTCATGAGCGGCGCGAGCGCCGGGAACCACGAGGCCACGTCGCCGGTCGATCCCCGACGCCTGCCCAGCCGCAGGTTCTCCGCGACGGTGAGGTCGAAGAAGATCGACCGGTCCTCGGGGACGTGCCCCAGGCCGCGGCGGGCGGTGCGATGCGGCTTGCCGTGCTCGACCTGCTTGCCGAGCACCTCGACGCGGCCGGCCAGCGGCTTCAGCAGCCCCGACAGGGTCAGCAGCGTGGTGGTCTTCCCGGCCCCGTTGGGCCCGAGCAGCGCGACCACCTCGCCCTCGTCGACGTGCAGGTCCAGACCGCGCACGGCCGGCACCCCGGCGTAGCTGGCGCTGAGCCCCTCGACGCGTACGGCGGTGGTCATGTCGGGAGCCCCTCGACCAGGGCGGGGTCGGCCTCTGCCTCGGCGCCGGAGCTGCCCCCGAGGTAGGCCGCGATGACCCGCTCGTCGCGGCGGATCTCGGCCGGGGTCCCGACGGCGATGACCCGGCCGAACTCGAGGACGTAGATGAGGTCGCAGACCGACAGCACCAGCCCCATGTCGTGGTCGACGAGCAGCACCGTCACGTCGTGGTCCAGCAGCCGGCGCAGCTCGGACCCGAGCTCGAGGCTCTCCCGGGAGTCGAGGCCCGCGGCCGGCTCGTCGAGCAGCACCAGCCTCGGCCGGGCGGCCAGCGCGCGGGCGACCGCGGCGAGCTTGCGCTGGCCGTGGCTCAGGCCGGTCGGTGGCTCGTCGGCGGCGTGCGCGAGGCCCACCGCCTCCAGCGCCCACGTGACGCGGTCGTTGCCGCCCCGCTTGGGGGGCCGGACGAGGTCCCGCAGCACCCCCCACCACGGCTGCGGCTCCGCCGCGACCAGCAGGTTCTCCCGCAGGGTCAGGTCCTCGAACAGCTCGAGTGACTGGAAGGTGCGGGTCAGCCCCGCGCGGGCCCGCTCGTGCGGGCCCAGCGCACCGATGGGGGCGCCGTCGAAGGTGAGCGAGCCCGTGCAGGGCGTGAAGCCGGTGAGCGCGTCGATGAGGCTGGTCTTGCCGGCGCCGTTGGGGCCAATCAGGCCGACCACCGTGCCCTCGGCCACCTCGAGGCTGGCGGAGTCGACGGCGGTCACCCCGCCGTACCGGACCGTCAGGTCGCGGATCTCAAGCAGGGCTGACATGCGACACCTCCGTGCGCAGGTCGGCGGGCTGGGAGGGCGTCGCCGGCGGTGGTGGCGTCGTGCCGCCCCTGCCGCGCAGCTGCGCGACCGTGTGCTGCATCGCGCCGCTGATGCCCTCGGGGTTGAGCACCGCGGTCAGCACCAGCCCGAGCCCGCTGACCAGCGTCTCGTAGCGGCCGAAGCCGATGCCCTGCTCGAGGGCGTAGAACACGATGCCGCCGGCGGCGAGCGAGCCGCCGACCATGGCGCCGGAGACGCTGGCGATCCCGCCGAGGTAGGCCGTGGCCAGCACGGCCAGCGAGACGAAGATGCCGAACGACTCGAAGGACAGCTGCGTCTGCCGGTACCCCAGCATCACGCCACCGATCCCGGCGATCCCCGCGGACAGCGCGAACGCCAGCAGCTTCACCCGCGCCGGGCTGACGCCGGCCGCGGCCGCCGCCCGCTCGTTGGCGCGCACCGCGAGCATCCGCAGGCCGGTCGGGCTGCGCCGCAGGTTGGCCACCGCAAGCGCGACGAGGACGAGAACCGCGAGCGAGAAGAAGCCGAACACCCGGTCGTTGCCCGAGCCGAGCCCGAGACCGAACAGGCTCGGCTGCGGGATCTTGCTGCCCTCGAAACCGCCGGTGTAGTCGGGGTTCTTGAAGACGAACTCCGACACGGCCACCCCCAGGGCGATCGTCACGACGGCGAGGTTGACCCCGCGCACCCGCAGGGCCGGCAGCCCCACCAGCAGCCCGAGCACGACCGCGACCGCCACCGCGAGCAGCGGCGACAGCGGGAACGGGATGCCCATGTTGTCGGCGAACCGGCTGAGCAGGAAGCCGGCGGTGCCGGCGAAGGCCATCTGCGCCAGGGAGATCTGCCCCACGTAGCCGGTCAGCACGACCAGCGACAGGCACAGCACCGCGACGTTGAGCGAGATGATCAGGCTCCCGCGGTAGCCGCCGCTCAGGAACAGCAGGCCGGCCGAGGCCAGGACCGACCAGATCACCGTGTGCCGCAGCACGTTCTCCGGTCGGGAGGCACGGGGCTGGCGCAGCTCGAGGATGGCGTCCCGGCTGGGCAACCGCCGGCCGACGACAGCCATCGTGACGACGATCAGCAGGAACGGCAGCGCCTCCCGGGTCCCGGAGCGCGGGATCCAGGACAACTCGGTCTGCAGGTTGAGGATCTGCGACTGCATCATGCCGAGCAGCAGCGCGGCCGCGGTGGTGACGCCGAACGAGCTGAAGCGGCCGACCAGCGCCGCGCCGAGCGCCGGGACCACCAGCAGCGTGTAGTTGACCGGGTCGAGCGCGGTGATGGGGCCGACGAGGATGCCGGCCAGCCCGGCGAGGACGGTCGCCAGCACCCAGTTGATGCCGGCGAGCAGCTCGGGCGAGTAGCCGAGCAGCGCGGCGCCCTTCTCGTTCGCCGATGCTGCACGGGTCGCCAGCCCGAACCGGGTGAAGCGGAACAGTGCCCACAGCGCGAACGCCGCCAGCACCACGATCACCGCGAGGTAGAGCCGGTCCCGTGGCACCACGATCGCGCCCATGGTGATCGGGTCGGACGGGAGCACCGCGGTGACGCTGCGGTTGTCCGTGCCGAAGCGCAGCGTGATGAACGCCTGCAGGGTGATGAGCAGACCCACCGTGGCCACCACGCGGGCCAGCGCCGGGGCGTGCCGCAGCGGCCGGAAGATCAGGACGTACGCGAGGAGGCCGAGCACCGCCGCCACCAGCAGCCCGGCGAGCAGCGCCGGCCAGAGGCCAACGGTGTCCCCGAGGTCCACCGTCACGAGCGGCAGCACGAGGTCGCCGTTGTCCCGGAGCTCGGCGAACACGTACGTCGGGTACATCGCCATCGCGCCGTGCGCGAAGTTGACCACGCCGGAGGCCCGGTGGGTCAGGACCAGGCCGAGGCCGAGGGCGGCGTAGACCGCCCCCGCCCCGAGTCCCAGCACGAGGAACTGCACGAAGTTGGAGATGGGGGACTCCTCGGATCGTCCGGCCGCCGCGCTGGGTCAGGAACCGAGCTTGTCGGCCCCGGTGAGCCAGTCGTTGTAGAGGTAGGTCTGCTTGCCGCCCTTGTACTCGATGATCTTGCTGTACGAGTCGCAGACCGCCGGCAGCCCGGGGACCTGCTTGCCGTCGCAGGTGTAGGGATGCGACATGAAGTTGGGCTTCTCCTTGGTCGCCCTCAGCGCGGTGACGACCGCGGTCGAGCTGATCTGGTCCGGCGCCATCTCACTGAGCAGGGCGTGGATATTCATGATCGCCGCGAATCCGGTCTGGGCGAACGAGGAGAGCTCGGCGTTCGCCGGTGCGCCGGCCTTCATGGCCTCGAGGAAGATCTTGATCTGCGGGTCGTTGTCGCCCAGCAGCACGGTCTCGGTGTTGAAGCGGGCGCCTTCGGCCCCGGAGCCGCCCGCCTTGATGACGTTGGACGAGACGCAGGAGCCCGGGTAGTAGAACTTGGTCTTGCTCGTGAGGCCCAGCGACCCGGCGGCCTGCATGATGCGCGAGCAGCCCTGGCCGGAGAACAGCACCATGATCGCGTCAGGGTTGCCCTGGGCGGTCTTGGTGACCGCGGCGGTGAAGTCGGCGGCGTCCGCCTTCTCCGCCACCAGGTTGACCTCGGTGACGCCGCTGGCCTTGAGGACCTTTTCGCCGTACGACGTGGCCGCGGCCAGCCCCGAGGGGTTGTCGGTGTAGAGGATGTTGACCTTCTTCGCCTTCTCCTCGCGGCCCAGGAACACGGACTGGGAGGGGAAGGCGGACGTGCTGCCGCCGACGAACATGAAGGCGTTCTGCGAGGTGAGCTCCGGCGGCAGCAGCGGCACGCCCCCGACGTACGGGATGCCGGCCTTGGTCAGGATCGGCAGCGAGGCCGCGGTGCCGAAGTCGACGCCCGAGGTGACCAGCAGGACCTTCTTGTCGACGAACTGGTTGGCGCAGGTGGTGGACGACTCGGGGGAGCCGTTCGTGATGCAGGTCTCCAGCTGGATCGGGCGGCCGTTGACCCCGCCGAGCTTGCTGTTGACGTACTTCACGGCCGCCTCGTCCGCGACCCGGATCTCGGGGAACGAGCCGGCCGGGCTGTTCTCCTGGTTGATCATGCCGATCACGATCGGCTGCCCGGTCGGCGCGGCGGCCGAGCCGCTGGCACCGGGCGCCTGCGACGGCGACTCCGACGCGGCGTCGTCCCCGCTGCCGCACGCCGTCAGGATCAGGGACAGGGCGGCCAGGCCGCAGAGGCCGGTCATCCGTGCGCGTTCGCTCATCGAGGTCCTCTGCAGGTGGGGTGTCCGGCGCCCGGGACGGGTGGCCGCTGTCGGCGACGGAGCGCCTGTGATCCGCGTCACCGTATTGCGGACGGACGCCGTCGGCAAGTCTTTCTTGAGTCCGACTCCAGGTTGGGCCATACGCCACACTGGCGGCATGGCTTCCCGGCATGGCGCGACGGCACGCGGGACCGGGCGGCCCCGGGACCCCGACGTCGAGGCCCGGGCCCTGGCCGCGGCGTACGCGCTGTACGCCCGGCGCGGCTGGGCCGGCTTCACCTTCGAGGAGGTGGCCCGCGAGGCCGGCGCCGGCAAGTCCTCGCTCTACCTCCGGTGGCCCACCAAGTACGCCCTGCTGCGCGACAGCATCCGACTGCGGGAGCCCTTCGACGAGGTCCTCGACAGCGGCAACCTGCGCGACGACCTGCTGGCCCTGGCCGCGACCATCTTCCGGCTGCAGTGGAGCGAGGAGGGCGTGGTCGCACTACGGCTGCTGGTGGAGTCGCGCTTCTACGAGGACCTGCGGGAGGGGCTGCAGGAGGGCACCCACGCCCACCAGCTCACGGCGAGCCGGGCCGTCGTGCGGCGGGCGATCGAGCGCGGCGAGCTGCCGGAGGGCACGTCCGTCGCCCTGGTCACGGACATGATCGTCGGGTCGGTGCTCACGCACACCCTGGCCACCCCCTGGCACCTGCGCGACGCCGTCGAGGCGCAGTCCGAGCAGTACCTGCGCCAGCTGGTGGACGCGGTGCTGCTCGGGGTGGGCCATGTGCCGCTCCACAGCGGCCGGCCGTGAGCCATGCGGGGCGTGTCCTGCCCCGGCTCGGGTGAGAGGGTGCGACGAGTGGAACGGGTGACCGGCATCGGCGGCTTCTTCTTCCGTTCGAAGGACCCCGCGCGGGCCGCGGCGTGGTACGCCGAGCACCTGGGGGTCGACCCGCCCCCGGAGTCGTACGACACGACGTCGTGGTGGCAGCAGGCCGGGCCGACCGTCTTCGCAGCGATGTCGGCGGACTCCGAGCACGTCGGCGGTCCCGAACGTGCATGGTCGATCAACTTCCGGGTTGCCGACCTCGACGCGATGGTCCGGCAGCTGCGGGCCGCTGGGCTGCACGTCGTCGTCGACCCCGAGGCCTACCCCAACGGGACGTTCGCCAGCCTCCTGGACCCGGACGGCAACGTCGTCCAGCTCTGGCAGCCCGCCGGGGCCGACGGGCGCGGCCCGTCCTGAGCGCAGCGGTGTTGCGACGACCCTGCGGGGAGGGTGACTAGACCGCTCGGGCCAGGGACAGCCGCACGGTGCTGTCCAGCTCGACCCGCTCCGGGAGCACCGCGCGGACCTGCCGCAGGGTGTCCTCGCGCACCTCCGGATCCAGCATCAGGTACGCAGAGACGGTGGCGAGCCGTCCCACGTACTCGTCGGCCGCGGTCAGGACGGTGCCGGGCAGGTCGAGCTGCACGCGGTCGGTGAGGCCGGGGACGTCCGCCGACTCCGCCGGCGACCAGGGGCGGAGCCCGGGCGCGCCGTCGTCCGGCAGGGCGCGCTCGACCTCCGCGACCGCCGCGGCCAGGTCGGGGTCGGTGAGCTCGCCGGGCCGCCCGAACAGCGCGACCACGCCGCCGGGGACGAGCAGCTCGACGGTCCTGGTCCACCTCGTGGCCCGGTCGGTCCAGTGCCAAGCGGCGGCGGCGTACAACAGGTCGAACCGGCGAGCGGTGACGAACTGCTCGAACGTGGCGACCACCGGCTGCACCGGCAGCCCGCGCACCGTCCGGTCGAGCACCCGGGCCATGTCCGGATCGGGTTCGACGGCGGTGACGGCGATGCCCCGCGACGCGAACAGCCGGGTCGCCTTCCCGGTGCCCGCACCGACCTCGACCGCTGTCCGCACCGGCCGCCCGGCGTAGCGGAGCACGGCGTCGACGACGTCGTCGGGGTAGCCCGGCCGGTAGCGCTCGTAGAGCTCCGCGACCGACCCGAACGACAGCCCCCGGCTGCCGGGCCCGACCCGCTCGCTCCGCTGCCCGGCCACGACGATGCCTAGCACTCCTGCGGCGGGGCGGGCAGGACGGGCCCCTAGGCTGCAGGCGATGCGCAGGGTCGCGGCCGTCGCGGCCGGCAACGCCGACACTGCAGGAGCCGCCGCGGAGGTGCTGCGCGCCGGGGGCAACGCGGTCGATGCCGCGGTGGCGGCGGGCTTCGCCTCGGCCGTTACCGAGCCCGGCCTGTCCAGCCTCGGTGGAGGCGGGTTCCTGCTGGCGGCGCCGCTGGCCGGACCGGTGCGGGTGCTCGACTTCTTCGTCGACGCCCCGGGTCGCGGCCGCGCCGCGGAGCGCCTCGTCCCGTCCTTTGTCCCTGTCACGGTGCGCTTCTCGGGTGCGGAGCAGGTCTTCCACGCCGGCTGGGGGTCGGTGGCGGTCCCGGGCTGCCTCGACGGCTACCTGCACGCGGCGCGCACCCTCGGCCGGCTGCCGCTCGCGCAGGTGGTCGCGCCGGCCGCCGCCCTGGCCCGGCAGGGCACGGTCCTCGACGCGACGCAGGCCGAGCTGCTCGTCCTGCTCGCCGACATCCTCACCCTGACCCCCGAGGGGCGCGCGGTCTTCGCCCCGCAGGGACGGCTGCTCGCGGCCGGCGACCGGCTGCGCAACCTCGCGCTGGCCGACCTGCTGGACGACGTCGGCCGCGGGTCGGTGACCGGCATGGCCGCCCTGGCCGGGCCGCTGTCGGCTGCCGCGGACCGGGCCGGCGCGGCGGTCGGCGAGCAGGACGTAGCGGCGTACCGCGTGCTCGAGCGGAACCCGTCGCGCGCGGCCTACCGCGGCACGGAGCTGGTCACGAACCCGCCGCCGTCGTACGGCGGGGGCCTGGTGCTGGCCGCCCTGGCGGAGCTGGCCGGGCAGCCGCCGCAGGACGCCTCACCGGACGCCGCGGTGCGGCTCGCCGACGCGCTGGCCCGCATGTCCCAGCGGCACGTGGACGGGCCCCGGGCCGTACGCGGCACCACCCACGTCAGCGTCGTGGACGGCGACGGGCGGATGGCGGCGATGACGATGTCCAACGGCTCCTGCTCGGGCGTCTTCGTCCCCGGCACCGGCATCCAGCTCAACAACGTCATGGGCGAGTCCGACCTGCACCCGTACGGGATGACCACCCCGCCGGGCGTGCGGATCGGCTCGATGATGGCCCCGACGTTGCTGACCGGTGTCGACGGCACCCGCACCGTGCTCGGCAGCGGGGGCAGCGAGCGGATCCGCAGCGCCCTGCTGTGCACGCTGGTGGCCCTGGTCGACCGCGGGGCGCCGCTCGCGGAGGCCGTCGCGGCACCCCGGATGCACTGGGACCGCGCGGTGCTGCAGGTCGAGCCGGGTCTGCCGCCGGACGTGGTGCGGGCCGTCGCCGCGGCGCGGCCGGTGCGCGAGTGGGCCCGGCGCGACCTGTACTTCGGCGGTGTGCACGCCGTGTCACGCACCGCCGGAGGCGACGTGGTGGCGGCGGCGGACGCCCGCCGGGCGGGTGCGGCGCTGGTCCTGGACCTCGGGTGAGCCGCGGCTACAGGTCCTTGCGGACAAAGGACGCCGCCGCCACCGCCCAGATCATCGCCACCCACACCACGGCCCAGCCGAGGTAGCCGGCCGTCACCGGCGCCACGCTGAGGAACGGGAACGCCTCGACCTCGTTGCCGCCGAACGCCACCAGCGAGGTCGGGTCCTGCAGGGCGTGCATCGCCCCGCGCCACAGGCCGTCGGTGGGCAGCAGCATCCGCGACACGCTGCCGACCCGCTCGACGGCGGCGTTGTCGACCGAGCCGCCGACGCCACCCACGACCCCCGCGACCCAGGTCGTGCAGAACAGGCCGACGGCGACCACGCCCGACGCCATCGGGGAGATGACCGTCGACAGCAGCACCGCGAGGGTGAGCAGCACCGTCGTCTGGGCCGCGAGGAGCGCGAGGGCCTCCGCCGGCTCGGGGGGCCAGTAGTCGACGGTCAGCCGGACGACGACGATCTGCGCCAGGCCGGCGATCACGATGTAGCCGCCGCCGAACCCGACCAGCCCCAGCCACTTGCCCAGCAGGAAGGCCGAACGCCGGATCGGCCGGGCCAGCATGGCCAGCGCGGTTCCCGACTCCGTCTCGCCCGACAGGGTGGGGCCGGCCAGGAAGGCGGTGCCCAGCGCGGCGACCAGGCTGAAGCCGAACATCACCAGGTTGAGGACGACGGAGGCGGTCAGCCGCGCCTCGCCACTGGTCAGCGTGCCGCCCGACTCCGCGGCCAGCCGCGAGAACCCCCAGCCGCTCAGCGCGAGCAGCACGACGGTGAGGACGCCGAGGGCGAGCAGGACGCGGCGGCGGGCCGCCTCGCGCAGGGTCAGCCCGGCGACGGTGAGGACGGTGCGGAGCGTCGTCACCGCGCACCGCCTGCCTGTGCGGCGGCCCGCTCGTCCTGCCCGTCGCGCAGGATGCCCAGCAGCCGATCCTCCAGGCTCACGCGTACCGGCTCGACGGCGTGCAGGCGTACGCCGAGGGCCACCAGGTCGGCGACCAGGTCGGGTACGGCGCTGTCGTCCGCGTCGGCCGGCAGCGCCACGGTGCACCAGTCGCCGGCGCGCTCGACGTGCCCCGTCCTGGCCAGCCGCGCCTGCGCCCCGGGGGACAGTCCGGTCAGGTGCAGGCGGAGCTCGTGCCGGCCGAGCAGCTCGGCCAGGCTCCCCGAGGCGGCGACCCGCCCGCGGTCCAGGATGACGACCCGGTCGCAGACCCGCTCGACCTCGCCGATCAGGTGGGAGTTGAGCAGCACCGCGACACCCCGCTCCCGCAGGGCCAGCACGATGTCGCGGACGTCCGCGCGACCGAGCGGGTCGAGCGCGCTCGTCGGCTCGTCGAGCACGACCAGCTCCGGCCCGGCGACCAGCGCGACCGCCAGCCCGAGGCGCTGCTGCATCCCCTTGGAGAAGCCACCGACCCGGTCGCCGGTGCGCTCGGCGAGCCCCACGAGGGACAGGCACTCGCGCTGCTCCTTCGCGCTCACGTCGATCGACGACAGGCGGACGTGCAGCGTCAGCACCTCCGCGGCGCTCAGCCAGGGCTGGTAGCGGAACAGCTCCGGCAGGTAGCCCACGCGGGCGCGGGCGGCCGGGTCGCTCGCCGGGTGCCCCAGCAGCATGACCTCCCCCGCGTCCGGCTGGACCAGGCCGAGGAGCATCTTGATCACCGTGGTCTTGCCGGCGCCGTTCGGGCCGAGCAGGCCGACGATCTCGCCGCGGCCCACCTCCAGGGACACGTCGTGGACGGCGTGCCGGCGCCGGTAGCGCTTGCGCAGTCCCGCGCACCACACGGCGGGTGCCGGCGGGAGCCCGGCCACCAGGCCGGCCGCCGCGCCGAGGCCGGGGTCGCCCCCGACGTCCGAGCGGCCGATTCCCACGCTCACCGCAGAGCCCGGGCGACGGACAGCACCTCGTCGGTGTCCAGCGACCCGGCCACGACGGTGAGCACGCCCTCGTCCACCCAGACCACGGCGGCCAGGGTCCGGGCCGGGGTGGCGAGCACCGTGGCCGGCTTGCCGTTCACCTGCGCGGTGGACGTGGTGACCTGGTCGGCGGGTACGGGCAGCGGCAGGGTCGACCCGTCCGCGGTGAACGTGCGGAGCTGGGCCGCCAGGTCCTGAGGCAGGCCGGGCAGCGAGAGCAGGTAGTCGCGCACCGTCTCGAACGCGACGCCTGAGGAGAACGCCGTCGGCGCGACGGCCCGACCCACGACCAGCGCCGGCACCCCGCTCGACTGCGACCAGATCCCGGCCACCCCCGGACCGGCCACCAGCCGCACCTGGCTGCCCGACAGGCCGGGCGGGACCGGCGGCAGGGCCGTCCCCGTCTCGGCCGCGGCCCGGGCCGCACGCTCCGCGGAGAAGGTGAACGTCGCGCGCACCTCGCCGCCGACCTGGTAGACCGGCTCGCCGCTGACCCCGCGGGGCAGGGTCCGCACCTCCGGGACGTCGAGACCGCTCTCCGCCGCCGCGGCCGCCGCGTCGGCGACCTGGTGCACCTCGCTGTCAGTGGCCACCTCCACGTCGCCGTACGCGGTGAGGTCGGGCAGGGCGAGCAGGTCCGCGGTGCTGAAGCTGACCGGCGCGACCTGCTCGGTGCGGAACAGCTGCAGCCAGTCGTTGGCGGCAGCCGTGCTCGCACCGGTCAGCACCAGGGCGACCGCCAGGGCCGCGGCGGCCGGCCGGCGCAGGACCGCGCGGACGCGGCCGGTGCGGGGCACCGCTACGCGGGCCGGGCCGGCAGCCCGCTCGGACGCCGCGGGGGCCGCCGTCGACAGCCGGCGCCACGCGGCGGCGACGTCGACCTCGGGACCGCCCGCGGGGGTGAGCGCCGCGTCGACGAGGGCGGCGTCCTCGCGCATCGCGGCGAGCCCGCCGAGGCACTGCGGGCAGTCGGCGACGTGCCGGCGGTCGGCGTCGGCCACCCCGACGGGCTCGTCGAGCAGCCGGCGGAGCACGCCTTCAGTGGGATGACGCATGACGGAACTCCTTGCGCAGAGCGGATTCGGCGCGCCGCACGGTGGTGCCGACGCTTCCGGGGGACAGGTCGAGCGCCGCGGCGACGTCGGCGTAGCTCAGGCCGCTGTGCCGCAGCACCAGGGCCACGGCCTGCCTGCGGGGCAGCTGGGCGAGGGCCGCGCGCACGCGGCTGCGCTCCTCGAGCGCCACCACCTGCTCGGCGACGTCGGAGACGACCGCGTCCTGCGCGGCGGCGACGCTCTCCTCGCGCGAAGCGCGCCGTCGCCCGGCGCGCAGCAGGTTGAGGGCGGCATGGGCGGCGGCAACGCAGAGCCAGCCGCCGGCGTCGGCGGCCGGGACCGTCGTACGGCCAAAGGACAGGAAGACGTCCTGGGCGACGTCCTCGGCCTGGTCCCGCGAGCCGAGCACCCTGGCGGCGACGCCGACGACCCGCTGGTAGTTGTCGCGGAAGATCTCGTCCAGGTCGCCGCGTACGGCGCCGCGTGCCGACACCGCTGCCCGCTCCCTGTCGTTCCGCGCGCCCGCGACGTCGGCCGCCCTGGGGGCCACCAGGGCGACCGCGGGCGCGGACTGTCCGTGCCGCATCAGGTCCATGCTCCTACAGCACCGCGGGCCCCGGAAATGTGACACCCGCCGTGGGTGGACGTGCCGTCAGCCCCTGAACAGCAGTCGCTGTCCCGGGCGCAGCTGTGCGCACCGGTCCACGTCGTCGTCGTCGACGTACGCCAGAACCGGGTAGCCGCCGGTGACCGGATGGTCGGCGAGGAACAGCACCGGCTGGCCGGACGGCGGCACCTGCAGCGCGCCGCGGGCCATGCCCTCGCTGGGCAGCTCGCCGTTCTCGCACCGGTCGAGCGGCCGGCCGGCCAGCCGCAGGCCGACCCGGTTGCTGTCGCCGGTGACCGCGTAGGCGGAGCCGAGCAGCGCGTCCCTGGCGGCGCCGGTGAACCAGTCCCAGCGGGGCCCGGGGGAGACCCGGACCGCGAGGTCGTCGCCGGTCGGCTCGGGGACGGGCGCGACGTCCACCCCGGGCATCGGCAGGCACGGCTCGCCCAGCGGCAGCACGTCGCCGGGCCGGACAGCGCCGGGACCCAGGCCGGAGAGCAGGTCGGTGGAGCGCGACCCGAGCACGGGCGGCACGTCGATGCCGCCGCGCAGGGCGACGTAGGTGCGCAGCCCGGCGACCGGCGGTCCGAGCGTCAGCTCGCGGCCGGCGGGCAGCTCCAGCGGGCTGTTGTGCGCCGGCGCGGGCGGGCACCGGGCCCCGGTGGTCACCACCACGACATCGGTGTCGGCGCGCAGCCGCAGCCCCCCGAACGTCACCTCAAGGACGGCGGCGTCGGCGGGGTTGCCCACGAGCCGGTTCGCGAGCCGGTACGACGCCCGGTCGCAGGCTCCCGACCGGCCTACCCCGGTCGCCGCCAGCCCGGGCCGCCCGGCGTCCTGGACGGTGCACAGCGGCCCGGGAGCGAGCACCGTGACCGAGCGCGTCACCGCGCGGGCTCCGGCACGAAGCGCACCCGTACGCCGGGCCGCAGCAGCGCCGCCGGCTCCCGGGACAGGTCGAAGGCGACCAGGCCGGTACGGCCGATCAGCTGCCACCCGCCCGGTGACTCCCGCGGGTAGACGCCGCTGAACGGGCCGGCCAGCGCCACCGCCCCGGCCGGCACCCGGGTGCGCGGCGTCGCCCGACGCGGCACGTCCCACGTCCAGGACGCCGAGGTGAGGTAGCCGAAGCCTGGCGCGAACCCGCAGAACGCCACCGTCCACTCGTCCGCCGTGTGCCGCTGGACCAGCTCCGCCGCGTTGCAGCCCAGGAGCCCGGCGGCCTCCGCCAGGTCCTCGCCGTCGTAGCTGACCGGGACCTCGAGCAGCTCGCCGCTGCTGCGCCCGCTGCGGTCGGGGGTGGTGGCGCGCACCGCGGCGGCCACCGCCGGCAGCGAGGTGCGGGCCGGGTCGGTGAGCAGCAGCACGGTGCGGGCCGCCGGCACGATGTCGGTCACGCCCTCCGGCGGGGCAGCGACGAGGGCGGCGTACAGCGCGAGGACCTCGTCGAGGTCGTCCAGCTCCACGAGGACCGCCGTCGACCCGCTGGGCAGCAGCCGCATCACGGGACCTCGGCCCCGGTGGCAAAGGGGCGCAGCGGAACCCCGGCCGCGGTCAGGGCCTCGCGCACCGCGCGGGCGATGCCGACGGCCCCGGGGGTGTCGCCGTGGACGCAGATCGAGTCCGGGGCCAGGTGCAGCGCGCCGCCGTCGATGTCGAGGACCGGCTCCCCGGTGGCCATCGCGACGCAGCGCCGGGCGACCTCGGCCGGGTCGTGCAGCACGGCCCCGGGCAGCCGCCGGGACACCAGCGTGCCCGCGGGCGTGTAGGCCCGGTCCGCGAACGCCTCGTGCACGACGCGCAGGCCAGCCTGCTCGGCCAGGCCCAGCCAGACCGAACCGGGCAGGCCCACGACCGGCAGAGTGGGGTCGTAGTCGGTGACGGCCCGGACCACGGCGGCCGCCTGCTGCTCGTGGTGCACGATCGCGTTGTACAGCGCGCCGTGCGGCTTCACGTAGCGCACCCGCTGCCCGGCGATCCGGGCGAACGCGTCCAGCGCCCCGAGCTGGTAGACGACGTCCTGGGTGAGGGCGTCCGGCTCGATGTCGATGAACCGGCGGCCGAAGCCGGGCAGGTCGCGGTAGCCCACCTGGGCCCCGATCGCCACCCCCGCCTCGGCGGCTCGCTCGCAGGTGCGTCGCATGATCGAGGCGTCGCCGGCGTGGAAGCCGCAGGCGATGTTGGCGCTGGTGACCAGGCCCAGCAGCGCGTCGTCCTCGCCCAGGGTCCAGGATCCGAAGCCCTCGCCGAGGTCGCTGTTGAGGTCCACCGTGGTGCGGCTCATTCCGCTGTCCTGCCCGCGGGGAGGGCAGGTCGATCGGGCGGGTCCCCCCGGGCGGACACGGCGACGGGTTGACTGCGGGCATGGACGACGGGGTCTCGACGGGGAAAGCCGGTCGCGTGGCCGGGCCGGGCGTGGTCGACAGCGCGGAGCTGGTCGAGCGCTACTACGGCGGGCTGGAGCCGCAGGACCTGCGCGGGCGCGACGACGACGCGCTGCTCGAGGCCGTCGAGCAGCACCGGGCACTGGCCGCCGTACGCCCTCCGGGTGAGGCTCTCGTGCGGGTCCGGCCGGGCGACCCGCCGGTCGTCGAGGTGGTCACCGACGACATGCCGTTCCTCGTCGACTCGCTCACCGCCGAGGTCGTCCGGCGCGGCGGGGCGGTGCAGCTGGTCGTGCACCCGCAGTTCCGGGTGCGCCGGGACGCGCTCGGCCGGCTGCTGGAGATCGGAGCGGGCGAGGTCGAGTCCTGGATCCACCTCGAGGTCGGCGGCGACCCCGACCTGGCGGCGCTCGAGCGCGACATCGCCGGTGTGCTGGCCGACGTGCGCAGCGCCTACGAAGACGGGTCCGCCATGCGGGAGCGGCTGCTGGCGCTCGCCGGCGAGCTGGCCCCCGACGCGCCGGCGAGCGAGGGCCCGGACGGCGAGGCGGCCGAGGTGGCGCTGCTGATGCGCTGGCTCGCCGACGGCAACCTCACCCTGCTGGGCCAGGTGGAGCTGGTCCCCGCCGGCGACCGGCTGCAGGTCGCCCCCGGCAGCGCGCTCGGCCTGCTGCGGCACCGGCAGCACCTGCTGGAGGACGTGCTCGGGCCCCAGCGGACCCTGCTGATGGTGACCAAGAGCGGCTCCCGCTCGTCGGTGCACCGCCGGGCCTACCTCGACGTCGTCAGCGTCGCCCGGCGCGCCGCCGACGGCACCGTCGTCGGGGTGCAGCGCACCCTCGGCCTGTTCGCGTCCTCGGCCTACAGCGAGGCGGTGCGGCGCACCCCGGTGGTGCGGCGCAAGGTCGCCCAGGCGCTGCAGCAGTCGGGGTACGGCCCCACCAGCCACGACGGGCGCGACCTGCTGGCGGTGCTCGAGTCCTTCCCGCGGGACGAGCTGTTCCAGACCGGGGTGGAGGACCTCACCCGGATCGCGACCTCGGTGCTGCGGCTGCGCGAACGCCGGCAGCTGCGGCTGTTCCTGCGCCGCGACGACGACCTGCGCGCGGTGTCGGCGCTGGTCTACCTGCCGCGCGACCGCTACAACACGCGGGTGCGCCTGGCGATCGCCCAGGTCCTGCAGACCGGGTTCGACGCGCAGAGCGTCGACTTCACCGTGCGGGTCACCGAGTCGGTGCTCGCGCGGCTGCACTTCGTGGTGCGGGCTCGGCCCGGCGCGGTGCTGCCCGACGTCGACGTGCCCGCGCTGGAGGCCCGGCTCGCCGCCGTGGCCCGGTCGTGGACCGACGACCTCGCCGAGGCGACGCAGGCGGCGCACGGGCCCGCGGAGGCGGCCCGGCTCCTGCGGGACTACGGCGAGGCCTTTCCCGAGGCGTACAAGGAGGATTTCCCGGCAAGTACGGGCCTGGTCGACCTGCAGCGGCTGGCCGCGCTGCCGGAGGGGGGCGGGCTCACCACCGCCACCTACCGGCCGGCCGCCGAGGGGGGCGCCGCGCTGCGGCTCAAGCTCTACCGCGCCGAGCCGCTGGCCCTGTCGGACGCGCTGCCGGTGCTGCAGTCGCTCGGCGTCGACGTCCTCGACGAGCGGCCGTACGGCCTGCGCTGCGGGGACGGCACCCGGCGCTGGGTCTACGACTTCGGCCTGCGCTACCGCCCGGGAGCCCAGCCGCCGACCGGCGACGCCGACCCGCTGCTGGAGCAGGCCCTGGCCGCGGCGTGGTCGGGCCGGCTGGAGGCGGACGGCCTCAACGCGCTGGTGACCCACGCCCGGCTGCCGTGGCGGTCGGTGCTGGTGCTGCGGGCGTACGCCACCTACCTGCGGCAGACCTCGCCGACCTACAGCCTGCAGTACATCCAGGACGTGCTCGTCGCCAACGGCGAGTTCGCGGGCCTGCTCGTGTCGCTGTTCGAGGCGCTGCTCGACCCGGACCGGCCGGCGCCGGAGCGGGCAGCGGAGCTGCGCGACAGGGCCGACCGGCTGCTGGACGAGGTGCAGAGCCTCGACGCCGACCGGATCCTGCGGGCGCTGCTGGACCTGGTGCGGGCGACGGTGCGCACCAACTACTGGCAGGCCAAGCCGCACCTGTCGCTCAAGCTCGACCCGCGGCAGGTGCCCTACCTGCCCCAGCCCAGGCCGGCCCACGAGATCTGGGTCTACAGCCCGCGCTTCGAGGGCGTGCACCTGCGGTTCGGCGCGGTCGCGCGGGGCGGGCTGCGCTGGTCGGACCGGCGTGAGGACTTCCGGGCCGAGGTGTTCGGGCTGGTCCGCGCGCAGACCGTGAAGAACGCCGTCATCGTGCCGACCGGCGCGAAGGGCGGCTTCGTCGGCAAGCAGCTGCCCGACCCGGCGCTGGACCGGGCCGCCTGGCTCGCCGAGGGGCTGGAGTGCTACCGCGGCTTCATCCGCGGGCTGCTGGACGTTACCGACGACCTGGTCGACGGGCAGGTCGAGCCGCCCCCGCAGGTGCTGCGGCGCGACGGCGACGACACCTACCTGGTCGTGGCCGCCGACAAGGGCACCGCCACCTTCTCCGACACCGCCAACGACGTCGCCGCCGAGTACGACTTCTGGCTCGGTGACGCCTTCGCCTCCGGCGGGTCGGCGGGCTACGACCACAAGGCGATGGGCATCACCGCCCGCGGTGCGTGGGAGTCGGTACGCCGGCACTTCGCCGAGCTCGGCGTCGACGTGGACCGCGAGCAGGTCACCGCGGTGGGCATCGGTGACATGTCCGGCGACGTGTTCGGCAACGGCCTGCTGCTGTCCCGGAGCCTGCGGCTGGTCGCGGCGTTCGACCACCGGCACGTGTTCGTGGACCCCGACCCCGACCCGGCCACGTCGTACGACGAGCGCCGCCGGCTGTTCGACCTGCCGCGCTCGTCCTGGGCCGACTACGACCCCGCCCTGCTCTCGGCGGGTGGCGGGGTCTACCCGCGCACCGCCAAGTCGGTGCCGATCTCCCCCCAGGTGCGCGCGCGCCTGCAGCTGGCCGAGGGGGTCGTCGCGCTCACCCCCGCCGAGCTGGTCCGCGCCGTGCTGACGGCCCCCGTCGACCTGCTGTGGAACGGCGGCATCGGGACCTACGTCAAGGCCACCGGCGAGACGCACGCGCAGGTGGGCGACAAGGCCAACGACGCCGTCCGCATCGACGGCGACCAGCTGCGCGCCCGGGTGGTCGGGGAGGGCGGCAACCTCGGGCTGACCCAGCTCGGGCGGGTGCAGTACGCGCTCGCGGGCGGCCGGCTCAACACCGACGCGATCGACAACTCCGCGGGTGTCGACACCTCCGACCACGAGGTCAACTTCAAGATCGCGCTGCAGCAGGCGGCGCTCGGCCGCGAGGAGCGCGACGCCCTGCTGGCCGACCTCACCGACGAGGTCGCCGGGCGCGTGCTGCACGACGACCGCAGCCAGAACCTCGCGCTCAGCCTGTCGAGGGCGCAGGCGCCGGGCATGCGGCAGGTGCACGCCCGGCTGCTCGCGCACCTGGAGGACCGCGGGGTGCTCGAGCGGGCGCTGGAGTTCCTGCCGTCCGAGGCGGCGCTCGAGCAGCGGGCCCCGGCCGGCCTGACCTCGCCCGAGCTGTCCGTGCTGCTGGGCTACGCCAAGATCCTGCTGCGGGCCGACCTGCTGGCCTCGACCCTGCCGGAGGACCCCTGGGCGCTGCGGGCGCTGCACGCCTACTTCCCGACGTCGCTGCAGGAGCGCCTGCCCCAGCTCGACCGGCATCCCCTGCGCCGGCAGATCATCAGCACCGTGATCGTCAACGAGGTGGTGGACCGCGGCGGCATCACCTTCGTGTTCCGGGCCTGCGAGGAGACCGGCGCCGCGCCGGCCGAGGTGGTCCGGGCGTACGCCGTGGCGCGGGAGGTCTTCGACGTGGCCGGGCTGTGGGCGGCGGCGCAGGGGCTGGCGCCGGCCGCGCAGACGCTGGTCCTGCTGAAGGTCAAGCGGCTGCTCGACCGGGCGGTGCGCTGGCTGCTGCAGCCCCGCCGCCCGGCGGTCGACGTCGACGCCGAGATCGCTAGGCTGCAGCCGGCGCTGGCGGAGCTGACGCCGCGGGTGCCCGAGCTCCTCGTCGGGGTCGAGGCCGACCGCCTGCGGGCCGACGCCCAGCAGCTGGCCGACGCGGGCGTGCCGACGGCCCTGGCGCTGCGGGCCGCGGGCCTGCTCGACGCGTTCGCCCTGCTCGACGTCGTCGACCTCGCCGGCGCGAGCGCCCGCCCCCCGGCGGACGTGGCTCGGACCTACTTCGCGCTCTCCGCCCGCTTCCAGGGCGAGTCGCTGCTCGCCGCGATCTCCCGGCTGCCGCGCCCCGACCGCTGGCAGGCGCTCGCCCGGTCGGCGCTGCGCGACGACGTGTACGCCGCGCTCGCCGGGCTCACCGCCGACGTCCTGCGGGGCGCACCGGGCGGTGCCGCCGCCGAGCTGGCGATCGACCGGTGGGAGCTCGCCAACGCGGACGCCGTGACGAGAGCGCGGACCACGCTGGTCGAGGTGCTGGCCGCGCAGGGCGAGGACGGCCTGGCGGCGGTCTCGGTGGCGCTGCGCAGCATCCGGGCGCTGCTGCCGGGGTAGCGCGGACCGGCTCAAGGCCGGCGGCCTGCCCGTCGAATGGCTCAGGGTGGACCGACAGCTGCCAGCCGCGGGGGTGCTCGCCCGGCTGCGGGCCCAGCGCCTGGTGGGGATGCCGCTCGGCCGGGTGCTCGGCTGGCTGTACGTCACGGGGGCGGGCACCGGGCTGGTCTGGCTCGCGCTGCCGCATCGGCCGGACCGCGCCGACCACGTCCTGCTGGGGATGGTGGCGCTGGCCGCGGTGCTCGGCGCGGCCCTGGTGCGTACCGCCCGGCGGGTCCCGGTCGCGCTGCTGCACGGCGCGCTGCTCGCCATCCAGCTCGTCATCGGGGTGGCGTACGTCGTGGGGGGTGTCCCGGACAACGACGCCCGGCTGTTCTTCCTGTGGGCGACGCCCTACGCCGCGCTGTACTGCGGGTGGCGGGCGGCCGCCGGGCACCTGGTCTGGACCGGTGCCGTCGTCGTGGCGTGCCTGGTGCTGATGCCGGCGACCGCCGGCCGCAACGCCGTGGCGTCCGGCTTCGCCCTGCTCATGACGCTGGCGGCGACGTCCGTGCTGGCGATGGGCGCGGCCGCCGCCCTGCGCGCGGCGGAGGCCACCCAGCGGCACGACGCCACCCACGACCTGCTGACCGGGCTCGGGAACCGCCGGCGCCTGCTCGAGGAGCTCCAGGAGACCGTCGCTGCCCCGCCGGACCCGGCCGGCTACAGCTGTGCGCTGGTGCTGCTGAGCCTGGACGGGTTCACGAGGGTGAACGACCGGTACGGGTACGCCGCCGGGGACGCGCTGCTGCGCGAGATCAGCCGCCTGCTGGCCGGGGTCCTGCGCCCCGAGGACCTGGCGTGCCGGCTCGGCGGTGACGGGTTCGCCCTGGTCCTGCACCACCTGACCGACGCGAGCTCGGCGCTCGCCGTCGCGGAGCGCGCCGTCGCGGTCGCTGCCGGCGCGAGCGTGCCCGCCGCCCCGGGGTTGACGGTGGGCGCGAGCGCCGGCGTACGGCTGCTGGAGGACGGCCTGAGTGCCAGCGCTGCCCTGCGCGAGGCCGACGCCGCCCTCTACGCCGCCAAGCACGCCCGGCACAGCGGGCCGCACCTGTGGACGGTCGGGCTGCGGCACGACGACCTCGACCAGGCCGAGCTGGCGGAGGACCTGCGCGCGGAGCTGCGCGCGGCGCAGGACGGCCCGGCCCGCGTGGGCCAGCTCCGGCTGGTGTACATGCCGATCGTCGACGTCGTCACGCTGCGGGTGACCGGGATGGAGTCCCTCGCCCGCTGGCGCCACCCCACCCGCGGGGACGTGCCGCCGGAGGAGTTCGTGGGCTGCGCGGAGCGCGCCGGGCTGATCGGGGAGCTGACCCGCTGGGTGCTGGCCGAGGCGCTCACCCAGGCCGCGTCCTGGTCGCTCGGGAGCGGTCGGCGGATACAGATCGGCGTCAACATCAGCGCGCTGCAGCTGGGCGACCTGCGGATCGTCGACGACGTCCGGGACGCGCTCGCCTGTACGGCGTTGCGGCCGGCCAGCCTCGTGCTGGAGGTCACCGAGACCGCGGCTGTCGACGACCTGTCAGCGGCCCGCCGCACGCTCACGGCGCTGGCCGACCTGGGGTTGGCGCTGGCGCTGGACGACTTCGGGACCGGCTACTCCAGCCTGACCTATGTGCAGGCGCTGCCGTTCGACGTGCTGAAGGTCGACCGCTCGTTCGTCGGGGCCGCGGCCGCCGGCGATCGGCGCGCCGTCGCCACCATCGCGGCGGTGGGCGCCCTCGCCGCCCAGCTCCAGGTCGACGTGGTCGCGGAGGGCGTCGAGGACCCGGCGCAGCTGCTGGCCCTGCGCACGCTCGGGTGCGGCTACGCCCAGGGCTTCGGGCTGTCCCGGCCCCTGGAGGCCCGGGCCGTCACCGCGGCCCTGACCGCTGCCGGCGGCGAGCGCTGGACGCTCGAGGGCTCCCTGCCCGCCGTCGCCGTCGGTGCCGTCCGACGGTGAGCAACTGGTCGCTGCTGCACGTGTCATTCGGGTCACTATGTGTGACCCATCGGCAGCCGGGCACTGCGCCCTCGCCGGGCGCCGCTCCTGAGCCAGCGGCCCCACCTCCCGCCCCTGTCCCTGCGCCGGGTCGTCTTCGCTAGGAGTCCACGTGGTCTCGGACCAGGTCCTGACCGAGGTGCTGACGGCCTTCTCCGACACGGTGGTCAAGGACTTCACCAGTGAGGACGTGCTGCAGCAGCTGGTGCAGGGAGCGGTCCGGGCGCTGGGCCTCGACGGCGCCGGGATCATGGTGCCGGAGGACCACGGGCTGCTGCGCTTCGCCTTCGCGGCCGGGCCGTCCCTGCAGGCCGTCTGCGAGCTCGAGCGGCTGCAGGAGCAGCTCCAGGAGGGCCCGTGCGGGGACAGCCACCGCCAGCAGCGGCTGATCAACGTCGCCGACCTCGCCCTCGACGGCAGGTGGCCGACCTTCCGCCGGCACGCCGTGGCGGCCGGCCTGCGCGCGGTGGCCACCCTGCCGCTCCAGGCCCGCGGCCGCCGTTGGGGCGTGCTCGACCTCTACCGTGCCGAGCCGCGTCGCCTGGGCGCCGAGGAGCTCGAGGCCGCCCGGATGCTGGCCCAGGTCGCGACCTCCTACCTGGTCGTGACCGCCGACCGGGACGCCGCGCGGCAGGCCCAGCAGGAGCTGGCCTACCGGGCGATGCACGATGCACTGACCGGGCTGCCCGTGCGCTGGGTGTTCCTGGAGCAGCTCACGCATGCGCTGGCCCGGCTGGTCCGCCACCCCGGTCAGGTCGGCGTGCTGTTCGCCGACCTCGACGGTCTGAAGTACGTCAACGACACGTACGGCCACGATGCCGGCGACCGCCTCCTGCTGACGTGCGTGGAGCGCCTGCGCGCTGCCGTACGACCCACCGATGTCGTCGCGCGCGTCGGCGGCGACGAGTTCGTCGTCCTGCTCGAGGACCTCGCCACTCCGGACGCCGCTGCGGCCGTCGCCCGGCGCATCCTGGTCGAGCTCGCCAAGCCGTACGCCCCGGACGGGCAGATCCTGCAGCCCTCGGCCAGCCTCGGGCTGGCACTGACCGCGGACCCGGCGGTGAGCCCGGCCGCCCTGGTCGCGCACGCGGACAGCGCGATGTACCGCGCCAAGCGGGCGGGCCGCGGGCGCTACGAGCTGTTCGACCCGTCCAGCTACGCCGCCGACCGGGCTCGCGACACCGCACGCGAGGACGGCGCGGCCGCTCTGCGCGCCGCCGTACGCAACGACCAGCTCACGCTGCACTACCAGCCGATCCTCGAGCTGGCACCGGGGACACCGGACGCCGTCTACGCCCTGGAGGCCCTGGCGCGCTGGCAGCACCCCGCGCGGGGCCTGCTCACGGCGGACGAGTTCATCCCGCAGGCGGAGCGGGCCGGCCTGCTGCCCGAGCTCGGCTCCTGGGTGCTCAGCGAGGCCTGCCAGCAGCTCGCGGCCTGGGACCGCGCGCTCGGGACCCACGCGCCCTCGCGGCTGTTCCTCAACCTCTCCGCCGACGAGCTCACCGGGCCGGACTTCCCCGGGCACCTGGCGGCCGTCCTGCGGGACTCGGGCATCTCCCCGGGCCGGCTCACGCTGGAGATCACGGAGACCGGGCTGATCGCCGACCCCGGTGCGGCCCTACGCGCGCTCGCGGCACTGCACGAGCTGGGCTGCGACGTCGCCATCGACGACTTCGGCACCGGCTACTCCTCGCTGCGCCGGCTGGTGGAGCTGCCGGTGGCCACCTGGAAGATCGACCGGTCCTTCACCGGGCAGCTCACGGACGGCTCCGCGGCCGCCGCCGTGGTCTCCGCGGTGTTGCACCTGGGCCGACAGCTGGACCGCACGGTGGTCGTCGAGGGCGTCGAGAACGACACCACGGTGCAGGCCCTGCGCCGACTCGGCTGCACGCACGCCCAGGGCTACCACCTGGGCCGGCCGCAGCCCGCGGCGCAGATCATCGACCTGCTCGGGACGCCGGAGCCGGCCGGTGCGCGGCGGCCCGCTGGGCCGTGACGCGGGACCTCAGGGCCGCGGCAGCGGCTGCGGGTCGGTCGGCGGCAGGGGCGAGGGCAGCGGCGACGGCTCTGCGGGCGCGACCGGGTCCGGCGGGAGCGGGTCGGGCTGCGGGAAGGGCGTCGGCAGCGTCATGCGGACCTCCTCGGGGAGCGGCGGTGCCACCATGACCGCGCTGCGCGGGCGCGCGCAAGCCTGGGAAGCCGGCTATGCCGGCGTCCGGACGTCCCGAGCGCCACCCCCGCCCGAGGCGGAGGGCTCGTCCGACCCGCCCCGGGGCATCGGCACCTCCACCGGCGCCCGGAGGGTGACCGGGGCGGGTGGCATGCTCCGACCGATGACCATCCCGACGAGCATGCCGAACGGGACCGAGGCGGCCAGCCAGCCCAGCACCAGCAGGAGGGCAAGTTTCACGATGCGTACTCCTTTGCGATACTCAACGTGACAACAGCACGGTAGACCTCGAAGGACCTGATCGGATAGACCCGGCAGTCAGGGCCGTACGTACGGCGTCAGCAGCTGGTCGACCGGGGCGTCGTCGTCGGTGAGCACCTGCTGGCCGGCGGCGAAGGGAGCGGCGTCGGTGACCACGTCGTCGCCGCCGCGGGCGCGGGAACGCGCGGCCAGCTCCTGCGCGGGGAGCGGGGCGTCGCTGGCCACCAGGACGTGGTTGCCCCCGACCAGCCCGTCGCGCTGGCGCGTCGACCCGACCCTCAGCACCACGTCGAACGCCTCGGTGAGGGTCGCTGCCTCGGCCCGGGCGAACGCGTTCGGCGGGTTGTCGATGACGTTGAGCAGGTAGACGCCGCCGGGCCGCAGCACCCGACGCACCTGGGCCACCATCTCCCGGGTGGTGAGGTGCCACGGCACGGCGAGGCTGCCGAAGGCGTCGCCGACCACGACGTCGTACGCCGCCGAGGGCAGCTCCGCGATGGAGGTGCGGGCGTCGCCGATCCGCACGGTCAGGTCCGGGCCCGTCACCAGGCCCAGCCTGTCCCGGTCCAGGGCCAGGACTCCCGGGTCCACCTCCAGCACCGTGCTGCGGGTCCCCGGCCGGACCGCCGCGAGGTGGCGCGGGATGGTGCCGCCGCCGAGCCCGATGTGCAGGGCGTCGAGCGCGCCGGGCGGGCGGCTCGCCAGCACGTCGCCGAACCTGCGGGTGTAGTCGAACTCCAGGTACGCCGGATCGGCCAGGTCCACGTACGAGTGCCGCAGGCCGTCCAGGACGAGGGTGCGACCGGTGGGGCGCAGCTGCGACCGGTCGGCCAGGACGCTGGCGCAGTAGTAGCGGGTCTCCCGCTCGCAGGGCGGGTCGACGACCACCAGCAGCGCCGACGACAGGCCGCCGAGCACCAGCAGGAACGCGAGGGTCGGTGCGGTCGCGGCGTCGGTGCCGGCCAGCCGCGGCAGCACGACCGCCAGCACCACGCCGACGACCAGCAGGAGCACCCCGGTCGCGAGGAGCACGCGCGACACCGGCAGCGCCGACAGCAGCACGAAGCCGGTCAGGAAGGTGCCGGCGAGCGCCCCGAGGGTGCCGAGGGCGGACAGCCGGCCGACCGTGGCCCCGGTCTCGGCCAGCGTGCGCAGCCGCAGCTTGACGACGCCGGGCGGCACGGTCGACAGCACGAGCACGGCCGGGCCGACGGCGGCGGCCACCAGCAGGACGGTGCCCTCCGGTCCCGCCGGCACGCCCGGTCCCAGCGAGGACACCGTCGGCCGTACGAGCAGCAGCAGCCCGCCGCCGAGGGCGAGCGCCGGCCCCAGCCAGCGAGCGGGATGGGCGAGGTCGGCCAGCCGGCCGCCGAGCGCGGCGCCGGCGGCGATCGCCGCCAGCGCGACGCCGATCGCCGCCGTGTAGGTCTCGAGGGTCAGGCCGACGAACGGCGCCGCGAGCCGGCTGACCAGGATCTCGAGGACCAGGACGGCCGCGGAGCTGAGCAGGACCAGGGCCGCGGCCAGGGCAGAGGGCACCTGCAGAGTCTGCCCGAGCCCGGCGCCCGGCGCCGCCGCTGCGGATGTCGGCCGTCGTCGGTCGCGGCCGCCGACCGCTGGTGGCGGGCTCGAGGTCAGTTGCCGGTGTGGGCGCCGCCGTCCGGCTGGTCGACGTCGGGGGCTGCGGGCGTACGCCCCTCGTCCTCCGGGCTGTCCGCGGGCCCGGTGTGGGCGCCGCCGTCCGGCTGGTCGACGTCCGGGGCGTCAGGGGTGCGGCCGGCGGGCTCGGTCACGGCAGGTCCTCTCGTCACGGGAGTGTGTCCCCGTCCGGCGCGGCGTAGGTCTCACTACGGCGGGCGTTCAGGGTGCGCTGCCAAGGGAGTACCACGGACTGGCGGCGCTGGTACACACTGGGCACGGGTCAGCAGCGGCGGTGGACCGGGGAGGACGTCGTGGACGCAGGAACAGCGCCCGTTCTGAGTGCCGAGGCCTCGCCCCGGCCCGCCGCGACCGCTCTCCGTACGGTCTGGGGGCTCCTGCGCAAGGTCGCTGTCCTGATCGCCGGCAGCGTGGTCATCCTCGCGGGCATCGCGATGCTCGTGCTGCCCGGCCCGGGCTGGATCACCATCTTCGCCGGCCTGGCCCTGCTGGCCCGGGAGTTCCCCTGGGCGGCCCGGCTGCTGCAGGCGTCCAAGCGGGTGGCGGCACGGCTCTGGGCCCGCGTCCGCAGCGTGCTGCCGGGCAGGTCGGCGACGCGGCGACCGGGGACGCCGACCGAGGGCTGACGCCTGCACCAGGCGAGACGGCCGGCGACCATCGGCGCGGCCGATGCCGACCATCGCCATATCGGTCTTCCGCGACGCTCCGGGGCACCCGACAGTGAGTGGTGTCACCGCACGTCGGCGCGCTGCTGAGGAGAGACACCCCGGAATGTCCCCGCCCGAGCTCGTTCCTGTCGCGCGCCGATGACACCCGTCGTCGACGTGCACGCCCACGTGGTCGTGGACGAGGTCGAGGCCGTCGTGCACGGGCACCCCGGGCTGGCGGCGCAGCGCGCGCTCGACGCCCGGCGCAACGGCGCGGCGTCCGGTGCGGTGAGCCGGCAGCGGGTCGCCGACCGGACGCCGCAGCTCACCGGCATCGACCGGCGCCTGGCCGACGTGGACGCCGCGGGCGTCGACGTGCAGCTGGTGTCGGTGTCGCCCTCGCAGTACCACTACTACGCCGAGCCCGAGCTCGCGCTCACCGTCTGCTCCAGCGCCGGCAACGGGGTGGCCGCGGTGGTGGCCGAGGAGCCGGCGCGGTTCACCGGTCTGGGGCTGGTGCCGCTGCAGCACCCGGACCTGTGCGTCCAGGCGCTCGACCACGCCCTGTCGCTCGGGCTGCTCGGGGTGGAGGTCTCCTCGCACGCGCCCGGACCGGACGGCGGCACGGTGGAGCTGAGCGACCCGGCGCTCGAGCCGTTCTGGGAGCGGGCCGCGCAGACCGGCGCCGTGGTCTTCCTGCACCCGTTCGGCTGCAGCCTCGACGGGCGGCTCGACCGCTACCACCTCGCCAACACCGTCGGCCAGCCCGTGGAGGACGCGGTGGCGCTCAGCTCCCTGGTCTTCTCCGGCGTCCTCGACCGGCACCCGGGCCTGCGGGTGCTCGCGGCCCACGGCGGGGGCTACCTGCCGACCCACCTCGGCCGGTCCGACCACGCATGGGCCGTACGTCCGGAGGCGCACGGCTGCGCCGAGCCGCCCTCGTCGTACCTGCGCCGGCTGTGGTTCGACTCGCTCGTGCACTCCCCGGCCGCCCTGCGGACCCTGGTCGACGCCGTCGGCGCCGACCGGGTGCTGCTCGGCTCCGACTACCCCTTCGACATGGGGGTCGCCGACCCCGTCGAGCGGGTCCGCGCCGCCGCCCTGTCCGCCTCCGACATCGAGCTCGTCCTGCGCGGCAACGCCGCCGGGCTCGACCTCGTCCCCACCCACCTCACGGGAGCACCTGCATGACCACCACGGCACAGCCGACCCGGCACCTGATCACCCACCTGCGGCACGTCGACATCGCCGTCCCCGACGCCGACACGCAGGTCAGCTTCTACACCGACACCTGGGGGCTGACGAAGGTCGGCGGCGACAGCGGGGTGACCTACCTCGCCGCCGAGGGCTCTCCGGAGCAGTACCAGGTGCGGGTGCGCGCCGACACCGACAAGCGCCTCGACCTCATCGCCTTCGGCGCCGCCACCCCCGCCGACGTCGATACCCTCGCCGCCCGGCTGGGCCGCGACGGCGTGCAGCTGGTCAACGAGCCCGGCGCCCTGCAGACCCCCGGCGGGGGCTACGGCTTCCGGTTCTTCGACAACGAGGGCCGTACGGTGGAGGTCTCCGCCGACGTCGACGTCCGGGTGCACCGCAAGGTCGAGGAGGGCGAGTCGATCCCGGTCAAGCTCAGCCACGTCGTGCTCAACTCCCCGACGCCGGAGCAGACCGTCGCGTTCTACGACCGGCACCTCAGCTTCCGCCTGTCGGACACCCTGATGCACCCGCACATGGGCGACATGATGTGGTTCCTGCGCTGCAACCAGCAGCACCACAGCATGGCCATCGCCCGTGGCCCGCACACCTCCCTGCACCACGCGAGCTTCGAGCTGCGCGGGGTCGACGAGTACATGCGCGGCACAGGCCGGCTGATCCGCGCCGGGGTCGAGAAGGTCTGGGGGCCGGGCCGCCACCAGGCCGGCAACAACACCTTCACCTACTTCCTGGACCCGCACGGCAACACGATGGAGTACACGACCGAGCTCGAGGTCCTCGACGAGGACACCTGGCACCCGAGCATGCTGGACTTCTCCGACCCGATGGTCAGCGACCAGTGGGGCACGGCCAACGCCATGAACGAGTTCGTGGCCCGGAAGTCCTTCAACGACCCCGACAAGGGCGTGTTCGTCGCACCTCCCGTCTGAGCGGGTGTCAGCCGGCCGGCGGGGTCTCGGCGTGTGAGCGGTGCGTCCCGAACGCGCGCTCGTGGTAGGTCAACGGCGCGGCCGGCGCCGGCTCGGCGACCAGCACGGCCGCCAGGACCACGACGTGGTCGCCGCCCGGCACCAGCTCGGTGACCTCGCACAGAAGCCAGCCGACCGGGCCGTCGATGCGGGGTACGCCCTCGACGTCGTCCCAGCCCACGCCGGCGAACCGGTCCTCGCCCTTGCGGGCGAACGCGACCGCCAGGGACGCCTGCCCCTCGGTCAGCAGGTTCACCCCGAACCGCTGGCCGGGCGCGAGGCCCCCGAGCAGCTGCGAGCCGCCGTCGAGCGCGACCAGCACCATCGGCGGGCGCAGCGACAGCGAGGCGAAGGCGCTGACCGTGGTGCCGTGCGGCCGGCCGTCGACGAGCGTCGTCACCACGCACACCGGCGTCGCGACCGTCGCCATCGTCGCGCGGAAGCTGTCGCCCACGTCCGGCGACGCCTCTACCGACATGCTCCGACCTCTCGCTCCGTCACCGGGACACCCGAGGTAGACGTTCCCACGGTGCCAGGCGCCGGCGCATCCGGGACGGGTCCCGGCAGCCGCGGGCTGCGTGTCGTCAGGCCGTCGCGGGCCCGTCCCGCGTGACGTGGGTGAGCGCCTCCGAAGCTGTCCACACCTCGGTGAGCACGACGGTCGCGAACAGCCAGCGGCCGTCCCGGCGCACCAGGGTGCAGTCGTACCAACCGGCGCCGTCGGCGTGGTGCCGCAGGTCGCCGTCGAGCCGGTGTACGGCCAGCAGGTACGAGCGGGTGCTGGCGGTGTCCCCGTCCAGCGCGATCGCGTGGTTGGCGCTCAGGTGCCAGGTGCCGACGTAGCGGCCGAGGCCCTTGCTCGTACCGCCGGCGAGCTGCTCGCGGCCGACCAGGCGGAACAGGCCAGGCACCTCGAACGAGCCGTCCTCGGTGTAGAGGTCGCCGTAGGCCGTCCAGTCCCTGGTGTCGAGGGCGTGCGCGAACGCCACCAGGCGGTCCGACACCTCGGCCCGGTCCACGAGCCACTGCAGCTGCGCCGCGGGGTCGGTCGGCGCGGGTGTCGGGGCGGGCGACGTCTGGGTGGGCGACCTCTGGGTGGGCATGGCTCCTCCGGGAGGCGCCACACCGGCGGCAGCGTCCGCCCCGAGTATGTGGACGGCCGCGCTACGACGCCAATCGCCCCTTCGGCTGGCTGGCATCACCACCGTGGATGAGGTGGGACGCCGGACTCAGTCGTCGTCCTTGAGGCCCAGCACGGTGTCGCCCGTCCAGGTGATCGCGCTGAGGATGAGCGAGGCGATCACCGCCGGCCCGAACCCGTCGACGTCGAGCCGCGTGGTCAGCAGCGCGGTGAGGCCGAACATCGCCGCGTTGATGACGATGAGGAACAGCCCCAGGGTCAGCAGCAGGAGCGGGAACGACAGCAGCTTCAGCACGGGACGGACGAGCACGTTGACGACCGAGAAGATCACGGCGATGAGCAGGTAGCTGGCCACCCCCTGCTGCACGTGCACTCCGGGGACGACCGCCGCGACGACCCACACGGCGGCGGCGATCACCAACAGCTTCGCGATCAGGCGCATGACCCCAGTCTGCCCGTACGGCGACGCGCTGCCCGCGCGGCCGTCACGTCGCCGCGCCGGCGAACCGGTCGGCCCACTGCTGCAGGTGCTCGACCAGCTCGGCGGGGGCCACCGACGTGAGCTCGCCGCCGGCCACCCCGAGCGTCAGGGCCGCCCAGTCCAGGGAGTCGGTGGTCATCCGGAGCGTGCAGGAGGCGTCGTCCAGCGGCTCCACCGTGGCCCAGTGGCCGACCCGCCGGGCGACCTCCCCGGCGGGGCCGCGGACCACCGCCGTCACCTCGTACGCCGACGGGAGCTGGCGGATGCCCTGGCGGACGAACGCGGCCGCGTCGGGAGCCGGCAGCTCCCGCGGCAGGAAGCGGCTGCCGTCCGCCCGCGGCGCCTCGAGCCGGTCCAGCCGGAACGTCCGCCAGTCGTGCCGGTCGAGGTCGTACGCCACGACGTACCACCGTCGCCCCAGCGACACCAGCCGGTGCGGCTCGACCGTGCGGCGGCTGCGGGTCCCGTCCGCAGCGGTGTAGGCGATCTCGAGGCGCTCGCTGTCGCGGCAGGCCTGGGCGACCGTGGTGAGCACGAGCGGGTCGATGGCGTCCCCGGTGCCCTCCCACTGGCCCGAGACGGTCATGGCGCGCAGGGCCTCGACCTGGCGGCGCAGCCGCTTCGGCATCACCTGGGCGACCTTGGCGAGCGCCCGCGCGGACGACTCCGCCATGCCCGCGACCGGGCTGGCCGTCGCCGCCTGCAGCCCCACCGCCAGCGCGACGGCCTCGTCGTCGTCGAGCACCAGCGGGGGCAGGGACGCGCCGGCGGCCAGCTGGTAGCCGCCGTCGACCCCGCGGTGGGCCTGCACCGGGTAGCCCAGCTCGCGCAGCCGCTCCACGTCGCGCCGCAGGGTGCGCACGGAGACCTCGAGCCGGTCCGCCAGCTCGGCCCCCGGCCAGTAGCGCTGGCCCTGCAGCAGCGACAGCAGGCGCAGCGTCCGGGAGCTCGTATTGGCCATGTCCCAAGTCTGCCCCCTTTGCGGTCAGAAATTGGCACCAGTGGTCCGTAGCGTCACGCTGAAGCCGCTCCTGCCGACGAAAGGCCTGAACGATGACCGCGACGACGATCTCGACCCCCGGTGTGCTGACCGGCGAGCGCAGGGACCTGCTGGCCACGCTGCGCGCCCACCGCGGCTTCCTGCTGCAGACCGTGCGCGGGCTGACCGACGAGCAGGCCCGGCTGCGCACGACGGTCAGCGCGCTGTGCCTGGGCGGCCTCGTCAAGCACGTTGCCGCGACCGAGGCCCAGTGGGTCGACTTCATCGAGCGCGGGGCAGCGGCCATGGCCGGCGAGGGCGACCAGAACGTGTGGGCGGACGGGTTCCAGCTCGGCGCCGACGAGACGCTCGCCGGCGTCCTGGCTGACTACGACGCGGTCGCGCAGCGCACCGACGCCCTGGTGGCGACGCTGCCCGACCTCGACGCGAGCCACCCGCTGCCGACCGCCCCCTGGTTCGAGCCCGGCGCGTCCTGGTCCGCCCGCCGGGTGCTCCTGCACCTGGTCGCCGAGACCAGCCAGCATGCCGGGCACGCCGACATCCTCCGGGAGTCCCTCGACGGCGCCCGGACGATGGGCTGAACCGCATAACCGGCTTGGCGGCCGTGCTAACGATGGTCACGCCCAGTTCCTGCTGACGTGACCCCCCCACCACGACAGGAGCGTTATGACGACCTTGGCCATCGCTGCGACCGGCCTCGTCAAGTCCTTCGGCTCGACCCGTGCGGTCGACGGCGTGGACCTCACGGTGCGCCGCGGCTGCGTCTACGGGGTGCTTGGCCCCAACGGCGCCGGGAAGACCACCACCATCCGCATGCTGGCCACGCTGATCCGCCCGGACGCCGGCTCCGCCACGGTGCTCGGGCACGACGTGGTCGCCGAGGCCGACGCCGTACGAGGGCTCGTCAGCCTCACCGGCCAGCTCGCGAGCGTGGACGAGGAGCTCACCGGCCGGGAGAACCTCGTGCTGCTCGGCCGGCTCCTCGGCCTGCGCCGGCCGCAGGCCAAGGCGCGGTCGCTGGAGCTGCTGGCCGCGTTCGGGCTGGAGGAGGCCGCCGGCAAGCTGGTGAAGCACTACTCCGGTGGGATGCGCAGGCGGCTCGACATCGCCGCCAGCCTGGTCGTGACGCCGGAGCTGATGTTCCTCGACGAGCCGACGACCGGGCTCGACCCCCGGTCCCGCAACGACGTGTGGGAGATCGTCCGGGCGCTGGTGGCCGAGGGCACCACGGTCCTGCTGTCCACCCAGTACCTCGAGGAGGCGGACCAGCTCGCCGACGGGATCGCCGTGATCGACCGCGGCCGGGTGATCGCCGAGGGCACCCCCGCGCAGCTCAAGGCGTCCGTTGGGTCGGCGACGCTGCACGTGCGCCTGCACGACGCCGAGCGGCGCGCGACGGCGGCCGGGGTGCTCGAGCGCCGGCTCGGCGCGGTCACCCTCGAGCCCGAGCCGGCATCGCTGTCCGCCGCGTGCACCGACGCCGACCAGGGGGCGGCCGCCCTCGCCGAGCTGGCCCGGCACGACGTCCGGGTGGCCGACTTCTCGCTGGGCCAGCCCAGCCTGGACGAGGTCTTCCTCGCCCTCACCGGCCACGCGGCCGACCCGACCGTGCCCGAACAGTCCCGATCCGTCGAGGAGCCCGTGCGATGACTGCCAGTACCTCTGCCAGCGCCCCAGCCAGCACGGCCAGCACACAGGCCGTCCGCCGCGCTCTCACCTCGACCACCCGGCCACCGCGGCCCAGCCCGCTCTCGGCCGCCCTCACCTTCGGCTGGCGCGGCATGCTGAAGGTCAAGCACGTTCCCGAGCAGCTGCTCGACGTCACGATCACACCCGTGATGTTCGTCCTCATGTTCACGTACCTGTTCGGCGGGGCCGTCGCCGGCTCCACCAGCGCCTACCTGGACTACATCCTGCCCGGCATCCTGGTCATGTCGGTGCTGTTCACAACGGTCTACTCCGGGATCTCGCTCAACACCGACCTGACCAAGGGAGTGGTGGACCGGTTCCGGTCGCTGCCCGTGTGGCGGCCCGCGCCGCTGCTGGGCGCCCTGCTCGGGGACAGCGTGCGCTACGTCCTGGCCGGGACGGTCATCCTCGTGCTGGGTGTGGTGCTGGGCTACCGGCCCGACGCCGGCCCGTTGGGCGCCATCGCGGCGCTCGCCCTCGTCGTGGTGTTCGCGTTCGGGCTGTCCTGGGTCTTCTCCACCCTCGGGCTCCTGCTGCGCTCCCCGAACGCGGTCATGAACGCCGGCTTCATGGCGATCTTCCCGTTGACGTTCCTGTCCAACGTCTTCGTCGACCCGGCCACCCTGCCCGGGCCGCTGCGCGCCTTTGTCGACGTCAACCCGATCACGCTGCTGGCGACGGCCTCACGGGGACTGATGGAGGGGACCGTGCGGGCCGGGGAGATCGGGGTGGTGCTCGCGGTGGCCGCCGGCCTCACCGCCGTGTTCCTGCCGCTGACGACCTACCTGTACCGGCGCGGCTGAGGCGCGGCGGCGGCCGGGGTCGGGGCCGCCCGGCAGGGCGCCGCTCCGCACGAGCTGCTCGGCGATGTCCCGGAGCTTGGTGTTGGTGTCCTGGCTCGCGCGCACCAGCAGGGCGAACGCCCGGTCGTCAGTGATCTTGTGCCGCTCCATGAGGATCCCCTGCGCCTGGCCGATCAGCTGCCGGGTCGCGACCGACCGGCTCAGCAGTGACTGCCGCCGGGCGGCGTCGTACGCGATCGCGGCATGTGAGGCGAACAGCAGGCCGATGTGCTCGGACTCCTCGTCGAAGGCGTTCGCCGCCCTGGCGTACAGGTTGAGGGCGCCCAGGTTGTCGCCCTCGACGTAGAGCTGGAACGACAGCATGCTGGCGGCGCCCGCCTCCAGGGCGGGCGCCGCGAAGCCCGGCCAGCGCTGCTCGGAGGCCATGTCCGGGACCCGCACCGTCTCGTGCTGGTAGGCGGCGTCCAGGCACGGCCCCTGCCCCGTCGACTCCTGCAGCTTGTCGACGACCCGGGGCAGCTCCCCCGATGCCGCCTCGGACATGACCCGCTTGCGCCCCAGCACCACGCTGATCGAGCCGTCGGTGGCGCCGGGGATCAGCGCGACGGCGGCCCGGACGACCTCCACGAGGGTGCTGTGCGGGTCGTCCTGCTGCTGCAGGGCGCGGGCCAGCTCGCTGAACTGCACGGCCAGGGCGTCCTGGCCGGGCGGCACGTCGCGAGCCGCTGTGCCCGGTTCTGGGCTGTCGGGGTAGGGCACGTCGCCGCCTGTTCTGTCGCCGGCGCGTCCGGCGCTGAGCACACTGAACACCACAGGGGGGCCGCCCGCAGGACCGTGCGGGCTGGGAGTAAGTTGTCGTGGCGCCGCCGCCGGCCTTGGGCACTCAGGGTGACAGGCCCGGTCAGCACGGGACCGACATGACCTCCCCGCAGCACCACAGCCAGCTCGTCCTGCAGAGCCGTGCCGCCCTCGCCCAGCTGGAGCGGCGTCGCCACGATGCCCTCGTCCTCATCGCCGCCAGCCAGGAGCGCTGCCGCGAGAGCCGCCGGGCACTGGCCGGGTCGCAGCGCTCCTGCTCCTCCTCCTCGTAGCCGTGTCCGGCTACTCGTAGACGAACTTCTGGGGTCCCGGGTAGACGTAGGACAGCGCGTCGCGCAGCCGGTCCCGCCAGTTCTCCCAGCTGTGGCCGTCGCGCGCCTCGACGTAGCGCACGTCCATGCCGGCCTGCTCGAACGTGCGCACCATCGACCGGTTGGGCACGATCAGCGGCTCGTACACCCCGCAGCTGACGAACAGCCGGTCCGCGACCCGCCGCGGCCGGGCCCGGTAGCGGTTGACGAACTCCACCACGGGGTCGAACGCCGGCCCGCCGCCGTGGTCGCTGCCGATGTCGGTGAAGACGAACGACCCGGACATGAGCACCAGCGAGCCGTACGTGTCCCGCGAGCGGTTCGCGGTCGACAGCGACGCGATCGCGCCGAAGCTGGCGCCGAGCAGACAGCGCCCGGCGCGCCGCTGGACCAGCGGCAGCTCGCGCTCCAGCCGCGGCAGCAGCTCGGTGGACACGAAGCGGGCGTGCGCCGGCGAGTCGGGGTACTCGACGAGCCGGTCGCCCGGGTCGACAAAGGCCACGACCGTCTCGGCCACGTCCAGCGAGTGGATGAGGTTGTCCAGCACGACCTTCGCCGACGCGTACTGCAGGAAGTCGCTGCCGTCGTGCACGACCAGCAGCGGGTAGCTGCCGCTGCGGCGAAAGCGGGCCGGCAGGTAGACCTGGACGTGGACGTCGCGCCGCATCGCCCTGCTGCGCATGGAGAAGTCCACCAGCTCACCGGGCCGCGCCTCCGGGTCCGGCAGCGCCCAGGTCGGGGTGTCGTAGCCGTAGGCGAAGCAGACCGACGAGCTGCCCATCGGGCTGTGCGACAGGTGCGGGTTGAGCGGGTCGTTGAACCGCTCGTAGTGCTCCCCGCGCCGGATCTCGATCTGGTACTCCACCCGCGAGCCCTCGGGCAGCTCCACCACGAGGAACCACAGGTCGGTGCCGCGCAGGCGCCGCAGCGGCAGCCGGTCGGGCAGCCCGACGATCCGCTGGCACAGCCACACCTCGTCGGCCTCGCCCCGCCACAAGAAGGTGCAGCGCAGGCCCTCCACCACCGGCACCTGCCGGCGGGCCAGGAAGCGGTCGACGGCGGCCGCGTCCAGCGGGCGGCGCTCGCGCAGCCGGTTGATCGCCAGCCGGGTCGTCGTCACCGGGCGCCCACGCTCATAGCCACACCAGGGCTCGCTCCACAAGCGACCGGCACGCCCGCTCCTTCGTCGCGGGGCACCGCCCGCATGTTCCGCTCACAGGGCCACGACGTGGCCGTCGGTACCCACCACCCGCGCGCCGGCGGGGAGGGCGCCATCGTCCGTGAGGTCGACGCGTACGCCGTCGTCGAGCACGACGCAGCGCGCCGGGGCGAAGCGGCGGGCGAGCACCGCCATCCGGAGCGCGTCGTCGGTGCGCAGCCGGCGCCGGGCGTGCGGCAGCAGCACCGCGCCCGGGACCAGCCCGAGTCCCTGGTCGTAGACCTCGTCGTGCGGGGCGCCCTGCGCCGCGCGGTCGTGGTACAGCACCACCCGGTCGGTCAGCGCCATCGCCCCGGCCGACCAGGCGACCACGGTCGCCGGCAGGTGCGGAGCCACGTGGAACAGGTGCAGCAGCTGCACCAGCACCCCGACGTGCCCGCCGGCCACGACCAGCGCGGCGCTCTGCTGCAGGATCCGGCGCAGCGCCTCCCGGTGCTCCACGATCACCTCGCGCTCCTCGAGCCGCCAGGCGGCGTAGAAGCTCCGGTGCGCCTCGCGCACCCGGGCGAGGTGGTGGCCGTCGACGACGCGGACGACCGCCTCGGCATCGGCCAGCGCCGCGGCCTTGGCCCGCGGCCGGTCGCCGACCCGCTCGCCGAGCGTGCGCACCGCCCCGAGCGCAGACTCCAGCTGCACCGAGTACAGCTGCTGCAGCTCCTCGAGCACGGCCCGGTGCTCGAGCTCGGCGACGGCGTACTCCCGGTCGCGCTCCACCACGTCGAGCCAACGGGCATGCAGGCCGAGGTTGACGCTGCGGCCGCCGAGCAGGGCGTCGAGCTCGCCGTCGTCCGCCTCGCGCTCCTGCCAGCCGGCGGTGACGGTGGCGTACGGGCCCTCGACGCCCAGGCTGCGCACCACCCGGTCGAGGGTCGGCCGCCGCTGCGGCCCCAGGACCGTGACGCGCGAGCTCACCCGACGCGTCTCATCGGGCATGCACCTGCACGCTGCGGCCGACGTCGTCGAGCATGCCGCGCAGGGCGTCGTAGTCGGGGTGCCGCATGCGGACCCAGGCATTGGCCATGTAGCCGGCGGCCACCGACTGGGTCGGCGTACCGGCCGGCGGCAGGTGCGCGTCGATCACCCACTCGCCGAGCCGGGCCTGGACGTCGTCGACGCCCTCGATCCAGGTGACCTCGCCGTCCTGGTCCGGGCGCAGCGCGACGATGCCGGTGGCGAAGCGCCGCGACGGCCGGGCGACCACCGCGCCGTGGCAGACCGCGTGCGCCCACTCCCGGTAGACGTCGAGGTCGTTGCCGGCGGAGTACAGGTCCCACGCGCCGACGCCGGGCGGCCGGCAGCCGATCTCGGAGAAACGCAGCCCTCGCGGCCCGAAGAACCACTCCATGTGCGTCGCGCTGGTGCCGATCCCGAGCGCCTCGTTCACGCGGGCGCCCATCTCGCGCAGCTGCTCGTAGTCGCTGACGCTGTCGACGCGGTTGGTGGAGACGAACTGCGGGCTGATCCAGCGCTCCCGCATCGCCTCGAGGACGTTCGGGTAGTAGTGCGAGACGAAGTCCAGGGCCGGGGTGCCGTCGACCGAGAGCGTGTCGTAGAAGCCCTCGTGGCCCTCGACGAACTCCTCCACCGCGATCGAGTCGGCGGCCGCGAACGTCGGCAGCGCCGCGTCGAGCTGCGCGCGGTCGTCGACCCGGACGGTGTCCAGCGCGCCCGCCGCGCTGCGCGGCTTGAGGATCAGCGGATAGCCGACGGCGTCGGCGAAGTCGAAGACCTGGTCCACGCGGTACGCCGCCGTGGACGCCGCGGTCGGCACCCCGGCCTCGCGCAGCACCTGCTTCATCGACGGCTTGTCCCTGCACAGCCAGGCGGTACGCGAGGACGTGCCCGGGATGCCGCACGACTCCCGTACGTGCGCGACCGGCAGCGTGTGCGACTCGATCGTCGTCTCCAGCCGGTCCACCCAGACCTGCCCCTGCGCCCAGCGGACCGCGTCGGTCATCTCCCGCTCGTCCGTGACGCTGTCGACGCGGTAGTAGTGCGGCATCCAGGAGCGCAGCTCGTCGTCGAGCTCGTGCTCGGAGCGCTCCCCGATGCCGATCACCGTCGCGCCGACGTCCGCCAGCGCGCGCACGAAGTGCCGCTGGGTGGGCGGGAACTCGGGCGCCACGAACACCACGTTCATGATCGCTAGGGTAGTGGGTGCCCCTGCCACGGCGGGGAGCGCCCCGGTCGGTAGCGTCCGCGCATGGTCGCCGCCGCCTTTGTCGCGCCCTACCTCCTCGAGGCCACCACGCGGTTCGTCCGCTCCGCCGCGACGCTGCCCGGTGTGCGCCTCGGCGTCGTCACGCAGGAGCCCGCCGAGCACCTCCCGCCCGAGCTGCGGGAGTGCCTGGCCGGCCACTGGCGGGTCGACGACGCGCTCGACCCGGGCCAGGTCGCCGAGGGCGTACGCGGGCTGCGCAGCCAGCTCGGCGGCATGGACCGGGTCGTCGGGGCGCTGGAGCAGCTGCAGGTCCCCCTGGCGCAGGTGCGCGAGTGGGAGGGCGTCGAGGGGATGGACGTCGCGACCGCCATGAACGTCCGCGACAAGGCGCGCATGAAGACGGTGCTGCGCGCGGCCGGCATCCCCTGCGCCCGGCACCAGCTGGTGACCCGCGACGCGGAGGCCAACGCGTTCGCCGAGCAGGTCGGCTTCCCGCTGGTCGCCAAGCCGCCGGCCGGCGCGGGGGCCGTCGCGACGTACCGGCTCGATGACGCCGACCAGCTGCGCGGCTGGCTGGCGCAGCTGCCCCCTGCGACCGACGGGGAGCCGGCGCTGCTCGAGGAGTGGCTGTCCGGGCACGAGCACACGCTGGACACCGTCAGCCAGGGCGGCGAGAGCGTGTGGGCCTCCATCTCGGACTACCGGCCGCCGCCGTTGGAGGTGCTGCGTACGCCGTGGATCCAGTGGACGGTGCTGCTGCCGCGCTCGCTCGACGCCCCGTCGTACGCCGACATCCAGACCATCGGGCCCGCGGCGCTGAAGGCGCTCGGGGTGCGCGACGCCCTCACGCACATGGAGTGGTTCCGCCGGCCGGACGGCAGCGTGGCGGTGTCCGAGGTCGCGGCCCGGCCCCCGGGCGCGCAGATCAGCTCCATGATCGCCTACTCGTACGACATCGACTTCCATGCCGCCTGGGCGGCGCTGATGCTGCTGGACCGCTTCGAGCCGCCGGAGCGCCGGTACGCCTCGGGCACCGCCTACCTGCGAGGTCAGGGGCACGGTCGCGTACGCGCGGTGCACGGGATCGAGCAGGTGCAGCGGGAGGTCGGCTCCCTCGTCGTGGAGGCCCGGCTGCCACAGCCCGGGCAGCCCGCCGCGGCCGGCTACGAGGGGGAGGGCTACGTGATCGTGCGGCACCCGGACACCGAGGTTGTCGAGGACGCCCTCGCCCGGATCGTGTCCGGTGTGCGGGTCGAGCTGGCGGAGTCGTCGTGAACGTCGTGATGTTGTCGCCGGGCTTCCCGGTGGAGATGTCGTACTTCACCCGCGGGCTGGCAGCCGTCGGCGCGACCGTTCTCGGGATCGGCGACCAGCCGGCGCACGACCTGCCGGCCGCCGCACGAGAAGCGCTCGCGCACTACGAGCACGTGTCGCTGGCCGACGAGGGTGCCGTTCTGGCTGCGCTGCGAGGGCTTTCGCAACACCTGTCGTTCGACCGGGTCGAGTGCCTCTGGGAGCCGTACATGCTGCTCGCGGCGCGGCTGCGCGAGCACTTCGGCCTGCCGGGCATGACGGTGGAGCAGACCGTGCCGTTCCGCGACAAGGAGCGGATGAAGCAGGTGCTGGACGCGGCCGGCATCCGTACCCCGCACCACTACCGCGCGACGACCGTGGCGCAGGTGTGGGAGGCGGCCGAACGGGTCGGCTACCCGCTGATCGTCAAGCCGATCGACGGCGCCGGCTCGGCCGACACGCACCGGGTGGACTCGTCGTCCGGTCTCGCGGATGTGCTCACCCAGGTGCGGCACGTGCACGAGGTGAGCGTGGAGGAGTTCATCGAGGCGGAGGAGTTCACCTACGACACGGTGTGCGCGGGCGGCGAGGTGCTGTTCGAGAACGTCTGCTGGTACCGCACCCGGCCGCTGCAGACGCGCATCCACGAGTGGATCACGCCGGTCACGATGTCCCTGCGCGACCTGTCGCCGCCGCACCTGGCAGGCGGGCTTGAGATGGGCCACCACGTGCTGCGGGCACTGGGGTTCCAGACCGGCTTCACGCACATGGAGTGGTACCGCAAGGCCGACGGCGAGGTGGTGTTCGGCGAGATCGGCGCCCGGCCGCCGGGTGCCCGCACCGTCGACGTCATGAACTACGCGACCGACGGCGACCTGTTCACGGCCTGGGCGGAGGCGGTCGTGCACGGCCGGCTGTCCGCGCCGCTGGAGCGGAAGTACAACGCGGCCAGCCTGTTCAAGCGGGCGCAGGGCGCGGGCGTGATCCAGCGGATCGAGGGGCTGGACCGGCTGCTGGCGGACTACGGGACCAGCGTGGCAGCGCTCGAGCTGCTGCCGATCGGCGCTCCCCGGCGGGACTGGCGGGCGACGCTCATCTCCGACGGGATGGTGATCGTCCGCGACCCGTCGCTGGAGCGGCTGATCGAGATCACCGACCGGTTCGGCTCCGAGCTGCAGCTGTATGCGGGCTGACGTCGAGGCTGTCCTGCCGTCGGTACGGGCCGACCTGGAGGCGCTGGTCCGGATCCCGTCGGTGTCCTCGGACGCCTCCTTGCTCCCGGACGTGCAGCGGTGCTGTTCCGCAGTGGCCGACCTGCTGCGTGCGGAGGGGCTGGCCGTCACCGTGCTGTCCGTGGCTGGTGGCCTGCCCGCGGTCGTGGGTCGCCGGGCGGCTCCTCCCGGTGCGCCGACCGTGCTGCTGTACGCCCACTACGACGTGCAGCCGGTGGGGTCGGGGTGGTCGTCGCCCCCCTTCGATCCGGTCGAGCGCGACGGCCGGCTGTACGGGCGGGGCGCGGCCGACGACAAGGCCGGCATCGCGGTGCACCTCGCCGCGCTGCGGGCCCTCGTGCCCGACCTGCCGGTCGGGGTGGTGGTGCTCGTGGAGGGCGAGGAGGAGATCGGGTCGCCGTCGCTGCCCGGGCTGCTGGCGGCTCACCGCGACCTGCTGGCCGCCGACGTCCTCGTCCTCGCCGACGCGATGAACTGGCGGGTCGGGGTGCCGGCGCTGACGACGACGCTGCGCGGCGGGGTGTCGGCGGTGGTCGAGGTGCGCACGCTGGAGCGGCCGGTGCACAACGGCGTCTTCGGCGGGCCGGTGCCGGACGCGCTGACCTGCCTGTCGCGGCTGCTGGCCACGCTGCACGACACCGCCGGGGACGTCGCCGTCCCGGGCCTGGTGCGGGGCAAGGCCGACCCGCTGGACCTGACCGAGGCCGACCTGCGCGCCGATGCGGGCGTCCTCGACGGGGTGCACCTCATCGGCACCGGGTCGCTGACCTCCCGGCTCTGGGCCGCGCCGGCCCTGTCGGTGGTCGGCATCGACGCTCCGCCGGTGGAGGGCTCGTCGATGGTGCTGGTGCCCCGTGCCCGGGCCCGCATCGCCCTGCGGCTGGCGCCCGGGCAGGACCCCTCCCGCGCTCTCGACGCGTTGTCCGCGCACCTGACCGCCGCCGCGCCCTGGGGTGCTCAGGTGACGGTGACGCCCGGCGGCACCGTCGCCCCCTTCACCGCGGCGACCTCCGGCTGGGCCTACGACGCGGCGCACCGGGCGCTGTCGGAGGCCTGGGGCGTCCCCGCCGTCGACGTCGGCGTCGGCGGCTCCATCGGCTTCATCGCCAGCTTCGCCGAGGCCTTCCCCGACGCCCAGATCCTCGTCACCGGCGTCGAGGACCCCGACACATCCGCCCACGGCCCCGACGAGAGCCTTCACCTGGCCGACTTCGCCCGCGCATGCCTCGCCGAGACCCTCCTGCTGGAGTTGCTCGCAGCGCCCACCACCCCTCCATGATCATCGCGCCTTCTGACCGCGTTCTGCCCCGCCCTTTTCGCGGCCGGAAGGCGCGGTGATCACGTCGGTGCTGGGCCAGCCGCGGCGCACCACCTCGTCGCGGCCTCACGGGTTCGCGCTTGCAGTGCCGGACGTGCGCAACTGCCGATGTGCGGACTCTGCCTGTGCAACTCGCAGGCACCCAAGTACTGCCAGCCCTCCCGCGCCCTCGGTATCTTGGCGGTCACGTCCGTGGAGGCGGGGTAATCGGCGAGCGGGCGTCGGTCCTCGGGGAGCAGGTCAACCTGGTTGACGTACTCGTCGATCTTATCCCGTTGGTCCTTGGCGCTGCCCGGGTGAGGCTGCATGTCAAGCGCGACGACCTCTCGAAATCGGATGAGACCGAGCGACGGGGCGTTCGGTCGGCTTTGGCGGCGTCGGACATGCCGCCAAGGTCGCCGCGAACTAGCGGCGACAGGTACCACAGCCGCTGCGGGCAGCGACAGACACGGTCGACGAGGTGCGGTCGCGGGCGCCAAGCTTTCCAGGCGTTGGTCGCGCTTGGTCTGAGGGACAGCGAGCAGGTCAAGGAAGTCGTACTTGCGGAACCGGCCCTCGCCCGGTGCCACAGGTCTGACCGGAGGGAGCCGTATTCAGCGGTCGGCCTTGGCTTCGACGCCGACCCCCCAGCGACACAGACGGTCTCGTCGTGGGTCGCGGACGGTTCGGCGCGGCGGTCATCATGACCATGACCATGACCCGTTCGGGCGCCCGGTTGTATTGCCGGGGGCGTCGGGGGCGGCGCCGACCAGGCTGAGCTGGTCGGCCACGCGGATGCCTTCCTGACTGCCGCCGCCGGGACGGGGGGTTCGGGCTAGAACGGGTCGACGTGCCTCGCCAAGCAGGATGATCAGCTTGGCACCGACGACGTGACATGGGCCGCCGCGGGGTCGCGCTCGAAGCACTGCAGCCCGACTGTCCCGACCCTGGCGAGCTCCGCGACCTGGCGAAGGTGCTCGCGGGCCGGCTCGACGGCGAGTAGATCGCGGAGTCGGCCGACCGCGTCCAGCCCGCCGAGGCCACCGGGGTCGGCGAGCTCGGCGCGGTTGTCCCCGGGGTTGCCCACGGCGCGTAGGTGGGTGTAGCCGATCTCGTCGGCGGCGGGCGGGTCGCGCGGCCGGGTCTTGCTCAGGCTCGGCTTTCGGCTGACGGGGTTGAGCCGCAAGCCGATGAGGGTGGCCACGTCACTGCGCGCAGCAGCCCCGCCAGGTCGCCGGCGGTCGGCCCTCGCGGTGCCACGCACGATCCGCGGCGCCGGCAGCCGGGTGTCCGCGGGCGTGCCTGGCTCCTGTTGCATGCCCCGACTGCGTAGGAGGCCAGGGCCGATTGGTGCTGGCGCTCAGCCGGTGGCGGCGGCGGATTGGCCGGCCTTCAGGACGAAGCGTGCTTGCTCGTCAGCGATCCGGAACTCCTCGGTCAGCATGACCCTGCGGGCGGATGGGAGCGACTCGAAGCGGGCGCGGGCACCGGCCAGTGCTTGCTGGCGCCGGCGCGCCCGTGCCCGGGCGGCGTTCTGCTCGTCCTCGGTCATCGGCGCTCCTTGGTCAGCATTGTCGTTCCCCGTATGGGCCTGTTGCAGCATCTGGTGACCACCCCACAGGGCCGGTTCCGGCTCTGGGCGCATCTTGCACCCCGCCTACGACATTTGAGCATCACGGCTCGCCGGGTCGCCTGCCGGGTCCGCCGGACGTACTCGCCCGGTCCCTCCGGGGATGACTCGGTCTGGCCCATCGGCCCGGTTGGGGCTGCCACGGCGGTACGGGCGGCCGCACGGCTCGCGGCGGCCGTCACAGCCAGGGCTCAGACGGAAGCGGCGGCGCCTTCGCGGTCAGCGATGCCGGGCTGGTCGACGAACGGGTCGACGCGGGGCTGGGCGACGGTCTTCTGGGCCGGTCCCCAGGGCTTGCGGCGGCCGTCCGGGAGCTTGCGGTCGGGGGCGTCGGGGTCGGTGCCGAACAGCTGTTGGTAGCGGCGGGGCGCGACGCCGACGAATGGCTGAAATGTCGCCTGGACGGCGTCGCCGTACATCGCGGCGGCCCGGCTCTTGGGGTAGGGCTCCAGGTAGTAGACGTTCAGCCCTAGCGCGACCAGGTGCTTGGCGCAGTTGTGGCAGGGATAGGCGGTAACGTAGACGGTCGCACCGGTCAGATGGTGGCCGTCCCGGGCGGCCTGTAGCAGGGCGTCCATCTCGGCGTGGACGGTTGGCTGGAACTCCGTCAGCCCGCTGAACTGCGAGCTCTTCAGCACGCCCGCCAAAGCCTTGGCCGCGAACGTCTCGGGGTCGTCGGCCAGGCGTGACTTGGCGTAGGGGGACAGGTCGTCGGCCATGTGGCGGAGCGTGTCCACCAGCAGCGCCCGGATGTCGACGGCGCTGGCGTCGTAGGCCGGGCTGCCGGTCGGCCGAGGGTGACGGTTGGTGCCAAGCGCGACGACGCCCATGTCGGGCAGCAGCAGCGTGGCCCCGACCTTCAGGCCGAGCTCGGCCGAGCGGGTGCTGCTGACGGTCGCGAGATGCATGCCGTACTCGCAGGCCGTCGGCTCCCGGTAGGACGGGCTGGCAAATAGCAGGTCCAGAAACCGGGTGACCTGGCCATCGACGTCGCCATCGACGTCGACGAACAGGTCCGCCGCCGGGTAAGCCTTGAGGGTGTTCTGGCCATTGCTGTCGGACTCGTCAAGGTCGCGCCGGATCAAGCCGCCGACAATTTCTTCGAGCTTCTGGGGGCTGGCGGTGCTGCGGCTGGGCCGGACCTTGTCAACCAGGGCGCGCCGCCGGGCGGCGGTGTCAGCCTTGAGCGACACCAGGACAAGGTGGTCGCCATAGATGCGGCGCAGTCGGAACACCTCGGCGGGCCGCTTGAGGCTGTCCAGGACCCAGGCGGTCCGCTCGGCGGCGATGCTCTGCAGAGCCTCCGGGTCGTCGCCGGCGGTCCCGCTAACGGCGTTCAGGTCGGCGCGCCGGGCGCGAATCTCACCGACCCCGAGCAGCGCGACCGCCGCGGCGTTGCGAGCCCGGCCGCAAACCGAGTCGCCCTCGTCCATGAGGGCATCGATGCGCTCGTCCTCCGGTGCGGTGGGGATCGGGCGGCCTTCCTCGACGGCGAGGTCCGAGAGCAGCTGGCTCAGCTTGATGTGCTCGGTCCTGTAGCCGTAGGCGTGCAGGCCGCCGGCGAGGCGCTCGTGGAACTCCTCGCTCGGGGTGCCCACGGGAGCGACGACTGCGAAGACCAGCTCCGGGCCGTACCGCGAGGCAGTCCCGGCTGCCGCGGCAGGACGCGGGCCCGCAGGGGCGGGCGACGGGTCGGGCCGGGCCGCTTGGTCGGTGGCCTCGCTAGTGGCCCCGTCGGTCAGGGCGGTGTGCTCGTCCGGCGGGACGTGCTCAATCACCGGGCGGCCCGCCCGACCCTGCCGCCCTGCACCGACACGGGCTTCATGCCGGGCGCGGTGTCGCGACCGAGGAGCCGGGACACCGTGGCGGGAAGCGCGTCCCAGGCGTCGGGGAGCAGCCGGTAGCTGCGGCCGTCGCGAGCGACGGTGACGATGTCGTCGAGCAGGTCGACGTACTCGCGGAAGTGGCCCGACGACAGCCGGCCGTACCGGGCAAGCTGGGCCCGAACCTCCTCCAGGGGCGTGTCCTCACCCAGCCCGGCTTCGGTGTGGGCGGCGCCGAGCAGCAGGACGGCGTCGCGCGTCGCGGCCCGGGCCGTCGCGGGCAGCCGGGACTTGGCGACAGCGAACTCGACTCGGCCGTCGCGCAGAGCCACCAGCCGCTCCCAGTCGGCCGCCGAGACGCCGCTGGTCCCGGACAGCGTGGCCAACCGGCCGTCCAGCGCGGCAGAGGCGCCGGGCGGGCCGGCCGGGTCCGGCGCCCGCGACGGGGGCGCGGCCTGGGAGGGGACGGGGTGGGAGGGGACGACATGCCCGGCGCCTGGCTGCCCGCCGCCGCCGGGGGCGTCGGGGGCCTGGGGTGCACGGCGGGCCGCGTAGGCTCCGAGGGCGTGGCCGAACGCGACGGGCCGCAGGTCGGCTGGAAGGCCGAGCCCGTCGACGAGGCCGGCGGCGCGCAGAAGGTCGTCAGCGAGCTCTGCGTCTGCCGAGGCTGCGGTGGACGTACAGCCGACGGCGGCGCCGGGGGCGTTCACGCGACGGTCCCGGCGAGCCGGCGGACCAGGACGGCGGCCGCCTCCCACCCGACCCGGGTCAGCCGGTACTCCGCCGACGACTGCTTGCCCCGGACCGTCGCGGCCGTCCCGAGCTGCCGCAGGCTGCTGGTGAAGTTGCTCGCGTCGTACTTGCCGTAGTCGGCGACGACCTTGCGGACGCTCTCCACCGACGTCCAGGCGTCGCCGACGTACTGCTCGGACGCCAGCACCAGCAACGCCAGCTCCTTGGTCGCGCCGCTCTTAGCCTTGGTCAGCAGCGGCGTCGCTACGTGGATCTCGACCCGTCCCTCCCGGTTCACCCCGAATATGTCGGCCAGGCCGTCCTCGTCCACGCCGAGCCGGGCCGCCAGCGGCCCGATGCCCTCCGCCCGCTGCCCGCCCGGCCCGCCCGGGCCAGAGGCAAAGGCGTCGGGCGGACGGTGCTGGGGGGGCACTGGGAGCGCGGGGGCGGTCGCGCCTGCGACCCTGGACGACAACAAGATCTTGAAAGCCTCCAGCGCCCAGCCCGGGTCGTCCAGCCCCGCCTGGCTGACCGCCTCCGCAGCGTCCGCGACCGCCGTCGCCATCTCGTCCCTGTCCACCTAGACCTCCGACGCGTTGACCTGCCCGACTGAGCGCACCATGGGCTCATACCCGTACACGGTCTGTCAAGCGGTGAGCCTTGGGCACGCTCGGACAAGCGCCCGAAGACGCCTCCACGAGCATAGGCTTGTCCGCCGACGTGATCCCTAGATCGACTACGATGCCACGGCGTTGGTCGGAACCACCCATCGAACTGGATAAACGTAGAACGTCAAGGCCGTTCCTTGGCCCAACACTTGCTGTGGTTACTGATGAATACGGAACGAAGGGCTAGTGCTATCGGCCCACCGGCCCACCGGCCCACCGGCCCACCGGCCCACCGGCCCACCGCTCTCCGGGCCTACCGGCTCTCCGGGCCTACCGGCTCTCCG
>DASTLY010000079.1:0-1831 GCA_035714445.1 Mycobacteriales bacterium
ACGTGCCCGGCAGGACTCCGGGGCTCCGCGCGCGATGACGGGGCGCCAGGCCGCCGGGTGGCGGACAGCTCGGTCGTTGCGCGGGTCAGCTGGCCGGGGAGACCGAGCTCATGTTGAAGTCCGGCACCCGGAGCATCGGCATGGCCGCCCGGGTGAACCAGTCGTTCCACTCCCGCGGCAGCGTCCGCTGGGTGCGGCTGGCCTGGGTGGTGCGGGCCAGCAGGTCGACCGGCGACTCGTTGAACCGGAAGTTGTTCACCGCGCCGCGTACCTCCCCGCCCTCGACGAGGAAGACGCCGTCGCGGGTGAGCCCGGTGAGCAGCAGCGTCTGCGGGTCGACCTCGCGGATGTACCAGAGGGTGGTCAGCAGCAGGCCGCGGTCGGTGGCGGCGACCATCTCCTCCAGCGACTCGGTGGCGCCCGGCTGCTCGAGGACGAGGTTGTCGACGGTCGCGGTGGCCGGTGCGGTGGTCTTCAGCGCCCACGCCCGCGGCCGGATCAGGTTGGTCAGCACGCCGCCGGAGATCCACTCGACCGCCGGCGTCGCCATCCCGTTGTCGAACACCGAGGCCGCGCCGGACGAGCCGCTGACCACCTGGAACGGGCACGCTTCCAGGCCCGGCTCGAACGGGTCGCTGCGCAGCGTCAGCGGCAGCGCGGCCAGCCGCTCGCCGATGCGGTTGCCGCCGCCCGGCCGGGCGTAGACGTTGCGGCCCTCGTCGGCGTCGCGGGCCTCCATCGTCCAGTGGGCGTAGATCATCAGGTCGCTGACCGCCGAGGGCGGCAGCAGGGTCTCGTAGCGCCCGGCGGGCAGGTCGATGCGGCGCTGCGACCAGCCGAGCTTGCGCTGCACGTCGCCGACCAGGTCGGCCACCGACACGTCGGCGAAGTCGCGGGTGCCGACGCCGGCCCACACCGAGCGGCTCATGTCGCCGCTCTTGCCGTTGAGCTCCACGCGGCCGCTGGGCTGGTCGTGCCGCAGCCGCAGCCCGGTCGACGTCCCGAGGTAGGTGGTGGCCATGCCGTGCTCGGCGAAGCCGAACAGCAGCTCGCCGCGGTCGCGGGCGCCGCCGAAGGCCTCCCCCAGCGCCGGCGCGAAGTCGCGGAAGACGCCGATCGAGGTCTCGGCGGGATCGGCCTCCCAGTCGCCGGCGCCCGGCGGGGCCTCGCTGACCAGCGGGACGGCGTCCTCGGCCGGGCCGGCGTCGCGCGCGGCCTGCTCGCTGGCGGCCACCAGCTCCCCGACGTCCGGGCTGCCCGTGCGGGCCACCGTGCCGGCCGCCATCCCGGCGCCGCCGTCGACCAAGGAGACGACGACGACCTGCCGGGAGCGCATCGAGCCGTTGGTGGTCAGGCTGTTGCTCGCCCAGCGGAGGTTGGCCGCCGAGCTCTCCACGACGAAGGCGACCTGCCCGTCGGCGGTGGAGGCGGCCAGCGCCTTCTCGACGACGTCCTGCGGACGGTCCCACGAGCTCATCGTCCCGCCTCCTGCGCCGTGTTCAGGATGTTCACGTTCTCGAACAGCGCCACCGGGCAGCCGTGGCTGACCGGGGCGACCTGCCCGGGCTGACCCTTGCCGCAGTTGAAGGCGCCGCCGAGCCGGTACGTCCGGGGGCCGCCGACGACGCGCATCGAGCCCCAGAAGTCCGTCGTCGTCGCCTGGTAGGCCACGTCGCGGAGCTGCCCGGCCAGCTTCCCGCCCTCGATCCGGTAGAAGCGCTGGCCGGTGAACTGGAAGTTGTAGCGCTGCATGTCGATCGACCAGCTCTTGTCGCCGACGACGTAGATGCCGCGTTCGACGCCGGCGACGAGCTCGTCGGTGGTGGGGCCG
>DASTLY010000080.1:0-3877 GCA_035714445.1 Mycobacteriales bacterium
GGGCCGTGCGCTGCTGGCCGCCCTCGACAGCCCGCCGGACCTGGTGCTGGCCGACCACGGCTGGGCCGGCGCCGCCGCCGCGGCCGGGCTCGAGGTCCTCGGCTACGCCGACAGCAACGACCCGGCGCTGTTCGTCGCCGAGCAGGAGGGGCTCGACATCACCGTCGTCGGGCTCGACGACAACGTGCGCCCGCACCTGTACGACCCGCTGGCGGCCTACCTCACGTCCTGGGCCTGACCGGCCGGAACCTCCCGCCGAGGTGGCGCATGACCGCGCGACACGCCGGCGTGTCGCGCGGTCAGGTGCGCTCTCGGCCGAAGCCGTCGCTCCCCCGCCCGTCGGCGCGCGCCTATCGCGGCTACCCGGCGCCCGCTACGCTCCGGGGGCACGCGCGTGTCCAGTGCCTGCGGTGGGGAAGCCGCGGGCCGCGACGCGTGCCGACGGTGGTCGCCCCATGCCCAGCACACCCCCCGACCGGCCGTCCCTGCCGCGGGCCCTCGAGGACCTCTCCCAGGTGCGCTTCCTCACCGTCGCCGAGGTCGCCGCGCTGATGCGGGTCAGCCGGATGACGGTCTACCGGCTGGTGCACTCGGGCGAGCTGGCCTCGATCCGGGTGGGTCGGTCGTTCCGGGTGCCCGAGCGGGCGGTGCACGACTACCTGCGCGGTGCGTTCACCGAAGCCGGCTGAGGGCAGCCGGCTGACGCTCGCCGGTCCCGTGCGCGGACGCCCAGGTAGTGTCAGGTCTTTCGTGTCCAGCGTCTGAGAAGGTCGTGTCGTGGGTTCTGTCATCAAGAAGCGTCGCAAGCGGATGGCCAAGAAGAAGCACCGCAAGCTGCTGAAGAAGACCCGCGTCCAGCGTCGCAACAAGAAGTAGCCGCACCGCCGGCGGCCGTACGCCGGCCCGTACTCTGTGCGTCGTCAGCAGCATGGGCCGCACGACCAGGAGGACCGCAGTGCGACCTCGCGTGGTGCTCGTGACGGGCGCCAGCCGCTTCCTCGGCAGCCGGCTGGCCGGGGTGCTCGCCGCCGACCCAGAGGTCGAGCGCGTCATCGGGGTCGACACCATCGCGCCCTCCCCTGAGCTGGCCGCGCTGCTGGGCCGCACGGAGTTCGTGCGGGCCGACATCCGCAACCCGCTGATCGCCAAGGTCGTCGCGCAGGCCGAGGTCGACACCGTCGTGCACATGAACGTGATCTCCACGCCGAAGGGCGCCGGTGGCCGCACGGCCATGAAGGAGATCAACGTCATCGGGACGATGCAGCTGCTGGCGGCGTGCCAGAAGGCGCCGTCGATGCGCAAGCTGGTCGTCAAGAGCACGTCGGCGGTCTACGGCTCGTCGCCGCGCGACCCGGCGCTGTTCACCGAGGACGTCGAGCCGCGGCGGCTGCCCAACAGCGGCTACGCCAAGGACGCGGTCGAGGTCGAGGGCTACGTGCGCGGCTTCGGCCGGCGCCGCCCGGACGTCGAGCTGTCGCTGCTGAGGTTCACCAACTTCATCGGCCCCGGCATCGAGACGCCGCTGACCCGCTACCTGAGCCTGCCCGTGGTGCCCACCGTGCTGGGCTACGACCCCCGCATCCAGCTGTGCCACGAGGACGACGCCGTGGAGGTCCTGCGACGGGCCGCCCTCGAGGACCACGCCGGCACCTACAACGTGGGCGGCTCGGGCGTGCTCCTGCTGTCGCAGGCCCTGCGCCGGCTCGGCCGGCCGTCGTTCCCCGTGCCGTCGCCGGCCGCCAGCCTGGTGGCCCGGCTGGTGCGCAACGCCGGGCTGCTCGACTTCTCCGGGGAGCAGATGCGCTTCCTCGAGCACGGGCGGGTCGTCGACGTCAGCCGGCTGGCCGCGGAGTACGGCCGGGCGCCGCGCCCCACCGCCGAGGCGTTCGCCGACTTCGCCCGCTCGGGCGCGCAGTCCCGGGTGGCCCGGGTCGCGGGTGCGGCCGAGGAGCGCGCGCTCGAGCTGCTGGCCCAGCGTCGCCCGGGAACGAACGCCTCACGAGCAGCAATGGCGACATCACCGAGTGGGGGTGTGGTCCGTGCCTGAGGCCAAGGTCCTGCCGTTCGACCCGCGCGAGGACGCGCGCCGCCCCCGCTCCGGGACCGCCGCGCCCGAGCCGCCGCCGGCCCCGGACTGGGAGCGCAAGCTGGCCGGCGGGCTGGCGTTCCTGCGCCGCCGGCTGACCGGTGACTACGAGGTCGACGACTTCGGCTTCGACCCCGACCTCACCGAGCACCTGCTGCTGCCGCCGCTGCGCCCGCTCTACGACAAGTGGTTCCGGGTCGAGACCCGCGGGCTGGAGCACGTGCCGGACACCGGCGCGGCGCTGCTCGTGGCCAACCACTCCGGCACGATCCCGGTCGACGCGCTGATGACCACGCTGGCGCTGCTCGACAAGCACCCGGCGCGGCGGCACCTGCGGCTGCTCGGCGCCGACCTGGTCTTCTCGCTGCCGGGCATCGCGCCGCTGGCCCGCAAGGCCGGCAACACCCTCGCGTGCAACGCCGACGCGGAGCGGCTGCTGTCCTCGGGCGAGCTGGTCGGGGTGTTCCCCGAGGGGTTCAAGGGCATCGGCAAGCCGTTCAGCGAGCGGTACAAGCTGCAGCGCTTCGGCCGCGGCGGGTTCGTGTCCGCGGCGCTGCGCACCGGGGTGCCGATCCTGCCGTGCTCCATCGTGGGCGCGGAGGAGATCTACCCGATGATCGCGAACTCCAAGACCCTCGCCCGGGTCCTCGGCCTGCCGTACGCCCCGATCACGCCGACCTTCCCGCTGCTCGGCCCGCTCGGCCTGGTGCCACTGCCCAGCAAGTGGATCATCGAGTTCGGCGAGCCGATCCCGACCGCGCACCTCGGCGGCGCGGTGGCGGCCGACGACCCGATGCTGGTGTTCAACCTCACCGACCAGGTGCGCGAGACGATCCAGTCGACGCTGTACACGCTGCTCATGCAGCGCCGCTCGGTCTTCTTCTGAGCGGTCAGGCCGGCAGCGGGCGCTGCCCGGCGCGCAGGGCGCGCAGGTGCCAGCCGACCCGGCTCGGCAGCGACTCGGTGCGGTAGCGGCGGCGCAGCGCCAGGCCGCCCACGACGCCGCCGGCCAGCGCGCCGAGCCCGGCGGCGGCCGGCACCCCGACCTTGGCGGCCTTGCGCCCGGTCCGGAAGTCGCGCACCTCCCAGCCGTGCACCCGGGCCTGCTCGCGGAGCCCGGTGTCCGGGTTGACCGCGACCGCGTGCCCGACCAGCGAGAGCATCGGCACGTCGTTGGACGAGTCGCTGTAGGCGGTGCAGCGCGACAGGTCCAGGCCCTCGCGCTGGGCGAGGGCGCGGACGGCCTCCGCCTTGGCCGGGCCGTGCAGCGGCTCACCGACCAGCCGGCCGGTGTAGCGCCCGTCCTCGACCTCGCTGACCGTGCCGAGCGCCCCGGTCAGCCCGAGCCGCTGGCTGATGATCCGGGCCAGCTCCACCGGCGTCGCGGTCACCAGGAACACCCGCTGCCCGGCGTCGAGGTGCTGCTGGGCGAGCGCGCGGGTGCCCGACCAGATCCGCTGCTCCATGAGCTCGTCGTAGATCTCCTCGCCGTACCGCACGATGTCGTCCACGGTCTTGCCCGCGACCAGGCCGAGCGCCTTCTCGCGGATCCCGGCGACGGCATTGAGGTCCTCCTTGCCGCGCACCCGGAAGCGCAGCTGCTCCCAGCCGAACCGCAGCAGGTCGCTGGTCGTGACCAGTCCGCGCCCCGCCATGCCCTTGCCGAAGAAGTAGATCGACGCGCCGCGGATCATCGTGTTGTCGACGTCGAAGAACGCGGCGGCCCCGGGGTCGGGCACCGGTGCCCGGTCGACGGCCACGGCCGCCGCGGACGCCGCTCCCGCGAGCACG
>DASTLY010000081.1:0-12041 GCA_035714445.1 Mycobacteriales bacterium
GACCTCGTCGCCGGTCAGGTCGACCGCGACGGCCCGCAGCTCCTCGTGCACCGTACGGCCGATCGCCGCGGCCACGCGCAGCAGCTGCCGGGCCGGGCCGCCGAGCTGGGAGAACCGGCTGACCAGCAGGTCGGACAGCACCGGCGGGAGCTCGAGGGCGCCGGCCTGCGCCTCGGGCAGCAGCAGCTCGGTGAACAGCGGGTTGCCCTCGGCGCGGTGGAAGACCGCGTCCACCAGGGACGGGGCCGCCGCCTCGCCCAGCAGCGCCCCGAGCAGCTCCGCGCTCTGCGCCCGGTCGAGGCCGGCCAGGCGCAGGTGGTGGGTCTGCGGCAGCCGGGAGACCTCGGCCAGCCACCCGCGCAACGGGTGCCCGCGGGGCAGGTCGTCGCGCGCGGTGAGCAGCAGCAGCAGCCGTTCACCGGACACGTTGCCGATCAGGTACGCGAGCAGGTCGAGGGTGGAGCGGTCCGCCCAGTGCAGGTCCTCCACGGCGAACACCACGGGCCGTTGCTCTGACAGCCCCACCAGCACCCGCAGCAGCCCCTCGAACAGCCGCACCCGCGCGGTGCGGCTCACCGGCAGGTCCGTGGCCGCACCGGGCAGCACCAGGCTGGCGACGTCGGGCGCCGACGCGTCGAGCTGCTCGCGCTGGGCGGCGGGCAGCGTCCGGCCCAGGCCGCGCAGGCCCTGCAGCACGGCGGCGTACGGCAGGTCGCTGCCCGCGACCGGCGGGCAGGCGCCGAGCACGACGTGCGCCGGGCCGAGGCCGGCCAGGTACTCCTCGACCAGCCGGGTCTTGCCGATGCCGGCCGAGCCGGTGAGCAGCACCACGCTGCCGGTCCCGCTGCGCCAGGCCGCGCAGCGCTCCGCCCAGATCCGCAGCTCGAGCTGTCGGGCCAGCAGCAGCCGGCCCGGCGGCCGAAGCGCGCGGGTCCCCGTCACCGCCGCAGTATGGCCCGCGGCGTCGCAGCAGGGACCGCCCATGAGGCGCCCGGGCGTCGGATCTGAGGTGCTCCACCCTATGGGACAGCGGGCTTTCCAGTCGTACCTTCGGCGCAGCGGGACACCCGCCCGCTCCGGGAGAAGGAGATTGCGATGACCCAGCGCGCACGTCACGGTCGGCCCGCCCCGTACGGCCGCCGGACCGCCGTCCTGGCCGGTGCCCTCGGCCTGCTGGTCCTGCTGCCCACCGACGTCCTCGCCACCGTCAGCATCGGCTCGCCCGGCGACGACGTCACCTTCGGCCCGGACCGGGACAACGCGTCGAACACCTTCATCCAGCCGCCCGGGGTGAGCGCCCGCCAGCACCTGGACAACACCGACGTGGTCTTCGGCCGCGGCGGCGACGACCTGGTCGGCGGTCGGACCGGCAGCGACGTGCTGGTGGGCGGCCCGGGGCACGACGTGCTCGTGGGCGGCCCGGACGTGCCCGGCCGGCCGGCGAGCGACGTCGCGCTGGGCGACACCGGCAACGACGTCAACCTGTGGGGCACCGGCGACGCCAGCGAGACCTTCGTGGGCGACGACGGACAGGACACCCAGATCGTGGGGCGGTTGCTGCGCAACGGCGACGAGCTGCGCCTGCGGACCTACCAGGGCCGCAAGCTCCCGCGGGTCTCGCTGTCGACGGAGGGCCAGTCGTGCGCGCTGCAGGTGGTACCGCCCGCGCAGCGCACCGGCGAGCAGTACCTCCTGCGGATCAGCGCCCGCGGGCAGCTGTCGGCGACGATCCGGCTCAAGGACGTGGAGCAGGTCGTGTGCACCAGCCCCCGGGCAGGGCACGCGCGGGTGGCGGACCTGACGGTCCCGTCCCCGTCGTTCAGGGACGTGCCGCTGGGCTCCCTGCGGGGCGTCGTGGGCGCCATCGTCGACGAGTACTGAGCCGGCGCCGGACGGAGCACTTGTGCTGTGCGTGCGGTGCCCTTACGTTCGGCGACGCTCGGAGGATCCCACGTCGGGAGGACGGCCATGTCGCGTCGGATACCAGGACATCGCCGGCGGTGGGCGGCCGCGGCTGCCGCCTCGCTGGTCGGGGCGGGCGGCATGGTCGTCTCCACGGGCACCGGCGCGCAGGCGCTGCCCGGGGTCGTGTCGGCGGAGCAGGCGGTGGAGCGCTCGTGCTTCGCCGCGCCGGCACCCGGCAGCCCCGGCATCCACACCACGTCGCTGACCGCGAGCGAGACCGGGATCCTGCAGGCCCGGCTGTCCGGCGGTGGCGACTGGGACCTGGCGGTCTTCGACGCCACGAGCGGACGGGCCGTCGCGGCGTCCGCCGGGTTCACGAGCAACGAGCTCGCGGAGGGCTTCGTCACCAAGGGCCAGCGCCTGGTCGTGCAGACCTGCCGGTACGCCGGTGGCGCGGCCTCGGCGGCGCTCACCACGCAGGTGCTGGCCACCTCGGGGGCCGCGGGCGGCGAGACCTCCGCGCTGCTCACGGTGGCCACCGCGTCCCGCGCGGACAAGCAGCGCCTGCAGCGCCTCGGGCTGGACCTCACCGAGCACGGGACCGACACGAGCGTCGACGTCGTGGCGTACGGCGAGCGCGACCTCCAGAAGCTGCGCGACGCCGGGTTCGGCTACACCGTGGTGATCCCGGACCTGGCGGCGCGTGCCCGCGCGGACCGCGCCGACGACGCGCAGTTCGCCGCTGCGGCAGCGCGCTCCGACCTGCCGAGCGGCCGGACGGGCTACCGCCGGCTCGCCGACTACGAGCTCGAGATGAAGCAGCTGGCCCGGCGCTACCCGGGGCTGGTCAAGCCGCTGACCCTGCGCTACCGGACCGTCGAGGGCCGGGACGTCTCCGGCATCGAGATCACCCGCAGGGCGGACCAGGTCGCCGACGGCAAGCCGTCACTGCTGATGATGGGCCTGCACCACGCCCGGGAGTGGCCCTCGGGCGAGCACGCGCTGGAGTTCGCCTACGACCTGCTCACGAACTACCGGACGTCGGAGCGCACCCGCAGCCTGGTGGACGCCGCCCGGACGATCGTCGTGCCGGTCATCAACCCGGACGGCTTCACGATCTCCCGCGAGGCACCTGAGCTGGGCGACTTCTCGCTGTTCGACTACGAGATGAAGCGCAAGAACTGCAGCACCGCCGCGGCGCCCCGCGCCTACGCCGGCGGCACCTGCGCCAACAACCCGGCCGGCCGGCTGCGCGGCACCGACCTCAACCGCAACTACGCGGGCTACTGGGGCGGTCCCGGCGCGAGCACCAACTGGGCCGACGACACCTTCCGCGGGGAGGCCCCCTTCGGCGCCCCCGAGACGCGCAACGTCCAGGACCTGGTGTCGTCGCGGCAGGTCACCAACCTGATCACCAACCACACCTACTCCAACCTGGTGCTGCGCCCGCCGGGGGCCTACGACACGCAGCTGCCGAAGGACGAGCCGGTCTACCGGGCGCTGGGCAAGCGCATGACCGAGCACAACGGCTACGCCAACCAGCTGAGCTACAACCTCTACGAGACGACCGGCTCGACGGAGGACTGGAGCTACTGGAACACCGGCGGCCTGGGCTTCACCTACGAGATCGGCGACGAGAGCTTCCACCCGGCCTTCCGCAACGCGGTCGTGGCCGAGTACCTGGGCCGGGCGCCGGCTGCCGGGGCCGGCAAGGGCGGCAACCGGGCGGCGTTCTACGAGATGCTCGAGTCGACCGTCGACCCGGCGCTGCACTCCACCCTGACCGGTACGGCACCGGACGGCTGGACCCTGCGCGTGCACAAGGAGTTCTCGACCCCGACGAGCCGCGTGCTCCAGCCCGACGGCACCACAAGGGCGCCGCTGCACTACCGGGACGTGCTCGACAGCACCTACCGCTCCGACGGCGGCACGTTCTCCTGGGCGGTCAACCCCTCCACCCGGCCGTACGTCGACGACCGGCTGGGTCGCGACGCCGACGGCCCGCCGCAGGCAGCCTTGACCCTGCGCAACCCCGCGGGCATTCCTGCCGAGAACCAGGGCGACCCGCTGTCCGGGCCGCACGAGGAGATCCCCTTCACCGTGCAGGGGCCGCCGAGGGTCGACAACGGCCGGCTCGACGTGCGGGTCGAGTGGGGCAGCACCGACACCGACTGGGACCTGTACGTCCTCAACGAGGCCGGTCAGATCGTCACGGCCTCGGCAGCCGGCGGGACGGACTTCGAGCAGGCCGCCCTGCTCGACCCACCGGCCGGCCGCTACACGGCGGTGCTCGTCAACTACGAGGGTGGCCGGGCCGACGACTGGGGCGACGGCTCGGTGCGCTTCCGCAGCCCGCTGCCGGCCGTGAACGGCACCACCGAGTCGTGGGTGCTGACCTGCGAGCGGCCGAACGGGGTCGTGGCCGCGGTCAAGCGGGTCGAGGTGGCCCGCGGCGAGACGGCCCGGCTCGGCGACGTCTGCAAGGTCAAGGGCTGACGCTGTATCCAGGGTCAGGAGGTCAGCGGCCGGACGGCGGGTCCGGCCACGATCGTCGACTGGATCTGCCCGACGTGCTCCACCTCGAGGGTGACCTCGTCCCCGGGCTGCAGCCAGGGGTAGGTCTCCTCCCCGTGCACGCGGGACAGCTCCAGGATGCAGCCGGTGCCGACCGTGCCGCTGCCGATGACGTCGCCGGGACGCAGCGTCGTGCCGCGTGAGGCGTACGCCAGCAGCTGGCCGAAGCTCCAGTGGATCGTGGCAAAGGTCCCGGCGGAGTAGGGCTTTCCGTTGACGTGCGCCGTCATGGCCAGGTCGTAGGCGTTGCCCCCGCGGTAGGGCTCGAGCTCGTCCGGGGTCACCAGGTAGCGGCTGAAGCTGGTCGCGCCGTCCTTGCCCTTGGCCGGGCCCAGGTGGCCGCGCATCTCGTGGGCCTGCAGGTCCCGGGCGCTCCAGTCGCAGAGCACGCTGTAGCCGGCGATGTGGTCGGCGGCGTCGGCCGGGTCGAGGTCGCTGCCGCCGTGTCCCACGACCGCGGCGATCTCCAGCTCGTAGTCGAACCGCAGGCAGCCGGGCGAGACCGGGATGTCGTCGTGCGCGCCGCGGGTGGCCGCCGGGTTGGTGAAGTAGAACAGCGGGATCTCGTACCAGACCGGGTTGACGTCCTGGTCGAGCGCGCGGCTGCTGGTGCGCACGTGCTCCTCGAAGGCCATGAAGTCGCGGATGGACGGCGGCTCCGGGACCGGCGCGCGGAAGGTCGCCGCCGACTCGGGCACCACCTCGTACGGGTCGGTCCGGGCGGTGTCGGCGGCCGCCGCCATCCGCTCCTGCCAGCCCTCGCCGAGCAGGTCGGAAACGCTGGCGTGCTCACGCAGCCCGTGCAGCGCGCCGTCGTGCAGCAGGGCCACATGGTCGTGGCCGTCGGTCGGGGAGACGTACGTGCACCAGCGCATGGGAGGCCTCTGTGGACGGGGGTGGGTGGGCTCAGGCGTAACAGGTCAGGGGGCGGCCGCCGTTGTAGGCGACCATGTCGGCGAGCACCGCGGGCACGTCAAGGGCGGCGCCGCGCTCCCTGCCGTCCAGCTCGGAGTACGCGCGGTGCAGGTTGCCGACGATGCGCTCGGCGTCGAGCAGGTCGGCGTACGGCCCGAGGTCGCTCTCCCGGGCGGCGGCCAGCGGCGTCAGCCCGGCCGCGTGCGCCCGCCCGGCCAGGTCCTGGACGAAGCGCAGGTAGCCGAGCACGTCGTCGATCAGCTCCGGGCCGGACACCGGTCCGTGCCCGGCGACGATCGTCCGCGCCCCCAGCGGCCGTACGACGGTCTCCAGCACCTCGATCGCGCCGGCGACCGAGCCCATCAGCAGGAACGGGGTGCCGCCGTTGAACAGCAGGTCCCCGCAGAACAGCACCGACCGCTCGGGGATCCACAGCAGCGAGTCGTTGGTGGTGTGCGCGGGCGTCCCGACGTAGGTCAGCTCGCAGCGCAGGTCGTCCGACCAGAGCGTCACGCCCCGGTCGTACGTCAGGAAGGGCGGCGCCAGCTGGACGTCCCCCCAGTCCACGTCCTCCCAGAAGCCGTTGTTGGACGGCAGCCCGAAGGCGAGCAGCTCCGTCCGGGTGTTCTCGTGGGCCACGATCGTCGCGGCCGGCAGCAGGTAGTTGCCGAAGGTGTGGTCGCCGTGGTGGTGGGTGTTGACCAGCGTGCGCACCGGGCGGTCGGTGACCCCGGCGACGGCCTCGAGGTAGGCGCGGGTGCGCTTCTCGGTGGAGGTGGTGTCGACGCTGATGACCCCGCTGCTGCCGACCAGGAAGCCGGTGTTGTTGAGCCACCAGCTGCCGTCGGGCTGCAGGTAGGCCCAGACGCCGTCGCTGACCTCCTCGAGCCGGGGTGGCCCGGGGGGGCCGGCGGGGGAACGGTGCGGTGCGGTCATGGGCTGCTTCCGGTCGGGTCGGACGGCCTGGTGGGCCGGTCGGCAACGTGGGTCACTCGTCGAACTCGGGCAGGAACATCACCAGGTCGAGCGTGCGCTCGATGTGGGCCCGAAGCAGCTCCGTGGCGCGGGGCGCGTCGCCGGCGAGGAAAGCTGTGAGCAGGCTCTCGTGCTCCAGGTTGGCGGCGGCGTGCCCGCCACGTGCGTCGAGGCTGAGGAGCCGGTAGCGGGAGGAGTGCACGGAGAACGAGTCGGTCAGCGACAGCAGCCACGGCGAGGCGCAGCCGACGAGCAGGGTGTGGTGGAAGGCCCGGTGGGCCTCCTCGCGCGCCAGCAGGTCCGGCGCCTGTTCGAGGGCCACCAGGCGCTCGTGGCTGGCCCGCACGGCGTCGAGGTCGACCTCGGCCAGCCGGTCGAGCGCCTTGCCGAGCGCGAGCGGCTCGAGCAGCAGCCTCAGCTCGTACAGCTGGGTGAGCGAGCTGCGGGTCAGCGGCGTCACCCGGGTGCCCTTGTGCGGCACCGACTCGACGAGCCCGTCGGCCTCCAGGCGGAACAGCGCCTCCCGCAGGGGGGTCGGGCTGACGCCCAGCCGGGTCGCGAGCTCGTTGGGCCGCAGCCGCTCGCCGGGCCGGAGCTCGCCGGCCAGAATCGCCGTGCGCAGCCGCCGGTCGACCCACTGGGCGCGGGTGCGCAGCGGCTCGTCGCCGTTCGTCGCCACCGACACCGCTGCACCCCCCGTCTCGTCTGCACGACCTCGTCGACCCGGACCCTTGCAGGTCCTACACATTTTGTAAAGAACACTTGACAACCCAGTTGTGGGCTGCGTCACTGGCGTTCCCACCAGCCGAGAGGACCTCCGGTGCCCGCCAGCAGCAGCACGAGCGCACCCGTCGACGCGGGATCCGGGCCGGGACCCGTGCTGGCCGTCCGCGACCTGTCGATCACCTTCAGCGGCCTGCGGGCGCTGGACGGCATCAGCTTCGAGGTCCCGACCGGCGGGGTGACCGCGGTGATCGGCCCCAACGGCGCCGGCAAGACCACGCTGTTCAACTGCATCAGCGGCATCTACCGCGGGTCGGGCGACGTCGCGCTCGCCGGGCAGCCGCTGGCCGGCCTGTCCCCGCACGCCCGGGCCGCGGCCGGCATCGCCCGGACGTTCCAGACGCCCACCTTGATCGAGGACGACACGGTGCTCGCCAACGTCCTGCTCGGTGGGTTCTCCCAGACCGGCGCCGGCCTGCTGTCGCACATGCTGCTCAGCCGCCGGTCCCGCGCGGAGGAGCGTGAGCTCCGGGACCGGGCCGCCGACGCCCTCGACCTCGTCGGGCTGCTGCCGCTGGCCGGTGCCCGCGCGGTGGACCTGCCGCACGGCCTGCGCCGGCGCATCGAGCTGGCCCGCGCGGTGCTCGCCCGCCCGCGGCTCCTGCTGCTCGACGAGCCGGCCGCGGGGATCAGCCACACCGAGGCGCTGTCGTTCGCCGACCTCCTGCAGGACATCGCCGAGCGCTCGGGGGCCACCCTGCTGCTGGTCGAGCACAACGTCGCGCTGGTGATGCGGGTGGCCCGCCGGATCGCGGTGCTCGACTTCGGCCGGCTCATCGCCGACGGCGAGCCGGCCGCGGTCCGCCGCGACCCCCGCGTGCTCGCCGCCTACCTCGGGGACGAGGAGTGAGCGTGCCGGTGCTCGAGATGACCGGCGTCCGGGCGTCGTACGACGGCGTCCAGGCGCTGCACGGGATGGACCTCGAGATCGCCGAGGGCGAGATGGTGGCGCTGCTGGGGGCCAACGGCGCCGGCAAGACGACCAGCCTGCGGGCGATCTCGGGCACGGTGCAGGTGACCGGGCAGGTCCGCTTCGCCGGTCAGGACGTGGCCGGCTGGGCGCCGCACCGGGTCGCGCGGCTCGGGGTCGGGCACGTGCCGGAGGGACGCGGCACGTTCGTGGACCTGACGGTGGCGGAGAACCTCACGCTCGGCGCGCTGGCGCGGCCAAAGGCGCTGCGGGACCGGGTCGACGCTGACCTCGACGTCGTGCACCAGCTGTTCCCGGTGCTGCGGGAGTTCGCCGCCCGCCGGGCCGGGGCGCTGTCCGGCGGGCAGCAGCAGATGCTCGCCATCGCCCGGGCGATGCTCGGCCGGCCGCGCCTGCTGCTCGTCGACGAGCCCTCCCTCGGGCTCGCGCCCATGGTCACGACGGAGATCCTGCGGGCGCTGCGGCGGCTGCAGGGGGAGTGGGAGCTGTCCGTGCTGCTGGCGGAGCAGAACGCCCGACGCGCCCTCAAGGTGGTCGACCGGGCGTACGTCCTCGAGTCCGGCCGGGTGGTCGCGTCCGGCAGCGCCGCGCAGCTGCAGCAGGACAGCACCATCCAGGACGCCTACCTGGGCGCCGAGATCGGAGGAGCGGCGTGACCGAGCTGTGGCAGCAGGTGCTGTCGGGTCTGGGCACCGGGTTCATCTACGCCAGCCTGGCGTTGGCGATCTCCGTGGTCTACCAGGGCACCGGCGTCTTCAACTTCGCGCAGGGGGTGATGGCGACGATCTCGGCCTACCTGGCCTGGACGCTCGTCACCCACGGCTTCCCGTTCTGGGGCGCGCTGGCCGTCGTGCTGGTGGCCAGCTTCGTGCTGGGGGCGGCCACCGAGCGGGTGTTCATCCGGCCGGTCGAGGGCGCGTCGCCCCTGGTGCTGATCACCGTCACGGCCGGGCTGCTCGTCGGGTTCCAGGCTCTGGTCGCGATCATCTGGAGCGAGGACCCGCAGCGGCTGGAGAGCCCCTTCGGCGACGGCCGGGTCTCGGTGTTCGGCGCGGTGCTGACCGCCCAGCAGCTCGGCTCCGCCGCGGTCGTGCTCGTCACGCTGCTGATCACCGGCGCCTTTTTCCGCTACACCCAGCTCGGCCTGCGGATGCGGGCCGCGGCCCAGAACCCGGCGTCCGCCCGGCTGCTGGCCATCGACGTCGGCCGGATGCTCGCCCTGGGCTGGGGGCTCGCGGCCACCGTCGGTGCCGTCGCCGGCGTCGTGTTCGCGCCCACCCTCGGGATCTCGCCGGGCATGATGGACAGCTCGCTGCTGCTGGCCCTCGCGGCGGCCACCCTCGGCGGCTTCGAGAGCCGGGCGGGCGCCGTGCTCGGCGGGCTGCTGCTCGGCGTGGCCACCAACCTGGCCAGCCGCTACGCGCCGGGGATCCGGGGCGACCTGCAGCTCGTCGTCCCGTTCGCCGTCATCTTCGTGGTGCTGCTCGTACGACCCCAGGGCCTGTTCGGCCGGCTGTCGAGCGTGCGCGCATGAGCGCCGCGACCGGCTCCGTACGCAGTGACGCGACGTCCGCACCGGCGACGTCGACCACCGCCGCGCTGCCTCCGGCGCCGCGCGTCGCGACCCGCACCGCCGCGTGGGCGGCCGTGCTCGCCGTCGTCCTGCTGGTCGCCGCCACCGCCCCGGTGAGCCTGATCAGCGACTACCAGTTCTTCCAGCTCAACCGGGTGCTCACGATCGCCATCGCGATCGGGGGGCTCAACCTGCTGCTGGGGTGGGCCGGGAGCATCTCGGCCGGGCACGGCGCGCTGTTCGGCCTGGGGGCGTACGCCACGGCGATCCTGGTCGGCGACCACGGCGTCCCCTGGCCGCTGGCCGTGCTGGGCTCGCTCGCGGTCGGCCTGGCCGTCGGCGCGGTGCTCGGCCTGCCGGCGCTGCGGCTCGGCGGCCTCAACCTCGGCCTGGTGACGCTGGCCATCGCGCTGGTGCTGCCGCCCGTGCTCAACCGGCTGGTCCCGCTGACCGGTGGCGCCTTTGGCAAGACGACGCCGGAGGTGGTGCCGCCGGCCGGGCTGCCGTTCTCCTCGCCGCAGTGGCTGTTCCTGGTCGACCTCACGATCCTCGCCCTGGTGTTCTGGCTGCTGTCGAACATGCTGCGCGGCCGGATGGGACGCGCCCTCGACGCCGCCGCGAGCTCCCGGGCGATGGCTGCCGCGCACGCGGTGCCGACCAACCGGCTGACGGTCGCGGTGTTCGCGGTCAGCGCGGGCGTGGCCGCCCTGGCCGGCGGCCTGGCCCACCTCGGCGCCCGGACGTCCACCCCGGACAGCTACACGTTCCTGTTCTCGATCGCCCTGATCACCGGCGCGGTCGTCGGCGGGACCCGGTCCTTTGTCGGCGCGCTGCTCGGGGCGGCCTTCGTCGTGCTCGTCCCCGAGCTCGTCGCAGGCCGGGTCGACCCGGCGAAGGCCGGTCAGTGGCAGCAGGTGGCGTACGCCGCCGCCCTGCTGCTCGTCATCTACTTCTTCCCCACCGGCCTGGCCGGGCTCCCCCGCACGATCCGCCGCCTCCTGGGTCGACGTCGACCCGGAAGGTCCCTCGCACAGGAGGCACAGTCATGACCCCGTCCCAGCCCAAGGCGCCCGGCCGCAGCCCGGTACGCCGTCGCCGCCTCCTGGCCGTCGCGGCCGGTGCCGCGCTCGCGCTGACCGTCAGCGCCTGCGGGGGCGGTGGCCGCAGCACGGCCGGCAGCAGCGACGCCCCTCCGCAGGGCGTCACGACCACCGAGATCAAGATCGGCGGCAGCTTCCCGTTCAGCGGGCCGTTCGCCGCGTTCGCCAACAGCAGCAAGGCCGTGGGGGCGTACTTCCAGGCGGTCAACGCCGCGGGTGGCGTCAACGGCCGCAAGATCACCTACACGGCGGCCGACGACGCGTACGACCCCTCGCGGCTGGCGGCCAACGCCCGCAAGTCCGTGGAGCAGGACAAGGTCGCGGCGTTCATGTCCTTCGGCGGCACCAACGTCGCGATCCAGCCGTACATGAACGAGAGCAAGGTCCCGCAGATCGTGCTCGCCGGGAACACCGAGTTCAGCCAGACCACGAAGTTCCCCTACACCCACGCGTGGTGGCCGGACCTGACGTGGGAGGCGCAGTACACGACGAGCTACGTGCTGCAGCGCCCCGCCGACTTCCCCTCCCCCAAGATCGGTCTGATCTCGCTCAACAACACCCTGGCGGACAGCCACATCGCCGGCACCGTCGCTGCCCTCGGCCCGCAGGCCGAGACCGTCTTCCCGGCCGCGAACCGGCTGAAGGTCGAGGCCTCGCTGGCCGACTGGACGTCGCAGATCAACCAGCTGAGGGCCGCCGGCGTCAACGTCCTCTACATGAACCCGGGGACCGCCGGCCAGGTCAACGCTCTCAAGTACATCCGCCAGATCGGCTGGCCCGTGCAGGTCTTCCTGTACTCCGCGTCGGGCACGATCAAGCAGGTCCTGAGCCCGGTCGGGCTGCAGGCCTCGACCGGCTTCTACACCCCGGCGTGGCTCAAGGACCCGGCCGACCCGCGGTGGGCCGACGACGCCGGCATGAAGACCTACCGGGAGACCCTCGCGAAGTACGGCGAGGGCGCCGACCCCGACTCGGCCATCACGGCGAACGGGTACGGCTCCGCACAGGCGCTGGTCGCCGCGCTCAAGGCCATCGGCACCGGTGAGGTCACCCCGGACGCCATCAACTCCGCGTGGCTGTCCATCAAGGCCGCGCCCACCGACGTCCTCATGCCCGGCTCGACGCTGACCGCGGGCCCCGGCGGCCGGCTGGTGACGAGCTACCAGATGCTGCGCTTCGACGGCACCAGCTGGAAGGACGTCGCCCCGCTCGCCGACGTCTCGGCGCTGGGCATCGCCAAGTAGTCCCCGCGCCCGCGTGCCCTGCCGTGCCGGCGTCCGGCACG
>DASTLY010000082.1:0-9088 GCA_035714445.1 Mycobacteriales bacterium
CGGGCGCACCACTCGGGCGACTCCAGCGCCGCGGTGCCCAGGTTGACCCGGGCGCAGCCGGTCCCGAGCGCGGCCAGCAGCGACGCGTCGTCGCGGATCCCGCCGCTGAGCTCGACCTGCACGTCGAGGGCGGCCACGACCTCGGCCAGCTGCTCCCGGTTGGAACCGCGGCCGAAGGCGGCGTCGAGGTCGACCAGGTGCACCCACCGGGCCCCGCCCCGCTGCCACTCCAGGGCCGCCTGCAGCGGGTCGCCGTACGACGTCTCGCTGCCGGCCTCGCCCTGCACCAGCCGGACGGCCCGCCCGTCGGCGACGTCGACGGCGGGGAGCAGCTCCAGCGTCACAGCGACCCGAGCCAGTTGGTCAGCAGCCGGGCGCCGGCGTCGCCGCTCTTCTCCGGGTGGAACTGCGTGGCGGACAGCGGCCCGCGCTCGACGGCCGCGGCGAACGGCTCACCGTGCTCGGACGTCGTGGTCAGCGCGTCCGGCACGTCGCGGGCGGCGTAGGAGTGCACGAAGTAGAACCGCTCCCCCTCGATCCCGTCGAACAGCGTCGAGCCGGCCGGCGGGGCCACGGTGTTCCAGCCCATGTGCGGGACGACGTCGGCCTGCAGCCGCGTCACCTCGCCGGGCAGCACGCCGATCCCGGTGGTCGTCTCCCCGTGCTCGGTGCCGCGCTCGAACATCACCTGCATGCCCACACAGATGCCGAGGACCGGCCGGTCGTCGGCCAGCCGCTCGCGGACGACGTCGTCGCCGCCGACGGCCTCGAGCGCCGCCATGCAGGCGGCGTACGCCCCGACGCCGGGCACGACCAGGCCGGGAGCCTGCCGGGCGGCGGCGAGGTCGGCGGTGACCTCCACCTCGGCGCCGGCGCGGGCCAGCGCGCGCTCGGCGCTGCGCAGGTTGCCCGAGCCGTAGTCGAGCACCACGACCCGGGCCATCAGAGAGTCCCCTTCGTGCTCGGGATGCCCACGACCGTCGCGTCGAGCGCCACCGCGTCGCGCAGCGCCCGCGCCACCGCCTTGAACTGCGCCTCGACGACGTGGTGGGCGTTGCGCCCGGACAGCACGCGTACGTGCAGGGCGATCTGGGCGGTCGCCACGAACGACTCCCAGATGTGCCGGACCAGCGTGGTGTCGAAGCTGCCGATCAGCTCGACCAGCTGCGGCTCCTCGTGCACCAGGTACGGCCGCCCCGACAGGTCGACGGCCGCCTGCACCAGGCACTCGTCGAGCGGGACGACCGCGTCGCCGAACCGGCGCAGGCCGGCCTTGTCGCCGAGCGCCTCCCGCAGCGCGGTCCCGAGGGCGAGGCTGGTGTCCTCCACCGTGTGGTGGGCGTCGACCTCGAGGTCGCCGCGGGTGCGCACGGCCAGGTCGAAGCCGCCGTGCTTGCCGAGCTGGGTGACCATGTGGTCGAAGAACGGGACCCCGGTGTCGCTGCTGGCCTGCCCGGTGCCGTCGAGGTCGAGCTCGACGCGGACGTCGCTCTCCTTGGTCGTGCGCTCCACGAGCGCGGTGCGGGGCATAGCCACAGGCTATCGGGGTCGATAGCGTCGCCGCCGTGGCGCACCCGCGGATGTACGCCGAGGACGACCCGCTGCTGCTCGCCCTGCGGCCGATCGCGCTCGCCTTCCCCGAGGCGGCCGAGAAGGAGAGCCACGGCCGGCCGACGTTCTTCGCCGGCAAGGTCTTCGCGGCGTACGGCGTGACCGAGGACCACCCGCACGTGCTGGTGTTCAAGCCCGACCCGACCGACCGCGACGCGCTGCTGCAGGACCCGCGGATCCTCGTGCCGCCCTACTACGGCCCCGGGGGCTGGCTCGCGCTGGACCTGGCGGCCGCTCCCCCGGACTGGGCGGAGGTGCGCGAGCTGCTCGACGGGTCCTACCGGCAGATCGCGCTCAAGCGGATGCTCAAGGCACTGGCCGAAAGCTAGCCGACGACCTGCGCCAGCGCCTCGAGGAACAGGCTCGTCTCGTCCTCGGTGCCCGCGTTGACGCGCAGCCAGCCGGCCAGGCCCGGCCCGCCGGAGACGTCGCGGACCAGCACGCACCGGTCCAGCAGCTGCTGCCACACCGCCGGCGCGTCGGCGAACGGCCCGAACAGCAGGAAGTTCGCGTCGGTCGGCACCACCGTCAGCCCGAGCCGCCCCACCCCGTCGACCATCCGGTCCCGCTGGCGCCGGACCTCCGCCACCGAGCCGAGCAGCTCGTCGGTGTGGGCCAGCGCCGTACGGCCGGCGACCTGGGTGAGCGCGGACAGGTGGTAGGGCAGGCGCACCAGGCGCAGCGCGTCGATGACCGCGGGGCCCGCGGCGAGGTAGCCCAGCCGGGTGCCGGCCATCGCGAACGCCTTGCTCATCGTCCGGCTCACCAGCAGCCGCGGGAAGTGCCGTAGCAGCCGGACCGCGCTCGGCGACGCCCCGAACTCGGCGTACGCCTCGTCCACGACAACGATGCCCGGCGCGCACCCGCACACCGCCTCGACCACCGCCAGCGGGGTGGCCGTTCCGGTGGGGTTGTTGGGCGTCGTCACGAACACCACGTCGGGGCGGTGCCGCTCGACCGCCTCGACCGCGGCCTCCGCGCTCAGCGTGAAGTCGGCCTCCCGCCGCTCGCTCACCCATCCGGTGCCGGTGCCGGCGGCCAGCAGCGGGTGCATGGAGTACGACGGCTCGAAGCCCAGCGCGGTGCGGCCCGGCCCCCCGAACGCCTGCAGCACCTGCTGGAGCACCTCGTTGGAGCCGTTGGCCGCCCACACCTGCCCGGTCGTGAGCGCGACCCCGGTGCGCGCGGACAGGTAGGCCGCGAGGTCGCCGCGCAGGGCGAGGGCCTCGCGGTCGGGATAGCGGTGCAGCGTCGGCGCGGCCTCGGCCACCGCCCGCGCCAGCGCGGCGACCAGCGCCGGCGAGGGGCCGTACGGGTTCTCGTTGACGTTGAGCTGCGCGCGCACGTGCGGCAGCTGCGGCGCGCCGTACGGCTGCTTGCCCCGAAGGTCGTCGCGGACCGGCAGGTCGGCCGGCGAACCGAGCGCGCTCATCGCACCCGGACCTGCACAGCCTCGACGTGGGCCAGCAGGTCCTCTGCCCCGCCGAGCGCGGCCACCAGCGGCGCCACCTCGGTCAGCGCCTCGCGGGAGTACTCCACCAGGGACATGCGCTTGAGGAAGCTCTGCGCTGACAGGCCGGCAGTGAACCGCGCGGTGCCGCCCGTGGGCAGCACGTGGTTGGAGCCGGCCAGGTAGTCACCGAGGCTGACCGGGGTCCAGCCGCCGACGAAGACGGCGCCGGCGTTGCGCACCCGGCGGGCCCGCTCCGGCGCGTCCGCGGTCAGCACCTCCAGGTGCTCGGGCGCCCAGGCGTCGAGCACCGCCAGGCCGTGGTCGAGGTCCTCGACGAGCACGTGCGCGCTCTGGTCGGCCAGCGCCGTCTCGACCCGCTCGCGGTGCCGCGTCGACGGCACCTGCTTGCCGAGCTCCACGTCGACGGCGTCCACCAGCTCGGGGCTGTCGGTGACCAGCAGGCAGGCGGCCTGCGGGTCGTGCTCGGCCTGCGCCACCAGGTCGGCGGCGACGTGGGCCGGCACCGCCGCCGCGTCGGCCAGGATGCCGATCTCGGTCGGGCCGGCCTCGGAGTCGATGGCGCAGCGACCCTGCACGAGCCGCTTCGCGGCGGCCACGTAGACGTTGCCCGGGCCGGTGATCACGTCGACCGGGGCGCAGCCCTCGATCCCGTACGCCAGCATCGCGACGGCCTGCGCGCCGCCGACCGCCCAGACCTCGTCGATGCCGAGCAGCGCGCAGGCCGCCATCACCACGGGGTGCGGGAGCCCGTTACCCTGCGGCGGACTGGCGACCGCCAGGCTGCGCACGCCCGCGACCTGGGCGGGCACGACGTTCATCACCACGCTGCTGGGATAGGCGACCCGGCCGCCCGGCACGTACAGCCCGACCCGGTCCACGGGCACCCACCGCTCGGTGACGGTGGCGCCGGGGACGACCTGCACCACCTCGTCGGCGCGCAGCTGGGCCGTGCTGACGGTGCGGGCCCGGCGGGCGGCCTCCTCGAGGGCGGCCCGGACCGCGGGGTCGAGCTCGGACAGGGCCCGGGCCAGCTCAGCCGCCGGCACCCGCAGCTGCGTCAGCCGGACGCCGTCGAAGCGCTCGGTGGCGTCCCGTACGGCGTCGGCGCCCCGGGTCCGCACGTCGTCGACGATGGGCCGGACGAGCTCGACGGCGTCGCCGACGTCCACGGCGGCCCGCGGCAGCACGGCGCGGAGGTCGGCGTCGCGGCGCCCGCGAAGGTCGATGCGGGTGAGCACGGCAACGCTCCTGGCTGTGCGGGGACGGGCGCCCAGACTAGCGGCGCGCGCGGGCACCCGTACCGGCTGCGACCGGCGTACCGGGCCCGCCGGCCGTACGCTCGCGCGGTGTCCGAGCGGCTGCCCCTGTTCCCGCTCGGCGCGGTGCTGTTCCCCGGTCTGATGCTGCCGTTGCGGGTGTTCGAGCCGCGCTACCGCGACCTCGTCGCGGACCTGCTGAAGCTGCCGGAGCGCGAGCGGCGCTTCGGGGTCGTCGCCATCCGCGAGGGCCGCGAGGTCGGGGAGGACGGCGTGACGGCCCTGCACGCGGTGGGCTGCACCGCGGTCGTACGGCGGGTGGACTCCCTCGCCGACGGGACCTACGAGCTGGTCACCGTGGGCGCCGACCGCTTCGCCCTGGACGGGCTGGTGCGCGACCGGTCCTACCTGGTCGGCGAGGTCACCTGGCTGCCGGACGAGCTCGGCGACGCCTCCGAGGCTGCCGTGCTCGCCCCGCCGGTGCGCGCGGCGCTGGCGGCGTACGCCGGCGCGCTGGCGAGCGCCGGCGCCGGCGAGGTGCAGCTGCCCGAGCTCCCCGACGACCCCCTGGTGCTCAGCCACCTGGTCGCGGCCACCGTCAGCCTGGACCTCGACGAGCGGCAGGCGCTGCTCGCCGAGCCGGACGGACGCGCCCGGCTGCGTGCCGAGCTGCACCTGCTCAAGCGCGAGACGGTGCTGCTCGAGGTGCTGCGCGCGGTGCCGTCGCCGCTGCTGACCCGCGGGCCGGTCAGCCCGAACTGACCGGGGGCACCTCCGGGTCGACGGCGGGGGTGCGCACGAGCTGGACCGCCCAGACCAGGGCCGCGGCGCCGGGCCACGCCAGCAGCACGCTGTGGGCGTGCAGCTCCAGCGGCAGGTCGTAGCGGGCGGCCAGCCGGCCGGCCCGCGCGGCGGCCAGGACCGCGGCGCGAGACGGGTCGGTCAGCCCGACCTGCCAGGCGACGACGGCCCCGACGCCCGAACCGCCCACGAGCGCCAGCAGGGTGCGCAGCCCCCCGGCGGAGGCCCACCGCCACACGACCAGCCCGACCAGGAGACCGGCCGCAAGGCACAGCAGGAACAGGATGGCGTCGGCAGCGATGAAGTCCTTGGTCTCGCTGTTGGCGTAGTCGACCCCCTCCGCGGTACGGACGAGGTCGGGACGCGGCGCGAGCAGCGACCAGAGCAGGCCGACGGGCACGCCGAGCGCGGCGACCGCGAGGCCGGGCACGGCGACGGCGGTGACGAGCGACGGCCCGTCCCGCCGGGTGTCGGTCCGGGGCTCCGGCCAGGGCGTCAGTGCCAGGCCTCCGCGGTCCGCCAGATGAGGATGTCGAGGATGCGCAGCCGGGTGAGCGGCGCGCCGGCCCCCTCCGCGAGCGCCACCAGCGCGTCGAACGCCGCGGCCTCCGCCTGCAGGTCGGCCCGCATCTGCCGCAGGAGCAGGGTCATGGACTGCCGCCAGGTCCGGTGCGCGGAGCGCTCGATCGCCCCCGGCGCCGTGTAGCTCTCGAAGATCCGGCTGTCGTAGAGCGGCACGAGGTCGGGCCGCTTGCGGTGCAGCACCTTCGACACGATGGTGCCGCGCACCCCCCGGCCGGCGTACGGCGCCTCGTCCAGCACCGCGAACAGCGCGGCGACCTGGTCGACGACGTCGTCGTCGGCGTCCTCGAGCCCGACCGGCGGGAGGTCGGCGACGCCGGCGACCCGCGGCATGAGCTCGCGCAGCAGCAGGAAGCGGCCCCGGTCGACCTCGGCCCCGATCAGGTTGGGAGCCAGCAGGTCGCCGTCCACGAGCACCGCGCTGCCGTTGGTCACCAGCCGGTCGTACGCCGGGTAGCTCCAGCTGTTGCGGGTGTCGAGGTGGTCGAGCAGCACCTGGTCGGGGTGCTCCACCTCCAGGGTGCCGGCGCACAGCCGGACCGTGGACATCCCGTCGGTCATCAGCCGCTCACCGGCAGGCAGCCGACGCCGAGCAGCGCCTTGAGGTCGGCGAACAGGCCGCTGCCCGCGCTGACCCGGAGCCGGTCGTCGAGCTTGACGACGGTCGTCCGGCCACCGTTGACCAGCTGCAGGTGCACCTCGGTGGTGCCCGGGTGCGCGCTCAGCACCTCCTTGAACCGCTCGACCACCGGCGGCGTGCAGCGCGCCGTGGCCATGCTCACCACCACCGGCCCGCGGGGGCCGATGGACAGGTCGGGGACGATCACCTCGCTCGCGACGATCTTGGCGGTGTCCTCGCGCTTGTCGACCCGGCCGCGCACCAGCACCACGGCGTCCTCGATGAGCTGGACGGCGGCCGACTGGTAGGTCTGCGGGAAGAACATCACCTCGACGGCGCCCTCGAGGTCCTCCAGCGTGACCAGCGCCCAGGCGTCGCCCTTCTTGGTGACCTTGCGCACGACGCTGGACAGGATCCCGCCGACCAGCACCGGCGAGCCGTCGTCCCGGTCGGCGACCGCCGACACCGGGCAGTCGACGGCGCCGGCGATCACGTGCTCCACCCCGAGCAGGGGGTGGTCGGACACGTACAGCCCGAGCATCTCCCGCTCGTGCGCGAGCAGCAGGGCCTTGTCCCACTCGCCGACCGGGATGTGGACGTCGAACACGCCGCCGACGTCCTCGACGTCGCCGCCGCCGGGCTCATCGCCATAGCCGCCGAACAGGTCGAACTGCCCCTCCGCCTCGCGCCGCTTGGTGCCCATGCACACCTCGATGGCCTCGGCGTGCACCGCCTGCAGCCCCTTGCGGGTGTGGCCGAGCGAGTCGAAGGCGCCCGCCTTGACCAGCGACTCCACCGTCTTCTTGTTGCACGCCAGCGCCTCGACCTTGCGCAGGAAGTCGGGGAAGTCGGCGTAGCGGCCCTTCTCCTGGCGGGTCCGCACGATGGAGGACACCACGTTGGCCCCGACGTTGCGGATCGCCTCGAGGCCGAAGCGGATGTCGGTGCCCCGCGGGGTGAAGTCGCCGTCGGAGTCGTTGACGTCGGGCGGCAGCACCTTGATCCCCATCCGGCGGCACTCGGCCAGGTAGAGCGCGCTCTTGTCCTTGTCGTCCCGGACGCTGGTGAGCAGCGCCGCCATGTACTCCGCCGGGTAGTTGGCCTTGAGGTAGGCCGTCCAGAAGCTGACCAGCCCGTAGCCGGCGGTGTGCGCCCGGTTGAACGCGTAGTCCGAGAACGGGACCAGGATGTCCCAGAGGGTCTTGATCGCCGCCGCTGAGTAGCCGTTGGCCTTCATCCCGTCCGAGAACGGGATGTACTCCTTGTCGAGGATCTCCTTCTTCTTCTTGCCCATGGCCCGGCGCAGCAGGTCAGCGGCACCGAGCGTGTAGCCCGCCAGCTTCTGCGCGATCGCCATGACCTGCTCCTGGTAGACGATCAGCCCGTAGGTGTCGCCCAGGATGTCCTCGAGGGGCTCGGCGAGCTCCGGGTGGATCGCCACGATGGGCTTGCGCCCGGTCTTGCGGTCGGCATAGTCGTTGTGCGCGTTGGCGCCCATCGGGCCGGGCCGGTAGAGCGCCAGGACCGCGGAGATCGTCTCGAAGGTGTCCGGCTGCATGGAGCGCAGCAGCGCCCGCATCGGTCCGCCGTCGAGCTGGAACACGCCCAGGGTGTCCCCGCGGGAGAGCAGCTCGTAGGTCGCCGGGTCGGGGGTCATGACGTCGAGCTGCTCGAGCACCACCGTCTCGCCCCTGTTGGCGGCGATGTGCTTGAGGCAGTCGTCGAGGACGGTGAGGTTGCGCAGGCCCAGGAAGTCCATCTTCAGCAGGCCGAGCGTCTCGCAGGCACCCATGTCGAACTGGGTGATGATCGCCCCGTCCTGCTCGCGCCGCTGGATCGGGATCACGTCGAGCAGCGGCTCGCGACACAGGATCACCCCCGCGGCGTGCACCCCCCACTGCCGCTTGAGCCCCTCGAGACCGAGCGCGGTGTCGACCACGGCCTTGGTGTCGGCGTCGCTCTCATAGAGCGCCCGGAACTCGCCCGCCTCGCCGTAGCGCTTGTGGGCGGGGTCGAAGATCCCCTTGAGCGGGATGTCCTTGCCCATCACCGCGGGCGGCATCGCCTTGGTGATCTTGTCGCCGGTCGCGAACGGGTAGCCGAGCACCCGCGCGGAGTCCTTGACGGCCTGCTTGGCCTTGATCGTGCCGTACGTGATGATCTGCGAGACCCGCTCCTCGCCGTACTTCTCGGTGGCGTAGCGGATCATGTCGCCGCGCCGGCGCTCGTCGAAGTCGAGGTCGATGTCGGGCATCGAGATGCGCTCGGGGTTGAGGAAGCGCTCGAACAGCAGCTTGTGCTCGATCGGGTCGAGCTCGGTGATGCCGAGCGCGTAGGCGACCAGCGACCCGGCCGCCGAGCCGCGGCCCGGGCCGACCCGGATGCCGACGCTCTTGGCGTAGCGGCACAGGTCGGCGGTGACGAGGAAGTAGCCCGGGAACCCCATCGCGAGGATGACGTCGACCTCGTAGTCGGCCTGCACCGTGTGGCCCTCGGGCACCTGGCCCGCGAACCGGTCGCGCAGCCCGGCGTGCACCTGCTCGCGCAGCCAGGTGTCCTCGGTGTAGCCCTCCGGCACCGGGACCCTGGGCATGAGGTCGGCGCCCTCGGTGAACGAGGTCTCGCACCGCTCGGCGATGAGCAGCGTGTTGTCGCACGCCTCCGGGAACTCGCTCCACAGGTCGCGCATCTCGCGCGGGCTCTTCAGGTAGAAGTCCTGGGCGTCGAACTTGAAGCGGTTCGGGT
>DASTLY010000083.1:0-35951 GCA_035714445.1 Mycobacteriales bacterium
GCCCGGACGAGCACGCGCCGTACCGCCGGTAAGCCTCGCAGGCGGGGTCCAGCAGGCCGCCGGCTGGCAGGACCTCGTGCGCGCCGGGCGCACGAGCGACGGCGCGCGCGTCCTCGCGGTCGTCCACCGCGGCCGAGGCCAGTGGAAATGGCAGGCAGGCAGGCAGGCAGGCGCGGTGCCCAGCCGCTGGCGAGGCCGTGCACGAGCCACGTCTCCCCCCGGTGAGCAGCCGGGCTCCGCGGTGCAGCGTGAAGTGAGCCGTCAGATAGTGCAGCGGGGGCGTTACGCCCGGGTGCGTGGTCAGCGTGAGGCGCCAACCCGGGGTCGACATAGACGACCTCGTGACGCCGACGACCGGCATCGCCGGTACCCGGTCACCGGCGCGAAGGCCGCGCCGTCCTCACGCACGGTGGCAGCGACTCCCCGCGGCGAGGTCGATGATCGGCCGGCTACAGGTACTGCGTGGTCGGACCTATGAGGAGCGTTACGCCGGCGCCAGCGAAGTTCGCGAAGTCGGCCACTGCAGCCTGCCCCTCCGGGCTGGCCGCCGCCGCCTCGAGCGACTGCTGGTCGTCGAAGGTGAGGACTGCGATGAAGTGGTAGGCAGCCGGAGTGCCGTCCGGACCCGTTGCCGGGTGCGTACCCGAGAACGAGCGCAGACCGGGCATGGCGAGACCCAGCTTGATGTGCGTCGCCTCGTAGTGCCGGTCGAACGCTGCGGCGTCCTGCGGCTGCGCGTACAGCGCCATGAGGGTGTGGGTCGGGTGGCTCGCTCCAGGGGTTTAGGGCTGGGTGGTCAGACGACGGAACGGCTGACCTGCCCGGCGCCGAGATGTGGGCGAGACCCTGCCAGTGCTCGGCTTCCCGGTCCAGGCCCGGCGCCACTCACTGTGATCCGCCGGTTGCGGTCGTCGAGCATCGGACTATGCCGAGCGCGTGAATGCTTCACCAGAGGCAATAATGACGCCTTTGCGCAGGTTGCTATGTGTCAGGAGGCCGTCAGCGCGCGGGCCGTCCCGGCCAGCTTCGCGTCCTCCGGCTGCGTGACGGCGGCCTGCGGGTGGTTGACGCCGGCGGGGAAGCCGTACAGGTCCTCGCGGGCGGCGAAGGCGATGTCGGGGTGGTCGGAGAAGACCCCGTCGACGCCCGCGGCAAAGGCGTCCTGCAGCTCACCGAACAGGTCACCGAACGCGGTCGCGTCGGTGCTGCTCCGGTGCTCCAGCGGCAGGAAGGCGTTCTCCGCCCGGTAGGTGTAGGGCACCACGAGCAGGCCGGCGCGGTGCGCGTCGGAGACCAGCCGGGTCGCGGGCAGCGAGGCGCCGCCCGCGTCGCGGGGCACGACCTGCGTCTTGTCGGGGCCGAGGACGGTCGCGTACGTCGCGACGTCGCGCAGCCCCGCGAACGTCGTCATCTGGGCGTACGTCTGCGGGTCGCCCGACGCGACGTGGTCGTACGGGCGGGAGGTGGTGCCGGCCCCGGTGAGCTGCACGACCGGCGTACGCAGGCCCAACCTGCGCAGGTCACGCAGGTTCGCCTCCTCGAAGGACTGCACGTAGACCGAGGCGCCCGGGCGGTTGAGCCCCGCGGCGGTCAGCGCGGCCAGCAGCGGCTCCTCCAGCGACAGCCCTGCGGCATCGAAGTAGGTGGGGTGCTTGGTCTCCGGCGCGACGCCGATGGTGCGGCCCGTGGTCCTGCTCGCCTTGGCGGCCAGCTGGAGAACCTCCTGCAGCGTCGGGACCTGGTAGCGGCCGTTGTAGATCGTGTTCTCCTGCCGCACGTCGGGCAGCCGCTCCACCGCTCGCAGCGTCCGCAGCTCCGCCAGCGTGAAGTCCTCGGTGAACCAGCCGGTGATCTCGACGTCGTCGACCACCTTGGTGACCCGCCGGTCCGCGAACTCGGGGTGGTCGGCCACATCGGTGGTGGTGCCGATCTCGTTCTCGTGCCGGACGACCAGGACGTGGTCCTTGGTCGAGACGAGGTCCGGCTCGATCACGTCGGCGCCCATCCGCACGGCCAGGTCGTAGCTGGCGAGGGTGTGCTCGGGCCGGTAGCCCGACGCCCCGCGGTGGCCGAAGACCAGCGGCGACAGGGCCGGGGCCTTGGCGGCGGCGGCAGCAGCAGCGGGTGCCGCCGCCCGGGCCGGGCCGCCCGCCAGCAGGGCCGGCGCGCCCACAGCGAGGGTGGTGCCGAAGGCGAGGGCGACGGCGGTCGTGCGGGCGACGGGCAGGCGGGTCATCGGGCTCCTGGGGACGTGGCGTGGGCCGGGCGGGCGGGCGCGGTCACCCCATCGAGCCCACCGGAACCCCAGGGCGCCACAGCGCGTCCGGCACCTGAACGGCCGGTGAACCCGCGCTCCCGTCCGTCAGGGCCGGCGCAGGACCAGGCGGATGGCGGTGTCCAGACTGGCGCTGACCTCGGCGGGCGTCCGGCTGCCGGTAATGCCGTGCAGGGTGAGCCCGTCGAGGACGGCGACCAGCACGGCGGCGGCGGACCCGGGGTCCACGTCGCCGGGCAGGTCGCCGCTCCCGATCGCAGCGGCGATGGCGGCGGACAGGGTGGCGGTCAGGTCGTGCAGTGCCAGGGCGTGCTCGGCGGCCAGCTCCGGGTGGGCCGCGGCTGCGGAGCTGAGCGCAGCCCACACGACGCACTCCCGGTGGCGCTGCGGGTCCAGGGGAAGGGCCTCGCGCCCCAGCCGGCCGAGGACGACGTCCAGGGGCCCGGTGAGGTCGGCGCCCACAAGCCGGTCGGTGATGCTCCGCACGGTGTGCGCGTAGGCGGCCAGCAGCAGCTGTGTGCGCGTCGCGTAGTGGTACTGCACGGCGCCGCCGGACAGGCCGGCCTCCCGGGCCACCGTGCGCACGCTGAGCACGTCGAAGCCGTCGCGCGCGACCACGGTCACCGCAGCCGCGGCCACCCGTTCGGCAGTGCCCCCGGGTGGCGGTGCTGCTGGCGCTTGCACCCATACGACTGTACAGTCGCCCTCGTCAATACGTTCGTATGGAAACGGGGCTCGGAGATGGTGGCAGTGATCGTGGCCTGCGAGGTCGGCTTCTGGGTGGTCCTCGCCGCCGCCCTGCTGGCGCGGTACGGCCTGCGCTGGCAGCGGGTGAGCACCGTTCTGCTGGTCGCCGTCCCGCTCATCGACCTCGTGCTGCTGGCCGCCGCGGTCCTGGACCTGCGGGCCGGCGCGCAGGCGGGCGCGTCGCACGGGCTTGCCGCGGCGTACCTCGGCTTCTCGGTCGCGTTCGGGCACCGCACCGTCGTCGCGCTCGACCGCCGGGTCGCGCACCGCTTCGCCGGCGCACCCGCACCGGACCGGGTGCCGGAGTCCGGACCGGCGCGGGTCCGCCACGAGTGGCAGCAGTGGCACCGGGCCGTACGCGGCTGGGCCGTCGCCAGCACCCTCCTCGTCGCGGGAATCGTCGCGGTGGGCGACGGCGGCCGCACCGCCGACCTGGCGGCCTGGCTGTGGGGACTGACGGCGGCCCTCGTCGCCTGGCTGCTGCTCGGTCCCGTGCTCGCCGAGGCCCGGCTCGCGAGCCGCTCGGCGGCGCGCTGAGGGGTCGCCCCGGCGGCTGCGGTGGACGCGGCCTAGGGTGCGCGGCACCTGCGACGAGGAGGACACGGCATGAGCCGCGAGATCACCACCGTCCTGTCCGGCCGGTCCTACCTGGAGTGCCCGCGGTGGCACGACGACCGGATCTGGGTCGCCGACTTCTACACCCACGAGGTGGTCTCGGCGGCGCAGGACGGGGGCGACCTGCGGGTCGAGGCGCAGGTGCCGCAGCAGCCCTCCGGCCTGGGCTGGCTGCCCGACGGCCGGCTCCTGGTCGTGTCGATGCGCGACGCCACGCTGCTGCGGCGCGAGGCGGACGGCTCGCTGGCCGTGCACGCCGACCTCCGCCCGTACGTCTCCGGCCACCCCAACGACATGGTCGTCGACGGCGAGGGACGGGCCTACGTCGGCAACTTCGGCTTCGACCTGATGGCGGGCGCGTCGATCGGGCCTGCGGTCCTGCTGCGCGTGGACCCGGACGGCTCGGTGACGCCGGTCGCGGACGACCTGCTCTTCCCGAACGGCAGCGTGCTGACCGACGAAGGCACCCTGCTGGTGGCCGAGACGTTCGGCAACCGGGTCACGGCGTTCGACGTGGCCGCCGACGGCAGCCTGTCCGGCCGCAGGGCGTGGGCGCAGTTCGGGCCGGTGCCGGCCTCGAGCGTGATCGCCGAGGCGCTGCCGGAGCTGGTCGTCGCCGCCGACGGCTGCCGCCTCGACGCCGAGGGCCTGCTGTGGGTGGCCGACGCCGCGCACGGGCGCGTCGTGCGGGTCCGCGAGGGTGGCGAGATCGTCGACGAGGTGGTCACCGGTGGCGGCGTCTTCGCCTGCATGCTCGGCGGCTCGGACGGCCGGACCCTGTTCCTGTGCGCCGCACCCGACTTCGACGAGCACGCCCGCAGCGCCGCCCGGGAGGCCCAGCTGCTCGCCGTCCGGGTCGACGTGCCGCACGCCGGCCGGCCGTAGGTCAGCGGCTGCTGAGCGCCGGTGCGGGGACGTCCTCGTGCCGGTCCAGCCCCGCCGTACGACCAAGCCCGCGGCTGCCGGTCGCGGCCAGCACGACCAGGAACACCGTCGCGTTGGTGAGCACGATGGTCGTTCCCGAGGGGATCTCCAGGTGGTAGGAGGCGTACATCCCCACGGCGCCGCAGACCGTGCCGAGCGCGGTCGAGATCCACAGCATCCGGCTGAACGAGTCGCTGAGCATGCGCGCGACCACCGCCGGGATCACCAGCGTGGCGGCCACGAGGGTGACCCCGATGATGCTCAGGGTCGCCAGGATGGACAGCGACAGGACCAGCATGAGCAGCGCGTCCATGGCGGCCACGCTCACCCCGGAGACGTTGGCCACCTGCGGGTCGAAGGTGGAGAACAGGAACTGCCGGTAGAACACGGTGAACACCCCCGCGGCCAGCAGCAGGGCCGCGCCGAGCAGCAGCAGGTCACCCCGGGCGACACCGTTGATGCTGCCGAACAGCAGGCTGTCGAAGGCCGGTCCCTTGGTGCCGAACCGGGTCAGCAGGGCCACGCCGAGGGCGAACGAGGCCGTCGTGACGACGCCGATCGCGGCGTCCGCCCCGATCCGGCGGCTGCGGGTCACGGCGTTGATGGCCAGCGCCGAAGCCAGCCCCCACAGCCCCGCCCCCAGCACGATCGGGACCCCGAGCAGCGGCGCGGCCGCGTAGCCGCCGAAGATCGCGTGGGACAGGCCGTGGCCGATGTAGCTCATGCCCCGCAGCGTGATGAAGACCCCGATGAGCCCGCACAGGGCGCCGGCCAGCACGGCGGCGGCCAGGCCCTTGACGAAGAACTGGTAGCCGAAGGGGTCCAGGAAGGCCTGCCACAGGTCGGCCATCAGCCGGCCACCGGACGCAGCCGGGCGGGCGCGCCGACGTCGACGACCACCGGCATGCCCAGGTGCTGCAGGACCTCCATCCGGGCGCCGAACACGCGTTCCAGCACGTCCGGGACGATGACGTCGGCGGGCGCCCCGCGCGCGATGATCCGGCGCTGCAGGGCGATCAGGTGCGGCAGGTGCGCCGCCATGCCGTTGAGGTCATGGGTGGTGAGCACGATCGCCAGGCCGTCCCGGTTGAGCTCGTCGAGCAGGTGCAGGACCTCGTGCCGGGTGGCGACGTCGACCCCGGAGGTCGGCTCGTCGAGCAGCAGCAGCGCGGGCCGGCGCAGCAGCGCGCGGGCCAGGAACATCCGCTGCTGCTGCCCACCCGACAGCTCCCGGATGTGCCGGTTGCCGAGCTCCTCGATGCCGAGCCGCGACAGGACCCGGGCGACCTCCTCGCGCTCGGCACGGGTCGGCCGGGGGAGCAGCCGCCCGGACCGGCGGGACATGAGGACGCACTCGGCGACGGTCACCGGAAAGTTCCAGTCGACCGTCTCGAGCTGCGGGACGTAGCTGACCGCGGTCCCGGGCGCCCGGGTGACGGTGCCGTGCTGCGGCCGGACGCTGCCCAGCAGCAGCCGCAGGAAGCTGGTCTTGCCCGACCCCGACGGGCCGACGACGCCGGTGAACGCGCCCGGCTCGATGCTGTGAGTGACGTCCTGGAGCACCGGCGCCGCGGCGTAGCCGAAGCTGACCCGGTCCAGCGCGACCAGGCTGATCGGGGACGGCAGGCCGGCCGCGGGCGTTCGGCTCACTGCGGATATTCGGCGGTGTCGGGAGCGACGTCGCGGACGTCCAGCGCGTCGAGCGCGGTGGCGGTCCCGCCCAGCCCGGTGACCATCGTCCGGTAGTCGTAGCGCATCAGGCCCAGCCAGGAGTGCTCCGGGTCGCCGGGCTCGCCCGGCAGGTCGTCGTCGCGCAGCGTGTCCTCGTACCGGGCGCCGGTCTCGTCCGCGATCTGCTTGAGGACCTTGGAGGGGAAGACCTCCGAGCCGAAGATGACCGGCACCTTCTGCTGCTTGATCTGGTCGACCAGGCGGGCGATCTCCCTGGGCTGCGGGTCCTCGAAGTTCGAGGGCTGGATCGCCCCGATGACGTTCCAGCCGTAGTCCCGGGCGAAGTACGCGTACGCGTCGTGGTAGGTCAGCAGCTCCTTCTTGCCGCCGGGGATCGTGGCCTGGTCGGCCTTGAGCGCGTCCGACAGTGCCGTCGCTTTCGCGGTGAACGCGGTGAGGTTGCCGGTGTAGTAGCTCGCGTTGGCCGGGTCGCGCCGCACCATCACCTTGTTGATCTCCTGCGCGTACTTGATCGCGAACAGCGGGTCGGTCCACAGGTGCGGGTTGGGCTTGCCCTCCTCCTTCGGGAAGGAGAAGTCGTAGATGTAGTCCGACTCGGGCAGCGTCTGCTCGCCGATCTTGATGATCTCGGACCCGGGCTTGGCGTTCTCCTCGGCCAGCTCGAAGGTGGGCTCCTCCAGCTGGAGCCCGTTCACCAGCACCACGTCGGCCCGCTCGAGGGCCTTGGCGATCTGCGGCGGCGGCTCGAACGTGTGGCTGTTGGTCCCCTCCGGGACCACGCCGACGATGTCCGCGCGGTCGCCGACGATGTTCGACGCGATGGAGGTGATCGGCGCGACGGTGGTCACGATGCTGAGGCGCCCGCCCGCGGCGGGGCCGCCCGTCGCGCCGGCAGCGGGTGCGGACGGGGTGGCGGAGGCGGCGGTGTCGCTGCCGTCGTCCCCGCCGCAGCCGGCGGCGGCGAACGTGAGAAGGGCGAGGGCGGCCATGACGGGGCGGGTACGGGGCAAAGTCACGGGCCGACGCTAGTGCCTGTTCGCAGCACCTGCCAGTCTGTTGCAGGTGCGGGTCCGGCGCAGCGCGTCGGCCACACTGCCGTCCGCCCGCACCGGGTCTACGGTCGGGCCATGCGGCTGACCCGTACGGTCCCGGCGCTGCCGGTGCGCGAGATGACTGCGGCGGTGCGCTGCTACACCGAGCGCTTCGGGTTCGCGGTCCGGCACCAGGAGGACGGCTTCGCCATCGTCGTACGGGACGAGGCCGAGCTGCACCTGTGGCTGGCGGGCGATGCCGGCTGGCCTCTGCGGCCGGCGGCCGAGCTCGCGGCGAACCCGGTGTGCACCGGCGCCGAGACGTTCCTGGCCGGCACGGCCAGCTGCCGGGTCGCCGTGGACGACGTCGACGGCCTGTACGCCGAGCTGGCCGCGACGGAGGTGCTGCACCCGACCAGCGCGCAGGGACCGGCGGACACCGACTACGGCACCCGGGAGTTCGCGACCCTTGACCTCGACGGAAACCTGCTGACGTTCTTCAGGAGCTGACCCGGCCGGGCCTACCGGGATCAGGCGGCGCGGCCGCTGCCGAGGCGCCGCCAGACCCAGCTGGAGGGCTGGCGCCTGCCGGTCACGACGTACTGAGCCAGGCCGTCGATCACCTGTGCGGCGGCCTGCGACCGGCGGGCCTCCCGCGTGCCGGCCATGAGCAGCTCGTCGCCGGCAGCGAGGACGTGGTCCGGGGCCGGCGCCAGCAGGGACTCCCCGGACCGCAGGACGAGCAGCGGCACGCCGGGCAGGCGCTGGTCGCGGTCCTCGGGGTCGCGCAGCAGGTCGGCGAGCTGAACCCGACCCGCCGCCAACCAGCGCTGCAGGGCGGGCGCCTCCTGCGGCGTGAGCCGCAGCTTCCAGATCGCCGGCAGCCGGTGTCCGCACGCGTCGGTGAGCCGCTCGATCACCCCGGCCGCCCAGTCGTCGCCCTGGGCGGGCATCTCGACCAGGAACCGCCACAGCAGCGGCGTGCTGAGCTGCGCGTAGATCTCGTGCGCCACCACCTCGGCAGGCACCAGCAGGGCGTCGAGGCGCATGGCCGCGAACAGCGGTGCGTTCGCGGGCCGGTTCTGGCGGGCCGTCACGAACAGCTTCGGGTTGACCCGGCGGGCAGCGGCGACCAGGGAGAGGTTGGTAGTGTCGTTGTCGGTGCCCGCCACCAGCCCGACGGCGTGCTCCAGGTCTGCCCGCGCCATCACTGCCGGCTCGGACCCGTCGCCGATGAGGATCTCGTCGTCGTCCACGTCGGCGTCGACCGCGCCGCTGGTGCCGATCAGCGTGTTCTCGCCGTCCGACAGGTGCACGGACTCGATGACAGTGACGTCGAGGCCCTCGGCGCGCAGGTCGGCCGTGAGCTCGCGTCCGAAGCGCCCGTAGCCGCACACGACCCAGCGGCCGACGCGCGGGGCCGCTCCCCGGGGCGGGAGTGCGGCGTCCGGGCCGGCCTCCAGCCACGACAGGAGCTGGAAGGAGGCAGGAGCGCGCAGGGCCAGCCCCAGGTGGTCGCCGAACCGGTCGAACGGGTTCACCACCGACGGCGTCCCGAAGGCGCGCATCCGCTGGGCGATCTGCGGCGAGACGGTCCGTGCGACGACAGCCAGGTCCGGTCGCAGCAGTGCGGTGGTCATGGTGACCGCCAGGTTGGCCTCGTCGTCGTCGGTCAGCGCCAGGACGCCTTCGCAGTAGGGGTTGCCCAGACCGGCCGAGGCCAGGTGCTGCGGGTTGCGCGCATCGGCGGCGAGGGCGGGGACATCACCGTGGTAGGACGCCAGCTCGAGCGCGTCGATGCGCGCCTCCTCCCGGTCCAGGACCACGAAGCGCCGGCCCAGCCCGTCCAGGGCCCGCCCGAGCAGCTCCCCGGTCTGGCCGTAGCCGGCGAACAGCAGGAACGGCTCGTGCAGGCGGGCCACCTTGCGCTGGAAGTGCTGCAGCGCCAGGGCCTGCCGGAACGCGCGGTCCTGCATGAGCGTCAGCAGGGCGCCGATCGCGTACGCCCAGCCGACCACCGTGAGGTAGATCGACACCAGGACCCAGAGCCGCTGCGCGTCGGTGAACGGCTCCGGCAGCTCCCCGAAGCCGATGGTCGTGGCGGTGTAGCTCATGAAGTAGAACGCGTCGAAGATGGTCATCCGCGAGGGCGAGCCGTCGGCTGCCTGGCCCGGGATGAGCGTCAGCCCGAGCACGCTGACGGCCAGGATCAGCACGAGGATGATCAGCGGCGCCCGCATCCGCCGCATGATCAGGAAGATCGCGGCCGAGGCCTGGACGTCCGGGACGACCGCGGCCGACGGTGTCAGGGGGGCCGACCCGCCGCGGGCCGGCCCGGGGCGCTTGCCGGAGACGGGATGCCCGGCGCGCAGCCGGGGCGGTCGCAGGCTCACCGGGTCGTCAGTTGCGCTTGTAGGAGACGGTCTCGACGACCAGCAGCATGACCGACACGATGTTGGCCAGCAGCGCGCCGCCCGACAGCGACACCACGCTGGCGGTCTCCGCCGGGCTCAGGCCGTCGCCCGCGACGTGGGAGGCGTAGGCCCAGGTGACCGCCGCGGCGATGAGCTGCAGGTCGGCGACCAGGCTGGTGGCCAGGTGCACGGCGCCGATCTGCGTGCGGTCGCCGAACTTGAGGACCGTGGCGACGAGGTTGACCACGACGGCCGCGAACAGCTCGTACACGTTGTGCACGGTCGGGTCGGACAGGTCACCGATGAAGAAGCCGAAGTTGAGGGTGGCGGCGAGCATGACGAAGAACCCGAACACCACCTTCTCGAGGTTCATCGGCTGCTCCTGTGCTCGGCCCGGTCGCGTGCTCACACCTACCACCGCGGGCCGGTCGCAACGCGTCCCGCTGGCCGGACACGCGGGACTGCCGTGCCACGTCCCTACGGCCGGGTCCTACGACCGGGTCGGTGGGAGAGGGGATCCGCGCCGACGGCAGGGCTGACCCGTCAGGCACCGGGCCGCGGGCCGCCGCGGCCGCCGCCGAACCGGCCGCGGGTGGGTGTGGTGGTCGTGTCGACGCCGACGGTGAGGGCGGCGGTGTAGCCGCTGCCGACACTGCCGCTGACGGCGGCGAGCTGCAGGGCCGCCCGGTCCTCGCCGAAGACGCCGTCGCTGTCCAGGCTGACCCGTGCCAGGGTGCGCACGGAGGACTCGTAGCCGGTCGTGGCGTACACCGCGTCGCAGGGGGCCTGGGGCAGCGCGACCTGCGAGGTGGCGATGGCGTTGCTGGAGTTCGTGATGCCGGCCTGGTCGGGGTAGACCTCGAAGTGGATGTGCGGCCAGCGCCCGGTGTAGCAGGCGGGGAAGATGCTGGTGAAGGTGACCTTGCCGGCGGCGTCGGCGATCTGGACGCCGCGCAGGTAGTTCTCCTGGGCGACGCCGTCGGAGTACAGCGAGTACCGGCCCTCGCGGTCGCAGTGCCAGACGTAGACGGCGACCCCGGCGAACGGCGTGCCGCCGTTGGCGAGGTCGGTGACGGTGAGCTCGAGGGTCATCGGGACGCCCTCGGCGGTGGCGCTGCCGGTGCCGAAGCTGGAGCGGATGTCGCTGCGGACCACACCGCTGTCGGTGAGCACGTTCGCGCCGTTGGAGCCATCGCCCGGAAAGGGGCCCGCCGTCTCGTCCGGGATCTCGGCGGACGCGGCCGCGGCCGTCGTCGCTGCGCCGGCGCTCGCCGGGCTCGACGTCGTGCTGCCCGAACCGCCGCTGCAGGCGGCCAGGCCGAACGCCGCTGCGCCGATGCCGAAGACCCGCAACGCCTGGCGACGGCTGACCAGGGTGGCGATGTCGAAGCCGAGGCCCTGGTCGACGAGCTCCTCCGCCGGCCTGGGCAGCCGACGCCCCTGGTAGGTCAGCGTGGTCCGGTCCTCGTGGCCGCCCGGCTGGTCGCGCTCCATGGTGTCTCCCTCGTCTCGGTGCGTTCCACCCTCGCGGCCGACCCTGGGTGTGCCCTGTGGGTCGCCTGTGACTGCCGGAGGAGGTCGCGTCTTGACAGTGCCGAGGGGCGTCGGTCAGGGTGATGCGAGTCACAGTCCCTCGAACACCAGTTCACCCCCTGCGTCCCGGGAGCTCGCCCCATGTCGAACACCGTCCTGGTCGCCGGAGCCAGCGGACTGGTCGGCGCCGCCACCGTGGACCGCTTCCTCGACGACGGGTGGGACGTCATCGCGGTGTCGCGGCGCCGGCCAGAGGTGTTCAGCGACAGGCCCTTCCGGCACCTCGCGGTTGACCTGCAGGACGCCGGGGCCTGCAAGGAGGCCTTCAGCGGCATCTCCGACGTCACTCATCTCGTCTACACGGCGGTCTTCGAGAAGCCCGGCCTGATCGCCGGCTGGACCGAGCAGGACCAGATGCAGACGAACCTCGAGATGCTGCGCAACCTCGTCGAGCCGCTGTCCGGCGACGACGCCCTGGAGCACGTGACCCTGCTCCAGGGCACCAAGGCGTACGGCATCCACGTGCACCCGATGCGGGTGCCGGCCCGCGAGCGGTACGCCCGCGACGACCACGCCAACTTCTACTGGCTCCAGGAGGACTACCTCACGCAGAAGGCCGCCGAGCGGGGCCTGCGCTACACGATCTTCCGGCCGCAGCTGATCGTCGGGCCCAACTACGGCGTGGTGATGAACCTGCCACCGGTGATCGGGGCGTACGCCGCGATCTGCCGGGAGGAGGGCCGGCCGTTCTCCTTCCCGGGTGGGGCGCCGTTCGTCTGGGAGGCGGTGGACACCCGCATCGTCGCCAACGCGATCCGCTGGGCAGCCACCGAGCCGAGAGCGGACAAGCAGCACTACAACCTCACCAACGGCGAGGTCTTCGAGTGGCACGACCTCTGGCCGGCACTGGCCGAGGAGCTCGGGGTCGAGGTCGGGCCCGACGAGCCGCTCCGCATGGCGGAGTTCCTGCCGTCGAAGGCGGACGTGTGGGACCGCGTCGTCGCCCGGTACGGCCTCCGCAACATCAGCATGCCGGACCTGCTCGGGGAGTCGCACCACTACGCCGACTTCTGCTTCCTGTACGGCGCCGACGCGCCGCCGCTGGCCTTTGTCAGCACGGTGAAGATCAAGCAGCACGGCTTCTGCGAGGTGATGGACACCGAGGAGTCCTTCCGGCACTGGATCCGGGTGCTCCAGGACCGCAAGGTGCTGCCCCCGCGCTGAGGACAGCCCGGGGCGGGCGCCAGCCGGCACCGGGGGCGGTGCAGGAATCGGCAGGTCCGGACACGTGCCGACCGAGGAGGACCCCGTGTACCCAGGCGCCTTTGTGACCACCACGCCGGATCGGGCAGCGGTCGTCATGGCGGACAGCGGCGAGCAGCTGACCTACGCCGAGCTCGAGGACAGCTCGGTGCGGCTGTCCCGGCTGCTGCACGAGCACGGGCTCCGGCCGGGCGACACCGTGGCCCTGCTCGCCGAGAACGGGCTGCGCAACTACGAGGTGTACTGGGCGGCGCTGCGCAGCGGGCTCTACATCACCGCGCTGAACCACCACCTCAAGCCCGAGGAGATCGCGTACATCGTCAACGACTGCGGCGCCCGGGCGCTCGTCGCGTCCGCCACGCTGGCGGACCTCGCGGGAGCGGTCGCGGACCTGACGCCGGCGGTGGAGCTGCGCCTGGCGTACGGCGGGCCGCTCCCGGCCCACGCCCACTACGAGTCGGCGCTGGCCGCCGCCCCGTCGGTGCCGCTCGCGGACCAGCCACGCGGTCGCGACATGCTCTACTCCTCGGGCACCACGGGCCGGCCGAAGGGCGTCAAGGCGCCGCTCACCGGCCAGCAGGTCGGGGACCCGGGCGACGCGATGCTCGACACCTTCGGCGCCCTGTACGGCTTCGGCGCCGACACGGTCTACCTGTGCCCGGCGCCGCTGTACCACGCCGCGCCGCTGCGCTTCGGCGCGATGGTGCACGCGGTCGGCGGCACGGTCGTGGTCCTGCCGCACTTCGACCCGGTGGCCGCGCTCGACGCCCTCGAGCGGTACGAGATCACGCACAGCCAGTGGGTGCCGACCATGTTCGTCCGGATGCTCAAGCTGCCGGACGAGCTGCGGCTGGGCCGCGACCTGTCTCGGCACCGGGTCGCGGTGCACGCCGCCGCGCCCTGCCCCGTCGAGGTCAAGCGGGCGATGATCGACTGGTGGGGCCCGATCCTGCAGGAGTACTACGCGGCCACCGAGGCGGTCGGGGTCACCGCCATCGACTCGCAGAGCTGGCTGCGCCGCCCCGGGTCGGTCGGCCGGGCCGCGCTCGGCACCCTGCACATCTGCGGTGAGGACGGGCAGGACCTGCCGGTGGGGCAGGACGGGCTCGTCTACTTCGAGCGCGACCAGCTGCCCTTCAGCTACCACAACGACCCCGGCAGGACCCGGGCCGCGCAGCACCCGGCGCACCCCAACTGGGGAACCACCGGCGACGTGGGCCACGTCGACTCCGACGGCTACCTCTTCCTCACCGACCGAAAGGACTTCATGATCATCTCGGGCGGGGTCAACATCTACCCGCAGGAGGTCGAGGACGCCCTCGCGCTGCACCCGGCCGTGCTGGACGTCGCGGTGGTCGGCGTACCGGACCCCGAGATGGGCGAGCAGGTCAAGGGCGTGGTGCAGCCCGCCGAGGGCACCGTGCCGGGGGCGGAGCTGGAGCGGGAGCTGCTCGCGTTCCTGCGGGCGCGGCTCGCGCACTACAAGGTGCCGCGCAGCCTGGACTTCGTGGACGCGCTGCCGCGCACGGCCACCGGCAAGCTGCAGAAGCACAAGGTCCGCGCCGGCTACCTGGCCCGCTCGTCGTGAGTGTCAGGAGCGGCGCCGGGCGAGGACCAGCCGCAGGGCGAGCACCAGCACCGCCCAGAGCAGGATCTGCAGCAGGATCGCCGGCGCCCTCGGCACGAGCCACTCGTTCGGCCCGAACGGGCTGCCGGCCGGCGGGTTGGTGGCGCGCACCGCGGCGACCAGCCGCGGCACCAGCGCTGACACCCACGGGCTGCCGGCCAGGCCCAGGACCGCGACGAGCACGGGCGCGCCGACGAGCACGACCACGGGAGTGCCGCCGCGGCCGGCCACGGAGCGGGCGGCGAACGCGCCGATGCCGACGGCTGCCAGCGCCGTGACCAGCGCGAGCGCGCCGCCTGCCAGCAGCACACCGGCCGGCATCCCGTCCTGGTCCACCCGCAGCAGCGATCCCAGCGCGCACAACACCGCCAGGGGAGCAGCAATCGCGTACGCGGCGAGCAGCCCGGCGAGTGTCCCGCGTACCGGGCCGCCGACCGCCAGCGCCGAGAGCAGCACCTGGTCGTCGGGCTCGGCGTCCAGCACCTGGCGGGCCACCCAGGCCAGGGGCGGCAGCGCCAGCGCCGCGGAGGTGACCGCCAGCACGGCCGCGGGCTGGGCGCCGCCCGCCAGCCCGACCACCTGCAGCGCGACCAGCGCGACTCCCGGCGCCAGCAGCACCCGTGCGGAGAGCGCCCCGCGCAGCCGGAAACGGGCCAGCGCCAGGACTCTCATCGCACCCGCGGGGCCAGCCCGCGCCGCCTGAGCTCGGCGAGCACCTCCGGCGCCTGCCGCTCGTCGAGCTCCACCTCCACCACGACCCGGCGCCCGTCGTGCGGCGCCGGCCGGATGGGCGCGTCGGTGACCGCGCCGCCCTCGACCTGCCAGCGCAGGTCCGGCGCCAGGGCGGCCACCTGCCGCTGGTGGTCGGTCACGGCCACCGAGCCGCCGGCTCCGACCACCTGCCGGACGAGCTCGGGCACCGCGTGCCGGGCGTCCGCGTCCAGCCCCGACCACGGCTCGTCGAGCACCAGCAGCCCCGGCGGTGCCAACAGTGCCTGCGCCAGGCCGACTTTCTGCGCGCTGCCCATCGACAGCTGCCGGAGCGGGACCTCGAGCAGCGACCCGAGCCCGAGCCGGTCCGCCTCGCGCCGCACCGCCCGCTCCGCCCCGGCCGCCAGGCCGCGCACCCGGGCCTGGGCCCGCAGGTAGTCGCCCGTCCGCATCGCCTGGGCCGTCGGGAACCGCTCCGGCGCCCAGCCGACCACGCCCGGCCGGTCGAGCACGACACCGGCAGCCGGCGCCAGCACGCCCGCCAGCACCCGCAGCAGCGAGGACTTCCCGGCCCCGTTGCGTCCGGTCACCTGGACCAGGGCGCCCGCGGGCAGCGTCAGCGTGACGTGCTGCAGCACCCAGGGCGAGCGGCGCCCGTACCGCACGCCCACCTTGCGCAGCTCCACGCAGAGACCCTGCCCCACACCGGGTCCTTCACGGGGAGGCCGGCGCGGTCAGTGGGGAGCCGTGGAGCTAGATTAGGGTAGCTTAACCTAAGCAGCAGGCGACCGACAGGAGCCCGGGATGCATGGCTACGTGATCCGCACGCAGTGGCTGACGCCGACGATGGTGCGCGTCGTGCTGGGCGGCGGGCAGCTGCGCCAGCTCACGAGAGCGGACGCGACCGACGCCTACGTCAACCTCGCGTTCGCTCCGCACGGCGAGAGCTGGGGCGTGTTCGACCCGGCAGCGGTCACCCGCTCCCGGCCGCGGCACGAGTGGCCCGTCCGGCGGCGCTACACCGTTCGGCACTGGGACGAGCCGGCGGGCGAGATGACGATCGACTTCGTCGTGCACGGCGACGACGGGGTGGCGGGTCGCTGGGCCGGCTCGGCCGCCCCCGGCGACGTGCTCGTCCTCGAGGGGGCTGCCGGCGGCTACCGGCCGGACCCCGCCGCCGACTGGCACCTGTTCGTCGGGGACGAGTCCGCCGTGCCTGCCGTCGCCGCCTCCATGGCGGCCCTCCCCGAGGGGGTGCCGGCCGTCGTACGGCTCGTGTGCGACGGCCCGGGGCACGAGGTGGAGCTGGCGACGAACGCTGCCGTCGACGTCCGCTGGCTGCACCGGTCGGCGGTGGACCTGCCCGGCGAGCTGCTCCTCGAGGCCCTGCAGGGCCTGGTGTTCCTGCGCGGCTCGGTGCACGCCTTCGTGCACGGTGAGGCCGAGGAGATCCGGGGCGTACGCCGCCACCTGCTGCTCGAGCGCGCCGTCCCGCGCGCGGCCATGTCGTGCTCGCCGTACTGGCGGCGCACCATGACCGACGAGGCGTGGCGGCAGGTCAAGGCCGACTTCCTGGCTGCGATGCAGGCCGACGTCGCGTAGCGACGCGTCGGGGTAGCGTCCGGGGGTGCTCGATCCCGATGCGGTCCCGGCGGCATGTCCCGGCGGTCCAGCCCCTCCCGCCGGGAGTGAGGTGGTCGACTGGATCACCAGGTCGACCCGGCGCAACCACACGATCGCGTCGGCGATCCCCCCGACGTACGCCCGCTACGCGACCGTCGTCGTCCCGAACGGGAATACCGCGAAGACGGCCGCGGACGCCGCGCTGGTGGAGGTGCTGCAGGCGCACACCCCGGTACAGCCGTGGTGGCTCGGCTTCCTCGACACCGGTGTCGCCGACGTCGTCATGGCCGACGCGGGCCGGGTCGGGGTCTACGCCGGGTGGCCGTACGTGCTGCTCGAGGGTGGTCCCGAGCAGGCCCTGCGCTCCCGCCGCAACGGCGAGAGCACGCCCTGGCACAGCGCGTTGCCGGAGCTGCTGTTTCCCCGTGACCGATCCTGGCTGGTGTCCACGATGTGGGACGACTGCTGGCGCTGCATCGGAGGACCTGTCGACCTGGTCGACGACCTGCTCGCGCGTCCCGAGCTCGAGGCGCGCTCCGTGGCACTCGACGACCACGTGACCCCGCCGGGGCACGAGCTCGACTGAGGTGGCCGTTACGGTCCACGGGTGGCCGACCAGCAACCGCCTGCGCTGACCCGTGACGTGGTGTCCTCGGCACTGCGGTACGCCGACACGTGGCTCGCCCTGCGACGTCGCCAGCTGCGGCTGCCCGGCGTGCAGACCGCCGCCTGGTACGACGACGCGCAGGTGCTGGGGAGCGCCCACGGGCTGGCGGACGTCGAGGCCGGCGTGCCGTTGACCAACGAGCACCTGTTCCGGGCGGCCTCGCACTCGAAGACCTTCACCGCCACCGCGGTCCTGCAGCTGCGCGATGCCGGTCGCCTGCGGCTGGACGACCGGGTCGGGGACTGGCTGACCGCTGTGGACGCCGGCGGTCCGGTCGCGGGAAGGACGCTGGCAGACCTGCTCGCCCACGCGGGCGGCGTGGTCCGGGACGGGGACAGGGCGGACCACTGGCAGCTGAGCCGGACGTTCCCGGACGTGCCCGAGCTGCTGGCCCTGTGCGGGCCGGGCTCGGCCGTGCTGCCGGCGCAGGCGCGGTTCAAGTACTCCAACCTGGGCTACGCCGTGCTCGGGCTGGTCGTGGCGGCGGTGGCGGGCGAGCCGTACAACGCCCACGTCACCCGGGAGATCGTGCAGCGGCTGGGGCTGCGGCGTACCGGGCCGGACCTCGACCGCAGTCGCTCGCGGCGGTACGCGACGGCGTACACCGGCCTGTCGTACGCCGACCAGCGCATCCCGGTCGAGCAGGTGCAGACCCGTGCGCTGTCACCCGCAGCCGGCTTCTCCAGCACCGCGGCGGAGCTCTGCCGGTTCGCCAGCGCCCACTTCCTGGGGGATCCGCGGCTGCTGTCGGACGAGGCGAAGCGGCGGATGCAGCACGAGCAGTGGGAGGACGGCGCCGGCGGCGCGTACGGGCTCGGGCTGGTGGTCAGCCGCGTCGGCGCCCGGCGGCTGGTCGGGCACGGCGGGGCGTATCCCGGGCACAACACCTGCACGCTGCTCGACCCGGTCGCCCGGCTGGCCGTGTCGGTCTGCGTCAACGCCCTCGACGGGCCGGCCACCGAGCTCGCGACCGCCGTGGTGCGGCTGGTCGACCTGGCTGCCGCGCAGGCCGTTTCTCCGTCCGACGGCGACGCGGTGACCCGCGCCCGGTTCTGCGGGCGCTACGCCAGCCTGTGGGGCGTGCTGGACGTGGCGGACCTGGGCGGCCGGCTCGTCGCGCTCGACCCCACCCGCCCCGACCCCACGACCTACCCGACGCAGCTGCGCATCGAGGACGACAGGACGCTGGGCATCGTCTCGGCGTCGGGCTACGCGGCGGTGGCCGAGAAGCTCGAGTTCGTGTTCGGCGGGGCGGCGGGGGTGCGTTCGCTGCGCGGCAACGGCGGTGTCACCTACCTGCCGCTCCACGAGCAGCGGCAACGGCTGGCCGGTCTCGACCGGGTGTCGGCGTCGGACGCCAGCTGAACCGGGCGCCGTCAGAGCCGCTGCAGCACGCCCTCCACCTGGTCCAGGACGGCCTGCCCCTGCCCGTAGTGGGTGGCGTAGTAGTGGGCCAGCGGTACGGCGAGCCCGTTCCTGGCGGCCGGCAGGGTCCGGAACAGCGGTTGCTCGGTCACCGCGCGCGTGCTGGGGTCGGGCACCCCCTGCGCGTTGGTCAGGTAGAGGATGACGTCGCAGTCGGCCAGGTCCCCGAGCAGCTCCAGCGACAGCTGCTGCGTGACGCCTTCATCGACGTCGGGCAGGGCCGGACGCCGCTGCCCGGCCCGGGGGAGCATGAGCTTGAACCGCTGGTCGGGTCCGTCGTCCCGGAAGCCCTGCAGCGTCGGCGCGCCGAGGGTGATCCGGACGAGGTGCGGCGTGAGCCGGCGTACGCCCACCACTGTCACCGCGTGCAGCCCCATGCCCACGTGGTCGGCCCTGGTCGCCCGGCTGGGCCTGCGCTGGTCCGCCGCCACTGCTGACACGTACGCCTCCCCTGTGCGGTGGCCAGCACCCCCGGGGGCGCTGCCCCTCGGCCCTGGACTAAGGTAAACCGACCCTAAGTGCAGGGGCAGGGGAGTGGCAATGACGGCGAGGGCGGTGCTGGACCCGCCGACCCGCGACCGGCAGCTGCTGCGTCCGGTCGGGCTGGCCTGCGCCGTCGCCCTGCTGGCGGTGGTGGTTGTCGTGAGCATCGCCGTCGGCACCAAGGCGATCGCGCTCGGGACGGTGCTCGACGCCCTGCACGACCCTGACGGCAGTGAGGACGCGCTGATCGTCCGGAGCCTGCGCGTGCCGCGTACCGTTCTCGGGCTCGCGGTCGGCGCGGCGCTCGGGGTGGCCGGCGTCCTCATGCAGGGCCTGACCCGCAACCCGATGGCCGAGCCGGGCATCCTCGGGGTCAGCGCCGGTGCGGCACTCGCCGCCGTGCTGGGCTTCCGCTTCGGCCTGTCGTCGCCGGAGCAGACCGCTGTCCTGGCGGCGGGTGGGGCGGCGCTCGCCGGCAGCGTGGTCTACGCGCTCGGCAGCCGCGGGCGACAGGGGGCGAGCCCGGTGACGCTGGCGCTGGCCGGCGTCGCCATGGCGTTCCTGCTGCAGGGGCTGGTCAGCGCGGTCGTCCTGCTCGATGCCGACAGCCTCGACCAGTTCCGGTTCTGGAACGTCGGCGCCCTTGCCGACCGCGGGCTGGGACTGCTCCGCGGGGCCGCGGTGCTGCTGCTGGCCGGGGCGCTGCTGGCGGTCGTCGTCGCCCGCCCGCTGGACCTGCTGGCACTGGGTGAGGAGACCGCCCGGGGGCTCGGCGTCGCGGTGGGCCGCACCCGGCTGCTGGCCGCGGCCGGCAGCGTGCTGCTGGTCGGCGGGTCGGTCGCCCTCTGCGGTCCGCTCGCCTTCGTGGGGCTGGTCGTCCCCCACCTGGCCCGCGCGATCGCGGGGCCGGGACACCGCTGGCTGCTGGCGTACGCCGTGGTGCTGGGCCCGCTGCTGGTGCTCGTGTCGGACGTCCTCGGCCGCGTCGTCGTCCGTCCCGGGGAGCTGCAGGCCGGCATCGTCACCGCGCTGGTGGGCGCGCCCTTCTTCGTGCACCTCGCCCGCCGCCAGCGGCTGGCCGGCCTGTGACGACGGCACTACGGCCGCAGGTCAGCGTCCGCGCGGACGGCCGGAGCGTCGTGCTGCGCCGGGGACGCGCCTCGGTCGTCGTACGGCCCCCATCGGTGTCCGTCGGCGCGGCGCTGCTCGTCGCGCTGGTCGTCGTCGGTGCGCTCACCCTGTCGGTGGGGGAGTTCCCGGTACCGGTCGGCGACGTCGTGCGGTCCCTGCTCGGGCGGGGGGATGCCGGCGTCGACTTCATCGTCCTGGACCTGCGGCTACCGCGGCTGGTCTGCGGGCTGCTGGTCGGCGCCGCCTTCGGCCTGGCCGGCGCCCTCACCCAGGCGGTGGCGCGCAACCCGCTGGCGAGCCCCGACGTCCTGGGGGTGACGGCGGGAGCGACCGCAGCGGCCGTCGCGGTGCTGGTGCTCGGCGGCCCGCGCACCACCGCCCTGCCGGTCGCGGCCCTGGTCGGCGGGGTGCTCACCGCGGTCGTGGTCTTCCTGCTCGCGGCCCGGCGGGGCGTCGTCGGCGTACGGCTGGTGCTGGTCGGGATAGGTGTCTCGGCCACCCTGCAGGCGGCCACCAACTACCTGCTGCTGCGGGCCGACATCACCCAGGCACAGGCCGCGACCGTGTGGCTCACCGGCAGCCTCAACGGCCGGGGGTGGACCGAGGTCGTCACCGTCGGGGTGGCCGTGGCCGTGCTGCTGCCCGTGGCCCTGCTGCTGACCCGCCCCGTGGGGGTGCTGCAGTTCGGCGACGACACCGCTCGGGGCCTCGGGGTACGGGTCGGGGCAACCCGCAGCGTGCTCGTGCTGCTGGCGGTCGCCCTGGCCGCACTGGCCACAGCGGCAGCCGGACCGATCGCCTTCGTCGCGCTGTCCGCGCCGCAGATCGCGGTACGCCTCGTCCGCACCCCCGGCCTCCCCCTCGTCACGGCCGGGCTGGTGGGAGCGCTGCTGGTGGCCACGGCCGACCTGCTCGCCCGCCGGCTGCTGGCGCCGACCGACCTGCCGGTGGGCGTCGTCACCGCCGTGCTCGGAGCGCCGTTCCTGCTGTGGCTGCTGGCCCGCGCGTCCGGCCTGGCAGGTCGACCGTGAGCCGGCTGGAAGCCAGGGAACTCGAGCTCTCCTACGACGACCGGCTCATCGTCAAGGGGCTGAGCGTCGCCATCCCGGACGGCGAGGTGACCGTGATCGTGGGCGCGAACGCCTGCGGCAAGTCGACCCTGCTGCGCGGGCTGGCCCGCCTGCTGCGGCCCCAGGGCGGCCAGGTGCTCCTGGACGGCCAGGCCATCGGCAGCCTGCGCACCCGCGATGTCGCCCGGGTCCTCGGCCTGCTGCCGCAGTCACCGACCGCTCCGGACGGGCTGACCGTCGGCGACCTGGTCGGTCGCGGCCGCAACCCGCACCAGCGCTGGTTCGCGCAGTGGTCGGAGTCCGACGAGGACGCCGTGACCGAGGCGCTGCGGCGCACCGGCACCGCCGAGCTCGCCGCCCGTCCGGTCGACGAGCTGTCCGGCGGCCAGCGGCAGCGGGTGTGGATCGCCATGACGCTCGCCCAGGGCACCGACCTGCTGCTGCTGGACGAGCCCACGACCTACCTCGACCTCGCCCACCAGGTCGAGGTGCTGGACCTGATCGCGGACCTCAACGCCCGCGACGGCCGGACCGTCGTCATGGTGCTGCACGACCTGAACCAGGCCTGCCGCTACGCCGACCACCTGATCGCCATGCGCAACGGCGCCGTGTACGCCGAGGGACGGCCCGAGGACGTGATCACTGAGGACGTCGTCCAGCAGGTGTTCGGGCTGCAGGCCCGGGTGGTCCCGGACCCGGTGACCGGCACGCCGCTGGTGCTCCCGCTGTCGAGCCGGCACCGGAGGTCGGCCGGCCAGCCCTAGCCCGACCGGGTGTCAGCCGGCGTACGTCCCCTCGACCACGATCGACTGGAGGTCGGACACGATCCGGTCCACCCCCACAGCGCTGTTGAGCGCCCACAGGAAGTACGGGACGGTGCCGACGCGCCCGGCCTTCACGACCGGCAGCTGGGCCACGACGGGCAGCGCCCTGAACGTGGCGAGCTCGCTCGCGGCGGCGCTGCTGTAGCCGAACACCAGCACGTCGGCGTCGTGGGCGCCCAGCACCTCCTGGGACAGCTTCTTCTGCGCCTGCGCGTCGGGCAGCCCGCCGTCGTTCGGCGTGCCCGGGCCCTGCGCCGCCGGCTGCACAAGGCCGGCTGCCGTCACGATCTGCGAAGGCAGGGAGGGCGGGACAAAGGCCAGCGGCTCCTGGAAGAAGCGCAGCAGGCTGACCGAGCTGCCCGCCTTGCCGGCGGCGCCGACCGCGCCGGTCAGCGTGGTGACCGCCTGCTCGGCCTCGGCCACCCGGCGCCGGCCGGCGTCCGGGACACCGACGGCCTCGGCCAGCGCGATGGTCGTGGCCTGCCACGTGCCGCTCGGGATCACCTTCACCTCCGCCACCTGGCGGGCACGGTCGAGGGTGCCGGCGTAGTACTGGACGTAGCTCTCGTCGATGACGATCAGGTCCGGGTCGACGCGGGCCAGGGCCTCCAGGTCCAGCTCCAGGCCCTCGGTGACCGTCGGCGCCGCCAGCGTCGTCGCCTTGACCTGCGGGTCGAGCCCCTCGATGCCCTCCAGGGTGGGACCGCTGAACTCGGCGTTGTAGATGCCGCCGGCGACAGGCACCCCCAGCGCGGCCAGCTCGAAGACCAGCCCCGACAGGTCCACGACGTCGAGGTCCGCTTCGGCCGAGGGTGACGCCGTCGGGCCGGCGGCAGCTGTCTGCTCCGTGGCACTGCCACCACATCCGGACAGCACGAGCAGCGCTGCTGCAGCGACGAGCCTGACCTTGAACACGGGCACTCCTGACATCGATTAGGTGAACCTAACCAAAGCACACGCCCGGGTCGTACGGGGCGGCGGTGCAGGGTCAGGTTGTGCGCGCGGGGCGGGCGGGAGCCGTGGCCGGTGCGGCGCCGGCCGCGGGGACCTGCACGGCCAGGCACAGGTGCTCGGTACCGGCCGTGAACCCCGCCCAGCGGTACAACCCGAGGCCGGCCGTGTTGGCGGCGTCGACGTAGAGCACGGCCCGCTCGCAGCCGGCGTCGGCGAGAGCGCGCAGGGCCGCGGCGACGACGACGCGCCCCAGCCCCTGCCCCTGGGCCCGGGGGTGCACGGCGACGACGTACAGCTCGCCGACGTCTCCCTGCTCGACCTTCGTCCAGACCCCGGCGACCATCCCCCGCTCGTCGACCGCGACGGGGAACCGCGAGCCGGCGGTCCAGGGGGAGTCCAGCCGCCAGTCCAGGTCGGCCCTGGACCACCCGCCGTTGTCGGGGTGGCCCTCGAACGCCGCGTTGCTGAGCGCCAGCCATGCGTCCCGGTCCGCGGGACTGCCGAGGTCCAGCCCGCGCAGTCGCACGCCGGCGGGCGGCGCCTCGGCACCGACCTCGCGCAGGGAGCGCTCGAGCACGAGCAGCCGGCGCTCCACGACCGCTCCCGCGTCGCGGGCGAGCCGTCGCCGACCCGCGCGCGCACCGTGCGCCCAGACCCTCACGGTGCCCCCGCCGTGGTGGGCGACGTGCTCGCGCGCCATCGCGAGGAGCCGGCCGCCGATCCCCTCGCCACGCCGGCCCGGGTCGACCGCGACCTCGACGGCCCACCCCTCGACGCCCTCCGACAGCACGGCGCAGCCCTCGAGCCGGTCACCGCTACGGGCCTCGAGACGCGTGTGCGGCACCTGCCGCGACCCGTCCAGGGTCAGCAGCGTGTGCTCCTCGAACGGCGCGTGGTCGTCGACGCGGCTGCAGGCGGCGACCAGGTCGGACAGCCCGGCCGGGCCCGGGCCGCCGGGGAGCGCGTCCTTGGCGGTGATCAGGAGCGGGGAGCGCCGGACGTGCACCGTTGCCGCGTGATCGACCAGCTGCTGCCACTCGGCAGGACTGCGCCGACGGCAGGCGAGGACGTGCGGGTCGCGGTCGGCCGCGAGGTCGGCCAGGTGACGTACGGCGTGGACCGCGACGTGGTCGCCGGACACCTGCGCCGGCGAGGGCTCGAGGGCCCCCGGCCCGGCGACCAGCTCGCGCCCCACCGGCCACCCGTCCACGCGAGGCGGGCTGGGGAACAGCGCGTACGTCAGGACCAGCTCCTGCCCGCTGTGTCGCCACGACGTGGAGTGCAGGACCGCGTCCTCGTCGAGCCCCGCGCACAGCTCACGCGCCGCCCGGTCGGGGGCCTCGCGCGTCCCGAGCCGCCGGCGCGCCGCCGACCAGCGCAGCGCCGCTCCCGCGCTCCACAGGTGGACGACCTCCACCGTCACGTCGTGCCCGGTGCAGGGGGCCGACTCCTGCGGTCCGGCCATCGCGGTGTCCCCTCGGGTGTGGCGTGCAGCAGGTGCACGCCGTTGCACATCGTACGCAGTTGCAGCCAGCGTGCAGGCCGGGGCCCCGGGGCTGGTCGGGCGGCCCCGCCCGTGCGAGGGTGCGACACCATGAGCAGCCACACCCCGGGGCAGCCCCGGGTCCTCCTGCAAGGCACGTCCTCCCGCCGGTTCCTCGGCCGGCCGCGGTGACCGCCGTCCGGTACGAGCTGGCGGAGGGCGCCGCGACCATCACGCTGGCCCGTCCGGACCGCGGCAACTCCCTGGACCTGGCGAGTGCCTCGGACCTGCTCGCCGCGGTGCGGCAGGCACGGCGGGACGACGCCCGCGTGGTCGTGCTTCGCGCGGAGGGCAAGGCCTTCTGCGTGGGCGGCGACGTCGGCGGCATGGCGGCGGCGGACGACCGCGAGCACTACATCGACGACCTCGCCGAGACCCTGCACCGCGCGGTCAGCGACCTGCAGCGCCTGGACGCCGTCGTCGTCAGCGTGGTGCGGGGCGTCGCTGCCGGCGCCGGCGTACCGCTGGCTGCCGCAGCTGACCTGGTGCTCGCCGCGTCGTCCGCGCGGTTCACGCTGGCCTACACCAAGCTGGGGCTGACCCCCGACGGCGGGAGCAGCCTGCTGGTGGCCAGCATCGGCCTGCACCGCGCGCTCCACCTCGCGCTGCTCAACCCGCTGCTCACGGCCGAACAGGCCCGGGAGGCCGGGATCGTCGCGCAGGTCCACCCCGACGACGAGCTCGACGCCGCCGCGGCGGCCGTCGTCGGCACGCTCCTCGCCGGGTCCCGCAGCGCGCAGGTCACCGCGAAGCACCTGCTGCGGGCGCAGGCCCTGCCCTACCCGGAAGGTTCCCTGCGCAAGGAGACGCTGGCGATCCGTGCGGCAGCGGGCGGTCCCGACGGCCGGGAAGGAGTGGACGCGTTCGTGGCCAAGCGACCGCCGGTCTTTCCGAGCGCGCAGGACTGAGCCGGCCGGTCCTGCACATCCTGTAGAGGGTGTCGCGTAACCTCCGCGTTACCTCACCGACCCGCGCCCGCTTCCAGGAGCCCACGTGCTGTACACCGCGTACGAGCTGACCCGCCGAGCCGGTGCGCCCGTGGTGCACGCGTCGGCACTCACGGTGCGTGGGCTCGACGCGCTGCCCCCGGTGCTGCGCGAGCGCCGTACGGTCAGGCACGCCCGGGCGGCGCACGAGATCGTCTCGCGCAGCCGGGCGACGCACGAGCGGCCCGCCTTCGGCATCGACAGCGTGGTGTCCGGCGGCTCCGACGTACGGGTGCAGGAGCGGCCGGTGTCCGCCACGCCGTTCGCCACCCTGCTGCACTTCGCCAAGCCCGAGCGTCCCGGTCAGCCCCGGGTCCTCGTGGTCGGCCCGCTGTCGGGCCACTTCACGACCCTCATCACCCCGACGATCCGCACCCTGCTCGCCGACCACGACGTGCACGTGCTCGACTGGCACAACGCGCGGGACATCCCCGCGGCCGCGGGACCGTTCGGGCTGGACGAGTACATCGAGCACGTCATGCAGGCGCTGCGCGACCTGGGACCCGGCGCCCACGTCGTCGCCGTCTGCCAGCCGGCCGTGCCCGTCCTGGCAGCCGTGGCCCTGCTCGCGGCCGACGACGACGCGGCCCAGCCGGCGAGCATGACGCTGATCGCCGGGCCGATCGACACCCGGGTCAACCCCAACCGCGTCAACGAGGCCGCGGCGCGGCGTCCGCTCTCCTGGTTCGAGCGCCGGGTCATCACGACCGTCCCGCCGTGGTACCGGGGGGCGGGTCGCCGCGTCTACCCGGGCTTCGTGCAGCTGTCGGCGTTCATGTCCATGAACCGCCGGCGCCACCTGCAGGCCCACGTGGGGCTGTACAAGGACCTCGTCGCCGGCCGGCACGAGGCGGCCAAAGCGACGAAGGACTTCTACGACGAGTACGGCGCCGTGCTCGACGTGCCGGCGGAGTTCTACCTCGAGACGGTCGGGCGGATCTTCCAGGAGCACCTGCTGGCGAAGGGTGAGCTGGTGTGGCGCGGCCGGCGCGTCGACCCCGGGCTGATCCGGCACACGGCGCTGCTCGCCGTCGAGGGGGCGAAGGACGACATCTGCTCACCCGGGCAGACGCTCGCGGCCCTGTCCCTGTGCACCGGGCTGCCGGCGGACAGGAAGGCCCACCACCTCCAGCCGGGCGTGGGCCACTACGGCGTCTTCAGCGGCAGCCGGTGGGAGGGCGAGGTCTACCCGGTGATCCGGGCCTTCGTGCAGGCGGCGGAGGCCGCGGACCTGCCGCTGGCCGCGGCGCAGGCCTGACCGGCCGGGCTCAGCCCACGCGGTCGACCACGTAGCCGCCGGGTGCCGCCTCCAGCGGGGGGTGGGCCGGGCTGCCGAGGGAGTCGGGTGCGGGCCGCTCGTCGCCGCTGTGCCCGGCCAGCCACTCCGACCAGCCCTCCCACCAGCTGCCGGTGCGCCGCTCCGAGCCCTCGCGCCACTGCTCGGCGTCGGCCCCGGAGGGCCCACCGACGTGGTAGCTGGCACGCGGGTTGCCCGGCGGGTTGACGAGGCTGGCGATGTGCCCCGCGTTGCTGAGCATGAACGTCGACGGGCCCGACAGCAGCCGGGTGGTGCGGTAGCAGCCGTTCCACGGGGTCAGGTGGTCGTTCACGGCGCCCGTCACGAACGTCGGCACCGTCACCTGGGCCAGGTCGACCTTGCTGCCGAGCACGGTCAGGTCCCCCGTCACGAGCGTGTTGTCCCGGAACACCCCCAGGAACTGCTCGTGCAGCCGGGCCGGCAGGTTGGTGCCGTCGGCGTTCCACGCCAGGATGTCGAACACCGGCGGGTCCTCGCCCATCAGCCACTGGTTGACGACGTAGTTGAAGATCAGGTCGTCCGGGCGCATCCAGCTGAAGACGGCGCCGAGCGACTGCGCCGTGATGACGCCCTTGCGGCGTGAGTCGCTGCGCGCGAGCTCCAGCAGCCGGGGGGAGCTGAACGCGCCCAGCGGGGCCCGGCTCTGGAAGTCCAGCAGCGTCACCGCGAAGCCGGCGCTGTGGACGCTGTCGTCCCCCTGCTCGGCGAGGTGGTTCAGCACCGTGGCGCTGAGGATCCCGCCGGCGCAGAACCCGAGCGTGTTGATGTCGGGGGAGCCCGTGATTTCCTTCACGGCGTCGACGGCGTCGAGGATCCGCTGGGCGTAGGTGTCCAGGTCCCACTCGGACTGCTCCCGCGTCGGGTTGCGCCAGCTGAGCATGAAGACCGTGAAGCCCTGGCTGACCGCGTACTCGACGAAGCTGCGCCCCGGGCGCAGGTCGAGGAAGTAGTAGCGCCCGATCGGCGGGGGGACGACGAGCAGCGGCCGCTGCTTCACGGTGGGGGTGACCGCGCTGTACTGCAGCAGCTCGGCGACCGCGTCCCGGTCCACGACCGCTCCCGGCGTCACCGCGAGGTCCACTCCCACGGTGAACGCGCTGCGGTCGGTCTGGGAGGGCATGCCGCGGTTGTGGCGCAGGTCGTGCAGCAGGTGCCCGAGGCCGCGCAGGACGCTGGCACCGCCGGTGTCGAAGGCCTGCTTGAGCGCCGCCGGGTTGCCGGGCAGCGTGTTCGTCGGCGCCAGCAGGCTGCTCAGCGCGTTGACCCCGAAGCGGGCCTGCTCCACCGCGTGCCAGTCCGCACCGGCCGCTTCGTAGTCGTCGACGAGGCGGGCGAGGCTGCCGGTCAGGGACAGGTAGCCCTGCCCGAGCCGGCGGTAGGCGGGGTTCTTGCTCCAGGCCGGGTCCGCGAAGCGCTTGTCCTTGGGTGACGGCGCGATCGAGTCGGTTCCCCGCAGGATGCGCGCGAGGTCTGCCGTCAGGTGCAGCGCCTCCCGGGTCGCCGGACCGGGGCGGGCCACGGCCGACAGGACACCCTTCGCGAGCCCGAGCACGGACGGGATGCCGACGGCCTCGGCGCCCTCGACCTCGGCCAGCGTCCTCGGCTCGTCGTCGACGGGGCCCGGCTCTGCAGGTGCCGGTGCGAGGGCGATCGCGGTCATGAGCGCCCGGTCCCAGAGCTCGTCATGGTGCTCCCTGTCGCTGCGGTCCTGGCGCCCCGAGAGCGGACGCGGTGGTGCCGACCGTAGGGCCTGCCACGCCCTGCTGTCTGCGGCGCGGAGCCTACCCAGCGTTCGCCGGCAGTCGGGTTTCTTGACAGTTCCTCCGTAAAGCCAGACTATGGCGCGGGTCACAGAAGCCCACTCAGCGCGGGCGCGACTGCATCGACCCGCCTGCTTTCCCCCGGAGGAGAAGCCGATGTCGCATGTCCGCGCAACCCGGCGGGGTATGGCGTGACAACGCTGCTCGAGCGCGGTCCGGAGCTCACCGGCCCGGAGTGCCTGCGCCGGACCGTGCGCGAGGTCTGCGACGCGGTCGGCGGTACCGCCGCGGCGCGGACCGTGGAGGCGGTCGGCGGGAGCCACGACCTGGGCCTCTGGGAGCTGCTGTGCCGGCGCACAGGCCTGTCCTCGCTCGGACTGCCGCTCGAGCACGGTGGCAGCGGGACCCTGACCGAGGTGGCCGTCGCCTGCGAGGAGCTCGGGCGCGCCCTGCTGCCGGTGCCGTTCCTGGCGTCCACGGTGCTCGCCGGCCAGGTCCTCGCCCGCTGCGGACCGCGCAGCGACGACGCCCTCGCCCTGGTCGCCGCCGGTGCACGGGCCACCCTCGCCGTCGCCGGCCCCGACGGTGCCTGGGACCCCGCACGCCTGGAGGTCAGGGCGAGTGCGCAGGGCCTGCTGTCCGGCCGGGCGGACTTCGTGCTCGACGGGACCACGGCCGAGCTGGTCATTGTCGCCGCGCGCACCGCCGACGGTGCGGATCTGTACCTGCTGTCGACCGACGCACCGGGAGTGCGCGCCGTGGCGGTGGAGGCGTTCGACGTGTCGCGGACACAGGCGGTGCTCACCTTCGACGCTGCGCCCGCGGTGCGCCTGACCACGTGCGGTACGGCGGACCCCGTCCTCCGCGCAGCCCTGCGGGTCGCCGCGGTGGCCCTCGCGGCCGAGCAGCTCGGCGGCGCGCAGGCGTGCCTGGAGCTGACCGTCGGGCACCTGCGCCGCCGCGGGCCGGACCGGCCCACGGGCAGCGCGCAGGCGGCGCTGCGCCGGTGCGCCGAGCTGCAGGTCCTCGTCGACTCATGCCGGGAAGCGGTGACGCGCGCGGCGGCCGCCCGGCCCGGGGACGACGACCCGGCTGCGGCCGCCGACGTCGTCCAGGACTGGTGCTCGGCGGCGTACCGCACCGTGACGGCCGAGTGCGCACGGCTGGGCGCGGCCGGCTCCGACGGGCACCTGTACTTCCGCCGGGCGCGAGCCGACGCCGCGCTGCTGGGTGCGGCGCCACGCGGTGGCGGGCGGCGCTCGTCGCGGCTGAGCGCCTAGCGGAGCGGCTGCCCGCTCACATCCGGGGGAGAGGGACATGGCGTTGGCGCAGGAGGCCGGTACTGGGCTGACGCCTGACCAGCGGCGCCGCCTGGCTTGCTCCGAGCTGCTGCTGGACCTGTCCCCCGACGTCGTGGCAGACCTGCTGGTCAGCATGCAGGTCGCCCACCTCGCCGAGGGGGCCGCGCTGTTCCCGCCCGGGGAGGTGGGCCATCGTCTGTGGCTCGTCCTCGAGGGGCGCGTCGGAGTGGTCCTCCCGGGTCCGGACCGCCTGCTCGCGGTGCTGGAGGCGGGCGACGCCGTCGGGGAGGTGACGGTGTTCGACCCCACGGCATGGGCCTTCTCGGCGACGGCGATGACCGGCGTGGTCGTCGCCAGCGCGGCCCGCGAGGACGTGCTCGCCTGGGTCGGGCGGCACCCGTCGGTCAGTGCCCGCCTGCTGCAGCGGACGGCCAGGCGCTTGGCGAGCAAGAGCCGGGCCGGCGGCGGGCTGCACCACCCCGACGCGACCGTGCGGGTGGCCCAGGTGGTGCTCGAGCTGGCCGACCGCTACGCGGCGGACGGGGTGGTCCGGCACGGGCTGACCCAGCAACAGCTCGCGGACATCGTGGGGCTGAGCCGGGAGCGCATCAACAAGAGCCTCGGCTGGTTCAGCCAGGTGCGCTGGCTGGTCCCGACGCGGGGGTCGTTCACGCTGCTGGACCGGGCCGCGCTGGAGGAGCACGCGGCGCGTCCGCCCGGACCGCTCCCGCGCCCGACGGCCCCGCCCGCTCCGGCGCCCCGGCGACCGCAGCGGAGCGCACAGCGGTGACGGCCACCTCGAGCCCGGTGTCCGCGGCGCTGATCACGGGCGCGGGTGAGGTGCAGCTGCGGGAGTTCCCCTCGCCCCCGCCGCCCCCCGGAACCGTCACGGTGGACATCCGGCTGTGCGGCATCTGCGGCACCGAGATCGCGTCGTTCCGCAGCGGTCACCTGCACAGCCCCGCGGTCTGCGGCCACGAGTGGACCGGGACCGTCACGGCGCTGGGTGCCGGCGTGGACGGGCTCCGCGAGGGCGACCGCGTCGTGGCAGGGGTCCCGCCCTGCTGCGGCCGCTGCCCCGAGTGCCGGGCGGGCCTGGGGGACCACTGCCGGGTGGCCCTCGACGTGGTGCGCGGGCGCGACCCGCTGGCACCGCCGCACGGCGGCTTCGCGCGCCGCATCACCGTCGACGCCGCGCGCCTGGTGCCCGCGCACCCGGGCCTGACCGACGAGGAGGCGGCGCAGGTGGAGCCGGCAGCGGTGGCGCTGCACGGCGTGCGCCGCTGCGGGGTGGCGCCCGGCGACGTCGTCGTGGTCCAGGGCGCGGGGCCCATCGGGCTGCTGGCGGCGCAGTTCGCGCGGGCCGCCGGCGCCGGCTGCGTCCTGGTCGTCGAGCCCTCCGAGGGTCGACGGCGGCTGGCCCTCGAGCTGTCTGCCGATCTCGCGGTGGCCCCGGGTGAGGAGGCGGTCGAGCAGGTCCGCGCGCAGACCCGGGGCCTCGGGGCCGACGTCGTGGTCGAGTGCGCGGGTGTCCCGGCGCTGCTCCAGACCGCCGTCGACCACACCCGTCGCGGGGGCACGGTCGGCCTGCTGAGCTACATCGCCCAGCCGGTCACGATCGACGCCGCCCGCTGGATGGCCAGGGAGGTCCGGGTCGTCGGGGCGGTCGCCTTCACCCACGAGGACGTGGTCCGCAGCATGGCCTTCCTCGCCGACGGACGGGTCCGGACAGCGCCCCTGCACAGCCGGACCGTCCGGCTGGACGACCTCGCCCCTACGCTGGTGGCGCTGTCGGCGGGCCGGACCGACGACGTCAAGGTCCTGGTGGACCCGCGCCCGGCCGCCGGTTGACGCACGCCCCGACCCGGGGCCCGTGGTGGACCGGTGCCCTCGCGGTGGTTACTGTAGACGCGTTCGATAAAGCAGGGCGACAGGCAGAGCAGGGCGACAGAGGGGCGGCACCACGTGCGCCAGATCAGGCACGCGCTCAGCCGGGCCGTCTACGAGTGGGCAGCCGACGACCACGGACCGGTCCTCGTCACCGCGGCGGACGGCCGCCAGGGACGCTTCGACCGGGACGGCCGCTGGGTGGCGGGCGACCTGCGGGCCGCCGATCCTGAGCTCTGCCGCTGGATCGAGAGCGGTGGCAAGACCCCCGGCGGCGCTGCCGGGCGGAGCCGCCGCTTCGAGACCGAGGAGACCTTCTCGTGACAGCTGAGCCCACGACCCGGCGCCGTACGGGCTTTCTCGGCAACGGTCCGACGTACCAGGACCTGCTCGACGTCGACAGCAGGCCGGTGCCGGCCTCGATGCGCCGGGACGAGCCGGGCTTCTTCGGGTCCGCGGACGTGCCGGTCGAGCGGTACCTCTCCCGGGCCTGGCACGACCGCGAGAAGGCGTCGCTGTGGTCGCGGGTCTGGCAGTTCGCCTGCCGCGAGGAGGTGCTGGCGGAGGTCGGGGACACCCAGGTCTACGACATCGTCGACAAGTCGTACCTGCTGGTGCGTACGGCTCCCGGACCCGGCGGCATCAAGGGCTTCGTCAACGCGTGCCTGCACCGCGGGCGCGCCCTGCGCGACGGTCCGGGGCGGGTGGACGAGCTCCAGTGCGCGTTCCACGGCTTCTGCTGGTCGCTGAGCGGCAAGCTCAAGCGGGTGCCGAGCGCCTGGGACTTCCCGCAGGTGCGTCCGGAGACCTTCGCCCTCCCCGAGGTCAGGATCGGGACCTGGGGTGGCTTCGTCTTCCTCAACCCCGATCCCGACGCCGCGCCGCTGGCGGAGTTCCTGGGCGACCTCGACTCGTTCTTCGAGCGCTGGCCGCTCGAGGACCGCTACACGCGGGTGCACGTGTCCAAGGTGATCCGGACCAACTGGAAGGTCGCGCAGGAGGCCTTCATGGAGTCCTTCCACGTGATCACCACCCACCCCCAGCTGCTGCCGGGCTTCGGCGACGCCAACTCGCAGTACGACGTGTTCGGCAACGTGTCCCGGGCGATCTCCCCGCGCGGGGTCCCCAGCCCCTACCTGCCGTGGGACCCGACGGAGCAGGAGCGGCTCAACTCCCAGATCGACCAGCGCATCGACGACCCGCCCATGCTCGAGGTCGAGGACGGCAGGACGGCGAGGCAGACGCTGGCCGAGGCGGCGCGGCGCTCGCTGCGCCCGGTGATCGGCGAAGGCGCGGAGGAGCTGTCGGACGCCGAGCTCGTGGACAGCTACTTCTTCACCGTCTTCCCCAACATGCACCCGTGGGGCGGCTACAACCAGATCACCTACCGCTGGCGGCCGCACGGCGACGACCACGAGAGCTGCATCATGGACGTCTTCCTCCTGTCGCCGTTCAAGGGCGAGCGCCCCGCACCGGCTGCCGAGCGGCGGCTGGGCGCGGACGAGCCGTGGCGCACGGTTGTCGACGACCTCGGCTCGCTGGCGCGGGTCTTCGACCAGGACGAGTTCAACCTCGAAGCCGTCCAGAAGGGCCTCAAGGCGATGTCCAAGCCCGGACTCTCGTTCGGCGTCTACCAGGAGAGCAAGATCCGGCACTTCCACGCGCTGTACGACGCCTGGCTCGACTGAGGCCTGGCGCCGGGCGACATGGGGGGACTACGGCTCGGGGAGCAGCCGGGCCAGCTCGGCCCGGACAGCACCGCGCTGGCGGGCGGGGGTCCAGTGCCCACCGTCGAACACCGCCTGCGTGCCGAGGCCGTGCACGAGCACGAGCAGCCCGTACGCGACGTCGGGCAGGTCCAGCCCGGGCCGCACCCGTCCCTGCGCCTGCTCGAGCTCGAGGACGGCGGTGACGCGCCCGCGGGCCGAGCGCACCCGCGCCACCTGCTCCTGCGCCAGCTGCTCGTCGGCCAGGGCCATCGCCCAGAACGCGAACCAGATCCGCCAGTCCCGCCGTCGTTCCGCGTCCAGCGGGAGCAGGGCCTCGAGGCACGCCTGCAGGGGGGTCGTGGCCGCGACCAGCGCGGCATCGAAGCGCTCCGAGGAGCGGGCCGCGGCGGCCCGGTAGGTCGCGACCATGAGATCGCGACGGTCGGTGAAGTAGTGGCTCACCACGGTGGTGCTGAACCCGGCCGCCTGTGCCACCCGCCGGACCGTGAGCGCGTCGAGGCCCTCGTCCGCCGCAAGGTCGGCCGCGGCCCGGGCGACGAGGTCGCGGCGGGCGGCGTGGTCGACGAAGCGAGGCATTGACCGGGACGCTATCCCGTCGTACAACTGACGTTGTACAACGACCGTTGCACAACACAGACTCCTGGAGAGACATGGACGCGTACGACGTCGTCGTCCTCGGCACCGGCGCCGCCGGGCTCACCGCGGCCATCGCCGCCCACGACAGCGGCGCCCGCGTCGCCGTGTTCGAGAAGGCGGAGAAGGTCGGTGGGACGAGCGCCTGGTCGGGCGGGATGGTGTGGATCCCGATGAACGCGCACATGGCCGAGCTCGGCATCGAGGACCGCCGCGAGGACGTCCTGACCTACCTGCTGTCGATGTCGCACGGCCTGATGGACGAGGACCTCGTCGCCGCCTTTGTCGACGCCGGTCCCGCCGTCATCGACCACCTCGAGGCGAAGACGCCGGCGGCGTTCCAGGTCATCCCGGACTTCCCGGACTACCACCCGGAGCAGCCCGGCGCGGCGCGCGGCGGCGGCCGGTCGATGGAGTGCCCGCTGTTCCCCTTCGCCGACCTGGGGGAGTGGCAGGACCGCGTCACGGTCGGGCCGCAGCTGTCCGGCAACATCCTCATGAGCGAGACCTCGCTCGGCCGCGGCGCCCCGGGCGGCGTCCCCGAGCACGAGATGCAGCGGCGCCGGCTGCGCGACGAGCGCGGCGCCGGTCAGGGCCTGGTGGGGGCTCTGCTCAAGGGCTGCCTGGACCGGGGGATCGAGCCGGTGACGGGGGCCCGCGCCGTGCGGCTCCTGATGGAGGACGACCGGGTCGTGGGCGTCGTGCTCGAGACCGGTGACGGCCGGCGGGAGGTGTGGGCGCGGGGCGGCGTGGTGCTCGCCACCGGTGGCTTCGAGTGGGACCGGGACCTCGTCCGGGCCTTCGTCCGGGGCCCGCTCGAGCGGACGGCGGCGGTGCCGACCAACACCGGGGACGGCCTGAAGATGGCGATGCGGATCGGCGCGGGGCTGGGCAACATGCGCGAGGCCTGGTGGGTGCCCATGATCGATGTCGGCCGGCCGGACGGCACGACGGTGGGCTGGCAGGTCAACGGGGAGCGCAGCCGCCCGCACAGCATTCTGGTCAACCGGAAGGGCCAGCGGTTCACGGACGAGGCCGCCAACTACAACGCGCTGGGCGCCGCCTTCCACGTCCTCGACGTCACCGACTTCGACTACGTCAACCACCCCGCCTGGCTCGTCGTCGACGACTTCTACCTGTCCCGCTACGGCCTCGCCGGCCACCGCTCCGGTGCCGGCAGGGCGACGCCCGACTGGATCGTCGAGGCGCCGTCCCTGACCGGACTGGCCGAGCGGATCGGCGTCCCGGCCGACGCGCTGGCCGCGACCGTGGAGCGCTGGAACGAGGGTGCCCGCGAGGGCCGGGACCCCGACTTCCGGCGCGGCGAGAGCCTGCACGACCGCTGGTGGGGCGACAGCTCGTTCGGGGACGGACCCGAGTCGACCGTGGGGCCGCTCGACACGGCGCCCTACTACGCGGTGCAGGTCTTCAGCGGCTGCCTGGGCACCAAGGGCGGGCCGCGCACCGACACCGCCGGGCAGGTGCTGGACGTCGACGGCCATCCCTTCGGGGGCCTCTACGCCGCTGGCAACGTCATGGCGTCGGCCCTCGGCATGACCTACGGCGGGGCCGGGGGCACGCTCGGCCCGGCCATGGTGTTCGGCTTCCTGTCGGGCCGGCACGCCGCGGAGCGCGCGCAGGGCGCCGGCACGTGACCGGGCCGCGGCGCTGCGAGGGCCGCACCGCGGTGGTGACCGGCGGCGCGAGCGGGATGGGCCGGGCGGTCACGCTGACGCTGGCTGCGGAGGGCGCCCGCGTGGTGGTCGCCGACGTCGACGAGGCCG
>DASTLY010000084.1:0-1857 GCA_035714445.1 Mycobacteriales bacterium
CAGCTGCTGCCGGTCGTCGGGCACTACACCCGGGCCAAGCGGTCGCGGGAGCTGCTCGACTTCGGTGACGTCGTCGCGCTGGCCGCGCAGCTGGCCCGCGACTGCCCCGAGGTGCGGGCCGCGGAACGGGCAGCGCACCCGGTGGTGCTGCTCGACGAGTACCAGGACACCGGCGCGGCGCAGGAGGTGCTGCTCGCCTCGCTGTTCGGCGACGGCCACCCCGTGACCGCCGTCGGCGACCCGTGCCAGAGCATCTACGGCTGGCGGGGAGCGAGCGCCGGCACGCTGCGCCGCTTCCCCGCCCGGTTCGGCGCGGCCCGCACCACCCCGCGCAGCCTCGCCACGACCTACCGCAGCGGGGGGCGGGTGCTGCAGCTCGCCAACGCGGTGTCGCGGGAGCTGCGCAGCGAGGGGGTGCCGGTCGCCGAGCTGGCCGCGGCGCCCGGCCGCGAGCGGGACGGGGAGGTCCGCTGCGCCCTGCTGCCGGACGTGGTGGCGGAGGCGGGCTGGGTCGCCAGACAGGTGCGCGACGCCGTCCGCGCGCTCGAGCCCGACGACTCCGGGAGGCACTGGGCGAGGGCGGCGGTGCTGTGCCGCAAGCGGGCGATGTTCCCCCGGCTGCGGGCCGCGTTCGAGGAGCTCGACGTGCCCGTCGAGGTGGTCGGGCTCGGCGGGCTCCTGACCGTGCCGGAGGTCGCCGACCTGGTCGCCACGCTCAGCGTGCTGGACGACCCCTCCGCCGACGCGGACCTGTTGAGGCTGCTCACCGGGCCGCGCTGGCGCATCGGGCCGCGTGACCTCGCGGCGTTGGGCCGGCAGGCCCGGGCGCTCGCCAGGCTGCCGGGACGCGCTGCCGCGGGCCCGCTGGAGGAGGTCGTGCTGGGGGTGGACGACGAGCAGGCCGCGAGCCTGCTCGACGCGCTCGACGACCTGCCCGCGGCCGGCCTGTCGGAGCAGGGCCGGCAACGCCTGACGACCCTGGCCACCGAGCTGCGGGCGCTGCGCGGGCGGACCGACCAGCCGCTGCCCGAGCTGGTCGCCGACGTCGAGCGCACACTCGGGCTCGACGTCGAGGTGGCCGCCCGCCCGGGTGCGCCCGGGCCGGCGGAGGCCCGCGCCGACCTCGACGCGTTCGCCGACGCAGCGGCCGCGTTCGCCGGGGACGCCGCGCAGGATGGTACGGGGGAGGCGGTGCTGACCGCGTTCCTGGCCTACCTCGCCGCGGCCGAGGACGAGGAGCACGGCCTGGACGCCGGGGTTGCCGGCAGCGCGGACACCGTCAAGCTGATGACGGTGCACGCCGCGAAGGGCCTGGAGTGGCCGGTCGTGGCCGTCCCCGGTCTCGCCCGCTCCGCCGGGAACGGCTCGGCCGTCTTCCCGGGGCGGCCCAAGGGCACCTCGTGGGCCACGAACCCGCGCCTGCTGCCCTTCCCGCTGCGGGGTGACGCGGCCGAGCTGCCGCGGCTCGCCGGGCTCGACAAGGAGTCCCTCGAGACCTACCGCGCGCAGCTCGCGGCCCGGGACGCCCGGGAGGAGCGCCGGCTGGCCTACGTCGCCGTGACCCGGGCCGAGCGGCTGCTGCTGTGCTCCGGCTACCACTGGGGGGAGGGCAAGCTGCCGCTCGGGCCCTCGGTGTTCCTGCTCGAGGCCCGGGCAGCGTGCGAGGCAGGTGCCGGGGAGGTGGACCAGTGGGTCACCGACCCGCCCGGGACCAACCCGGTGACCGACCTGGGGCGCACGGCGGCCTGGCCCGCCGCGGCCCCCCCGGCCGGGCCGACCGTCCAGCGCGTCGCCGAGCGGGTGCGCACGCTGCTGCGCGACGGCATCCCCCCGGACCAGCCACCGACGGGCAGCGAG
>DASTLY010000085.1:0-29988 GCA_035714445.1 Mycobacteriales bacterium
GGTGGCGCACAGGGCTGCGTACGGCCAGCTCGAGGGCGACCAGCCCGCCCAGGCCCTGCCCGACGAGGGCGGCCGGGCCGCCGCCGAGCTCGGCCAGGGCGCCCTCGACGTGGTCGGCCAGGTCCCCGACGCTCACCTCGCCAGGGGGCAGCGGGTCGGACAGGCCGTAGCCGGGCGGGTCGACGGCCAGCACCTCGTGGTGCTCCGCCAGCACGTCCAGAAGGTCGGCGCACTGCGCGGTGGACGCGTCGAGCGGGCCGACGACCAGCACCCGGCTGCCGGTCCCGGCGCGGCGGTACGAGACCGACCGGCCGCCCACGTCGACGGCAGCGCGCGTGCTCACCGACCGCCCGCGGACGCCACCGCAGGCGGGTCGAAGTCGTACAGCGCGGGGTTGCGCGACGGCGCCGCAGCCGGGTCGAAGCGGTCGGGGTCACGGGCCTGCACCAGCGTGGCCTCGTGCCGCGACAGCAGCATGACCTCGGTCGTACGCGGACGCCGGGCCCGCTCGTACGCGTCCAGGCCCGCCTCGTCGGGGCTGGCCTGCAGCGCCCGCGCGAGGACCAGCCCGTCCTCGATCGCCATCGCCGAGCCGAGCCCGAGGAACGGCAGCATCGGGTGCGCGGCATCACCGAGCAGCGTGACCCGGCCGGAGCGCCAGCGGGCCAGCGGCTCCCGGTCGTACAGCGCCCACTTGCGCAGCCCGTCGGCCGGCGCGGCGGCGAACAGGCCGAGCACGTCCGGGTGCCAGCCGTCGTACAGCGCGAGCAGCTCGGCGGAGGTCGCCGGGGTCGTCCAGCCCTCCTCGCGCCAGCCGTCGGCCTGCGCGATCGCGGCGCAGTTGACCAGCGCTCCGCCGCGCAGCGCGTAGCGGTTGAGCACCCGCCCGGGGCCCAGGTAGACGGCCGCGCGGCCGGCCGCGAGGTAGGGGGCGGCCAGCTCGCGGGGCACCAGGCAGCGGTAGGCCACCTGCCCGGTGAACCGCGGGTCCTGCGCCCCCCACAGCAGCTCGCGCACCCGCGAGCGCAGCCCGTCGGCGCCGACCACCAGGTCCGCGCGGGTGCGCGCCCCGCCGGCGAAGGTCGCCTCGACCTGCGAGCCGAGGTCCGCGAGGCCCACCAGGCGCGAGTCGAGCCGTACGGCGCCGGGCGCCCGCTCGGCGAGGGCTGCGGCCAGCACCTCGTGCAGGTCCGCGCGGTGGATCTGCAGGTTGACCAGCTGCCCGGGCTCCGGCGCGCCGTCGGAGTGGTCCGGCGCACCGTCCAGCAGCGCGCCGGTGCGGTAGTGCAGGAACGCGTTGGAGCGGACGCTGCTGGCCCGGGCGCGTACGGCGTCGAGCACGCCGATCTCGGCGAGGACCCGCTGCGCGCCGCGGCTCACCGTGAGTCCGGCGCCCACCTCGCCGAGCGCGGGAGCCTGCTCGCGCACCTCGACGTCCAGGCCGGCGTCGTGCAGGGCCAGCGCCGCGACCAGGCCGCCGAGCCCGGCCCCGACGACGAGGACGCGGGTCACCCGGCGTACTTCTCGTCCAGCGCGTCGAACGCGGGCTTGCGGACCAGCTCCTGGCGCACCTGCCAGGAGGCGATGTCGCCCTGCAGGCCGAGGCTGTCGCCGTCGGCGAGCAGCCGGGCGGCCGCGGCCTGCATCGCGGTGATCCCGGCGCGCATGACCGTGTTGGCGTACAGCACGACCGAGAAGCCCATCCCGGCGAGCTCGGACAGTGGCAGCAGCGGCGTCTTGCCGCCCTCGACGAGGTTGACCACGTGTCGGCCCGGCACCCGCGACAGCACGGCCTGCATGTCCTCGCGGGTGTGCACGGCCTCGACGAACGCGAGGTCGGCGCCGGCGGCGAGGTAGGCCGCCGCCCGGTCGCACGCCTCGGACAGGCCGAGCTCGGCCCGCGCGTCCGTGCGGGCGATGAGGACCAGGTCGGCGTCGGCGCGGGCGTCGACGGCGGCGTGGATCTTGCCCACCATCTCGGCGGCCTCGATGACCGTCTTGCCCTCGAAGTGCCCGCAGCGCTTGGGGGCCGCCTGGTCCTCCAGCTGCAGCGCACTGGCGCCGGCCCGCTCGAGCGCCCGGACGGTGCGCTGCACGCTGACGGCGTTGCCGTAGCCGGTGTCGATGTCGACGACCAGCGGCAGGTCGACGGCGTCGTGCATCGCGGCGACGTGCGAGCACACCTCGGTCAGCGTCACCAGCCCCACGTCGGGCGCCCCCAGGAACGTGTTGGCGATCCCCGCGCCGGACACGTAGACCGCCTCCGCGCCGGCCTGCTCCAGCACCCGCGCGGTCAGCGCATTGGGGGCGCCGGGCAGCAGCAGGACGCCCTCGTCGAGCCGCCTCCGCAGCCGCCGGGGGTGCGTGGTCTCAGGCACGGGCTCCCACTCCCAGCTCGGCGCGGACGGCCTCGTCGTGCTCGCCGACGGCGGGCACCCGGCCCATCCGCGGCTCCCGGCCCGGCACGGTCACCGGTGGCAGCAGCGCGCGGAAGGTGCCGCCGGGCGAGTCGACCGTGCGCCAGCGGTCCCGCGCCGCCAGCTGCGGGTGCTCGCCCAGCTCGGCCATCGTGCGGAGCCGGGCGTTCGCGATGCCCGCGGCCTCCAGCCGGTCGAGCACGTCGTCGGCGGCCAGGTCACCCACGACCTCCGCCACGATCGCGCTGAGGACCCGGTCGTTGGCCACCCGGAGCGGGTTGGTGCGGAACCGCGGGTCGTCGGCCAGCTCGGGTCGCCCGAGGACCTGCGTGCAGAACCGCTCCCACTCGCGGTCGTTCTGGATGCCCAGGAACACCTGCGCCCCGTCCGCGACCGGGTAGGGCCCGTACGGCGAGATGGAGGCGTGCCGGGCCCCGCTGCGCGGCGGCGGTGCGCCACTGCCCTCCGCGTAGGCCAGCGGCTGGGCGACCCACTCCCCCAGCGCCTCCAGCATCGACACCTGCACGTCGGTGCCCAGGCCGGTGCGCTCGCGCTCGTACAGGGCCGTGAGCACCCCGGAGAACGCGAAGGTGCCGGCGGCGATGTCGGCCACCGAGATGCCCGCCTTCGCGGGCTCCTGGGGGGTTCCGGTCACCGACAGCAGACCCGCCTCGCACTGCACGAGCAGGTCGTACGCCTTCTTGTCCTGGTACGGGCCGCCCTCGCCGTAGCCGGAGATCGTGCACGTGATCAGCCGCGGGTTGCGCGCGCGCAGCACGTCGGCGCCGAGCCCGGCCCGGCCGACGGCGCCGGGCGCCAGGTTGCTGACGAACACGTCGGCGGTGTCGAGCAGCCGCAGCAGCAGGTCCAGGTCGGCCGGGTCCTTGATGTCCAGCGTGATGCTCTCCTTGCCGCGGTTGAGCCAGACGAAGTAGCTCGACTGGCCGTGCACGGTCTCGTCGTAGCCGCGGGCGAAGTCGCCCGCCCCGGCCCGCTCCACCTTGACCACCCGGGCGCCGAGGTCGGCGAGCTGCCGGGTGGCGTACGGCGCCGCGACGGCCTGCTCGAGCGCGACGACGGTGAGCCCCTCCAACGGCAGCATGCCCGTCACACCAGGCCTCGCTCCGCAAGCGACCGGCGCGCCCGCTCCTTCGTCGCGGGGCACCGCCCGCATGCTCCGCTCAAGGTGCAACCGTCCCGCGCTTGACCAGCTGCTTGGTGATGACGTTGCGCTGGATCTCGTTGGTGCCCTCGCCGACGATCATCAGCGGGGCGTCCCGGAAGTAGCGCTCGACGTCGTACTCGGTGGAGTAGCCGTAGCCGCCGTGGATGCGCAGCGCGGACAGGGCGATCTCCATCGCCGTCTCCGAGGCGAACAGCTTGGCCATCCCGGCCTCGAGGTCGATGCGCTCGCCGGTGTCGAACAGCCGGCAGGCGTGCATCGTCAGCTGGCGGGCGGCGGACAGCTTGGTCGCCATGTCGGCCAGGTAGTTGGAGATCGACTGGTGCTTCCAGATCGGCACCCCGAAGCTCTCGCGCTCCTGGGCGTACTTCAGGGAGTCCTCCAGCGCCGCCCGGCCGACACCGAGCGCGCGGGCGGCGACCTGGAGGCGGCCGATCTCCAGGCCGCGCATCATCTGCGCGAACCCGCGACCCTCGGACTCGCCCAGCAGGGAGGTCCGGGGTGTACGGAAGTCGGCGAAGCTGAGCTCGCAGCTCTCGACACCCTTGTAGCCCAGCTTGGGCAGGTCGCGGGAGACCGTGAACCCGGGCCCCTTCTCGACCAGCAGGATGCTGACCCCGGTGTGGGCCGGCTGAGCGGCCTTGTCGGTCTTGCACAGCAGCGCCACCAGCCCGGACGTACGCGCGTTGGTGATCCACGTCTTCGAGCCGTTGACCACGTAGTCGTCGCCGTCGGCCACCGCAGCGGTCGTCATGGCCTGCAGGTCGGAGCCGCCGCCGGGCTCGGTGAGCGCCATCGTCGCCCGCAGCTCGCCGGTCGCCATCCGCGGCAGGTAGCGGTCCTTCTGCTCGGCGCTGCCGTACTCGGTGAGCAGCTTCGCGACGACCGTGTGGCCGCCCATCGCCCCGGCCAGGCTCATCCAGCCGCGGGCGAGCTCCTCGGTCACCATCGCGTAGCACTGCGCGGTGACGCGGCCGTCACCCCACGGCTCGGGCACCGCCAGGCCGTAGATGCCCATCTGCTTCATCTGGTCGATGAGCTTCTCCGGGTAGGTGTTGCTGTGCTCGAGCTCGGCCACGACCGGCTTGACCTCGCGGTCGACCCATTCGCGGACGAGGTCGACCAGCGCGCGCTCCTCGGTGTCCAGCTCAGACATGCGGCAGCCTCTCGAGGACGTCGGCGGTGGGGACGACGTCGGCGTACTTCTGCGCCATGTCGAACAGGTTCACCTGGTGGACGGTCGGCGTGCGGTCGTAGACCGCGTCCGAAGGCACGGTCACGCGGTAGTTGTAGGCGAACGCGTCGACGACGGTGCCGCGCACGCAGCCGCTGGTGGTGCAGCCGGTCACGACCAGGCTGTCCACCCCCAGGTCGACGAGGTAGCTCACCAGCGGGGTGCCGAAGAACGCGCTGGGGTGCCGCTTGGGCAGCAGCACGTCCTGCGGCCGCGGGGCGATCTGCTCGACGAAGTCGTAGCCGCGCTCGGCGACGGTCAGCAGGGACGGCACCTTCGCGCCGAGCCGGCCGGTGTCGTACTGCTGCTTGGGCGCGACGTACGGGTAGAGCACCGGCAGCTCGCGCTCGCGGAACACCGCCAGCAGCTCGGCGATGTGGTCCACCGCCTGCCAGCCGACCTCGCCGCAGCTGGTGCGGTAGTCGTCCAGCGACTCGTAGAACGGCTTCGGGGAGTTGCCGATGGTGCGGTACTGCACGTCGATGATGAGCAGCGCCGGACGGGAGCCCATGCCCACCGCGTTGCCGAAACCGGCTGCCGCGTAGCGCTTCTCGTCGTCCGGGCTGATGACGTCGGACCAGGGCGCGGTCACCGTCGCACCCCGGCGGGGGCGTCGAGGGCGGCCCGGCCGCTGCGTTCGCGGGGGACGTACTCGCCCCGGGCCTGCTGCAGCACGCCGTCGCGCACGGCGAACTCACCGCGCAGCAGGGTGTGCTGCACGCGGCAGCCGACCTTCCAGCCCTCCCAGACCGAGTAGCCGGAGCCGCTGAGCTGGGTGGCCGCCTCGACGGTGCCGGGGGTGTCGAGGTCGAGCACCGCGAGGTCGGCGTCGGCGCCGACGGCGATCACGCCCTTGCGCGGGTACATCCCGAACAGCTTGGCGGCGCGGGTCGACGTCAGCTCCACCAGCCGCTCCAGCGCGATGCCGCGCTGCTGGTGCCCCTCGCTGACGAGCAGCGGCAGGAGCGTGCCGACGCCGGGGAAGCCGGCGCTCGCGGTCCAGATGTCCTTGTCCTTGGCGGAGAAGTGCCGCGGGACGTGGTCGGAGCCGATCACGTCGACGCGGCCGTCCGCGACGCCGGCCCACAGGGCCTGCTGGTCGGCGGCGGAGCGCAGCGGGGGGTTGACCTTCCCGCGGGAGCCGATCGGGCTGGTGGTGTCGAGCGTGAGGTAGTGCGGGCAGGTCTCCACGAAGATGTCGGCGTGGCGCTGGCGCTGGCGGTCCAGCGCGGACAGCGCCTCCGCCGAGGTGACGTGCACGGCGTACAGGGACGCGCCGACCACGCCGGCGAGGTAGGCGACGCGCTGCTCGGCCTCGGCCTCGACGTACGACGGCCGCACCATGTCCCACTCCGCCAGGCCGGCGTCGGGGCGCTTCTCGAAGCGGTCCCGGATGCGCCACACCAGCTCGATGTTCTCCGCGTGCGGGTTGGCCATCGAGCCGTTCTCGGCGGTGGCGGTCAGCAGGTCGAGCAGGAAGCCGTCGTCGTTGCCGGGCAGCCCGAGGTAGGCGCCCTCCTCGCCGCGGAAGTTCATGAAGAACTTGAAGCTGGAGACGCCGTCCTGCACGTAACGCGGGATCGACCGCACCTGGTCGGGCGTGACCAGGCAGTAGTGGAACCCGAAGTCGGTGTGGGCGTAGGTGCCCATCAGGTCGCGGGCGGCCTCGTGCAGCTGCTCGTACGGCTGCGGGCTCATCAGGTAGGCCAGCATCGTGGTGACACCGCCCGCGGCGGCCGACGCGGTCTCGGCCGCGGCGTCCTGCTCGGTCTTGGGCACCGACAGGTCCTGCCCCAGGTGCACGTGGGCGTCGATGGCGCCCGGCACCACCACCCGGCCGTCGATCCGGACCGTCTCGCGGGCCGGCAGCGCCTCGGCGCCCGGCTCGACCAGCGCGGCGATCCGGCCGCCGGAGATGCAGATGTCCACCGGCACCGGGCCCAGGCCGGGCAGCACCGCTGTCCCGCCGGTCAACCGCAGGTCGTACTCGCTCATGCGTCAGCTCCGTCCTCGTCGGACACGCGCCGGACAGCAGCGCGGGCCTCTATTGTCTGATGTATGTGCGGCCGTGTCAACGCGTGCGCCCCATGCCGGCACTGTGGACCTCCGCACCTGCGCCGTCATCCCCCAGCAGTGGCAGGCTGTCGGCATGGCGCGGCTGACCGAGCTCGACTGGCGGCAGACGCCGCTCGGGGAGATCAGCCTGCGCCGCCGCCTCGACCCCGTGCTGCAGGTCGACGTGTACGAGGTGAAGCTCGGCGACGAGTTCCTGATGTCGAGCCTGTTCACCGTCGCCGAGGTCGAGCTGGCCCGGCTCGGCCTGGCCGCGGTTCACGGCGCCGGCCTCGACGTCGTGGTCGGCGGTCTGGGCCTGGGCTACACCGCCCGCGCCGCGCTGACCGACCCGCGGGTGCGCTCGCTGCACGTCGTCGAGGCCCTCGACGCGGTGATCGGCTGGCAGCGGGACGAGGTGCTGCCGTACGCGGCGGAGCTGACCGGGGACCCCCGCACCTGCCTCGTCCACGGGGACTTCTTCGCGCTCGTCGCCGCGCCGCCCGCCCCCGGCCTGCCGGCGCGCTGGCACGCGGCGCTGGTCGACATCGACCACACCCCGTCGCACCTGCTGCATCCGGGCTCGGCCGGCTTCTACTCCCCCGCCGGCCTGCGGCGCCTCGCGGCGCGGCTGCACCCCGGCGGGGTCTTCGCGCTGTGGTCGGACGCGCCGCCGGACGACGGCTTCCTCGCCGTGCTCGACGAGGTGTTCGCCCGCAGCGCCGCGCACGTCGTGCCGTTCGACAACCCGCTCACCGGCGGCCGGTCCGCCAACACCGTCTACGTCGCCGGCGTCTGACTCAGAACGCCTGGCTCACCGAGCTCATGTTGAAGTCGGGCACCCGCAGCGAGGGCATCCGCGTCCAGGTGAAGTAGTCGCTGAGCTCGCGCGGCAGGCACTCCTGCGTCCGGCCGACCTCCGTGACCCGCCCGAGCAGGTCGACCGGGCTCTCGTTGAACCGGAAGTTGTTGACCGCCCCGACGACCTCGCCGTCCTCCACCAGGTAGACGCCGTCTCGGGTCAGCCCGGTGAGCAGCAGCGTGGGCGCGTCGACCTCCCGGATGTACCAGAGCGAGGTCAGCAGCAGGCCACGGCCGGTGGTGCCCGCCACCATCTCGTCCAGCGTCGCCGTGCCGCCGCCGTCGACGTCGAGGTTGTGCACGTACGGTGTGACCGGCACGCCCGCGGCGGTCGCGGTCGCGCGCGTCTGCACCAGCGCGGTCAGCACGCCGTCGCTGAGCCAGTCCGTGGCGGTCAGCGGCAGCCCGTTGTCGAAGACGCTGGTGACCGACGAGGAGGCGGTCGTGACGGCGAACGGCGCTCCGCTGTAGGCCGGGTCGCTGCGCATCCGCAGGCCGGCCGGGCCGATCCGGTCCCCCACCCGGGTCCCGCCGCCGGGCCGGGAGAACACCGTGCGGCCCTCCGCGGCGTCGCGGCCGGCGGCGGTCCAGTAGGCGTAGACGAGCAGGTCGGCGACCGCGCTCGGCGGGAGCAGCGTCTCGTAGCGGCCGGCCGGCAGGTCGACCTGGCGCTGCGCCCACGCCAGCCGGCGGCGCACGTCGGCATCGAGGGCCGGCACGGCCACGTCGGTCCAGTCGCGGGTGTGCTGGCCGACCCAGGTCGAGGCGCCGGGCGCGTCGCCCTTGCCGGTGAGCTCGACGTAGCCGGTGGGCTCGGCGTGCCGCAGCCGCAGCCCGGACGAGGAGCCCAACCAGGTGGTGGTCACGTCGTGCGAGGCGTAGCCGTAGAGCCGGATCCCGTCCGCGCGGGCGCCGCCGAACGCCTCGCCGAGCTCGCGGGCGAACGCGTCGAACACCCGCGGGGAGGCCGCCTCCGCCGGCTCCGCGAAGTCGGCCGACGCACGGCCCTCGACGAGCGGACCGGCGTCCTCGGCCGGGCCGGCGTCCCGGGCGGCCTGCTCGCTCGCGCGCACCAGCGACTCGAGGTCGTCGACCGAGGACGCGCTGGTCGCGCCGACCGAGTCGCCGACCACGCTGACCACGGCGAGGGACCGCTGGGCGCGGGCGCCGTTGGTGGTCAGGGTGTTGCCGGCCCACCGCAGGTCGGCGCCGCGGCTCTCCCGCAGCACGACGACGCAGCCGTCCGCCCTCGACAGCGCCAGGACCCGCTCCACGAGCTCGCTCATCGCCCGGACTCCTGCGCCACGTTGAGGATGTTGACGCCGCGGAACAGTGCCGAGGGACATCCGTGGGACACCGGCGCGACCTGTCCCGGCTGGCCCTTGCCGCAGTTGAACGCCCCGCCGAGCACGTACGTCTGCGGCCCGCCGACCGCCGCCATCGAGCCCCAGAAGTCGGTGGTGGTGGCCTGGTAGGCGACGTCGCGCAGCTGGCCGACGACCCGGCCGGCCCGGATCTCGTAGAACCGCTGGCCGGTGAACTGGAAGTTGAACCGCTGCATGTCGATCGACCAGCTCTTGTCGCCGACGACGTAGATGCCGCGGTCGACGCCGGCGATCAGCTCCTCGGTCGACGGTCCCCCTGCCGCCGGCTGCAGCGAAACGTTCGCCATCCGCTGGATCGGCACGTGCTCCGGGGCGTCGGCAAAGGCGCAGCCGTTGGACCGGGTCACGCCCAGCACCGCCGCGTTCTGCCGGGCCATCCGCCGGTCGAGCTGGTAGCCGACGAGCGTGCCGTCCCGCACCAGGTCCCACTGCTGCGCCTGCACGCCCTCGTCGTCGTAGCCGACCGTCGCGAGGCCGTGCGGCACCGTCCGGTCCCCGGTGACGTGCATCAGGTCCGAGCCGTAGCGCAGGCTGCCGAGCCGGTCGAGGGTCGCGAACGAGGTCCCCGCGTAGGCCGCCTCGTAGCCGAGCGCCCGGTCCAGCTCGGTGGCGTGCCCGATCGACTCGTGGATCGTCAGCCACAGGTTGCTGGGGTCGACCACCAGGTCGTACGTGCCCGGCTCGACGCTGCGGGCCGCGGCCTTCTCGCCGAGCAGCTCGGGGAGCCGGGCCAGCTCGCCGGCCCAGTCCCAGGCGCCGTCGCCGCTGCCGAGGTACTCCCAGCCCCGGCCGACCGGCGGCGCGGTCGTGCGCATGGTCTCGAAGCGGCCGCCCGGGTCGATCTTCGTCGCGGTCAGCTGGGGAAGCAGCCGTACGCGCTGCTGCGTGGTCGAGCTGCCCGCGCTGTCGGCGTAGAACTTGTTCTCGAGCACCTGCTGCAGGTGGGCGTCGGCGTGCTGGACGTGGTCCGACGCCAGCAGCTGCCGGCTCCACCCGCCGAGCAGCGCGACCTTCTCGGCGCTCGGCACCTCGAACGGGTCGACGTCGTACGCCGACACCCACGTCACCCCGGCGTGGACGGGCTCGTCGGCCAGCTCCACGGGCTCGGCGTTGAGCGGGCCGGCGGTCCGGGCCATCTCGACCGCCTGCCCGACCAGCCGGACGGCCTCCTCGGGGGTCACGTCGGGGCCGCTGGCGAAGCCCCAGGTGCCCTCATGCACCACCCGAACGGCCAGTCCGACGCTCACGTCGTCGGACAGGCTCTCCAGCTGCGAGTCGCGCATCGCCACGTCCTGCCGGCGCGAGCGCTCCACGCGTACGTCGGCGTGCCCGGCGCCGGCGTCGGCGGCGGCCTGCAGGGCGGCGTCGGCCACCCGGCCGAGCGGGAGGGCGAGGAACGCGGGGGAAAGGGGGGCGCTCACCCCTGCAATCTAGGTCCCCATCGGCGCCGCGACCGTGACCGGCTCGGCCGCGCAGATGCGGGCCAGCTCGGCGTACGTCGTGGGGAAGACCGCGTGCGGCGTGCCGGCCGCCGCCCAGACGACGGGGAAGGCGGCGAGGGCCTCGTCGAGGAGCGTGCGGACCGGCGCCGGGTGGCCGACCGGTGAGACCCCGCCGATGACCTGGCCAGTCGCGGCGCGGACCTGCTCGGGCGTCGCCCGGCGGACGGCCCGCACCCCGAGCTGGGCCGCCAGGTGCGGGGGGTCGACCCGGTGCGCGCCGCTGGTCAGCACGAGCACCGGCGAGCCGTCCGCGAGGAAGACCAGGCTGTTGGCGATGGCGCCGACCTCGCAGCCCAGCGCGGCCGCGGCGTCGGCGGCGGTACGGGCGGACTCGGTCAGCTCCCGGACCTGCCCGGCGGCGCCGGCCGCGGCCAGCGCCGCAGCGACGTTCTGCGTCTGCGGGTGCACCGGGCCGTCAGCTCAGGTAGCCCTCGACCACGTCGCTGCCCCGCTCGGTCGCCGCCGACGGGTCGAGCCCGGCGTCGCGGCGCGCCTGCCGCTGCCGCAGCAGGTCCCAGGTGCGGTCCAGGCCCTCCTCGAGGGCGCGCAGCCGGATCCGGTCCAGCTCCGACAGCCCCGTCGGGTGGGAGCGGCGCAGCTCGTGCTCCTCGGCGACCAGGCTGTCGATGCGGCGGTGCAGGTCCTCGTCCACGGCATGCTCCTGTCGGTCGATGATCCGGACGGTACGCGTTCCACCAGCCCCCGGACCAGCGGCAGATCGGGACGCCGGCACCGCCTACGGCGTCGGCAGCCGCCTGCCGAGCCAGCCGTAGCGGTAGCCGTACGCCTGCGCGGCCATCTCCGGCGGGCCCGCGAACGCCTCGAGCTCGGAGCGCAGCACCAGCTCGCCCTGCACGGCGTACACCGTCAGCAGCGCGACGGTGCCGGACAGCGGCGGCAGGTCGAACGGCGCCTCGATGCGGCTGCCGTCGTGCAGCGTCGCCACCACGACGCCGTCCCAGGACAGGACCGCGACACCGGGGCTGTAGCCGTACAGCAGGGCCCTGCGCAGCCGGCCGACCTGGCGAAGGTCGATCAGCACGGTGTCGAGGCCCGCCTCGGCGACCAGCCGCACCATCGGCAGCGGGGCGGCGGGGGTCGCGAGGGCGTCGCCGAGGCGCTGCACGACGTGCGTCGCCCCGTCCACGGTCTGGCAGACCAGGCCGGCCGCCATGTCCCCGGCGTCGGCGCCCCGGGCCAGCGCCAGGCGCAGCTGTCCGACACCGGACTGCAGGCGGGTCAGGGTGACGGTCGGGCGGGCGGCGGTGAGCGCCACGGTCGTCCCGGGCTGCACCCGCGGGTAGGGCAGCGTCCCGGGCCGGACCCGGCGGCGGGTCTCGCGCGGCCGGCCCGGCGGCGCCAGGTCCAGGGTGGGCGCGGGCGGGGCTGGGACCCGGGAGGCCGGGGCCGGCGGGGCTGGGACCGGCCGGGCTGGGGCGGGCCGGACCCGGCGGTGCCGCAGCCAGCCGAGGTCCTCCCGCGACCGGGCCCGGTCCGGGGAGGTCACAGCCGCACCCCGTAGTCCTGGGCGACGCCGCGCAGGCCGGACTCGTAGCCCTGCCCGATGACCTTGAACTTCCAGCCGCTGCGGTGCCGGTAGAGCTCGCCGAGGACCAGCGCCGTCTCGGTGGACAGCACCGTCGCGAGCTCCTCGGAGCTCACCAGCTCGCGGTTGTCCTCGCGGTCCAGCACCCGGATGGCGCAGCTGCGCAGCTGCCCGAGGGTGCGCCGCGCGGCCACCCCGTCGTTGATGTAGAGCGCCACGACCAGGCGCTCGACCTCGGCCGGCACGTCGTGCAGGTCGACCTCGATCTGCTCCTTGTCGCTGCCGACGGCGGCCGTCAGCTGCGCGACGGACAGGTCCGGGCTGACCAGCTGGTTGAAGAAGACCAGGTGCTCGTCGCTGAGCACGCGCGAGGCGCTGTCGCACAGCAGCGTGGCGGCGACCAGGCTCGCGTCGAGCGCGGCGTCGGGCCCGGCGTCCCAGCGCACCCCGAGCACGACCGACGTCAGCGACGGGATCTCCCGGGTGAGCGCGACGTTCTCCCCCCGCCTGAGCGTCAAGGAAGGTCCAGCTCGGAGGTGGCGAACCGGCTGGCGAGGAAGCGCCCCTGCGCCGACAGCCGCTGGGCGTCCCCGCTGTAGACCGCGAGGGCGAGGTCGCGTACGGCGCCGTCGAGCACCACGAGCTGCTCGAGCAGCTCCTCGCCGAGGGTCAGGCCGGCCGGGGTGCGGTGGGTCGCGGCGAAGGCCGGCGGCAGCGCGAGGTAGGTGTCGACCGAGGTCGGCAGGTAGTCCGTCACCGTCGCCGCCAGGGTGTACCGCTCCTGCGCGGAGGTCGCGGAGCCCGCGGTGGCCGCCAGGTGGTCGAGCAGCTCGCGCAGCGCGTCCTCGATCGCGCGCACCTGCGGCACGACGCCCACCGGCAGCCGGTCGGCGGCGCGGTTGACCCGCTGGACCGTGGCCCGCAGCGACGCCCGCAGCGCCGCCACCTCGTCGGCGGGGGACGGCGCGGCCGGGACCGGCGGGCGCGGCTCGCGGCGCAGCCAGCCCCGGGGCATCTCAGGCCTCGACCTGGCCCTGGTGGGACCGCTCGAGGTAGGGGCGCGAACGCTCGATCTGCTGCTCGAGCGCGGACACCGTCGTCCCCATGGAGACGACGGCCTGTGCCCGGTAGGTGTCGATGGCGTCCATCGTCGCGAAGACGTTGTCGAAGGCGACCTGCAGGGACTGCAGGGAGATCGTGGTGCTGGAGGCCTGCTCGTTGATGGCCGCGCCCTGCTGCTTGAGCATCTCCGACGTCGACTGGATCATGTTGCTCGTCGTGGTGTTCAGGGCGTTGATCTGGTCGAGCACCAGCTTCTGGTTCGCCAGGGCCTGCGCCACGATGACGGCGGTGCGCAGCGCGGAGATCGTGGTGTTCTGCGCCCGGTCCACGCCCTTGATGAGCTCGACGTTGTTCTTCTTCACCAGGTCCAGCGCCAGGTAGCCCTGCGCCGAGACGGCGAGCTGGGTGAGGATGTCCTGGCGTCGCTGGCGCAGCGGGAACAGCGCGTCGGACTGGACCTGGTTGGCCTTCTCCACCTCGCCGTTGGTCTGGAACTGCAGGATGGTGCGCTCCACCGCGTCGTCGAGCGCCTGGGCGAGGGTGGCGTACTCGCTGAGCTTGCCCATCGTCGTCCACATCGTCGCGCGCTCGACCTCGATGGCGGCGTTGTCCTTGCGCAGCTCGTCCTGGCCGGACGCCAGCGCCCGGATGATGGCGTCGAGCTGCGACTGCGCGGACTGGTACCTCGCGAAGTACCGGGTGAGCTTGTCGCCGCCGGGCAGGAACTTCAGGATCTTGCGGGCGCCGGACAGGTCGGCCCGGGCCGGGTCGAGCTCGGTCACCGTCGTCCGCAGCTCGAGCAGCGTCTTGGCGACCCGAGCCGTCGCGTCGCCGCCGGCGCCGTTGCGGGTGGACGCCAGCGCGGCGGCCGGCCGCTCGAGCATGCGGTTGGAGACGCTCGCGGAGGCGGCGATCTCCGCCGCCCCCATGCTGCTGATGCTCTCCACCTTCCTGGCGAACTCCGGGCTCCGCGGGTCCACCGTGACCAGGTCGGCGGCGAAGGCGCCGGCCTTCTCCTGGAGCAGCGTCAGCGTCTCGGCGGGCACCGGCAGCATCCCCGCCGCCTGCTCCTGCTGGATGACGGGCACCGGTGCCGGTGGCGCCAGCACCAGGGCGCCGGCCGGTGGCGTGAGGGTGGTCGGGGCCGGCGCGGCGCCACCCAGGTCCAGCTCCGACATGTGCGTCCCACTTCCGCTCGGGAGCCCCATGCTGCCAGGCGCGCGCCTTGCGGGGCGCTGCCGCGCGTCCGGCCCCGGCGTCGCTGCTGCATACCGGTACGTCTCGGGCACCCCCGGCAGGGACGGCTCCGGGGTGCTCTACTGCGAACCGGACCTTCGAGAGGAACCCCTTGCCCACGAGCCGTCGCACCCTTCTGCCCGCGCTCGTGACGGCGATCGGCCTGGCCGCGGTGAGCACCGCCGTCGCTCCGGCCGCGACCGCCGCCCCGGTCGTGGCGGGGGCGATCGGGGTCAGGTATGCGGACCTCGACGGCGCCGGCGGCTACCTCGGTGCGGCGCTGACCGAGGAGCGCGCCACCCCGTACCGCACCGGCGCCTACCAGGCCTTCCAGGCGGGCTCGATCTACTGGTCGCCGGCCACCGGCGCCTGGGACGTCCACGGCCTGATCTACAGCGACTGGGCCGACGACGGCTACGAGAACTCGGCCGTCGGGTTCCCGACCAGTGGCGAGAACGCCCTGCCCGGCGGCGCGGCGTTCCAGAGCTTCGAGGCGGGCCTGTACTACTACGCCCCCGGTGCCGGCGCGCACGAGGTGCGCGGCGCGATCCTCGGTACGTACGCCCTGCTCGGCTACGAGCGCAGCCGCCTCGGCTTCCCCACCACCGGCGAGCTGGCCACCCCCGACGGCGACGGCCGCTACCAGGTGTTCGAGAACGGGTCGGTCTACTGGAGCCCGCTGACGGGAGCTCACGAGATCTCCGGCGACATCCGCGCGAAGTGGGGCTCGATCGGCTACGAGGAGTCGATCCTGGGCTATCCCGTCAGCGACGGCCAGCCCGGGCCCTACGGCCGCGAGAACCGCTTCCTGCTCGGCAGCATCACCACGACGCCCAGGACCGGTGCCTTTGTCAGCAGCTTCTTCGCGCCGGTCTCGTCGGTGGACCGGGCCGGCCGGACGCTCACCGCGGACCTGCTCGACCAGACCTTCCGGTACGACGACAACGACACGTTCCTGCGGCTCAAGGCCGGCCTCGGCGGCCAGCTCGAGTCGATCGTCCTGACCCGCAAGCAGTTCACGTACGCGGTGGGCGTCGGCACCTTCCTGCTGGCGGTCGACTACTCGCCGGACCCGAAGGCCACCGCGACCTTCCAGATCCTCGACATCGGCAGCGTGCCGACCAGCCCGGCCGAGCAGGGCAAGCTGCTCGCCGCGCTGCGCTGACGCCCCGGCTACTGGTAGGAGATCATCAGCGGGGTGGGCCGGCGCTGCATCGTCTGGGCCGGCGACAGCATCGGCACGTCCTCGTCGTAGAAGTTCTTCCAGCCGAAGGTCACCCCCGGCGGCGCGGCGGCGGTGACCGCGCCCCAGGTACCGTCCTTCAGCGCCGGCGCGCCCTGCCCGTCCATGTGCACGAGCGAGGCGACCTCGTCGCGGCCGGTGTCGAGCTGGCGCAGGTCGCGGAGCATCGACAGCTTGAACTGGTGCAGCACCAGCAGCTTCTGCGGGAGCGCGGCGGCCGCGGTGAGGTCGGCCAGCCACCGCACGACGGAGTTGACCTCGGCGATGCCGACACTGCCGATCTGCTGCAGCGGCCGCTGGTCGGCCGTGAGCCGCCACTCCGCGTCCAGCGCCAGGCCGACGTGGGGCAGCTCCAGCAGCGGCGCGTACTGCTTGGCCTGGGTGAGGAAGTCGGTGCGGCCGGGCTGCAGGTCCAGCACGACGTACATCCCGGCAGCGCCCGCCTGCTCCACCAGCGGCCGCAGCGAGTCGACGGACAGCTCGGTGGAGTAGTTGCCGTCGGGGCCCGCCGAGCTCGACGCCACCGTGGCGATGATCTCGAAGGTGGGCACGACCGGCACGTCGCTGAGCCGCCGGTAGGGCTCGGCGACCTGCTGGGCCCGCCGGATGCTGTCGGCCGCGCCCTGCTCGCCCAGCACGCCGAGCGAGGGCGTGCCGGGAGTGCCGTAGAGCGCGACCAGCCGCCGCCCGGGGAACAGCACCTGGCCCCCGCCGGGCAGCTGACGACCGCCGACGGCCAGCGCCACCCGCCGGTCGAGCCGGTCACCCGGCCCGAAGCCGCTGCCCACCGCCAGGACCTGCCGGGGGGCACCGGCCAGCGCGGCGATGGCCGCCGGGTCGGCCCGCGGGTCGCTGCCGGCCACCGGGACGACGACCGCGCCGGCGGCCCGGGCGCTGGCGGTCGCCGCGGTCCGGGTGGCCGCCTCGCCGGCGCTGTCGACCAGCACGGTGAGTGCGGCGGGCGCGGGCCGGCTCGCCGCCGGGACGTCGGCGGCGGTGGTGACCGCGCCGGGCAGGCCGGTCAGCGGCGCGCCGACCAGCAGCACCCGCTCGGCGCCGAGTCGGGTCACCTCGGCCACCAGGGCCGGGTCGGCGGCAGCGGCACCGGCAGCGGCACCGGTAGGGGCACCGCCCCCGTCCTGCACCAGCAGCGGTGCCCCGACCCGCTCGGCCTGGGCGCCGGCCTCGGCCAGCGCGGGGCCGTCGTCGGCCCGAGCCACCACCACGACCGGCGCGCGGGTGAACAGCGCCCGGCTGACCGCGACCGAGAGCTCACCCGGGGTGCGACCCTCGGCGACGGTGGCCGGGCCGGCCGGCAGCTGCACGACGGCGCTCGGACGGCCGGCGGACTGCCCGTCGTCCTCGGCGCCTCCGGACGTGCAGGCGGCGGCGGTCAGGGCCGCCAGCACACCGAGGGCGGCCAGCCGACGCGGCGCCGGGACGCCGGTCACGAGTAGGAGCAGACGTCGTCGACGGACACCGGGGCCGGGCCGGTGGTGGCCCCCGCCGGCGGGGACGCGGACGGGCCGGGCGCCGGCGCGCCGGGTGCGGGCGTGGTGGGGGCTGCCGTCGGACCGCCGGTCGTCGGGCCGTCGATCGTCGGGCTGGGGCTCGGGGCCGGGACCAGGGCCGCCTGGACGTAGCCCCGGATGGCGGCGAAGTCCGGCCGGTTGGTGTCGATCAGCGGCGGGGTGAAGGTCAGGCTGAGGATCGGCTGCTCCTTGACCTTGAAGGCCAGCTTGACGAGGTCGGGGAGCAGGCTGCGCGGGATGTCGGTCTGCAGCGCGTCCGCGGTCGAGGTGGCCAGCTGCTGGAAGTTGGTCAGCAGGGTGCCCGGGTCGGCCTGGCGCTGCAGGGCGCCGAGCAGGCAGCGCTGGCGCTGCACGCGCTCGTAGTCGCTGCTGTCGGAGCGCGACCGGGCGTACGCCAGCGCCTTCTCGCCGTCCATCCGCTGCAGGCCGGGCTCGATGTGGCCGGACGGGCGGACCTGGTTGCCGTCGGCGTCCAGCCCGCCGATCGGCAGCCGGCGCTCGACCCGGATCGTGACGCCGCCGAGCGCGTCCACCAGCGCGGAGAAGCCGGCCAGGTCGACGAACGCGTCGTAGTCGATGGTCAGCCCGAGGATCTCGCTGACCGCGCTGCGCAGGGCCGTCATGCCGGGGTCGGGGTCGCCCGGGAACAGCATCGGATGGTCCGCGCCCCAGCCGTAGACCGCGTTGAGCAGGCAGTCGCCACCGCAGACGAAGCCGCGCGGGAACTCGCGGGCCATCACCGAGCCCGGCGCGAACGGCACCCGCTCGAGGTTGCGCGGCAGGGTGAACAGCACCGAGCGGCCGGTTCGGGTGTCGAGGCTGGCCAGCACGAGCGTGTCGGTGCGCACGCCGGTGCGATCCGGCCCCGCGTCGCTGCCCACGAGCAGCACGTTGAGCCGGCCCTTGCGGGCCAGCGCCGACGGGGCCTGGGCCACAGCACCGCCGGCCATCGGCGTCGAGTCGTGGAACACGTCCTGGACGAAAGCGAGCTGCACGTCGGCGTAGTGCGTGACGAACGCGGCCGGGACGGCCACGGCGACGGCCAGCACCAGCGCGAGGCCGCCGGCGACGAGCCGGCCGGCCGTTCCCCGGGAGCCGGGCCGGGCCAGGACCGCGGACCGCAGGATGACTACCACCCAGGCGACGGCGAGCACGATGCTCCCCCAGCGCAGCGCCCACAGCCAGCGGGGCCGCACGGTGTAGCTGGCCGCGGTGGCCGGGGACACCACGGCCACGACGGCGGTCGCGACACCGGCCGCGAGCACGACGAGGGCGACGGCGAGGATGACGCGTCCCCAGCGCCGGTGGCCGGTGGCCAGGTGCCCGGTGCCCGGCAGCAGCGCCGACCGGAAGACCAGGCTGGCGATGCGCGGCAGCGACGCCGGCTGCGGGCTCGCCGGGACGACCGTGGAGTGCCCGGAGCTTGGCAGGACCGGCACGCTGCTGAGCCTAGTCGCCGCGTGCCGGCCGCGACGGTATCGGCGCACCTGCGTCAGGCCGACAGCATCGCGTGGAAGTCGGCGGCGTAGTCGCGCGGCGAGGTCCGTTCGGTGTAGACGACGACCTGCTCGTCATGGAAGACGTACACGCTGCTTGCGTGCTGCACGGTGGAGCCGGTGAGCGGGCCGGTGACGCCGGGCGGGGCCGTCTCGGTGATCGTCGTACGCGACGCCTTCAGCGCGTCGAGCGCGGCCTGCGTGGTGGGGTCGCCGCCGACCAGTCCGGTGAACGCCGGGTCGAAGGCGTCCAGCCAGCGGCGGATCACCGGCCCGGTGTCGGTGGCCGGGTCCTCGGTGACGAACACGACCTGCAGGTGCCTGCGGTCGGCGTCGCTGAGCTGCCGCCGGGCGGCGGCGAGGTCCGCCATCGCGGTCGGGCAGATGTCCGGGCACCGGGTGTAGCCGAAGAACACGGCGGTCAGCTCGTCGGCCGGCCGGTCCTGGAGGGCGAACGTGCGGCCCTCGGTGTCGGTCAGCGACAGCGCCGGCCGGCGGATGACGTCGCTGACGTCCGTGCCGTTCAGCCCGCTGCCGGACGTGGCCCCGATCTCGACGAGCGGTTCCTCGCCGCTGGTGCCGCAGGCGCTGACCGTGGCGGCCAGCAGCAGCGCGGCCAGGCCGGTGGCGACCCGGCTCCACCTGCCGGCGGGTCGACCAGCCCTGCTGTGCATCGCTGCTGCTCCTGGCGTCCGCTGCCCCTGCGACCGTGTCCGGCCGTCTCCCAACGGTAGGTGCGGCAGGGGGCGGTGCGCCTGCCGGGGGGTGCCCCGCCCTAGCGTCAGCGGCTCAGACACGCGTGCGACGGAGAGGAAGGTCACATGGACTTCGAGGGACGGGTCGCCCTGGTCACCGGCGGCACCCGCGGCATCGGCCTCGGGATCGCCGAGGAGCTGGTGTCGCGGGGTGCGCGCGTCGTGATCACCGCCCGCAAGCAGGACGAGCTGGACGCCGCCGTCGCCGGTCTCGGCCACGACGTGGCGCTCGGGGTGCGGGGCAGCGCGGACGACCGGGAGCACCAGGCGGCGGCGGTCGCGCAGGCCGTCGAGCGGTTCGGCCGGCTGGACCACCTGGTCAACAACGCCGCGGTCAACCCGCAGTACGGACCGCTGGTCGACGCCGACCTCGACGCCGTCCGCAAGGTCTTCGAGGTCAACTGCACCGCGGTGCTCGGGTGGACGCAGCAGGCCTGGCGCGCGGGCCTGTCGGCCGGTGGCGGCAGCATCCTGAACATCGCCAGCATCGGGGGGCTGCGGGCCGGGGCGCCGATCGGCGCCTACAACGCCAGCAAGGCCGCGCTCATCCACCTGACCCGGCAGCTCGGCGTCGAGCTGGGCCCGCTGGTCCGCGTCAACGCGATCGCGCCCGCGGTCGTGAAGACGACGTTCGCCCGCGCGCTGTACGAGGGTCGCGAGGAGCAGGTCGCGCAGGACTACCCGATGAAGCGGCTGGGGGTGCCGGCCGACACCTCCAAGGCGGCGGCGTTCCTGCTGTCGGAGGACGCCAGCTGGATCACCGGCGAGACGCTCGTCGTCGACGGCGGCGTGTCCCTCGGCCGCTGAACACGCGGTAAACCCGGCAAAGCCTCGATGTGACCAACCCCCCGGTGCGCGTCCGGGAACCGTCGGCTACGGTGGCGCGGCCATGCCGGTCATGGCGGCACCACGCACCGCGGCACCGCCGAGCCCTGCCTCGCCGCGACACGCGCAGACCGACCACCAGAGGCAGGGGCGGGGGAACCACGCACGGCGGACGCGGTCAGTCGACCCGTCCTGGGGTGAAGTCGCGCAGGCGACCGGGGCACTTCCAGTCCCGAACCCGACAGCTAACCCCGCAGGCGTCCTGGGAAGGGAACCTGCTTGTCCGCCTCGTCCTTGCTGTCCCGTGCCCGCACCGTGGGTATGGCTCTCGCCATTGCTACCGTCGGTGTACCCGTCGTCACAGCAATCACACCGCAGCCCGCGCAAGCCGCGACCTACGGGCAGTTGATCCTCGACGCTGCCGCCGCGCACCAGGGCAAGCCGTACTCCTACGGCGCCACCGGCCCGAACTCCTTCGACTGCTCCGGCTTCACGGGCTACATCTACCGGCAGTTCGGCGTGAACCTGCCGCGGACGTCCTCGCAGCAGTACGACGCGGTGCAGCACCTGCCCCAGGACCAGAAGCAGGTCGGTGACCTGATCTTCATGTACGACGGCGGCGGCATCTACCACGTCGGGCTGTACGCGGGGAACAACCAGATCTTCGCCGCCACCCACTCCGGTGACGTCGTCCGGCACTCCAACATCTGGACCTCGTCCTACCTGGTGGGTCGGCCGGCGCTCGGCGGCGCCATCGGCGCGCACTGGCAGGCCCTCGGTGGCCAGTACAGCGTCCTGGGCCAGGCGGTCAACACCGAGCACAGCGTCCCGAACGCCCAGAAGGTCGACTACCAGTTCGGTGACATCTACTGGACCGGCGCGACCGGTGCCCGCGAGGTGCACGGCCTGATCGGGTCGCTGTACGACAGCACCGGCGGGTCGGCCGGCTACCTGGGCGTGCCCGTGAGCGACGAGCACCCCGTCGCCGGCGGCCGGGCCAGCGACTTCACCGGCGGCACCGTCTACTGGGGCGCCACCGGCACGCACTCCGTGCAGGGCCTGATCGCCGCCAAGTACCACGGCATGGGCGGCTCCTGGTCGGCGCTCGGCCTGCCGACCGGCAGCGAGGGCCCCGCCGCCGGCGGGCGCGTCTCCACCTTCCAGGGCGGCAGCATCTACTGGTCCCCCCCGACCGGCGCCAACGTCGTGCAGGGCGCCATCCGCGACCGCTACCTGGCGATGGGTGGGCCGACCGGCGGCCTCGGCCTGCCGGTGACCGACGAGCGGGCCACCCCGCAGGGCCGGGAGAGCGTGTTCCAGAACGGCATCCTGCGCTGGAACGCCGCGAACGGCAACGTCAGCCGCGCCGCCCGCTGACGCCGGGCCGCTGCCGGGGTGCGCCTATGCCGTACGCACCCCGGCGGCGTCCTGCAGGCCCAGCATCTCGACGGCCCGTTCGCGCATCTCGACCTTGCGCACCTTGCCGGTGACCGTCATCGGGAAGTCCTCGTCCGCGGCCAGGACGTGGACGTAGCGCGGCACCTTGTAGTGCGCGAGCCGGCCGGCGGCGAACTCCCGCACGGCCTCCGCGGTGAGCTCGGCGGCCCCCGGGCGCTGCTTCACCCACGCCATCAGCTCCTCGCCGTAGCGCACGTCCGGCACCCCGATGACCTGCACGTCCACGATGTCCGGGTGGGTGTAGAGGAACTCCTCGACCTCGCGCGGGTACACGTTCTCGCCGCCGCGGATGACGAGGTCCTTGATCCGGCCGACCACCGACAGGTAGCCCTGCCCGTCCATCACCGCGAGGTCGCCGGTGTGCATCCAGCGCGCCTCGTCGATCGCCTCGCGGGTCTTGTCCGGCTCGTCCCAGTAGCCGAGCATGACCGAGTAGCCGCGGGTGCACAGCTCGCCGGCGGTGCCGCGCGGGACCGGCAGGCCGCTGACCGGGTCGACGACCTTCACCTCGAGGTGCGGGTGCACCCGGCCGACGGTGGACACCCGCCGCTCCAGGTCGTCGTCGGCGCGGGTCTGCGTCGACACCGGTGACGTCTCGGTCATGCCGTAGCAGATGGTCACCTCGGTCATCCCCATGTCGGCGACGACCCGCTTCATCACCTCGACCGGGCACGGCGACCCGGCCATGATCCCGGTCCGCAGTGTCGACAGGTCGAACGAGCCGAACTCCGGGCAGGCGAACTCCGCGATGAACATCGTGGGCACGCCGTACAGCGAGGTGCACCGCTCGTCCTGCACCGCGCGCAGCGTGGCCAGCGGGTCGAAGGCCGGCGCGGGGATCACCATGGCCGCGCCGTGCGAGGTGCAGCCCAGGTTGCCCATCCCCATCCCGAAGCAGTGGTAGAAGGGCACCGGGATGCAGACCCGGTCGGTCTCGGTGTAGCCGCAGAGCTCGCCGACGAAGAAGCCGTTGTTGAGCAGGTTGTGGTGCGACAGCGTCGCGCCCTTCGGGAAGCCGGTGGTTCCCGACGTGTACTGGATGTTGATCGGGTCGTCCGCGGCCAGCTCGGCCGAGCGCTCCCGGACCCGCTCGACCGGCACGCCGCCCGCGACCAGGTCGTCCCAGTCGCCCGTGCCGATGTAGACGACGTGCTCGAGCGCCGGACACTCGGCCCGCACCTGCTCGACCATCCCGCGGTAGTCGCTGGTCTTGAACCGCTCCACCGCGACCAGCGCCCGCGCGCCGGACTGCCGGAGCACGTAGGCGAGCTCGTGCGTCCGGTAGGCCGGGTTGACGGTCACCAGCACCACGCCGATCTTGGCCGTCGCGTACTGCACGAAGGTCCACTCGGCGCAGTTCGGGGACCAGATGCCCAGCCGGTCGCCCTTCTCGAGCCCCAGCGCCAGCAGTCCCGCCGCCACCTCGTCGACGGCCGCGTCGAGCTCCGCGTAGGTCCAGCGCCGGCCGGTCGCGCACTCCACCAGCGCCTCGCGCCCGCCGTGCAGGGCGACGGTGCGCTCGAGGTCGGCGCCGATCGTCCGGCCGATCAGCGGGGTGCCGGACGTGCCGGAGGTGTACGAGATGTCGCTCGGGGCTGTGGCGTGCGTCATGCCCGCAGTATCTCCGACCGGGCGCGCGCTACGACAGGACGTGTACGAACGAGTCGGCCAGCCGCGGGCCCTCGACCGCCTTCTCGACGGTGAGCCGTGCCTGCCGGCCGGCCAGCTCGAGGGTGGCGATCTCGTTGCCGAACGCCGGACCGCCCTCCACCCGCCAGGTGAGCTCCGGCCGGGCCACCCGGGCGGCCCGGGCCAGCGCCCGGCCGATCGCCCCGGCGGCGCTCCCGCAGGCGAAGCGCTGGCCCACGCTGACGATCCGCGGCAGCGGGTTGCGGATCGGGCTGCACACCGCCTGGAACACCTTGGTCGTGACCTCGCGGCCCGGCGGGAAGTACGCCTGGGCGAGGTAGGCGAAGTGCACGTCGCCCGACAGGAAAGTGACCGTGGCGGGCGCACCGTCGCGGCTGCCGACGTCGGCCAGCAGGCCGGTCATGCGCTTGAACGACTCCCCGAACGCCGCCCAGTGCTCGAGGTCGGCCCCCTGGCGCAGCTTCTCCCCCAGGCGGGCGGCCCGCCTGCCCCACACCCCCCCGGCGAGGGCCTCGTCGAAGGCCTCGAGGTGGTGCACCCCCGGGGGCAGCAGGAAGGGCAGCGACGTGGCGAGCAGCAGGTGGTCCATCTCCCCGTCGAGCTGCTCGGTCAGCCACGCCCACTCCGGCTCGTCGAGCATCTCGCGCCGGTCCTGCGCGAGCACGCGTCCGCAGCGGGAGTCGATGACCACGAGCCGGCTGGTGCCGAGGTCGCGCCGGTAGCTCCAGCGGGTCGGGCCGCCGCCGTCCGCCTCCGCGTTGGCCGTCCGCGCGTAGTCGCGCAGGACCTTCTCGCCGTCCTGCTCCTCGCGCAGCCGGGCGAAGAGCTGGTCGACGGCGAGCTCGGCCGGGGACAGGTTGCCCAGGTGCTGGTACAGCCAGTACGTCACGAGACCGGCCTCGATGCGCTCCTGCCACCAGTCGGTCTCGGCCATTCTCTGCCGCCAGGCCCGGGAGGTGTTCCAGTCGTCGCGCACGTCGTGGTCGTCGAAGACCATCGCGCTGGGCACGGTGGAGAACAGCCAGCGGATCGGCTCGGGCTCCCAGGAGTGCTTGTAGAGCTGGGTGTACTCCTCGAGGTCGGCGACCTCCGGCCCGGCGCCGACGGTGGTGTCGCGGCGGCCGCCGATGAAGGCCCTTGTCGCCGGGTCGATGTTCTCGTCGGCGTAGACCTGGTCGCCGACGAGCAGCAGTGTGTCGGGCCAGGCGTCGGTGTCCTGCCCGCGCATCCGCTCGGCCAGCGCGTGCAGCGCGTCGACCCCCGACGTGGCGTCGTCCAGCGGGCCCGCGACCCGGCAGGAGCCGAACGCGAGCCGCACCGGGTCGGTCCGCCGGCGGGTGAGGATGGTGCTCGGCGGCCAGGCCGAGTCGGCCGGCGGCCACACCTGCGCGCCGTCGAGGTGCACCTGGTAGGGCGTGTCGCCGTGCTCGGGCAGACCGGTCACCTGCACCAGCGCGTAGTGGTGCCCGGCGACGTGGAAGGTGCCGGAGGTGCAGCCCAGCACCTCGACCTCGCACGGCGCGTCGGTCTCCACCCAGACGGTGGCGCAGCCGTCGCCGACGAACCGGAGCAGGGGGCCGAGTACGAGAGACACCATGCCGTCAGTCTGCCTCGCGCGGGCTGGTTGTACGTTCCGAGCGAGCTGTCCCCTGCCTGTGGAGGTCCTGTGCGTGCTGTCCACGTCGTCAAGCTCGACGGCCCGGAGGCCCTCGAGGTCGTGGAGGTGCCGGAGCCCGAGGCTGCCGCGGACGGCGTCGTGATCGACGTGCACGCCGCCGGGGTCGCCTGGCCCGACCTGCTGCTCAGCCGCGGGCAGTACCAGCTGCGCCCCGAGCCGCCGTTCTCCCCCGGCGGCGAGGTCGCGGGCGTCGTACGGTCCGCCCCGGCCGGCTCGGGACTGTCTGCCGGGCAGCGGGTCGCGGTGCTGACCGGCGCAGGCGGCTGGCAGGACGTGGTGGTCTCGACCGTCGGCAACGTGCTGCCGCTGCCCGACGAGGTCGCCTTCGCCGAGGGCGCCGGGATCGCGTTCAACTACCTGACCGTGCACTTCGGCCTGCGCCGCCGGGCCCGGCTCGTCGAGGGCGAGACCGTGCTCGTCCACGGCGCCAGCGGCGGCATCGGCATCGCGACGCTGCAGCTGGCGAAGGCGTACGGCGCCCGGACGATCGCGGTGGTGTCGACGCAGGCCAAGGAGGCGGCGGCGCGGGAGGCCGGCGCCGACGAGGTGGTGCTGGCGGACGGGTTCCTCGCCCGCGTGAAGGAGCTGACCGGCGGGCGTGGCGTCGACGTCGTGATGGACCCCGTCGGCGGGGACCGGTTCACCGACAGCCTGCGCTCGCTGGCCCCCGAGGGCCGCCTGCTGGTCGTCGGCTTCACCGGCGGCGAGATCCCGACGGTCAAGGTCAACCGGCTGCTGCTCAACAACGTCAGCGTGGTCGGCGTGGGCTGGGGGGCGTTCCTCGCCGTCGAGCCGCCGTACCTGCAGGAGCAGTGGGGCGAGCTGCGCGCGCTGCTGTCGTCGGGGGCCGTCGTGCCGGTGCCGGTGCAGACCCGGCCCTTCGAGGAGGCCGCCGCGGTGCTGCAGGAGATGGACGCCCGCACGCTCACCGGCAAGGTCGTGCTCACGGTGCGCTGACGCGCCTGCCGAGCTCGAGAGCGAGGTGAGCGGCGCGACACGCCGGCGTGTCGCGCCGTCGACCTCACTCTCGGCGTGCCGGCACGTGCCGAGGCCGGGCTCAACCGCGGGCGGCCCGCAGCTGCACCAGGCCCAGCGCCCCGACGACCAGGCCCTGGACGGCGACGAGGACGCGGCCGGTGGTGCTCAGGTCGGCAAGCGCGGCGACGGCCAGGCTGGCGACCTCCCAGGCGAGGTTGCCGATGCCGGCCGCCCGCAGGACCCCGCGCGCCCAGCGGGTGGGCGCGAGCAGGACGAGGTCGAGGCCGTACAGGACGAGGGCGACGCCGACGACCCTCAGGACGCCGGTGGAAGCGGTCCCGAGCAGCTCCGCGACCGGTTCGGCGCCGATCGCCAGCGTCAGGCCCATCGCGGCGCAGAGCACGCCGTCGAGCCGCAGGAGCCCGACGGCCGGTGACGTCGTGGAGGAGGTGGTGGGCAGGGCGGGAGCGGTCATGCTGTGCGTCCTCTCAGCGGGTGGCGGGCCGGTCGTCCGGCCCGCACCACCGTCGCCGGTGGGCTGCACCGCGTCGATGACCCCGCACGTCATGCCGACCGGACGGCAGCCGGGTCAGCGCCGGGGCACGCCGACAGGCTGGTGCGGGGCCCGGGCCGGTGCCAGAGTGCTGCGGTGACGGTGCGACGACTGGGGCCGGGGGCGGACCTGCGGCCGACCCGGGCCACGCTGGCGGCGGCCTTCGCCGACGACCCGTTCCCGGTCCACCTGCAGCCCGACCGGACCAGGCGGATGGCGATGCTGCCCTCCTTCCTCGGCAGCGCCCAGCGGCACTGCCTGCGCTACGGCGAGGTCTGGGCGACCGACGACGCGGCGGCGGTCGCATGCTGGCTGTCGCCGGGTCGGACGACGCCGTCGACAGCCCAGATGCTGCGCAGCGGGATGGTCGGGGGCACGCTCCGGCTCGGGGTGGGCGGGCTGCGCCGGCTGTTCCGCCTCACGGGCCGGATGGACGCGGCCCACCACCGGGCCGTGCCGGGCCCGCACTGGTACCTGTTCCTGCTGGCGGTGCGCCCCGACGCGCAGGGCACCGGCCTCGGCCGGGCCGTGCTGCAGCCGGTGCTCGAGCGGGCCGACGCCGAGGGGCTGCCGTGCTACCTGGACACCCACAACCCGGCCAACCCCGCGTTCTACGCCCGCTCGGGGTTCCAGGAGGCGGCCGGTGAGGTGGTCGACGGGGTGCGGTTCTGGGGGCTGCTGCGGCCGCCCGCCCCCGCCGGCTGAGCTCGAGAGCGAGGTCAGCGGCGCGACACACCGGCCTGTCGCGCCGTCGACCTCGCTCTCGGCGGCGGGTCAGTTGACCTTGATGACGAGCTTGCCGGTGTGGCTGCCGCCGCGCAGCATGCCGACAAAGGCGTCGAAGGTCTTCTCGATCCCCTCCACGACCGTCTCGGGGTAGACGATCGCGCCGGAGCGGAGCAGCGGCGCGACGTGCCGCTCGAAGGCGGCCGTCCGGTGCGCGTGGTCGCTAACGATGAAGCCCTGCACCTTGAGCTTCTTGCCGACGATGAGGAACAGGTTGTCCGGGCCGGGCTGCCGGTCGTTGTAGTCGGCGATCATCCCGCAGGCCGCGACCCGGCCGAACGGGTTGAGGGTCGCCAGCGCGGCCCGCAGGTGCTCGCCGCCGACGTTCTCGAAGTAGACGTCGATGCCGCCGGGCGCGGCCGCCCGCAGCTGGCCCTCGAGGTCGCCGGCCCGGTGGTCGAGGCCCGCGTCGAAGCCGAGGTCGTCGACCAGCGCCCGGGCCTTCTCCGGTCCGCCGGCGCTGCCGATCACCGTGCAGCCGATCTGCTTGGCCAGCTGGCCGACCAGGCTGCCGACCGCGCCGGAGGCGGCGGACACCCACACCGTCTCCCCCGGGCGTACGTCGGCGATGTCGAACAGCCCGACCCAGGCGGTCAGGCCGGGCATGCCGAGCACGCCCAGGTACGAGGTGAGCGGGGCGGCGGACTCGTCGACGACCTCCAGCTCCCGGGGACCGACGGCGGCGTGCGTACGCCAGGCCTTGCCGTGTCGCACCGCGGTGCCGACCGGGAAGCGCTCGTTGTCCGAGGCGACCACGTGCCCGACGGCGCCACCCCACATCGCCTTGCCCAGCTGGTACGGGGCCGCGTAGGAGGCCGCGTCGTTCATCCGGCCGCGCATGTACGGGTCCACGGAGACGTACGCGTTGCGCACGAGCACCTCGCCGGGGCGCGGCTCGGGCACCGGGACGTCGACCAGCTCGACGTCGTCGGCGACCGGGTAACCCTTGGGCCGCCGGACAAGGCGCCATTCCTGCGCGGTGTCGGTCATCGTGTCCTCCTCAGAACGGCAGCACGACCTCGTGCGCCTCGTTGTAGGTGAGCACAGTCGCTCCGAAGCGCGGCGGGGGCACCCGCACGTCGCCGTCCAGCAGCAGCCGGAGGGCGGCGTACGGCAGGTCGACGCCGGCGGCCGCGGAGTGGTAGAGCCCGGACGCCGCGCGGGTGTTGACCTCGAGCAGCCGGCAGGTGCCGCCGCCGTACCGGACCTGCACGTTGGACAGGTAGCGCAGCCCGTGCGCCGCGACGATCGTGCGGGTGATGTCCAGCGCCGCCGGGTCGTCGACGATGCGCCGGGTCCACTGCGGGCCGCCCTTGCTGCGCGGCACCGCAGCCCGCAGCTCACCGTCGCGGCTCAGCACGTCGACGGAGATCTCGTCGCCGTCGAGGTACTCGGTGACCAGCAGCGGCGGCACCGGGCCGTGCTCGGCCAGCCGGCGCTCCACGTCGTCCGGGTGCACGCGCGGCGACGGCAGGGCTCCCAGGTCGGCCCAGCCGCCGACGGTCTCGTCGAGGATCCGGAAGCCCGCCGCGCCGTGGTCCAGCGCCGGCTTCATGCACGCCGGCAGCCCGCGGGCGACCAGGTCGTCGTACGCCGCCCGGAAGCCGCCCGCGTCGGTCACGACGTGCGTCACCGGCACCGGGATGCCGAGCTCGAGGGCGGACGCGTGCGCCAGCGCCTTGTCGCCCAGCACCCGCAGCGCGGGCGGCGGGCTGACCATCAGGCGTACGCCGGCGGCCTCGAACTGCGCCGCCGCCTCGGCGACGACGAGCCGCTCCCGGCCGGGCACGAACACTTCGATGCCCCGCGTACGGCAGAGCTCCAGCGCGTACTGCACCCAGGCGTCGCCGGTGATCTCCTCCGGCTCGCGGAACGCGTCGTCGCAGGCCTGCAGGAAGGGCGTGCTCGACACGGTGTGGCTGCCCGTGACGTGCAGCTCCAGGCCGTCCCCGGCAGCGCTGCGGCGCAGCATGCCGATCAGCTGGTAGGTGCCGCGGTAGGCCTGGTTGAACCACAGGCGGAGCGGCACGCGGGGTCTCCCTCGGTCGGCGGCGGTCAGGCCGCGGAGGCGGCCCGCAGCGTGGGGCAGGGTACGGCGTGCCCGCAGCCGGAGCAGCGCGAGCGCAGCAGACCGGGCCGGGGCGTGTGCAGGCGGCGGACGGCCCACAGCCGCTCGGCCAGGTCGCCGATGTGCTCGAGCGCCTCGTCCAGAGCGGTGTCGGCGGTCGTCGGGCCGGGGGCGGTGCGCGGCGGCGTACGGAGGGGTGCGGTGCGGACGGGTGCGGTGCGCAGGGTCATCGGAGCCTCCCGGAGCAGACCGTAGGCGGGCATCCCGGCCACGTCGAACGGCGCGGTGGACGCCCCGGTGCACCCGGTGTGGAGGGGGCCGAGGTGCGCTGTGCACACGGTGTGGACAGCCGGCGAATCCTGCGCCGCGGACCGCGCGATCCACGACCCGACCTGCGGGGACGCCGTCCCCAGCCCGCGTGCGCAGATTGCCTGGACGTCGACGTCGCGGTTGACCGCGCGACACGCCGGCGTGTCGCGCGGTCGACC
>DASTLY010000086.1:0-13087 GCA_035714445.1 Mycobacteriales bacterium
CTCTGCCCGGGGTGGCAGGGGCACCGGGACGACGTCGGCGAGCAGCGGCAGCCTGGTGTCGGAGGTGGCCAGCTCGTGCCGCGGGTCGCCCACCACCTCCACCAGCGGTACGCCGGCGCGGGCAGCCGCGGTCGCCGAGACCGGCATCGCCCCGTTCAGGCCGACGACGAGGGCGTTGGCGAGCAGCCCGAGGGCGAGCAGGCTCGTGCCGCGCAGCCCCCGGTTCTGACCGAGGAAGACCAGCACCAGCAGGGCCGAGGACGCCAGACCCACCGGGTACGCCACCCCGCCCAGCAGCCCGCCGGCCAGCTGCAGGCCCAGCGCGGCCGGTACCAGCGCCAGGGAGCGCAGCCGGAGGTCGCCGAGCCGCGAGAGCCGGCCGCCGCACAGCCGGCCGGCCACCAGCGCGAGGAGCAGGACGACGACGACGAGGCTCACCGGACGGGACTCACGGGACCAGTCTGCCGCCGTACGCTGCCGCCCATGAGCAGCGACACCAGCAGCAGCGACACCAGCAGCAGCGACAGCAGCGAGGCCCCCGGCACCGCCAGCCACGACCCCGACCGCCCGGTCAAGCTGCTCGAGCTGATGACCACCGGCTGGGCCGAGCGCACCGACGAGCTGCCCGCGCCCGCGGCCGGGGCGGCGCCGCGGGCCGTCCGGCGGGCAGCGCTGGCGCAGCGGTTCCCGGGGGAGTGGCTGGTCGTGCCGACCGGCGGCTACCGGGTGCGCAGCAACGACACGGAGTACCGGTTCCGACCGGGCACCGAGTTCGCCCACCTGGCCGGCTCGGCCGAGCCCGACGCCGTGCTCGTGGTGGACCCCGAGGGCGCCGCGGTGCTGTACCAGGCGCCGACGATGGACCGCAGCACGCCGGCCTTCTTCACCGACCGGATGTACGGCGAGCTGTGGGTCGGCCCGCGCCCGTCCCTGGCCTCGACCAGTGCGCTGCTGGGCATCGACACCCGGCCGCTCGAGGAGCTCGACAAGCTCGGCGGCACGGTGGCGCGGGTCGTCCGCGGCCTCGACGCCAAGGTGGAGGCACTGTTCGAGGCCGACGAGGAGCGCGACAAGGAGCTGTCGGCGTTCCTGTCCGAGCTGCGGCTGGTCAAGGACGACCACGAGGTCGCGCAGCTGCAGGCCGCGGTCGACGCGACGATCACCGGCTTCGAGGACGTCGTACGCCAGCTCGGGCAGGCGAAGGCGACGAGCGAGCGCTGGCTCGAGGGCGTTTTCGGGCTGCGCGCGCGGGTCGAGGGCAACGACGTGGGCTACGGCAGCATCTGCGCGGCCGGCGCGCACGCCTGCACGCTGCACTGGACCGACAACGACGGGCCGGTCCGTGACGGCGACCTGGTCCTGCTCGACATGGGCGTCGAGGGCACCGAGCTCTACACGGCGGATGTGACGCGCACCCTGCCGGTGAGCGGCCGGTTCACCGACCGGCAGCGGGCGGTGTACGACCTGGTGTTCGCCGCGCAGGAGGCGGCGTTCGAGGTCTGCCGGCCGGGGGCGCAGTTCCTGGACCCGCACCGCGCCGCCATGCGGGTGCTGGCGGACGGCCTTGTCGACCTCGGCGTGATCGAGGACGCGCAGGCGGCGCTGGCCGAGGACGACCAGCGCTACCGCCGCTGGACGCTGCACGGGGTCAGCCACATGCTCGGCCTGGACGTGCACGACTGCGCGCACGCCCGCGACGAGACCTACCGGCACGGCACGCTGGAGCCGGGGATGGTGCTGACGATCGAGCCGGGGCTGTACTTCCAGCCCGACGACCTGCTGGTCCCCGAGGACCTGCGCGGGCTCGGGGTGCGCATCGAGGACGACGTGGTGGTCACCGCCGACGGCTGCCGCAACCTGTCGGCCGGCCTGCCGCGAGACAGCGCCGGGGTGGAGGCATGGATGGCCGGGCTGTTCACGGGTCAAGGGCGGCCCTAGTCGGGCCGATGCTGCACGGGTGACCAGCATTGAGCCGTTCCTGCGCGCCCTGGTCGACTGCGGCGGCTCGGACCTGCACTGCAAGGTGGGTTCGCCACCGCGGGTGCGCATCGACGGCCGGTTGCGCAAGCTGCAGAGCCTGGACCTCACGGCCGACGACACCGAGGCGATGGTCGGCCAGGTCCTGCGCGCAGACCTGGTCGAGGCGTTCCACCGGTCCAACGAGGCCGACTTCGCCTACTCGCTGCCGGGGGTCGGCCGCTTCCGGGTCAACGCGTTCCGCCAGCGGGGCTCGTGCGGGCTGGTGTTCCGGCGGGTCAGCGTCGGGGCGATCCCGCTGACGGACCTCGGCCTGCCCGCCGTGCTGGCCTCGCTCGCCATGGAGCCGCGCGGGCTCGTGCTGGTCACCGGCCCCACGGGCTCGGGCAAGACGACGACGCTGGCCGGCATGCTCGACCACATCAACGCCACCAAGGAGTGCCACATCGTCACGATCGAGGACCCGATCGAGGTCCTCCACTTCGACAAGCTGGGCATGGTCAACCAGCGCGAGGTGCGGGTCGACACGGGGGACTTCGTGACGGCCATGCGCGCGGCGATGCGCCAGGACCCCGACGTGATCCTGGTCGGGGAGATGCGCGACCACGAGACGGTCAAGGCGGCTCTCGCAGCCGCCGAGACCGGCCACTTCGTGATGTCGACGCTGCACACCACCGACGCCGCCGAGACGATCAACCGCATCATCGACTTCTTCCCGCCGTACGAGCAGAAGCAGGTGCGGCTGGGCCTGGCCGGCGCCCTGCGCGGGATCATCTGCCAGCGGCTGGTGCCGCGCTCCGACGGCAACGGGCGGTGCGTCGTCATGGAGATCGCGATCGGCACCGGACGGATCTGCGACGCCATCGCCGACCCGGACAAGACCAGCACCATCAGCCAGCTCATCGCCGAGGGCGCCTACTACGGCATGCAGACCTTCGACCAGCACCTGGTCACCTACATCCGCGACGGCCTGATCACCCTCGAGGACGCGATGGCCGCCAGCACCAGCCCGCACGACCTCACCGTCGAGCTGCGCCGTCTCGGCCTGGTGGCCTGACGGCCAGGTCCAGCCGGTACGTCAGCAGCAGCAGGTCCGGCCGCGGCCGCCAGTCGTCGGCGGGCGTGCGGACGAAGCCCAGCCGCTCGTACAGCCGGTGGGCCGCCACCATCCCGGGCTGGGTGGACAGCCGCACCGCGGTGCACCCCTCATCGCTCGCTGCGCGGAGGGCGGCCTGCATGAGCGCCTCGCCGACCCCCCGGCCGCGGGCTGCGGGGTCGGTCACGAGCATCCGCACCACCGCCTCGCCGGGCGCGGCGAGCTCGGCGTACCGCCCGCCGCGGGTGGCCACCGTCACCGTGCCCACCAGCCGGCCGGCGGAAAGGGCGACCAGCACGGTCGCCTGCCCGGCGCGGCCGGCCACGTCGCGCAGCACCGGCTCGTACCCCGCGTCGCCCCAGCCCTCGCGCAGGTAGGTCGTCGATGTCAGCTCGGCGACGCAGGCGTACTCCTCGGCGCGTGCGCGGCGGACCTCGATCGGGGTACTCACCCCCTGTGCCTACCTCATCCGGATCCGACGCCGTACGGCCGGCTCCGGGACCCGGGCCGACCGGCCGGCACCGGCTGACCGAGCTGGCCCGGGACGTCGTGCGTGCGACCCGCGGCCACGACCTCGCGCTGTACGCCGCGGGCGTGACCTTCTACTCGGCCATCGGGGTCGTGCCGCTGCTGCTGCTGGCGGTCTGGTCGAGCGGGCTGATCGTCGGGGCGGACACGGTGCGCGAGCTGGCCCACAGCCTCACCATGAAGCTGCCGCGCAACCTCGGGGCCGAGGCCGCTGCCGACGCCGTGGCCGACAGCGGCAGCCGGCTGGGCATCGGGGCGGCACTCGCGGCGCTGGTCCCCGCCACGCTGTACGGCGAGGGGCTGGTCCGCGCCTTCGACCGGCTGTCCGTGCGTGGCGACCGGGGGCGACGGAGCATGCGCGGCCGGGTCGGCAGCCTCGTGCTGGTCGCCGTCTCCCCGGTCCTGCTGCTCGTGGGCATCTCGACGACGAGCTGGCTGACCTCCGCGCTCGGCGACGGGGTGGGGCCGCGGCTGCTCGGCATCTATCTGGCGTTCCTGGTCGGCTGGCTCTCGATCGGCGCGCTGCTCGCCCTCGCCTACCGATGGCTGGCGCCGGAGCGGCCCGGCCCGCGGGCGCTGGCCTGGGGCGCGCTCGGCACCGCCTCGATCGTGTCCGGCACGTGCCTGGGCTGGGTGCTGTTCCTCGGCATTCGGATTCCGCTCGGCCAGGCGTACGGCGGCTCGACGGCGATCGCGGCCGCCGCCGTCAGCTTCCTGTGGCTCTACCTGCTGCACCTGATCGTCCTGCTCGGCTACGTCACGACGCTGCGGCTGGCCGCCCGGGCCGGGCACCCGCTCGGTCCGATCGTGCACGAGGAGACCGTGCGGCGGCTGCCGCGCTCGCACGCGGCCTGACCGCGACCCACAGACTGACCACGACCACAGACTGACCCTGGAGTGCCATGACCTGCCCGCCCGAACGCCGTCAGCTCGAGCCCCGCCAGCTCGAGCCCCGTCAGCTCGAGCCCCGCCGGGCCGGGGCCCGTACTCCGTGGCGCCGCCGCCGGCCGCTCGCCCCGGTCCCACCCCTGCCGCTGCCTCCCGGGCGCACCGTCACCGTGCCGGAGCGCGGCGAGCTGTTCGTGCGCGACACCGGCGGCAGCGGGCCGGTGGTGCTGCTCGTGCACGGCTGGATGTTCGCCAGCGACCTCAACTGGCTGCGGAGCTACGCGCCGCTGGCCCGGGCCGGCTACCGGGTGCTTGCCATGGACCTGCGCGGGCACGGCCGGGGGCTGCGCAGCAGCGAGCCGTTCCGGCTGGCGGACTGCGCCGACGACGCCGCCGGGCTGCTCGAGGTGCTGGGGATCGGCTCCGCGCTGGTGGCCGGCTACTCCATGGGCGGCCCGGTCACCCAGCTGCTCGCCCGTCGGCACCCCGAGCGGGTGGCCGGCTTCGTGCTCTGCGCGACCGCGCTGTCCTGGCGCGACCCCTGGCAGCGGGCCGTCTGGCGGACCATGGGCGGCCTGCGGCTCGTGCTCGCCGCGTTCCCGCTCGGCGTGTGGCGGGCGGTCGTGCGCGTGCAGGGCGCCGACGAGCAGCGCAGCAGCTGGGTGGCGGCCGAGCTGTCCCGCAGCAGCGCGCGGGACGTCGCCGAGGCCGGCCGTGAGCTGGGGCGCTTCGACAGCTCCGGCTGGGTGGGCGAGCTGCCGCAGCCGGCTGCCGTGGTGCTCACCGCCCGGGACCGGCTGGTCCCGCCACGTCGGCAGCGCGAGCTGGCCGACGCGCTCGGCGTGGTCCCGCACAGCATTGAGGCAGACCACGACGCCTGCTCGGTGCAGCCGACCGCCTTTGTCGCCGCGCTGCTCGCGGGCCTGCAGGACGTGCAGGCCGGGCGCCGCGCCGGCGCCCAGGTCTCCTGACGGCACTCACACCAGCTCGGGCAGCTCCTTCACCTGCGGGTCGCCGGACTCGGCGGCGTAGTCGCTGGGGGAGGTGCTGTCCTCGCCGTCCTTCACGCGGCCGCGCATCAGCAGCGTGAGGACCACGGCGACGATCAGGTTGGCGCCGAGCGCCAGGATCCCGGCGTAGATGGTGGTGGTGGTCGACAGCCCGAGGTCCGACAGCGGGAACGCCGAGCCGCCGAAGTGCTCGCGGGCGATCGTGATCGTGCCGTCGGCACCGAACGTCCGCTGGGGGATGCGGTAGAGGGTGACGAACCCGACCGCCATCCCGACCACCCAGCCGGCGATCAGCGCCTGGGCGTGCAGCCAGCGGGTGTAGAGCGCGATCGCCAGGGCCGGCAGCGTCTGCAGCATGATGACGCCGCCGAACAGCTGCAGGTCGATGGAGAACTGCGGGTCCAGGGCGAGGATCGCCAGCAGGGCGCCGAGCTTCACCACGAGCGAGGCGAGCTTGCTCGAGCGGGCCTCCTGCTTCGGCGTGGCGTCCTTGTTCAGGTACTCCTTGTAGACGTTGCGGGTCCACAGGTTGGCCGCGGCGATCGACATGATCGCGGCCGGCACCAGCGCCCCGATGCCGATCGCGGCGAAGGCGATGCCGGCGAACCAGTCGGGGAACTGCTTGTCGAACAGCAGCGGCACGACGGTGTTGGCGTCGACCTTGCCGTCCTCGGTGATGGGCGTGACGCCGGCCGCGATGGCCATGTAGCCGAGCAGGGCCAGCAGCCCGAGCACGAAGCTGTACGCCGGCAGCGCGGCCATGTTGCGGCGCACGGTGTCGCGGCTGCGGGCGGCGAAGATGCCGGTCAGCGAGTGGGGGTAGAGGAACAGCGCCAGCGCGGAGCCGAACGCCAGGGTGGCGTACTGCAGCTGGGCCGGGCCGCCGAGCAGCACCCCGTCGCCGGGGTTGGGGCTGCGGGCGAACTTCTGCGACGCGGCATCGAAGATGTCCGAGAAGCCGCCCAGCTGGATCGGGATCGCGACGACGGCGACGATCACGACGATGTAGATGAGCGTGTCCTTGACGAACGCGATGAGCGCCGGCGCCCGCAGCCCCGAGTTGTAGGTGTAGGCGGCGAGGATGGCGAACGCGACGATGATCGGCAGCTCGCCGGTCACGCCCATGGCCTTCAGGACGGCTTCGATGCCGATCAGCTGCAGCGCGATGTACGGCATCGTCGCGACGATCCCCGTGATCGCGACCAGCAGCGCGAGCGTCGGCGAGCCGTGCCGGGCGCGGACGAAGTCGGCGGGGGTGACGAAGCCGTGCACGTGGCTCACCGACCACAGCCGGGCGAGCACCACGAACACCAGCGGGTAGACGACGATCGTGTAGGGCACGGCGAAGAACCCGATCGCCCCGGCACCGAAGACCAGCGCGGGCACGGCGACGAACGTGTACGCCGTGTAGAGGTCGCCGCCGATGAGGAACCAGGTGATCCAGCCGCCGAAGCTGCGACCGCCGAGCCCCCACTCGTCCAGGTGCTCCATGTCCTTGGGCCGTCGCCAGCGCCCGGCGACGAAGCCCAGCACGCTCACGAACAGGAACAGCAGGGTGAAGATGACCAGCTCGGTGGTCTTCACGCCGTCCATGTCAGCGCCTCGTCTTCTGGTAGACGACCAGGGTGCAGCCGACGCCGACGGCGATCACCGCCAGCTGGTACCAGTAGAAGAACGGGATGCCGAACAGCGTCGGCTGGAGCTTGTTGTAGAGCTGCGGGATCAGCACGACCACCAGCGGTACGAGCAGCAGCCAGTGCCAGGCGCTGCGGTCATCACGGTGGGTGGGGTCGCCGCGGTGGACCGGACCCGTGCCGGGCTCCTGCGGTTCTGAGACGGGCCGGGATGCCACCCTCGCCCTCCGTTCTGGGTCTGCGTCTTCTGCACGCCGCGCGGTCAGGCCCGCGGCGCCATTGCCAGGGGTGGGTCTACCACGACTCGGGCCGGGATGTGGTCCCCGGCACGCTCACTCGAGGTCCAGGGCGGCGCGCCGCTGCGCCTGCACCGCGTCGCGGACCTCGCAGCCCAGCAGGTGGTCACCGACCAGCCCGCACGCCTGCAGCAGGGAGTACGCGGTGACCGGGCCGACGAAGGTGAACCCGGCACGCTTGAGCCGCTTCGCCAGCGCCGTGCTGCCCGCCGTACGGGCCGGCACGCCCGACCAGTCCAACGGGGCCGGATCCGTGGTGGCGTACTCCCGCACGAGCGCCGGGAGCCCGCCGTTCGCGCGCAGCGCCAGCGTGGCGCGGGCGTTGGTGACGCAGGCCCGCAGCTTCGGGCCGCTGCGGATCAGGCCGGCGTCCTCGAGCAGCGGCCCGACGTCCAGCTCGGCGACGGCTTCCGGGTCGAAGCCGGCGAACGCCTCGCGCAGCGCGGTGCGCTTGCGAAGCACGGTGATCCAGGCGAGCCCCGCCTGGAACCCCTCCAGGCAGATCTTCTCGTACAGCTGCTGCTCCGACAGCTGCGGGCGGCCCCACTCGTCGTCGTGGTAGGCCTCGTACAGCGGGTCGCCGTCCCCGAAGCAGCGCACGGGGCGAGTCTGCCAGGCCGCCGTACGGCGCTGCCGCTACGGCGAGGCACTCCCTACGCTTCGGGCGTGTCCACCCTCGCCGACCTGCTGCACGACCGGACCGCTCTCACCCTGGCCGACGTCGACTGGCTGCACCGGCTGGTCGCGGAGTGGCAGCTGGTGAGCGACCTCAGCTTCGCCGACCTGGTGCTGTGGGTGCGCGCGCGGGAGGGCAGCTGGCTGGCCGCCGCCCACATGCGCCCGACCACGGGGGCGACCGCCTACCCGGACGACGTCGTCGGGGAGCAGCTGGCCGGCGCCGCCGCCCAGCGGCTGGAGCGTACGGCGGTGCGGGTGGTCCCGGGCAGCGCCGACCGCGACGTCCGGCCGCTGCGGCAGGAGACCGTGCCCGTACGCCGCGGGGCGCAGGTCGTGGCGGTGCTCTCGCGCGACACGCACGTCACCCCCGGCCGGACGCCGAGCCCGCTGGAGCTGGCCTATTTGTCCAGCGCGGGCGAGCTGCTGCAGATGGTGTCCGAGGGCACGTTCCCCTACCCCGGGCACGGCACCGACCCGGAGACGGCGCCGCGGGCCGGCGACGGGCTGCTCCGCCTGGACCGGACCGGGCGCGTGGTGTACGCCAGCCCCAACGCCCTGTCGGCTTACCGGCGGCTCGGCGTGGTCGGCGACCTCCTGGGCGCGCACCTCGGCCAGACGGTCGCGTCGCTGTCGGCCGGCCCGGGGCTGGACGAGCCGCGCGGCTCCGCGGCGCTGGCGGCGGCGCTGCGCTTCCGCGAGCCGCGCGAGTCCGAGGTCGAGGCGCACGGCGCGACCGTGCTGCTGCGGGCGATGCCGCTGCTCCCGGCGGGCGAGCCGCGCGGGGCGCTGGTGCTCGTCCGGGACGTCACCGAGGTGCGTCGCCGGGACCGGGCGATCGTGGGCAAGGACGCGACGATCCGCGAGATCCACCACCGGGTGAAGAACAACCTGCAGACCGTCGCCGCGCTCCTGCGCCTGCAGGCCCGCCGGCTGCAGGACGCCCCGGCCCGGGCCGCGCTGGAGGAGTCGGTACGCCGGGTCGCCAGCATCGCGATGGTGCACGAGACGCTGTCGCTCGCCCTCGACGCGTCGGTGGCCTTTGACGGCATCGCCGACCGGGTCCTCGCCATGTGCGCGGAGGTGGCCGCGCCGGAAGCCGACGTGGTCGTCCGTCGGACCGGCTCGTTCGGCACCTTGCCCGCCGAGGTGGCGACCCCGCTGTCGATGGTGCTCACCGAGCTGGTGCAGAACGCCGTCGAGCATGCCGTCCCCACCGGTCCGGGCCGGATCGACGTACGCGCGGACCGGTCCGACGGGCTGCTCCTGGCGGTGGAGGACGACGGCCGGGGCCTGCCCGCCGGGTTCGACCTCGGGACGTCCACGCGGCTCGGACTGCAGATCGTGCGCACCCTGGTGGAGGGTGAGCTCCGCGGCACCATCACCCTGCGGCCGCGCCCGGCCGGCGGCACCGAGGCCGTGGTCAGGCTTCCGCTGCCGGCCTAGCCCGGCCGGTCAGCCGGTCAGCCGGAGTGGACCCGCAGCCGGGCGCTCCGGCGGGCGAGCAGCCGTCGCTCGTCCTCGCTGGTGGCGCCCCAGACGCCGGCGTCCTGGCCGGTCTCGAGCGCCCAGGCCAGGCAGTCCGCGACGACCGGGCACCGCCGGCACACGAGCTTCGCCTCCTCGACCTGCACCGCAGCAGGCCCGGCGGTGCCGATCGGGAAGAACAGCTCCGGGTCCTCTTCGCGGCAGAGCGCGTGGTGGCGCCAATCCATCCGGTCCAACTCCTCGTCTGGTGCGGCCGGCCCTCCCGGGCCACCACGGGGCGCCCGCCGCGTCGACGCGGCGGGGTCGGTCTGCGCCACCGGAGTGGCGCCTCGAGCCAGCAGAACGTGAGGCGGACATCTGCCCGGCCGCGGGATCACCCGGCCGGCGCGCATGTCGACGCCGCACGAACACAGTTGCATCGGGGCAACGAGCAAGCAAGCAACGGACCCGCCCTCTTCGTTGCGGACGTGTCGGATTGCTCACGTCTCGCTGCGCCCGACTGCCCCTGCGGGGGCGGGCCAAACCACCCGACCGGCAGCAGTTCGCTGTCGACCGCCGTACGAGGTGTCAGACGACGACGGACAGTGCCGCCGGGACGCTGGTGAAACTCACCCGGGTGCGGTCGCCGAGGTCCTCGCCGTCCAGCTGCAGCGGCAGCGGGCGGGACGCGGACAGCACGATCTCGGCGGCGTCGTGAACCGACAGCACACCCCGGCCGTGCACGTGCGGGGTGCGGGCCAGCGCCTGCGCCGCGTGCGTGAGCAGTGCGACCGCGCCGAGCCGGCGCATCCCGAACACGTCCAGCCCGGTGTCGAACGACGCCCGGGGGCACGGGTCCAGCGGCCGCGCCCCCACGTAGGTCCACGGCGCGGTGTTGCACACCAGCGCGAGGCCCAGGCGCTCGGGCTCCGCTCCCGGCCGCTCCAGGGTGAGCACCGCGTGCCGTCGCTCCCGGTTGAGGAAGTGGCGTACGGCGTTGCGGGCGTAGAGCGCGGGCGTCGCGGTGTAGCCGGCTGCCCGCCAGGCATCGACCCGGCGTACGACGGCGGCGTCGAACCCCAGCCCGCCGTTGAAGGTGAACCAGCGGCCGTCGGCGCGGCCCAGCCCGACCGTGCGGCGTCGCTCGTTCTGCAGTGCGTCCAGCAGGATGCCGGTCGCCTCGACCGGCGAGTTGGGCAGCCCGAGCGCCCGGGCGAAGACGTTGGTGCTGCCGCCGGGCACCACGGCCAGGGCCGGGACGCCGGGCCGGCTGCCGCCCGAGAGCAGCCCGTTGACGACCTCGTTGACCGTGCCGTCGCCGCCGAGGGCCACGACCACGTCGAACTCGTCCACGGCGCCCGCCGCCAGCTCGCTGGCGTGGCCGCGCGCCTTGGTCTCGACGACCTCGATGCGGCTCTGGCTGGCCAGCGCGTGCGCCAGCACGTCGCGCGCCCGGGCAGTGGTGGCCGTGGCCTTGGGGTTGACGACCAGCAGCGCACGCATCGCGAGATCCTACGCTGGGACTAGCCTGCAGCCGGTGAAGGCACCCGACGACCCGCCCGCGGCGCTGCGCCGGGCCGGAGCACTGGTCAGCGCCGAGGGGGCGGCCCTGGCCGCGCTCGGCATCGGCTACGCCCTGTCCGGGGTCCTCGGCGAGCCCGAGGACCGGTTGGCGACCGTGCTCGCCGGGCTGCTGGCGCTGCTGCTGGGCGGCGCCCTCGTGCCGGTGGGCCGAGGCCTCGCGCGGGCCCGCGGCTGGGCGCTCGCGCCGACGATCGTCGTGCAGCTGTTCATGGGCATCGTCGCCGTCGGGCTGTTCCAGGGCAGGGTGCTCTGGGCGGCGCTGCCCCTGCTGCTGGCCGCCGGCGCCGTGCTCTACCTGCTGTCCACCCGCGAGAGCCGGGACGTCCTGCGCGACTCCGCCTGAGCTGCGCCGTCACTCGTCCGCGAGCAGGCCCTCGCGCAGCTGGGTGAGGGTGCGGGCGAGCAGCCGTGAGACGTGCATCTGGCTGATGCCGAGCTCGCCGGCGATCTGGCTCTGGGTCATCCCGCCGAAGAAGCGCAGCAGCAGGATCTTCTTCTCGCGCGCGGGCAGCTTCTCCAGCAGCGGCTTGAGGGACTCGCGGTACTCCACGCCCTCGAGCGCGTCGTCGGTGATGCCGAGCGAGTCCGACACCGACGGCGAGTCGTCGTCGCCGCCGTCCGGCGCATCGAGGCTGACCGCGGAGTAGGCGTTCGCCGACTCGAGACCCTCGAGGATCTCCTCCTCGGACAGGCCGAGGTGGTGGGCCAGCTCCGCCACCGTGGGCGAGCGGCCGTTCTTCTGGGACAGCTCGCTGGTCGCCTTTGTCAGGCTGAGCTTGAGCTCCTGCAGGCGGCGGGGCACCCGGATCGCCCAGCCCTTGTCACGGAAGTGCCGCTTGATCTCGCCCACGATGGTCGGGGTGGCGTAGGTCGAGAACTCGACGCCGCGCTCGAGGTCGAACCGGTCGACGCTCTTGATCAGCCCGATGGTGGCGACCTGGACGAGGTCGTCGAGCGGCTCGCCGCGGTTGCGGAACCGCCGGGCCAGGTACTCCACCAGCGGCAGGTGCTGCTCGACGAGCTCGTCGCGCAGGCGGGCCCGGCGCGGGTCGGACACGTCCAGCGCGGCGATCTCGGCGAACATCTCGCGGGCGTGCGCCCGGTCGGCGGCCGTGCGCTCGCTGCGGGTGCTGACCGGCACCTCGGTGACGTCGACCTCCACGTCGAGCACCGGCGCGGCGGCCGGGTCGACGATCTCGGTCAGCGGGGTGTCCTGCACCGGCACCGGCACCACGATCTCCTGCGTCCCGCTCTCGGGAGTGACCATCTCCGTGGACTCCGTCATGCGGACAGCCCCTCCAGTGCGCCGCGGCGCTTGCGCAGGGACAGCGTCACGCGGCGGTCGGCGTCGACAGCGCTGTCGACCTCCCCGACCAGGGCGGTCAGCACGGTCCAGGCGAACGTGTCGCGGGAGGGCTGCTCGCCGTCGAGCGTCGGGACGGTCACGGCCACGCTGATCGCGTCGCCGGCCAGCTCGAACCGGCACTCGAGGTCGGCGCCGGGCACCGCCTGGACCAGGAGCATCGCGCAGGCCTCGTCCACCGCGATGCGCAGGTCCTCGATGTCGTCGATGGTGAAGTCGAGCCGCGACGCCAGGCTGGCCGTCGCCGTACGCAGCACCGACAGGTAGGCGCCCACCGCGGGAAGTCGGAGCAGGACGACGTCCTCCGCCCCGCTCGCCGGCGACGTGCCCGCGGGCGCGGTGCCGGTCATCTCCACCGTGCTCCCTCCCAGCCGCCGACAGGCGCCGGCGTGCACACAGATCCTACGGGCGTCGGCCGCCAGCAACGGCGGCCCGCCGATGCCGCTGCTCCCGGACGCTCAGCCGCTGCGCCCGGCCAGCGCCAGCAGCGCCGCGCCGTCGACGCGGTAGGTCGTCCAGTCGTCCTTGGGCTGCGCGCCCAGGCTCCGGTAGAAGCCGATCGCGGGGGT
>DASTLY010000087.1:0-47431 GCA_035714445.1 Mycobacteriales bacterium
CCTCCCCGGCGACGACGACGTCGGCGCACGCGGTCGCCAGCGGCAGCGCCTGCGCGTCGCCGCGCACCGCCTCGACGCCGTGCTCCCGGGCCACCGGGACGGCGGTCGGCGAGAGGTCGACGCCGACGTGGCGGTGGCCGAGGGCCGCGACGTGCGGCGCGAGCAGCCCTCCCCCGCAGGCGACGTCGACGAGGACGCTGCCCGGGCGGGTGGCGAGCGGGACGTGCCGGGCGCGGGCGGCGGCGATCCAGTGCAGCATCGCGAACCGGCCGCGCGGCTCCCACCACTGGCCGGCGAGGTCGTCGTACTGGCGGGGGTCGTTCAGCGCCCGCTCCTGCACCCCGGTCCCCTTCCCCGCTGCGTCCCAGGCCGACCCGGCCCTGCAAGAGTGTGGTGTGACCACCCTCGCGGGCCTCGTGCGGGCCTGCCACCCGGAGCCGGCCGTGGCCGTCACGGCCATCGCGGCGGGGCTGGCGTGGGGAGCCGGCGCCCCGGTCCTGCGGGTGGCCGGCGCCTTTGCCGCCGGTCAGCTCGCCACCGGGTGGAGCAACGACTGGATCGACCGGGACCGCGACCTGCGTACGGGGCGCACCGACAAGCCCGTCGTGCAGGGCTCGCTGTCGCCCGGCGCCCTGCGTACGGCGGCGGGGCTCGCCACGGCGGCCTGCGTGCCCCTGTCCCTGGCCCTCGGCGCCCGGGCCGGCTGCGCGCACCTGGCCGCCGTCGGGTCGGCGCTGTCCTACAACGCGCTGCTCAAGAGCGGGCCGCTGTCGTTCCTGCCGTACGCCGTGTCGTTCGGGCTGCTGCCCGAGATCGTGGTGCTGGCCACGCCCGGCGGTGGCCTCGCGCCGCCGTGGGCGTCGGCGGCGGGCGCGCTGCTCGGGGTGGGGGCGCACCTGGCCAACGCCCTGCCGGACCTCGAGGACGACCTGGCGATGGGCGTACGCGGCCTGCCGCACCGCCTCGGCCGGCCGCTGTCGACGGCGGCTATGGCCGGCCTGCTGCTGACCGCGACCGGGCTCCTGGCGTACGGCCCGGGCGAGCCCGGCCGCGCTGGCGTCGCCGCCCTGGTCGTCGCCGGCGCCCTGACGACCGCCGGGATCGGGCTGTCCCGGCGGCCCGGCTCGCGGGCCGCGTTCCTCGCCGCGGTGTCCGTCGCGGTGGTCGACGTGGCCCTGCTGCTGGCCCGCGGTGCAGAGCTCACGGGCGGCTGAGAGACTGCGCCGGTGACCGTCCCGCCCCGCCCGCAAGGAGACGACGTGAGCCTCCGCTCCGCGCCCGCCCGCCCCTTCTCCGGCCGCGTCTCGCGGGGCGCCCCGGCGGTCGGTCTCGCGGCCACGCTGCTGCTGGCGGGCTGCGGGGCCGGCCAGCGGGCCGAGGTCTACCAGGAGCGGACCGTCGCCGACGCCACCAACGACGCCGTCGGCGCGATCGCCGTCCGCAACCTCGCCGTCGAGGCCCCGGAGGAAGGCCGCGTCCTGCAGCAGGGCACGGATGCGTCGCTGGTGGTCACGCTGGTCAACAAGGGCGCGGAGGACGACATCCTCGTGTCGGCCACCACGCCCGCAGCGCAGTCCGTACGCGTGACCGGGCCCAGCGCCGGCGTGCCCGTGCCGCGGCTGGGGACCTCGAGCGGGGAGTACTCCCTGGAGCTGGTCGGGCTGACCCGGGACCTGCCGACCGGGACCTACATCGACCTGACGCTCAACTTCCAGCGCAACGGCACCAAGACGATGCTCGTGCCGGTGCAGACCACGCCCGAGGGCGCGCCGCGGCCGACCGAGGGCTACGAGGTCGCCGAGACCGACAGCGAAGGCGAGCCGCTCGTCCACGAGGAGGAGTAGCCGGCGGGTCGGGCGATCCTGTCGGAGGGCCGGGCTAGGTTCCGCGACATGGCCAAGCCCCCGTCCAAGGACCGTCCCTCGCACCGCTGCAGCGAGTGCGGCCTGTCCGTCGGCAAGTGGGTCGGCCGCTGCCCCGAGTGCCAGGCGTGGGGGTCGATCAGCGAGGTCGCGCTGCTGTCGGCCGCGGCCCTGCGGACCGCTCCGGGCGCAGTGACCGCGCCGGCCCGCCGGATCGCGGACGTCGACGTCGAGGCCGCGCGGGCCCGGCCGACCGGCGTCGGCGAGCTGGACCGGGTCCTCGGCGGCGGGCTGGTGCCCGGTGCGGTGGTGCTGCTGGCCGGCGAGCCGGGGGTCGGCAAGTCCACGCTGATCCTCGAGGTGGCCGCGCGGGCGGCGCGCGCCGGCTCACCCACGCTGTACGTGACCGGCGAGGAGTCGGCGGCGCAGGTCCGGCTGCGGGCCGGGCGCACCGGCGCCCTCGACCCGCACCTGTGGCTGGCGGCCGAGACCGACCTGGCCGCGGTGCTGTCGCACATCGACGAGGTGCGACCGGGGCTGCTGGTGGTCGACAGCGTGCAGACGATCGCGAGCGCGCAGCTGGAGGGAGGCGCCGGTGGCGTCACCCAGATCCGGGCGGTCACCGCGGCGCTGATCGCGGTGGCCAAGGAGCGCGGGATCGCCACCGTGCTGGTCGGGCACGTCACCAAGGACGGCTCCATCGCCGGCCCGCGGCTGCTCGAGCACCTCGTCGACGTCGTCCTGCAGTTCGAGGGCGAGCGGCACTCCACGTTGCGGCTGGTCCGGGCGGTGAAGAACCGGTTCGGCCCGGCCGACGAGGTCGGCTGCTTCACCCTGGGCGACGGCGGCATCCAGGGCCTGCCCGACCCGTCCGGGCTGTTCCTCACCCGGCGCACCGATCCGGTGCCGGGCACCTGCGTCACCGTCACGGTGGAGGGCCGCCGGCCGATGCCCGCGGAGGTGCAGGCGCTGGTCGACAAGAGCCAGCTGAGCAACCCCCGCCGGGCGGTCTCGGGGCTCGACAGCGGCCGGGTGGGCATGGTGCTGGCGGTGCTGTCGAGCCGCTGCGGCCTGAAGTACGGCGACTGCGACATCTACACCGCGACCGTCGGCGGTGTCCGGCTCACCGAGCCCGCTGCCGACCTCGCCGTCGCCCTGGCCGTCTCGAGCGCGCTCACCGGGCTGCCCCTGCCGCCCGACCTGGTGGCCATCGGGGAGGTCGGGCTGTCCGGCGAGGTCCGCCCGGTGACCGGGGTGTCGCGCCGGCTGCTCGAGGCCAGCCGGCTGGGGTTCACCCGGGCGCTCGTCCCGGTCGACGCCGGCACGGCGGTGCCGCCCCCCGGGATGCGGGTCACCGAGGTCGCCGACGTGCAGATGGCCCTGGCTGCGGTGCGGGCGCTCCCCCGGCTGCCACGTGTGATCGGCTGACTCCCCACGGACACCGCGCGCCGGCTCGGCAGGCGGGTGTGTCGCGCATATCCGCTTTCCGCTCCCTAGACTGCGCGCAAGACCGGGAGGTGGAGTGGCCAGCACCGACGAGATGCTGCGCAGCACGCTGGTCGCGGTCGCCCCCGGCACGCCGCTGCGTGACGGGCTGGAGCGCATCCTGCGCGGCAACACCGGCGGCCTGATCGTGCTGGGCCACGACCGCACCGTCGAGAGCCTGTGCACGGGCGGCTTCAACCTCGACGTCGACTTCTCCGCGACGAGGGTGCGCGAGCTGTCCAAGATGGACGGCGGCGTCGTGATCACCAGCGACCTGTCGCGGATCGTGCGCGCCGGGGTGCAGTTCGTGCCCGACTCCTCGATCGAGACCAACGAGACGGGCACCCGGCACCGTACGGCCGAGCGGGTGGCCAAGCAGACCGGCATGCCGGTGATCAGCGTCAGCCAGTCGATGCGCATCATCGCGCTCTACATCGGTGGCCGCCGGTACGTCCTCGACGACAGCGCCGCGATCCTGTCCCGCGCGAACCAGGCGCTGGCCACCCTCGAGCGCTACAAGATGCGCCTGGACGAGGTCGCCGGCACGCTGTCCGCCCTGGAGATCGAGGACCTCGTCACAATCCGCGACGCCATGACCGTCAGCCAGCGCCTCGAACGGGTCCGGCGGATCTCCGGGGAGATCGACGGCTACGTCATCGAGCTCGGCACCGACGGGCGGCTGCTGCGCCTGCAGCTGGAGGAGCTGATGGCCGGCGTCGAGGCCGAGCGCGGCCTGGTGGTGCGCGACTACCTCGTGCCCAGCAGCCCGCGGCGGGTGCGCAGCGTCGACGACGTGCTGGAGGAGCTCGACGCGCTGTCCGACGAGGACCTGCTCGACCTGTCCACCGTGGCCAAGGCCTTTGGCTACCCCGGCGGCACCGACGCGATGGAGGTCGCGGTCAGCCCGCGCGGCTACCGCCTGCTGGCGAAGGTCCCGCGCCTGCCCTCGCTGGTGGTCGACCGGCTCGTCGAGCACTTCGGCGGGCTCCAGAAGCTGCTCGCGGCCGGCATCGACGACCTGCAGGTCGTCGAGGGGGTCGGCGACAACCGGGCCCGCAGCGTGCGCGAGGGCCTGTCCCGGCTGGCCGAGACCTCGATCCTCGAGCGGTACGTCTGACCGGTGTCGTCCGCCGATCCCGCGCCGCTCTGGTGCACGGTGAGCAGCTGGTACGCCGAGGCCGCCCGCGACCTGCCCTGGCGCCGGCCCGGCACGTCTGCCTGGGCGGTCCTGGTCAGCGAGGTGATGCTGCAGCAGACGCCGGTGTCGCGCGTGGAGCCGGTCTGGCAGCAGTGGCTCGAGCGCTGGCCGACGCCCGCCGCCCTTGCCGCCTCGCCCAGCGGGGAGGCGGTGCGGGCCTGGGGCCGGCTCGGCTACCCGCGCCGGGCGCTGCGCCTGCACGCGGCCGCGCAGGCCGTGGTGGACCGGCACGGCGGGCAGCTGCCGGACACCGTCCCCGAGCTGCTGGCTCTGCCCGGCGTCGGCGACTACACCGCCCGGGCCGTCGCCGCCTTCGCCCACCGCCGCCGGCACGCCGTCGTCGACACCAACGTCCGGCGGGTGGTCGCCCGCGCGGTCGAGGGCCGGGCCGACGCCGCCGTCACCCGCGCCGACCTCGCCCTCGTGCTGGACCTGCTGCCCGAGCAGGACGAGGCCGCCGCGACGACCTCGGTCGCGCTGATGGAGCTCGGCGCGCTGGTCTGCACGTCCCGCGCCCCGCGCTGCCCGGCCTGTCCGCTGCTCGACCGCTGCAGCTGGGTGCTGGCCGGCCGACCCGCGCTCGACGGGCCCGTCCGCCGCCCGCAGGGCTATGCGGGCACCGACCGGCAGGTCCGCGGCCGGCTGCTCGGCGTGCTGCGGGAGAGCCCCGACGCCGTCGAGGCCGATGTCCTCGCCCAGGTCTGGGACGAGCCGGTGCAACGCGCCCGCGCCCTCGACGGCCTCGTCGCCGACGGCCTCGTCGACCCGCTGCCCGACGGCCGCTACGCCCTCCCCGGCGTCGCCCTTCCTCGCTGAGCCCCTACCCGGCTGAGCCCCTGCCCGGCTGACCCCCTGCCCGGCTGACCCTGCCGCTTGTCTGCCCGGGCAGACGTCGTACGGCCCCGCCGAGGTCGCTGCGGGCAGACAAGACCAGGGTCGGTTCGGCTTGTCTGCCCGGGCCGACGAGGTACGGCCCCGCCGAGGTCGCTGCGGGCAGACAAGCGGGGCGGAGGCGGGGCACGCACGCACGCACGCACGCGGGTACGCCGACGGGCGGCCACCCGGGAGGGTGACCGCCCGTCAGGACGTCGCTGGTGCTACTCGGCCGCGCGCTTGGTGAGGTCCGCCGGCGGGGCGTCCGGGACGGCGACCGGCTTGGGCTCGCCGCGGAAGGTGAAGGTGGCGGCGTCGCCCTCGCCCTCGGTGTCCACCACGATGATCTGGCCGGCGGAGATGCTGCCGAACAGGATCTTCTCCGACAGCACGTCCTCGATCTCGCGCTGGATGGTGCGGCGCAGCGGCCGCGCGCCGAGGACGGGGTCGTAGCCCTTCTTGGCCAGCAGGTTCTTGGCCGCAGAGGTGAGCTCGAGGCCCATGTCCTTGTTCTTCAGCTGCCCGTCGACCCGCGCCAGCATGAGGTCGACGATCACGACGATCTCGGCCTCGCTGAGCTGGTGGAACACCACGATGTCGTCGATGCGGTTGAGGAACTCGGGCCGGAAGTGCTGCTTGAGCTCGTCCTGGACCTTGGTCTTCATCCGGTCGTACGCGCGGTCGGGGTCCTGGACCGTCTGGAAGCCGAGGTTCTGGCCCTTGGAGATGTCCCGGGTGCCGAGGTTCGACGTCATGATGATCACGGTGTTCTTGAAGTCCACGACGCGGCCCTGGGAGTCGGTCAGCCGACCGTCCTCCAGGATCTGCAGGAGCGTGTTGAACACGTCCGGGTGGGCCTTCTCGACCTCGTCGAACAGCACGACCGAGAACGGCTTGCGGCGCACCTTCTCGGTGAGCTGGCCGCCCTCCTCGTAACCGACGTATCCGGGCGGCGAGCCGACGAGCCGGGAGACGGTGTGCTTCTCCATGTACTCGCTCATGTCGAGCAGGATCAGGCTGTCCTCGTCGCCGAACAGGAACTCCGCCAGCGTCTTGGAGAGCTCGGTCTTACCGACGCCGGACGGGCCGGCGAAGATGAACGAGCCACCGGGGCGCTTGGGGTCCTTGAGGCCGGCGCGGGTACGGCGGATGGCCTGGCTGACGGCCTTGATGGCCTGCTCCTGGCCGATGACGCGCCGGTGCAGCTCGTCCTCCATGCGCAGCAGCCGGGCCGTCTCGGCCTCGGTGAGCCGGACCGCGGGAATGCCGGTCCAGATCTCGAGGACCTCGGCGATCTCCTCGTCGCCCACCTCGGCGACGACGTCCATGTCGCCGGCCTTCCACTCCTTCTCGCGCTGCGCCTTCTCGCCGAGCAGGGTCTTCTCGCGGTCACGCAGGGACGCGGCCTTCTCGAAGTCCTGGGCGTCGATCGCCGACTCCTTGTCGCGGCGCACACCCGCGATCTTCTCGTCGAACTCGCGCAGGTCCGGCGGCGCGGTCATCCGGCGGATGCGCATCCGCGAGCCGGCCTCGTCGATGAGGTCGATCGCCTTGTCCGGCAGGAAGCGGTCGCTGATGTACCGGTCGGCCAGCGTCGCCGCGGCCACCAGCGCCGCGTCGGTGATGGAGATCCGGTGGTGGGCCTCGTAGCGGTCGCGCAGGCCCTTGAGGATCTCGATCGTGTGGGCGACGTTGGGCTCCCCGACCTGGATCGGCTGGAAGCGCCGCTCGAGCGCCGCGTCCTTCTCCAGGTGCTTGCGGTACTCGTCCAGCGTCGTCGCACCGATGGTCTGCAGCTCGCCGCGGGCCAGCATCGGCTTGAGGATGCTGGCGGCGTCGATCGCCCCCTCGGCGGCACCCGCCCCGACGAGGGTGTGGATCTCGTCGATGAAAAGAATGATGTCGCCGCGGGTGCGGATCTCCTTGAGCACCTTCTTGAGGCGCTCCTCGAAGTCACCCCGGTAGCGGCTGCCGGCGACCAGCGCGCCGAGGTCGAGGGTGTAGAGCTGCTTGTCCTTGAGCGTCTCCGGGACCTCGCCCTTGATGATCGCCTGGGCCAGGCCCTCGACGACCGCGGTCTTGCCGACGCCCGGCTCGCCGATCAGCACCGGGTTGTTCTTCGTACGGCGGGACAGCACCTGCATGACGCGCTCGATCTCCTTCTCGCGCCCGATGACCGGGTCGAGCTTGGACTCGCGCGCCGCCTGGGTGAGGTTGCGGCCGAACTGGTCGAGCACCAGCGAGGTCGACGGGGCGCCCTCGGCCGGCCCGCCCGACGCGCCCGCGGTCTCCTTGCCGCCCTGGTAGCCGCTCAGCAGCTGGATGACCTGCTGGCGGACCCGGTTGAGGTCGGCGCCGAGCTTGACGAGCACCTGGGCGGCCACGCCCTCGCCCTCGCGGATCAGCCCGAGCAGGATGTGCTCGGTGCCGATGTAGTTGTGCCCGAGCTGCAGCGCCTCGCGCAGGCTCAGCTCGAGCACCTTCTTGGCGCGCGGCGTGAAGGGGATGTGGCCCGAGGGGGCCTGCTGGCCCTGGCCGATGATCTCCTCGACCTGGCTGCGGACGCCCTCGAGCGAGATACCGAGAGACTCGAGGGCCTTGGCGGCGACGCCCTCGCCCTCGTGGATGAGGCCGAGCAGTATGTGCTCGGTGCCGATGTAGTTGTGGTTGAGCATCCGGGCCTCTTCCTGGGCCAGGACGACAACGCGGCGGGCTCGGTCGGTGAAACGCTCGAACATCTGTCGCTCCTCACGGGGCGGGGGCTGCAACGCTCTTCGACGACACGCTCTTCGACGCGCCCTACCACCCGCACACTAGCCCCGTCGCGCACTCCCCGCGTCAGGAGCGGGAAGGCCTCCGGGCCCCGCCGACGGGGTTCCGTCGCCGGGTGTCACGCTGTTGCCGCTGCCAGGCCTCGCAGCCCGGTGCACGGTCCGCATCGGCAGGCAGCAGGTGCACCGAGGTGCACTTTCCGTCCAACGATGGCCGGCACCTGCCCCTTCCCGCACGGAGCTACCCGCCGTACGCCCTGGGCGTACACGCCACGGGCTCGGCGAGGTGACGTGCTCAGTGGGCCTGGTCGTACGCGGCGATCACCGCGCCCGGCAGCCGACCCCGCTCGTTGACCTGGTGGCCGTGCGCGCGGGCCCACTCCCGGATGTCCTGGGTGCGCTCCTTGGCCGCCCCGGCGCCGGCGCCGTTCGAGGACCGGGCGCCGCTCCGGCCGGTGCGCTGCGCCGGCGCCGACCGTCCCGCGCGACGACCCGCTCCGACGTAGGGCGCCAGCGCGTCCCGCAGCCCGGCCGCGTGCTCGGCGCACACGTCGATCTCGTACCCCGAGCCGTCGAGCCCGAAGGTCACGGTCTCGGCCCCCTCGACATCGTCGTCGTGCAGGTCGCACACGAGCAGGACCTCGACCTTCTGCGCCACCACAGACTCCCGTTCCCTGGTAATGCGGCAGGTATTGCCGCGAGCTGAGGAAAGCACTCCTACCGTTGTGGAAGCGCCCGCGCAATAGCCCATCGCTACTGCTCGGGGCGGACCAGTGGAAACAGGATCGTGTCGCGAATCGGCAGCCCGGTGAGCAGCATGACGAGACGGTCGACACCCAGGCCCATTCCGCCGGTCGGCGGCATGCCGTGCTCGAGCGCGCGCAGGAAGTCCTCGTCGAGCGCCATCGCCTCGGGGTCGCCGCCCGCGGCCCTCCGCGACTGCTCGGTCAGGCGCCGACGCTGCTCGACGGGGTCGGCGAGCTCGGAGTAGGCGACCCCGAGCTCGACCCCGCCGATGATCAGGTCCCAGGCCTCGCCCAGCCGCGGGTCGTCGCGGTGCGGACGGGCCAGCGGGCGCACCGACGCCGGGTAGTCCCGCACGAACGTCGGCTGCATGAGTGTGTGCTCGACGAGCTTCTCGTACAGCTCGAGCACGACCTCGCCCTCGTCCCAGTCCGGCTGCAGCGCCACGGCGTGCTTGTCGGCGAGCGCGAGCAGCTCCGGCATCGGGGTGTCGGGGGTGACGTCGGCGCCGACCGCCTCGGCGACCAGCCCGTAGAGGGTGGCCGAGCGCCACGGCTGCTCCAGGTCGAGGCCGTCGCCGACCACGGTGCGACCCACGGCGCGGGCGGCGCCCAGCACCAGGTCGCGGGTGAGCTCGGCCATCGAGTCGTAGTCGGCGTACGCCTCGTAGGCCTCCAGCTCGGTGAACTCCGGGAAGTGGGTCGCGTCGATGCCCTCGTTGCGGAAGGTCTTGGACAGCTCGTAGACCCGGTCGAGCCCGCCGACGACGAGCCGCTTGAGGAACAGCTCGGTGGCGATGCGCAGGGTGACGTCGAGGTCGAGCGCGTTGACGTGCGTCGCGAACGGCCGGGCCGCCGCGCCGCCGTGCACGACCTGCAGCATGGGCGTCTCGACCTCGAGGTAGCCGCGGGCCTCGAGTGTGCGGCGCAGGCTCGACACCACGGTCGCCCGCTCGCGCGCGACCCGCCGGGCGTCCGGGTTGACGATGAGGTCGACGTAACGCTGGCGGACCCGCGCCTCCGGGTCGGTCAGGCCGTGGTGCTTGTCGGGCAGCGGACGCAGCGCCTTGCTGGTCAGCTGCCAGCCGCTCGCCAGCACGCTGAGCTCGCCACGCCGGCTGCTGATCACCTCACCGGTGACGCCGACGTGGTCGCCGAGGTCGACGTCCCGCTTCCAGGCCGCCAGCCGATCCGCACCGACGCCGTCGAGGCTCACCATCACCTGGAGCTGGGCGTCGCCGTCCTGCAGGGTGGCGAAGCACAGCTTGCCGCCGGTACGGCTGAGCACGACCCGGCCCGTCACGCCCACGACCTCGCCGCTCGCGGTGTCCGTCGCCAGGTCGCCGAAGCGCTCCCGCACCTGCGCCAGCGTTGCGGTCCGCGGATAGCCCAGCGGATAGGGGGACGCCCCGGAGGCGACCAGGCGGTCGTACTTCTCGCGCCGCACCCGCATCTGGTCGGGCAGGGAGTCGGGTCGGTCCGGCGCGGTCACCGGGTCAGGCTAGCGACGCGGGCGGGCTCGGATGCTGCCGCACGGTGCCCGGTGTGGACGCTGCCAGGGCCCGCTGTTTCGGCGCCGTCGCGCAGGCGTACGACCGAGCGCGGGCGACCTACCCGGCCGCCGCGGTGCAGTGGGTGCTGCAGTCGGCGCCGCCGGGCCGGGTCCTGGACCTCGGCGCCGGGATCGGGCGGCTGAGCGAGGTGCTGCTGGGCCTGGGGCGCGAGGTGGTCGCGGTGGAGCCCGACGACGCGATGCGCGCGCTGGTGCCGGCCGAGGCGCACGCGCTCCCCGGCACCGCCGAGCGCGTGTCGCGGCCCGGCTGAACAGGTCACCTCAGGCGCTGAGCTGGCCGCGCCGGCGCAGCCGGTCCTGCCCGAGGTCCGCCTGGGCGCCGTCGGTGCGGCCCGAGGCGAAGGCCCGGCCGCTGACCCGGCTTCGCCCGGCGGCGGCGCCGCGCCAGCTGCCGCGGGCCTGCGAGGCGGTGGAGTAGAAGGCCTTCACCCGCTCGCCCTTGTCGCGCAGCACCAGCGCCGCGGAGGTGCTGCCCACCGCGGCCGGCTGCTCGGCGTCCTGGGCCACCGCCCGGGACCGGGCCGCCTCGAGCCGGCCGGCGACCTCGGCGATCCAGCCGTCGTAGAACGACAGCCGCCAGGAGACGGCCGCGACCCCGCTCGCCCGGTGCTCGCCGCGCGCCAGCCGGCGGGACGCGGCAGCCGTCATCTGCACCGCGAGCGACGCCCACAGCCGCTCGACCACCTCGAGGTCGGCGCGGTGCCCGAAGCCGAGGACGTAGGTGCTGTCGGAGGCGACGTTGACGAGCACGTCGTTGGGCCGGGCGACCGCCACGTAAAGCAGCACCCGGTGCCGGTTGCCGCGCCTCCCCCGCTCGCCGACCTCGAGCTTGTCCTGCACCAGCGGCTCGTCCTCCCGACGGCCCTGCCGGTCGCGCTGGCGGGCCCGGGCCCGCTCGAGGTCCACCGCGTACACCGTCGCGAGCTGCTGGGCCCGCTCGACGAACGCCGCCGCCTCGTGCTCGTTGTCGGTGCCCTCCGCCTGGGCCAGGAGCTTGCCGAGCCGGTCGACCAGCCGCTCGTCGTCCATCACCGTGCTCCTCCATGTCCGAGCGTCCCCACGTCGACGCGGGCCGAGCCGTACTCCACGCGCAGCGCGAACGCCGCCTCGTCGCCCAGCACGGCCGCCACCAGGGCGAGCAGGACGGCGGGATAGGGCGCGGCGTGCCGGTCGGCTCGGCCGCTGGCGTGCCCGACGTGGTGGGCCAGCTCGTGCAGCACGACGCTCTCGCGCAGCGCCCACGGCTCACCGTGCCGCGGGACCGGCACCGCGATCGTGCCCGGCGCCTCCCAGTGCGCGGCCTTCGCTCCGCGCCGGAGCCGGAGCCCGGGAGGTGGTACGACGCCGAAGGCACCCGTCACCTCGGGCAGGGTCAGCACCCGTACGAGGTAGGCCCGGACGGCGTCCAGGTCGCCGAAGCGGCGCTCGGCCGGCAGCAGCACCCGGCTGCCCGCGACCGTGGCGAGCGGCGCGCCGCGGCGGGCGGCATCGAGCCGGGCGGCCCACGCGTCCTCTGCGCGGTAGACCTTCGCGCGCTGGGCGTCACGGGGGCGCCTGTCGGTCATCTGCATGGCGGGGACGCTAGGCGAGCGGTCCGACGGCGGCGTCGTCCACAGGGTCGACCTGTGGAGGCAACCCCGTTGTGGTAGCGGTATCACCTCGATATTTTCGAAGGCATGGCCATGACGCTGCGACTCGAGAAAGAGGAGACCGCCGCCCTGCGCGCGCAGGCCGAGCTGGAGAGGCGGTCCATGCAGGACGTGGCCCGCGCCGCCGTCCGCGAGTACGTCGAGCGGCACGCCCGCCGCACCCGGATTGACGAGGTCCTCGACTCCGAGCTCCCGCGGTACGCGGAGGCGCTCGAGCGCCTGGGGCAGTGAGGTACCTGGACCTGGAGGACCTGCTGCACATCGCCGGACGCACCCTCGGTGAGGTCCAGGTGTCTGACGTGGGGCTGCTGGCCTCCGCTGCGGCTCGTCCACAGGCGTCGGCATTCGGGGAGGACACCTACCCGAGCGTGTACGGCAAGGCGGCAGCGCTGCTGCACTCGCTGGCCAACAACGACCCGCTCGTCGACGGCAACAAGCGCCTGGCGCTGGCCGGACAGTGGCGTTCCTGGGTCTCAACGACCTTCGTCTCACGCTCGTCGATCGCCGAGACGCCGTCGTCCGCAGGACGCTGCAGTACGACCACAGCTTGTCGACCGGGCGTCGTGAGTCGCTCACGAGCGGGGCGCGCTGGTGCGCGCGTACGCCGTACGTCAGACGAGCTCCAGGCGCAGCTGGGCGGCGTAGACCTCGATCTCGGCCCGCAGCGCCGGGTGCGCCAGCGGCAGGTGCAGGTGGGGACGTTCGGGTAGCGCATCGCGGGCTGGCTCCCAGAGCACGACGCTGCGGGCACTGGGCACGTTGGAGCAGAGGTAGAAGAGGCCGTCAACGGCCTCTTGGCCCGCGTAGTGCCGGTAGATCGCCCGGGCCCAGTCGCGGGCCGCCGAGCGCCGGCCGGAGCTGAGCGCCGCGTTCCCGCCGGCGAGCATCAGCCAGTCGCTGTCGGCGACGTCAAGCAGGCGGACGGGACGCGCGAGCTCGAACAGGACGACGTACGGGTCGTCGCGACGCAGCTCGATCAGGCCGCGGTCCCGGTAGACCTCGGCGAGGCAGGTGCGAAGGATGGGTGGGCTGTCGCGGTCGACCGGCGGCACGTCCGGCAGGGGCAGCTCAGGCGCGGCGTAGAGCACCGCCCGCGTCGGGTGCATCCGCGGCGGAGGCGGCTGGTGGTCGAAGCGCCCGCTGGCCGGCCCCCAGCGCCTGAACTCGTTCCACCGCGTGGCGTACGTCCCGCCCTGACTGTGGATGCGACCCAGCAGGTGCCCCGTCGGCAGGATCCGCAGATGGGCGTCACCGAGCGACGGGAACCGCGTCGGGTCAGGTGCTGGGAGGCGTTCGCTCACGGCAGGGCGTACGCCCCGGCCACCAGCTCGACCACCGGCTCGGGCCGGCCCCCGAGGCGCAGCCACTCCCGGGGGCTGACCGGCTCGCCGTCGAGCTCCAGGTCCGGGTGCGGGCTCTCCAGCAGCCGCAGCACTGCCAGCGGATGGGCGTCCTCGGGGAAGGCAGGCAGCACCGCGTCCAGCCCGTGCAGCAGCCCGCTGCCGTCGAACTGGAACTGCGGCAGCCGCCACGCCGAGCTGTCCTCGACGCCCAGCAAGGTGCGCGCCGCCAGGCGCTGCCGCACGCGGCTGTCAGTGACGCCCAGTCGGCTCGCCGCCTCGCGCACGGTCAGTGCGTCCGCGAGCAGCCGCACGGCGGCCAGCGCCGTACGCGTCGAGGCTCGGTCCTGCAGCGCGGGCATCGCCTCGCGCAGGCTGCCCGCACGCCTGAGCACGAACTCGTCGTGGGCGCTGAGCGCCCCGGCGGGGTCCTCGGCCTGCGCCGGCGTGTGCTCGGCGAGCGACGCGAGGGCGGCGAGGGTGCGCTCCGGGTCCATCTCGAGCCGCTCGCCGATGGCCCGGACCTGCTCGGCGGTGCGCAGCGCACCCTGAAGGAGTGCGAGTGACTCCTCGGCCGCCGACGCTTGACCGTCTGTCGTCGCTCCAGCGTCCGCAGCACGGTCGAACGCGCGCAGCTCCCCCGTTGCGGTGTCGTAGGCCATCAGGACCTCGCGCCTGCCCAGCTTCACGACGGCCTCCCTGGCGACCCCGGTACTAACGCTACCTCGCGGCGTGACCCGGCGCGAGTTCTGCGGCCGGGTGCGCGAGCCGCCCGGTGGTCCTGCTCGACAGCGTCGCGGCGCCGATCGGCTGCCCGGCCGGCCGTAGCCGCAGAACGGTCAGCGCGCTGCCGCGAGCGCGGCCCGGGACTGCTCCAGCGTACTGCCCTGCGCGCAGTCGGCACCCTTCTCGCCGCCCTGCGAGCCACCCGCATAGGTGCGGGCGAACATCGCCAGCCGCGGGTCGGCGGCGCTCTCCACCGACAGCTGCAGGCCCCAGGCGGTCGCCATGACCGGCGCCGGCTGGCCCGGGACCGGCGACACGAGCACGTACGACCGGTTGATGTCGCGCAGCGCCACCAGTGCCGCCACGTCAGCGGCGCCGGCGCCGGGGCGGTAGCTCAGCCAGACCGCGCCGTGCTCGAGGGAGTGCACCGCGAACTCGTCGACGACCGGCTCCGGGTAGACCGCGCAGCGCTGCCAGCCGTAGCCGTCCGCGGTCTCCGGCGGCCAGTGCTCGCCGCCCACCGGCGGCGTCTGCGGGTAGGTCACGTCCCTGGCGATGTGGTCGTGGGACAGGTCGGCGAAGGTCGCGACGCCGGTGAGGCCGGTGACCGCGGACGCGGCCGGTTCGGGCGCGGTGCCGGCCGAGCAGCCGGCGACGAGCAGCGCGAGGGCCGCAGAGCGGCGGGAGCGGAGCGGGGCACACCCCACCGTAGGTGCCAGTGCGTCAGCGCTTGCTGTCGTCTTGCCCGCGTGCTCGGGCTACAGGTTCTTCTCGTACACCAGGCGCAGGCCGATCAGGGTGAGGTCGGGCTCGTGGTGGTCGAGGGTGTCGCAGACCCCGAACATCAGGTGCGACAGCCCGCCGGTGGCGACGACCACCGGCCGGGCGCCGAGCTCGTCGGCGATCCGGCGGACGAGACCGTCCACCTGGCCGGCGAAGCCGTACACCAGGCCGGACTGCAGCGCCTCGTTGGTGTTCTTGCCGATCACGGCGCGGGGCTCGACCAGCTCGACCTTGAACAGCCGGGCGGCCCGGGCGGCGAGCGCGTCGACGCTGATCTCGATGCCCGGCGCCAGCGGCCCGCCGAGGAACTCGCCCTTCTCGCTGACCACGTCGAAGTTGGTCGAGGTGCCGAAGTCCACGACGACCGCCGGACCGCCGTAGAGGGTGTGGGCGGCGAGCGTGTTGACCACCCGGTCCGGGCCGACCTCGCGCGGGTTGTCGGTGAGCAGCGGTACGCCGGTGCGTACGCCCGGGCCGACCACGATGGTGCGCACGCCCGCGAAGTAGCGCGAGAACATGGTGTTGAGCTGGTCGAGGACGGCCGGGACGGTCGAGCAGACGGCCACGCCGTCGGGCGCCGGATGGCCGGCCAGCAGCCCGCGGAACATCAGGGCCAGCTCGTCGGCGGTGCCGCGCGGGTCGGTCTTGATCCGGTAGCTCTCGAACATCTCCTCGCCGTCGAAAAGGCCGAGGACGGTGTTGGTGTTGCCGACGTCGACGGTCAGGAGCACAGCAGATCGACCCCCAGGTCAAGGACGGGCGCGGAGTGTGTCAGGGCACCGACGGCCAGGAAGTCGACGCCGGTGGCGGCGACGGCGTACGCGACCTCCAGGGACAGGCCGCCGGAGGCTTCGGTGAGCACGCCCGCCGCGCGGCACAGCTCGGCGCTGGCCCGCAGGTCGGCCAGCGACATGTTGTCCAGCAGCACCAGGTCGGCGCCCGCCGCGACCACGTCGCGGACCTGCTGCACGGTGTCGCACTCGACCTCGACGGGGACGCCGGGAAAGGCGGCGCGTACGGCGGCGAAGGCCGGCCCGACGCCGCCCGCCGCGACGACGTGGTTGTCCTTGACGAGCGCGGCGTCGGACAGGCCCATCCGGTGGTTCTGGCCGCCGCCGGCGCGTACGGCGTACTTCTCCAGCGCCCGCAGGCCCGGCATGGTCTTGCGGGTGTCGCGGATCCGCGCCCCGGTGCCCTCGACCGCGTCCACCCAGCGCCGGGTGAGGGTGGCCACGCCGGACAGGTGGCACAGCAGGTTGAGCGCGCTGCGCTCCGCGGTGAGCAGGGTGCGGACCGGGCCGACGGCGGTCAGCACGGTCTCGCCGGCCGCGACCCGCCGGCCGTCCGGGGTGGGCGTGAGCGTGACCGGGCCGACGACCTCGAGCACGGCCATCGCGACGGGGATCCCGGCGACGACGCCGGCGGCGCGGGGGACGAACGCCGCCGAGCCACGAAGGGCCGCCGGCACGGTCGCCACACTCGTGACGTCGACACCGCCCGCGAGGTCCTCCTCGACGGTGCGCCGGGCGAGGTCCTCGACGTGGGCCGCGTCGAGCCCGGCGGCGGCCAGCGCCGCGAGGGTGCCGGAGGACAGGCTCATGCCGGCTCGAAGACGGTGCCGGTGAGGGTGGTGACCAGGTGTCCGCGCCAGGCGTCGGCGGCGTCGGGGTGGTCCTCGCGCCAGTGCGCGCCGCGGGTCTCCTCGCGCAGCACGGCGGCGGCGACCAGCGCGGACGCGACGGCGTGCAGCCCTGTCGCCTCCCACGCCGCCGGCGAGGGCTGCGCGCTGACCCGCCCGGCGAGCTCGAGCAGCGCCTCGGACGCGGCCTTCAGGGAGGTGTCGCTGCGCAGCACGCCCGCCCCGGACGTCATCGCCGCGCCCAGCTCGGCCCGCACGGACGGGTCCAGCAGGGTGGTCGGGCCGTCGTACGCCGCCGGTGCGCCGGGCGACGGCAGGCCCCGGGCCAGGTCGTCGCCGATCCGGGCGGCGAACACCAGGCCCTCGAGCAGGCTGTTGGAGGCCAGCCGGTTGGCGCCGTGGACGCCGGTGCAGGCGACCTCGCCGCAGGCGTACAGCCCCGGCACGGACGTACGGCCGTCGAGGTCGGTGCGCACGCCGCCGCTGGCGTAGTGCGCGGCGGGCGCGACGGGTACGGGGTCGGTGACCGGGTCGATGCCGGCCGCCCGGCAGCGCGCGACGATCGTGGGGAAGCGGTGCTCGAGCAGGTCGGCGCCCAGGTGCCGGCAGTCGAGCAGGACGCAGTCGTCGCCGCGCAGCCGCATCCGCCGGAAGATCGCCTTGGCCACCACATCACGCGGCGCAAGGTCGGCGAGCGGGTGGTCCTCGGTCGTGATGACGCGGACGCCGGCCGCGTCGACGAGCACGGCGCCCTCGCCGCGTACCGCCTCGCTGACGAGGAACTGCTGCCCCTCGGCGGGGCCGAGGTGCAGCGCCGTGGGGTGGAACTGCACGAACTCGACGTCGGTGACCGCGGCGCCGGCGCGCAGGGCGAGGGCGACGCCGTCGCCGGTCGACACCGGCGGGTTGGTGGTGCTGGCGAAGACCTGCCCCATGCCGCCGGTGGCGAGCACGACCGCCCGGGCGAGCACGGCGCCGACCCCGTCGCGGGTGCCCTCGCCGAGCACGTGCAGGGTCACCCCGGCAGCGGCGCCGGCGGCGTCCTGCAGCAGGTCGAGGACGAGGGCGTGCTCGATCATCCGGATCCGGGGGTGGGCGCGGACCGCGGCGACCAGCGCGCGGGACACCTCGGCCCCCGTCGCGTCGCCGCCCGCGTGCACGATCCGGTTGCGGGAGTGCCCGCCCTCGCGGGTCAGCGACAGCTCGCCGTCCGGGTCCCGGTCGAACGCCGCACCGAGCGCGATCAGCTCCCGAAGCCGGCCCGGGCCCTCGGTGCACAGCACGCGTACGGCGGCCTCGTCGCACAGCCCGACGCCGGCCACGAGGGTGTCCTGCAGGTGCTCCTGCGGGCTGTCGGCCGGGTCGAGCGCGGCCGCGACACCGCCCTGCGCCCAGCGGGTCGAGCCGTCGTCCACGAGGACCTTGGTGACCAGCAGGACGTCGGCGGTCTCGGCCACGTGCAGGGCGGCGGTGAGGCCCGCGACGCCCGACCCCACGACGACGACGTCGGTGCCGGTGCTCCAGCCGGGGGTGGCCGCGAGCAGCCGCGTCACACGTGGACCTCGTCGCCCCGCAGGGTCCCGGGCAGCGCCTCGGCCGGGTCGGAGCCGGTGCCGACGATGCGGTTGTCGGCGTCGACGAACACCACGCGCGGGCGGCGGGTGCGGGCCTCGGCCTCGTCCATCTGGCCGTACGCGATGAGGATGACCAGGTCGCCGGGGTGCACCAGCCGGGCGGCCGCGCCGTTGATGCCGATCACGCCGGAGCCGCGCGGGCCGGTGATGACGTACGTCTGCAGGCGGGCGCCGTTGGTGACGTCGACGATCGCGACCTGCTCCCCCTCGAGCAGGTCGGCGGCGTCCATCAGGTCCTCGTCGACGGTGACCGAGCCGACGTAGTGCAGGTCGGCCTGGGTCACCGTCGCGCGGTGGATCTTGCTGGTGAGCATGGTGCGGAGCATCAGTCGGCGCTTTCCGAAGTGAGAACGACGTTGTCGATGAGGCGGGTGCTGCCGACCCGGGCGGCGACGACCAGCAGGTCACCCGCGGGGTCGACCTGGAAGTCGCTGCTGCGCACCCGCTCGAGGTAGTCGGGGGCGACGCCGGGCTCGGCGGCGAGCACGGCCCGGGCAGCCGGGGCGTTCCCGGTCGCCAGCGCCCGGGACAGGGCGAGGGCGGCCAGGCGCTGGTCGGGTGAGAGGTAGCGGTTGCGGCTGGACAGCGCCAGGCCGTCGCTCTCGCGCACCGTCGGCACGGCGACGATGTCGACCGGGACGTCGAGGTCGCGCACCATCGCCCGGATGCAGGCCAGCTGCTGGGCGTCCTTCTGGCCGAACAGGGCGACGTCCGGGTGCACGAGGTGCAGCAGCTTGAGGACGACCGTAAGCATCCCGTCGAAGTGCCCCGGCCGGGACGCGCCCTCGAAGCCCTCGCCGAGCGCGCCGGCCTGCACCCGTACGACCGGCGCGCTCGGGTAGACGACGTCGGGGGCCGGGGCGAACACCACGTCGGCGCCCTCGCGCGCGCAGACCAGCAGGTCGTCGTCGAGGGTGCGCGGGTAGCGGTCGAGGTCCTCCCCTGCGCCGAACTGCAGCGGGTTGACAAAGATCGTGACGATAACGCTGTCGGCGCGCTCGCGGGCGGCCCGGATCAGCGCGGCGTGCCCCTCGTGCAGCGCGCCCATCGTCATGACCACGGCGACCCGGCCGGGCAGCACCTTGCGGGCCGCCTCCAGCTCCTGGCGGGTCGTGGCGAGCACCGGCATCACAGCACCTCCAGCAGGTCGGCGGCCTGGTCGGCGCGCAGCCGGCCGACGGCCAGCGCGCGGTCGGCGGTCAGCCGGGCCAGGGCGGTGTAGGCCGGGCGTACGGCGTCGGGGAGCACGGCGAGGTGCGCCGCCACGGTTCCGGCGTCGCCGCGGGACACCGGGCCGGTCAGTGCGGCGTCGCCGCCGGACAGCGCGCCGTCCAGGGCGGCCTGCAGCAGCGGGCCGAGCACCGCGCCGGGGTCCTGCGCGCCCGCCTCCCGCAGCAGGTCGGCGACGCTGGCGACCAGCGTCACCAGGTGGTTGGCCCCGTGCGCGAGCGCGGCGTGCCACAGCGGCCGCAGCGCCTCGTCGACTCCGACCGGCTCGCCGCCCATCTCCAGCACCAGGGCCTCGCCCACCGGCCGCAGCGCCTCGGGCGCGGTGACGCCGAACGACGCGCCGGCCAGCCGGGCCAGGTCGAGCCCGGTGCCCGAGAACGGCAGCACCGGGTGCAGCGCGAGCGGCAGCGCCCCGAGCCGCGCGGCGGGGTCGAGCACGGCGACGCCGTACCGCCCGCTGGTGTGCACCACCAGCTGGCCGGGCCGCACGGCGCCGGTGGTGGCCAGGCCGGCCACCAGCGCCGGCAGGGCGTCGTCGGGGACGGCCAGCAGCAGCAGGTCGCAGCCGCGGGCCACGTCGTCGGCGGGCAGCAGCGGCACGCCGGGCAGCAGGCGCGCCGCCCGGTCGCGGGAGGCGTCGGACACGCCGGTGGCGGCGACGACGGAATGGCCGGCGCGCGACAGCGCGGCGCCGAGCACGGCGCCGACCCGGCCGGCGCCGACGATGCCGACGCGCAGGCGTGCGGGCAGGGGGAGGTCCACGGGAGTCCGTTCCAGTCCTCGAAGGGGTACCGGTCGGTGGTGCCGCGGAAGCGTAACCCCGCCTTCACACGACGGACACAGCTGTGAGCAGGCTCTCAGCCGCGGGCGTGCTGCGAGCCAGCCGCGGGCGTCTTGGGATTCAGCCGCGGGCATCCTGGGGGGGCGTGTCGCCGGGCGGCTCGGCCCGGCCGCCGGGCGCCTCGGCGGGCAGGACGACCTGCGTGCAGCGGCTGGCGGCCAGCAGCTGGCCGCCGTCGTCGAACAGCTGCGCCTCGCAGAACACGACGCGGCGGGTGCGGCGCACGACGGTGCCGGTCGCCCGTACGGTCCCGACGCGGGTCGACCGCAGGAACTCCACCCGCAGGTCGGCGGTCAGGAACGCCTGGTCGTCGTCGAGCACCGACCAGCACGCACCGCCCATCGCCGCGTCCAGCAGCGCGGTGACCAGGCCGCCCTGGATCACGTGGCCGCCCTTGGTCGGGAAGCCGTACTCCGCCGTCGCGTCCCACTCCAGAGTGGTGCTGCCCGCCGACCAGTCCAGCCGGCGGTAGCCCAGCGTCGACCACAGGTGCGGGCCGGCGTCGATGTCGCGGTCGAGTCCGGAGGGGTCGTCAGCCATGCTCCGCAGCATGCAGCAGGCCTGGAGCGAGGCCTGGCACCAGGCCCTGTACGGGCCCGGGGGCTTCTTCGTCCGGGAGCGTCCCGGCGACCACTTCCGGACGTCGGTGACCGCGTCCCGGGCGTACGCGGGTGCCGTCCGCACGCTCGCCGCGCGGGTCGACGAGGCGCTCGGCCGGCCCGACCCGTACGACGTCGTCGACCTGGGCGCAGGGCGCGGGGAGCTGCTGCACGCCCTGCCGGACGTGCCGGCCCGGTGGCGGCTGACGGCGGTCGAGCACGCCCCCGACCCGGGCACCGGGCTGCGCTGGCGGGCGCAGGTGCCGGCGCTCACCGGGCTGCTGGTTGCCAACGAGTGGCTCGACGCGGTGCCGCTCGACGTCGTCGAGGACGGCCGGCTGGTGCTGGTCGACCGGGACGGGACCGAGCACCCGGGGCCGCCGGCCCCTCCCGACCTGCTGGCCTGGTGCGCCCGCTGGTGGCCGGCCGGGCGGGCGGAGGTGGGGCTGGCGCGCGACCGGGCGTGGGCCGCCGCGGTCGGGCAGGTGTGCCACGGGCTCGCGGTCGCGGTCGACTACGGGCACGTCCTCGGCGGGCGCCGGCCGACGCTGACCGGCTACCGCGCCGGGCGCCAGGTCGCGCCGGTGCCCGACGGCTCCTGCGACCTCACCGCCCACGTCGCCGTCGACAGCTGCGCCGCCGCCACCGGCGCCCGGCTGCTGACCCAGCGCGACGCGCTCGGCCGGCTCGGGCTCACCGGCGCCCTGCCGCGGTGGTACGGCGATCCCGCGGCGTACGCCGCCGGGCTGCAGCGCGCCTCGGACACCGCCGAGCTGCTGGACCCGGCCGGCCTCGGCGGCTTCGCCTGGCTGCTGCAGGAGGTCGACGCGCCCCCGGTGCTCTAGCGCCCCGGTTGCGGGCCGGCGCCCTGGTTGCATGAGCGGCGTGGAGCGGCTGGTGGCGGGGGTGGGCGAGGCGTCGGGGGCCGACCTCGTCCTGGACCTCGGCGCGGGCCACCCGTCCACCCACGGCGCGCTGCGCGTCGCGCTGGAGCTCGACGGCGAGGTGATCGTCCGCGCGGAGCCGGTGGTCGGGCTGCTGCACCGCGGCGCGGAGAAGCTGTTCGAGGTGCGCGACTACCGGCAGGTGCTGGTGCTGGCGAACCGGCACGACTGGCTGTCGGCGTTCAGCAACGAGCTCGGCATCGCCCTGGCCGTGGAGCGGATGATGGGCATGCAGGTCCCCGAGCGGGCCGTCTGGCTGCGGACCCTGCTGGCCGAGCTCAACCGGGTGCTGAGCCACCTGATGTTCCTCGGCGCCTCCCTGCCCGGCTTCCCCGCCTTCGCCGAGCGCGAGGGGGTGCAGCGCGTCATGGAGGAGGCGACGGGCGGTCGCCTGCACTACATGGCCAACCGCATCGGCGGGCTGCTGCAGGACGTGCCCGCCGGGTGGACCTCGCGGGTCCGCTTCGCCGTCGCCGACGTACGGGCTCGGCTGCCCTCGCTCGCCGCCGCGCTCGACGAGGGGCTGGGGCGCACCGCCGGGATCGGCGTGCTGCCGGCCGCCACCTGCCTGTCGTACGGCGTCTCCGGTCCCGTCGCGCGCGCCAGCGGCGTCGACGTGGACCTGCGCCGCGACGACCCCTACCTGGCGTACGCCGCGCTGGACGTGCCCGTGGTGCTGCGCGCGGACGGCGACGTGCCCAGCCGGTTCGCGTGCCTGCTCGAGCAGGTGGCCGTCTCGCTCGACCTGGTGGACACCTGCCTGGACCGGCTGCCCGGCGGGCCGGTCGACGTACGCCTGCCCAAGAGCGTGCGGGCGCCCGAGGGGGCGACCTACGCCTGGACGGAGAACCCGCTCGGGGCGATGGGCTACTACCTGGTCTCGCGCGGCCAGCCGACGCCCTGGCGGCTGGCCATGCGCACGGCGTCCTTCAACAACGTGAGCGTCCTGCCCGAGCTGCTGCCCGGGGTGCTGCTGCGCGACCTGCCGGTCGTCCTCGCGTCGCTGTTCTTCGTCCTGGGCGACGTCGACAAGTAGCGCCTGCGGTCAGCTGCGCAGGTAGTCCAGGAACCGGGCGCGGACGAGCGGCTCGTCGTCGCCGAGCCCCTTGCCGAGCAGCTCGCGGCCGAGGTCGACCAGCTCCGCGAGGGTGCCGGTGATGCCACCGGCCGAGCCGTCCTCGCCGGCGATCACCCGAGCACCGCGCAGGTGGGTCGTCAGGTCCCAGAAGAAGGCCCGGTCGTGGGCGTCGTACGCCTTGTGGAACGCCTTCTGGCGCAGCTGCTCGGTGCTCAGGTCGTCCAGGTCGTCGGCGGCGGGGCTCACGACCGCGACCCTAGCCCGCGGGAGTCGTCGGACCCCCTGGGCGTGCGGCAGGCCCGCTCCAGCAGCAGGGCCGCGACCACGAGGAGCAGGGCCGTCACCGCGGACAGCGCGCAGACGGCGGCGTCGGACTGCGCCTGCTCGGCGTCCCGCGGCAGCAGCCAGAGCATCAGGCCCAGGTAGAGCCCGGCCAGCAGCGCACCGGTCGGCGAGGACGCCTTCGCGAGCGCGACGGCGCGGGCGGCCTGCAGCGGGTGCAGCTGGCGGCCGCCGCGACGGGGGCCGCTGCGGACCCGGTCGCGGACGACCTTCGCCAGGCCCAGCTCGACGACGGCGATGAGCCCGAGGGTGATCGGGGTGTACAGCGGCAGGGGCGGCAGGTCGCCGTAGACCGCGCCGCCGAGCAGGTAGCCCAGCAGCGCGCCGACGGCGGCGCACAGCAGCAGGGTCGGCAGCCGGGTGGGCGTCACGGCGGGCCGGTCCGTCGTACGCCGACGGTGCCGACGGCCGCCAGCAGCTCGGCGACCGGCCCCCGGCCCGGGAGCACCGCGGCCGGGTCGAGCTCCAGCCAGGGGGCGAGGACGAACGCGCGCTCGTGCGCGCGGGGATGCGGCACGACCAGACCGGGGGGCACCGGCGGCGGCGCGAGGACCACGTCGACGTCGAGCGTGCGCGGGCCCCAGCGCCGCTCCCGCACGCGGCCGGCGTCGCTCTCGGCCTGCTGTGCGAGCGCCCACGCCTGCGTGGCGTCGGCGTCGAGGAGGGCGACGACGTTGAGGAAGTCGGCCTGCTCCACGCCGCCGACCGGCGCCGTCTCCCACACCGACGACACGGCGCCGGGCCGCAGCACGGCGAGCCCGGCGCGCAGGTGGGCGCGCCGGTCGCCGAGGTTGCTGCCGAGCGACAGGACGGCGGTCACGGCCGTACCACCGTGACGCAGACGTCGGCGAACTCCAGCGCGATCGGGGCGGACGGCTTGTGGACGGTCACCTCGGCGGAGCCCACCCGGCGGTCGGCGAGGCAGACCTGCGCGAGGCGCTCGGCGAGCGTCTCGATGAGGTCGACCGGTTCGCCGCCCACCACGTCCGCGAGCCGCTGCGCCAGCTCGCCGTAGTGCACGGTGTCGGCCACGTCGTCGCTGGCCGCCGCGGGGCGCAGGTCGAGGCCCAGCGCCACGTCGACGACGAAGTCCTGGCCGTCCCGCCGCTCCTGCGGCAGCACGCCGTGCCGGCCGCGCACCCGCAGCCCGGTGAGCACGATGCGGTCGCTCATGGCTCGGGCGAGGACATCAGGGGCCCGGCGTGGTGCACCTGCAGCCGCCAGCCGTCCGGTCGTCGCCGGAACACGTTGGTCGCCACCGCGGCGCCCGCGCCGTCCGCGACCGCGACGGCGGTCAGGACGTTCTCCGTGCAGGTCACCACGGCGATGTCCCCCTCGACGGCGACGGTGACGTCGGTGAGGAAGAACTGGATGTACTCCGTGGTGGCCATCAGGGCCGACCAGGACCGAAGCACCTGGGTGCGACCGCGCAGCGGCGGCCAGCCGGGGTGGATGCAGGTCAGGGCCTCGGGCTGCTCGTCGTCCCAGATCAACGCCATCGCATCGACGTCGGCCTGCTCGAACGCGGCGTAGAACGCGGCGTTCGCCGCCTCGACCTCGGCCTCGGTCATCGGGGCTCCGGGACGGCGACGGGGGCGTCGGCGAGCGCGGCCACGACCCGCACCGCGTCGGCGCTGGCGGCCACGTCGTGCACGCGCACGGCCCACGCACCGGCCTGCGCGGCGACCACGGTGACCGCTGCTGTCGCGGCGTCGCGGCCGGCGGGGGGCCGCGGACCGGTCGGCCCGGGCAGCAGGGCGCCGAGGAAGGCCTTGCGGGAGGCGCCCACCAGCAGCGGGCGGCGCAGTGCGGTGAGCTCACCCAGCCCGCGCAGCAGCTGCCAGTTGTGCTCGGCGGTCTTGCCGAACCCCAGGCCCGGGTCCAGGACCACCTGCTCGGCCCGGACCCCTGCCTGGAGCGCGGCGGCCAGCCGGTCGCACAGCGCGTCGCGAACCTCGGCGAGCACGTCGGTGTAGACCGCGCGGCTCTGCATGTCCGCGCTCGCGCCCCGCCAGTGCATCAGCACGACCGGGCAGCCCGCGTCGGCCACCAGCGCCAGCATCGCGGGGTCGGCCGCGCCGCCCGACACGTCGTTGACGACCAGGGCGCCGGCCTCCAGAGCGGCCCGCGCCACGACCGCACGGGTCGTGTCGACCGAGACGGCAGCGCCGGCCAGCGCCAGCTCGCGGACGACGGGCAGGACCCGCGCCAGCTCCTCGGCGGGCTCGACCCGGGCCGCCCCGGGCCGGGTGGACTCACCCCCGACGTCGAGCAGGTCGGCGCCGGCGGCCAGCAGGGCGAGCCCGTGGGCCACCGCGTCGTCCGGCTGGGGGTGGCCGTCGCTGAACGAGTCGGGCGTCGCGTTGACGACCCCCATCACGAGGGTGCGGCCGAGCGTGGGCAGGCCGCCCAGGCCCGGGATCAGGACGTCGCGTCGCCGGGCGCGGGGCGGGGCGCCCGGGGCTGCTTGGCCGGCGACTCGACGCCGGGCTGCTCGGTCGCCTCGCGCTCGGCGTAGCTGTCCGAGGGGTCCAGCGGGCCGTCGACGACCGCCTCGCCGGGCTCCTGGGCCTCCCGCGACAGGCTGCTGCGGCCCCGGGGAGCGGTGCGGCCGCCGGGCTTGCGCAGCGACAGCCGGCGGCTGCCGGAGCGCCCGCGGGCCAGGTCCTCCAGGTCGTCCGGCCCCATCACGGCCAGCTCCGCGGGCGTCAGCACCGGCGGCTTGTCCGACAGCGGCCGGCGACCGTTGCCGGTCGGGTGCTGGCGCTCGGGACGCTTCTCGACCGGCGCGAAGATCTCCAGGACCTCGTCCTTGGAAAGGGTCTCGCGGTCGAGCAGCTGCAGGACCATGTCGTCCAGCACGTCGCGGTACTCCACCAGGATCTGCCACGCCTCGTGGTGCGCAGCCTCGACCAGCTCGCGGACCTCCTCGTCGACGATGGCGGCGATCTCCTCGGAGTAGTCGCGCTGGTGGCCCATGTCGCGGCCCATAAAGACCTCGCCGCTGCTGTCGCCGAACTTCACGGCGCCGAGCCGCTCGCTCATGCCGTACTGCGTGACCATGGCGCGGGCGACACCGGTGGCCTTCTCGATGTCGTTGCTCGCGCCGGTGGTCGGGTCGTGGAACACCAGCTCCTCGGCCGCCCGGCCACCCATCGCGTAGGCGAGCGTGTCGAGCAGCTCCGCGCGCGTCTGGGAGTACTTGTCCTCCTCCGGCAGCACCATCGTGTAGCCGAGGGCGCGACCGCGCGGCAGGATCGTGATCTTGTGCACCGGGTCGGTGTTGGGCAGCGCGTGCGCGACGAGGGCGTGGCCGGCCTCGTGGTAGGCCGTGACCTTCTTCTCCTTGTCGCTCATCAGCCGGGTGCGGCGCTGCGGGCCGGCCATCACCCGGTCGATGGACTCCTCGAGCGTGCCGAGGGTGATGGTCTTCTGACCGGTACGGGCGGTGAGCAGAGCGCCCTCGTTGACCACGTTGGCGAGGTCGGCGCCGGTGAAGCCCGGCGTACGCCGCGCGATCACCTGCAGGTCGACGTCGGGGTCCATCGGCTTGCCCTTGCTGTGCACCTCGAGGATCTGCTTGCGGCCCTGCATGTCGGGCCGGTCGACGGCGATCTGCCGGTCGAAGCGCCCGGGGCGCAGCAGCGCCGGGTCGAGGATGTCGGGCCGGTTGGTCGCAGCGATGAGGATGACGCCGCCCTTGACGTCGAAGCCGTCCATCTCGACCAGCATCTGGTTCAGCGTCTGCTCGCGCTCGTCGTGGCCGCCGCCCATGCCCGCCCCGCGGTGCCGGCCGACGGCGTCGATCTCGTCGATGAAGATGATCGAGGGCGCGTTGGTCTTGGCCTGCTCGAACAGGTCGCGGACCCGGCTCGCGCCCACACCCACGAACATCTCGACGAAGTCCGACCCAGAGATCGAGTAGAACGGCACGCCCGCCTCACCGGCAACCGCCCGCGCCAGCAGGGTCTTGCCGGTCCCGGGCGGGCCGTACAGCAGGACGCCCTTGGGGATCTTGGCGCCGACCGCCTGGAACTTGGCCGGCTCCTGCAGGAACTCCTTGATCTCGTACAGCTCCTCGATCGCCTCGTCGGCACCGGCGACGTCGGCGAACGTGGTCTTCGGGGTGTCCTTGCTGACCAGCTTGGCCTTGGACTTGCCGAACTGCATGACGCGGGACCCGCCGCCCTGCATCTGGTTCATGAAGAAGAACAGCAGCCCGAGCAGGATGAGGAACGGCAGGAAGCTCAGCAGGATCGAGACGAACGCGTTCTGCCGGGTCACCTTGACGTCGTAGGTGAGATTGGCCGCCTCGAAGGCGTCGGAGAACTGGCGCCCCTGGTTGACCAGGAAGCTGGCCTCCAGCTTCTTGCCGTCCCTGAGCTCGACGCGGACCTTCTGCTCCTTGTCGAGGAGCATCGCCGGGTCGCGGCCGGAGCTGACCACGTTGCCGGTCGTGATCTGGTTGAGCACCGTCGCGGTGTCGGACTTGTCGTAGCCGCCGTTGCCCCGGAAGGCGTTGGACAGCGCGAGCACGACGAGCAGACCCAGCAGGACGTAGAGGAACGGACCTCTGGCAAGGCGCTTGATATTCATCGGTGCGAGGCGCGGAGCCTCGTCCCTCCTGGTGCGAAGTGGGCCTGGACGGTACCGCGGGCCGGCCCGCCGTCACATCCCCCAACGGTGCGCTGTGGACGAGTGTTCCGCCACCCGGCGAGCGTCACACCCACGCTTCGGGTGCGCTCAGGTGTAGGCCTCCGGCCGGAGCAGCCCGACGAACGGCAGGTCACGGTAGCGCTCGGCGTGGTCGAGGCCGTAGCCGACCACGAACGCGTTGGGGATGTCGAACCCGACGTACTCGACCGGGACGTCGGCCTTGGCGGCCTCGGGCTTGCGCAGCAGCGCGCAGACCGCGACGCTCGCCGGCCCCCGGGTCTGCAGGTTGCGCAGCAGCCAGGACAGCGTCAGGCCGGAGTCGACGATGTCCTCGACGACCAGGACGTGCTTGTCGACGATGTCCCGGTCGAGGTCCTTGAGGATGCGGACCACACCGGAGGAGGACGTCGAGGAGCCGTACGACGAGACGGCCATGAACTCCATCGACACCGGCGTGCGCAGCGCGCGGGCCAGGTCCGCCATCACCATCACCGCGCCCTTGAGCACGCCGACGAGCAGGATCTCGCGGCCGGCGTAGTCGGCGTCGATGGCCCGGGCCAGCTCGGCGATCTTGTCCGCGATCTCCTGCTCGGTGATGAGCACCCGCTCGACGGTGTCCGGGACCTCGCTGGAGGCGGCGGGCGTCGTCACGGAATCGACACTAGACGTGGCCCCCTGCGCCCCACGCGCACGCCCCCGGGCAGCGCGACAGGGCCCTGCCCCGCCCAGTCCTCGACCAGGGCCCGGAGCGCGCTGACGTGCGCCGAGGTCACCGCGGCGCCGCAGGCCCGCTCGGCCAGCCGCTTGAGCACCCGGGCGCGTACGGCCGGGGGCAGGGCGGCGAGCGCGGCGACGTCGTCGGTGTCCGCCGCCGCCGCCAGCGCATCCAGCGCGTCGGCGTCCTCGCGCAGCCCCGCGGCGGTGCGCGCCAGCGCGGGCGCCACGCCGGGCCCGAGGGCGGCCTCGAGCGCCGGGAGCACGTCGGTGCGCACCCGCACCCGGGCGTTCGCCGGGTCCTTGTTGTGCGGGTCCTCCCACGCCACCAGGCCCGCGTCGGCGCAGGCCTGGCGGACCACGGCGCGGGACAGGCCCAGCAGCGGGCGCCGGAAGCAGCCGCGGACCGGGGCCATCCCGGCCAGCGACCGGGCGCCCGCCCCCCGGGCCAGGCCCAGCAGCACCGTCTCGGCCTGGTCGTCCAGGGTGTGCCCGAGCAGCACCGTCGCGCCGGTCGCCGACAGCGCCGCCAGCCGCGCGTCGCGGGCCGGGGCCTCGCCGTGGCCCTCGACCCGGACCGCCACCACCCGGCTTACGAGCCCCAACGCGGCGCAGCGGGCGGCCGCGCCGGCGGCCACCGCGGCCGAGCCGGCCTGCAGGCCGTGGTCGACGACGACCGCGCCGCTGCCGGGGCGTACGAACGCCAGCCCGGCTGCCAGCGCGAGGCTGTCGGCGCCGCCCGACACGGCCGCGACCACCGGCGCCTGCGGTCCGAGGTCCTCGAGGGCCCGGCGGACGGCCGCGCGAACGGCGGCAACGGCCGGCGGCGGGCCGGGCACGTCAGGCCGAGGTCAGCTCGAGGCCGTCGTGCACCCGGCGCACCCAGCGGGCCGGCTCGCGGATCTCCTGCCGCGTGGGCAGGGTCTTCGGCGACTCCCACACCCGGTTGAAGCCGTCCATCCCCACCGCGTCGACGCAGTGCCGGACGAAGACCGAGCCCTCGGCGTACTGCAGGGCCTTGAGGTCGAGCCCGAGCAGGCGGCGCAGCAGCCGGTCCAGGGGGCCGCCCCGCTGCGCCCGGCGCTGCTGGAACCGCTGCCGGATGTGGGCGACGCTCGGCACCACCGCCGGCCCGACGCCGTCCATCACGTGCTCGGCGTGCCCCTCGAGCAGGGACATGAAGGCCGTCACCCGCTCGAGGACGACGCGCTGCTCGGGGGTCTGCAGCAGCTCGACCAGCGCCCGGCGCTCCCCGATCCCCTCCTTGAGCCGCGCCAGCAGCCGGGCCGGGTCCGTGAGGTCGGCGGCGGTCAGGAGCGCATCCACCTCGCTGCGGACGTGCCCGTGCAGCCACGGCACGGCCGTGAACTGGGTCCGGTGCGTGACCTCGTGCAGCGCCACCCACAGCCGGAAGTCGGACGGGTCGACGCCGAGCCGGCGCTCGGTCTCGACGATGTTGGGGGCCACCAGCACCAGCCGGCCGGGGCGACCGGGCTCGGTGAAGGCCTCGTACTGCCCGAGCACCTTGCTCGACAGCCAGGCCAGGATGCTGCCCATCTGCAGCCCGGCGACCTTGCCGGTGGCCGCGGCGGCGACCCGGCCCGGCTGCTTGCCGGCCAGCAGCCGCTCGGCCATCGGCTCCAGGACGACCCGGAACCCCTCGACGTTGGCCTGCGCCCAGCCGCCGCGGTCGACGACGGTGGCCGGCCCGGGCTCGCCCGGCGGCACCAGCCCGGTGACGGCACGGACGTGCTGCTCCGCCTCGATGGTCACCGTCCGCAGCTCCTGGACGACGTCCGCCGCCTCGGCGAGCGACAGGCTCGGGCCGGCGGGGGCGAGGCGCCGGGCGGTGGCCGCGGCGAAGCCGTAGTCGACAGGGCTGGCCATTCCCAGACGGTACGTGCCAGGCCGGTGAGCGGACCGGTGCCGGCCCGCCGCGGGCTCAGCGACAGCCGCAGCCCGCGAGCACGGTGGCCACCCGGTCCAGGGCCGCCTCGGCGGCGCGGGTCGCCCCGGACGGCACCGCGTTCAGCGTCACGTCGAAGGCGAGCAGGCGGCCGTCGGCGGTGCGTACCAGCCCGGCGAGCGCGCTGACGCCGAGCAGCGTGCCGGTCTTGGCCCGCACCTGCCCGGCCGCCGGCACCGTCGCCCCGGCCCGGTAGCGGGCCTCCAGCGTGCCGTCGAAACCGGCGACGGGCAGCCCCGACAGCACCGCGCCGTACCGGCCCGACCGGTCCCCGGCCACGGTGGCCAGCAGCGCGGCGACGGCGGCCGGCTGCACCCGGTTCTCGACGGACAGCCCGCTGGCGTCCGCCAGCGTGACGCCGCCCGCGGGAACGAGGTCGGCGAGGACGTCCCGGGTGGCCTGCGCGGCGCCGGCGAACGTGCCCGGCAGCCCGCGGGCCAGGGCGAGGCGGTGCCCGAGGGACTCGGCGAGGTCGTTGTCGCTGGCGGTCAGCATCTGCTCGACCAGGTCGGGCAGCGGCGCGCTGTCGACGGCGCCGAGGAGGGCCGCTCCCGCGGGGGCCGGGGCGCGTACGACGGCCGCGGCGGGCGCGGCGAGCAGCCGGGCAAAGGCCCGCCCGGTGGCCAGCGCCGGGTCCGCGACCCGCTCGTCCCGGCCCGGGGCGGCGCGGCCGCCGTCCATCGACAGGGCCTGCACGGGGGCGACATCGGTGACGAGGTAGGACGGCTTCCAGGACGGGCCGGTCGCCGGCGGGGCGTACGCCGTGTCGTCCACCAGCACCCGCTGCACGGGCGTCGCCCCGAGGGCGGTCCGGGTCTGCGCCGCCAGGTCGGTCAGGCGCGCACCGGGCGGCCCGGTCGCGGGCGGCGTCGCCGGGCCGGCCAGCGTGACGTCGCCGCCGCCCACCAGCACCACGTCACCCGGCAGCGGGCCGGCGAGCGCCTGCGTGCGCAGCCGGGTCTCCGGGGGCAGGCCGGCGAGCACGGCGACGCCGGTCGCGATCTTCGCGGTCGAGGCGGGTACGACCGGGGTGCTGCCGCGCAGGTCGAGCAGCGACGCTCCGGTCGTGGCGTCGAGGACCACGGCCGAGACCGACGGACCGAGGGCCGGGTCGGCGAGGGCCGTCGTGAGGGCGGCGGCCAGCCCGGCAGGGGTCGGGAGCGGGGAGTCGCGCCGCGACGGCAGCAGGGGGGACCGGGTCGGCTCGGTGGTCGGTGCGGCGGCGACCGGTACCGGTCGCCGGACGGTCGGCTCGTCGCGGGCGGACATCCCGACGGCCACCCCGCCCGCCGCGGCGGCGAGCACGGCCACGGCGAGGGCGGCTCTTGCGGCTGTGCGCACGCGGCTCCGCTCCTCAGGCTCCCCTGGTCAGCGCCCTCCCGTGGCCGTCGCGGGGTGCCGGTAGGCAAGACTAGACGCCCCGGAACCGACAGAAGGAGCCCCGCGTGGAGTTCGACGTCACCATCGAGATCCCCAAGGGCCAGCGCAACAAGTACGAGATGGACCACACCAGCGGCCGGATCCGGCTGGACCGGCGGCTGTTCACCTCGACCAGCTACCCGGCCGACTACGGCTTCGTCGAGGACACGCTGGGGGGCGACGGCGACCCGCTCGACGCGCTCGTGCTGCTGGACGAGCCGACCTTCCCGGGCTGCCTGATCCGCGTCCGGGCGCTGGGGATGTTCCGGATGACCGACGAGGCCGGTCCCGACGAGAAGCTGCTGTGCGTGCCGGTCGGCGACCCCCGCCAGGAGCACCTGCAGGACATCGGCGACGTCTCGGAGTTCGACCAGCTGGAGATCCAGCACTTCTTCGAGGTCTACAAGGACCTCGAGCCCGGCAAGAGCGTCGAGGGCGCCAACTGGGTCGGCCGCGAGGAGGCCGAGGCCGAGGTCCTGGCCTCGCGCCAGCGGCTCGCGGACAACCCGCACGGCCTCGACGACTCCGGCACTCCCAAGCACCGGCCGGAGGAGGCTGAGAAGTTCGAGTCCAAGCACTAGGCCCGGCGGGTCCGCACGGAACAGACGAGCGCGTGGACCTCACCGACGTCCTCGTGCTGTGCGCCTTCTCCCTGCTCGCCGGCGGCCTCGACGCGGTGGTGGGCGGCGGTGGGCTGGTCCAGCTGCCCGCCCTGCTGCTGGTGCTGCCGCAGTACCCCGTCGTCGCCCTGCTCGGCACCAACAAGCTGGCCTCCGTCGTCGGCACCGCCTCGGCCGCCGCGACGTACGCCCGCCGGGTGCCGGTCGACCGCGCTCTGGCGGTGCCGATGGTGGTTGCGGCGTTCCTCGGCTCGGCCGCCGGCGCCGCGCTCGCGACCCGCGTCCCGGGGTCGGCGCTGCGCCCGGTCGTGCTCGTGGCGCTGGTCGCCGTGCTGGTCTTCACCTGGCGGCGCCCGGAGCTCGGGGAGGTCGAGGCGCTGCGGCTGACCGCGCGCCATCAGCGGGTCGTGACGGTCGCCGGCGGCGCCTTCATCGGCCTGTACGACGGGCTCGTCGGCCCCGGCACCGGCAGCTTCCTCGTCTTCCTGCTGGTCGGCGCGGTCGGGCTGTCGTTCCTGCACGCCAGCGCCACGGCCAAGGCCGTCAACACGGCCACCAACCTCTCGGCGCTGCTGCTGTTCGCGCTCGGCGGTCACGTCCTGTGGCTGCTCGGCGCGGCGATGGCGCTGTCCAACCTCGCCGGCGCGCAGCTCGGCGCCCGCCTGGCGATCCGGCGCGGCAGTGCCTGGGTGCGCAGGGTGTTCCTCGTCGTGGTCAGCGCGCTCGTGCTGCGCCTGGCGTACGACGTGCTGCTCTGAGCCGAAGCTGGGGCCGGCGTCAGACCGGGACGGCGGTGACCACGACGTTGTCGGCGAACGAGTGCGTGCGGCGGTCGTACGCCCCGCCGCAGGTGACCAGCACCAGCGCCGGCGGGCCGGTCGTGCGGAACAGCTCGGCGCGGTCCAGGGCGGTCTTGGGGGCGCTGCGGGTGCTCTGCACCGCGTAGGTGTGCGCGCTGCCGTCCGCGCTGGTCACCACCACCCGGGTCCCGGGGTCGACCTGGGCCAGCCGGGTGAAGGGGCCGGTCTGCCCGTCAAAGGACACGTGGGCGGCGAGGACGACCGAGCCGGCAGCGGTGCCCGGCGCCGCACCGCTGGCCCACCACGCCACCGCCGCGGCGCTGTCGGGCAGGTCGAGCCCGCCGCCAACGGGGTCCGTGGTGCGGGCCTCGACCATCGCGGGCTGCGCGACGCCGGGGACCAGCACGGCGACCGGCCGGCGCGCCTCGGAGGCCCGCAGCGCGTCCAGCGTGGCCGGAGCGCTGTCGAGCAGGTCGGAGTCGTCGGTCGGGGACGGGGTCGCGCTCGCGACCGGCGCAGGAGCAGCCGGGCTCGACGCAGCAGAGCTCGTGGGGCCCGGGCTCGCGGCGGTCGAGGAGCTCGCGGCGCCGCAGCCGGTGAGCAGCCCGGCGCTGAGCACCAGGGCCGGGCCGACCGGCCGGCGCCGGATCACGCCGGCAGCGGCCGGTGCCGTCGGCGCAGGGCGACGGCCGCGAGCAGCGCCGTCGGCAGCCCGAGCACGAGCACGGTGGTCGTGGCGTCGCCGGCGGTCGGGACCTCGCCGAAGCCGGTGTCGATGCGCAGCGGCGCGGAGGACGCGTTGGGGAGCACGCTCTGCGCGACCCAGCCCAGCGTGTTGTCCTGCTGGCTGCCGATGAGGTACAGCACGACCGCGCGGCCGGCGACCACCGGGATGTCCGCCGTCGGGACGGTCGAGGGGCCGCCGTTGGCCGGCTGCACCGACACCGGGTAGGTGCCCGGCGCGATCTGCTGCACCCCCTGCTGCGCGCCGCCGAGCGCGTCGCTGATGGTCCGGTCTCCGGCGACGACCTTCACCGGGTCGGCGTCGGCCAGCCCGCGCACGACGAGCGCGGTGCTGCCGCTGTCGGCCAGCAGGCCGTCGTCCTTGAACAGGGTGATCGTGGGCTTGCCGTCCTGGTCGAGACCGATGCCGGCGGTCACGTGCTCCCCGCCGACGAGGTTGATGACCTGGTCCAGGACGGGAGCGGTCCCCGGGGCGGCGCCGGTCGGCCAGGCCTGCACCCGGTGCTCGCCGGGCGGCACCTCGAGCGGGTCGGTGACGCGCTCGGGCGCAAAGCCGCTGAGCACGAGCTTGTCGTCCAGACGCACGTCGGCGACGAAGCCGCGCACGCCGTGCACCACCGTGAGCACCGTGTCGCCCGGGGCAGCCGCGGCCGGCGTCGCGGTGACGACCGAGGCGCCGAGCGGGAGGGCCACCGAGAGCAGGCCGGCACCGATCAGGGCGGGTAGCGGACGTGACACGGGGGAACCTCCGGAGCGCAAGTGCGGGACTGGCAGGACAGCGCCTAGCGGGGCGCTGCGGGGCGCCACTAGGGAGGCGTACCGCGTTATGCGTCTTTCGACACCCTTGTTCCTCGATCAATGGGGGTGACACCGGTCGCCTTCCTTCCGTGGGAGGCTCCCCGGAAGGGCGCGGCCGGCGGCCGGACGAAGGGGGCAGCGGTGGGCGTGCGTAGGGGTGCGCGGCCGTCGACCGGCCGGCCCCTGGTCGCGGTCCTGCGCGCGACGGTCCTGGCAGCGACGATTCTCCTGGCGACGGTCGTGGCCGGGCCGGCGTACGCGGCGACCGGGCCGCAGGAGCTCAGGCTCAGCGCGCCGCTCCTGTCGCCCGACCGGGTGCTCACGGTGCTCGCGACGGTGCCCGCCACGCTCAGCGGCGCGGCGCTGCCCGAGGGCAGCTTCACCGCCAGCCAGGACGGCCGGCCGGTCCCGGTGACGGCGACCCGGGTGGCCGACGGTCCGGTCGAGCTGGTCCTGGTGCTCGACGTCAGCGGTGCCACCCTCGGAGCCGAGCAGGCCGCGGCCGTCGACCTGCTGCGGGCGGTGCCGTCGCAGACCCCCACGACGGTGCTGCCCGGCGGGGACCGGACGACCGCCCGCAGCGCCCTCGAGAGGGTGTCCGGCCTCACGGCTGCGCCCGGCGGCCGCCTGCTGGACGGGCTGCCGGAGGAGCCGCTGGTACGCCGCAACGTCGTCGTGCTGGCCGGCTGCGCGGCCGTCAACGCCGAGCAGCGGTCGGTGCCAGGCGTCCGTACGCAGGTGTCGGTGCTCTCGCTGGGCCCCGGCTGCGAGGTGAGCGCTCCCCGGCTCGCCGGCCTGACGCCGGGCGTGGTGCGCAGCGGCCTCAGTGCAGGCGGGCTGGTCGGCGCCGCCGACGAGGTCGCGCAGAACCTGCTCGGGCAGTACGAGGTCCGCACCGGGGGGCCGGTGGACGCCAGCCCGGTGGAGGTGGCGGTGCGCGCCGGCACCGGCGTCCTGGTCGCGGCCATCGCCGTCCCCTCCGCGGTCGCCGCGCCGGGTCCGGTCGGGGGCGCCGGGGACGACCCGTCGGCCGGGCTGCTCGTCGCGGCGAGCGCGCTGGCGGCCCTGGCCGCGGTGGCGCTCGCGCTGGAGCTGTCCGCCCGGCGCCGCTCCAGGGCGGTCACGGGCCTGACGTGACGTGCAGCCGCCCCGGAGACGCGGCCCGACGGCGCGCGGCAACGCGGACAGGAGCTGGACAGTGACCCCGCCCGCCTCCGGGGAGGACGACGTCACGGCCGAAGGACCGGCGCCAGGGCCGTCCATGCGCAGGTCCGTCACGGTCTGCTGTGTCACGGAGCTGGCGGAGCTGCGGGAGCACGCCACGGCCTGGGACGCGCTGGCCCAACAGGCGCCGGAGCGGATGCCCATGCTCTCCCACGCCTGGGTGTCGGCGTTTCTCGAGACGCGACTGCCGCCGACCAAGGTGTGGCGCTGCTTCCTGGCCTACCGCAGCGGTGCGCTCGTCGGTGTCCTGCCCGTGGTCAGAGCGCGGTCCGTGCCGAGGGGCTACTGGCGGTCGCCGGTGGACTCCCACACCAGCTGTGGGCATCCGCTGCTCGCGGCATCGTCGGCCGACGAGGCGTTGGCGCGCCTGCTTGACGCTGTTCAGGGCGTCGAACCCGGACTTCTCGGTGCCCGGTTCTACGGCGTCCGGGACTGCTCGCCGGTGCTGTCGGGCTCGTACGGCGAGGGTGGCCTGCGGGTCAGCAGTCCGCGAACGAGTCGAGGGTCGTTCCTCGAGACGTCCGGGTCCTACGCCGAGTTCGAGGCGGGTCTCACCCGCAACTTCCGGCGCAACCTCCGCAAGGCCGGCAACCGCGCGACGCGTGACCACCGGGTCGTCTGGGAGAGCGTGCGCGGGGCGCAGGCAGGCCGGCCCGAGATCCTCCAGGAGTTCCTCGACCTGGAGAGCTCGGGCTGGAAAGGGGACCGGGGCACGGCGATCTCGAACAGCCCCGCGTTGACGCGCTTCTACACCGTGCTGGCGGCTCGACTCGCCGACCGCGGGTGGCTGGAGTGGCAGCGGCTGACCTTCGACGGACGCCTGGTCGCGTCGCATCTCGCGATCCGTCTCGGCCGGGCGGTCGTGCTGCCCAAGATCGCCCACGACGAGAGCCACGGCCGGCTGGGGCCGGGCAACCTGCTCATGCAGGAGACGATCTCGCAGGCCTTTGCCGACGACGGGGTCGACGAGGTCAACTGCCTGACGGACATGCCCTGGCACCGCAACTGGGAGATGGCGCAGGCCGACTACCGCGACCTCCTCCTGGTCCCTCGCGGTCCGCTGCCCCTGGTGGCAAGCGCGCGGGAGTCAGCGCTGCCGCGAGCGCTGGCACGGGGTGTGGTCAGCAGGTTCCCGGGGCTGCTGCCCACCCTGACGCGGTTGCGTCACCGCGGGTAGGACCGAGGACCTGCAGGTCGTACGCGGAGCCGCCTCGGAGAATCGAACTCCGGACAACCTCATTACGAGTGAGGTGCTCTACCGACTGAGCTAAGGCGGCGTACTGCGCGCACGAGTGTAGGGGACGGCGCTGCTCAGGCCCCGCGCAGCGACAGCGCGAGGGCCTCCACCGCGAGCAGCGGCGCGACGCTCGCGTCGACGGCCGTACGGCAGGCCAGCACGGCGTCGATCCGGCGCAGCGTGGACTCCGGCGAGGTCGCCCGGGCGATGACCGCGATCTGCTCGCCGAGGTCGGCATGCACCAGGTCGGTGCCGGTGCCCAGCTGCACCACGAGCACGTCGCGGTAGAACGCGGCCAGGTCGACCAGCGCCCGGTCGAGGGCGTCCCGGCTGGTCCGGGTGCCGCGGCTCTTCTGCCGCTTCTCGAGCTCCTTGACCGCACCGGCGCTGCCCCGGGCGCCGGTCACGCCCTTGCCTGTGGCGCCGGCGCCCAGCGCGTTCTCCAGGGACGCCTTCTCGGCGGCGTCGCGGGGGGCGGTACGCCGCTCGGACTCCTCCTTGGCGGCGTCGACCAGGTCGCGGGCGGCGGTCAGGGCGGCCGAGACGCTGCCCAGCGAGCGCGGCAGGGCGAGCACGTCCCGGCGCTCGGTACGGGCCTGCTCGTCGGTCGCCAGCCGCTTGGCGCGCCCGACGTGCCCCTGCGCCGCGCGGGCCGCGAACGCCGCCATCGCCGGGTCGACGCCGTCCCGGCGGACCAGGACGGACGCGACGGCGGTGGCCGACGGGGTGCGCAGCGCCGCCAGCCGGCAGCGCGAGCGGACCGTCGGCAGCAGGTCCTCGGTGCTGGGCGCGCACAGCATGAGCACGCTGTGCGGCGGCGGCTCCTCGAGGGCCTTGAGCACGGCGTTGGCGCCCTCGTCGGTCAGCCGGTCGGCGTCCTCGATCAGCGTGACCTGCCAGCGGCCGCGGGTGGGGGCCCGGGAGGACCGCACGATGATCTCGCGGGCCTCGCGCACGCTGAGCGACAGGCCCTCCGGCACGATCACCGCGACGTCCGGGTGCGTGCCGACGAGCACCTGGTGGCAGGCGTCGCACTGCCCGCAGGCGCTCCCGGTCGGCAGCGGCGACGGGCACTGGAGCGCGGCGGCGAACGCCCGGGCGGCGATCGACCGGCCCGAGCCCGGCGGGCCGGTGAACAGCCAGGCGTGCGTCATCGCCCCGCGGTCGACCCGGCCGCCGGCCGACCGGGCGGCGACGACGGCGCCGGCGTCGACCGCGGCCGTCTCGAGCTGCGCCACCACCGCCTCCTGGCCGACGAGCTCGGCGAACAGGCCCTCGGTCATGCCGCCGTCCCGGCGGGCATGCCGGCGCGGGCGGCGGCCAGCGGCTCGAGCCGGCGGCGCACGGTGCGGGCGACCTGCTCCGGCGGCTGGTCGGCCGGGATCACGAGGTAGCGGTCGGGGGCGGCCGCCGCGAGGTCGAGGAAGCCCTGGCGCACCCGGGCGTGGAAGGCCAACGACTCGGCCTCCATCCGGTCCGGCCGGCCGGTGCGCGCCGCACGAGCCAGCCCGACCGCCGGGTCGACGTCGAGCAGGACGACGAGGTCCGGACGAAGGCTCCCGGTCGCCCAGCCGGACAGCTTCGCGACGTCCTCCACCTTGAGGTCGCGGCCGGCGCCCTGGTAGGCCAGGGAGGAGTCGACGTAGCGGTCGGTGACCACGACCGCGCCGCGCTCGAGCGCCGGTCGGATCACGGTGTCGACGTGCTGCGCCCGGTCGGCGGCGTACAGCAGCGCCTCGGCCCGGGAGGACAGCTCGCTCGCGGGGTCCAGCAGCAGCTCGCGCAGCCGGGCGCCCACCGTCGTCGAGCCGGGCTCCCGGGTGCAGACGACGTCGCAGCCCAGCTCGGCGAGCCAGGCCGCCGCCGTCTCGACCTGCGTCGACTTGCCGCCGCCCTCGCCGCCCTCGAAGGCGACGAACAGGCCGGGCAGCCGAGGCCCGACCCGGCCGCGGTGCAGCAGCGCCCACAGGTCGCTGCGCAGCGGCACGCCCTTGCGGTCGTCCATCGTGCGGTACGACACCAGCCCGACCGCGACCGCCAGCAGCCCCCCGACCAGCATCGTCACGCCGATCCCGTTGACGTGCAGCGAGCCGTCGCCGGGCAGCGGCACCGTGCGTTGGCCGATCGCGCCGGCCAGCGGCGGGGCGACCGCCAGCACCACCAGCAGGTCGATCCGCATGAGCGAGTTGACGAGCCCGAAGGTCCGCCCGCGCACCTCGTCGTTCGCCTCGGTGCCGAGCAGGGTGAGGCCGAGGACGTACGCCAGACCGGCAAAGGCGCCGAGCAGCAGCGTGGCGAGCACCACCAGCGCGAGCACGGGGACGACGGCGAGGAAGACCAGGCACGCGCCGGCGGCGGTGATGACCGGGCCCAGCGCGCGGCGGCGGGACAGGTCGCCGAGCGCCTTGGGGCCGAGCGCCACCCCGAGCGCGATGCCGACGAACACCGCCCCGAACAGCAGGGCGTAGGCCGCGTCGCCGCCGGCCAGCACGGTCGTCGCGAACAGCTTGCCGTTGGCCACCACCGTGCCCGCGGCCGCCAGCGCACCCAGCATCGCGACGAGCACGCCGCGCACGGTGCTGCTGCTGCGGGCGAACGCGAGGCCCTCGCGGATGCTGCTGAGCACCGACGGCGCGGCGGCGGCGCGCGCGCCCTCCGACCGGCGGGGGATCTCGCTGATCCGGGCGACCTGGACGGCCGCGAACAGGAAGGTGAGGCCGTCGACGTACAGGCCCACGTCGGCCGGCGGCAGGTCGGTCTTGACGGCCATCACGCCGAGCACGCCGTAGACGACGGCCGCGAGCGGCGCGGTGCCGTACGCCGCCACGAGCGAGAGCTGGTTGGCCGACTCGAGGTCGTCGCCGACCAGGTTGGGGACCGACGCCTCCTTGGCCGGGATCCAGAACAGGCTCAGCACCTCGACGAGCACCGTCGCCACCAGCAGCCACCACAGCGTGTGGACCACGGGGATCGACACGAACAGGACGAAGCGCAGCAGGTCGGTGACGACCATCAGCCGGCGCCGGTCGAACCGGTCGGCGAGCACGCCGGCCACCGGGCCGAGCAGCACCGCCGGGAGCAGCCGGAAGGCGAGCACGCCGCCGACGGCGTAGCTCTGCGCGCCGAAGCCGTCCACGAGCTGGGTCGCGAACGCGGTCGTCGCGAGGAAGCCGAGCCAGTCGCCAAAGCTCGACAGGACCAGCGCGAGGTACAGCCGGCGGAAGCCGCGGTGCTTGAGCGCGCCGGGCCACCTGACCGCGCTCGTCCGGCCAGCCCTCATCGGCCCAGCCTACGAGCGCTCACGCCTCCGGGGCGGGGGCGCGCTCGGCGGCGGGCTTCTTGACGGTCGCCTTCTTCGCCGGCGCCGTTTTGGCTGCCGCCTTCTTCGCCGGCGCCTTGGTGGCCGCGGCCTTCTTGACCGGCGCCTTCTTGGCCGGCGCCTTCTTCGCTGCGGCCTTCTTCGCGGGCGCCTTCTTGACGGCGGGCCCCCGCGCCCGGCGCTCGGCCAGCAGCTCGGACGCGCGCTCGTCGTTCAGCCCCTCGGGCGTGTCGCCCTTGCGCAGGCTGGCATTGGTCTCGCCGTCGGTGACGTACGGCCCGAACCGGCCCTCCTTGACGACCATCTCGCCGCCGGACACCGGGTCCTTGCCGAGCGTCTTGAGCGGCGGCTTGGGGGCGGCGGCGCGCCGGCCGTACTGCTTGGGCTGCGCGAGCAGGTGCTGCGCCTCCGCCAGCGAGACGGTGAACAGCGCCTCCTCGGTCTCGAGGCTGCGCGACTCCTTGCCCTTGCTGACGTACGGCCCGTAGCGGCCGTTCTGCGCGGTGATCTCCTCGCCGTCCTCGGCCACGCCGAGCACCCGGGGCAGCGTCAGCAGCTTCAGCGCCTGCTCGAGCGTGAGCGTCTCGAGGTCCATCGACGCGAACAGCGACGCCGTCGGCGGCCGGTCCTTGGACTCCTCCGGCAGCACCAGGCTGACGTACGGCCCGTAGCGACCGGCCTTGGCGACCACGTCGTAGCCGGTCGTCGGGTCGGTCCCGAGCACCCGGTCGCCGCTCGGCGCGTGGGCCAGCTCGACCGCCTTCTCGACCGAGAGCTCGTCGGGGGCGAGGTCCTCGGGCAGCGAGGCCTTCTCGTCGCCCACCTGCACGTACGGCCCGTAGCGACCCACCCGGACGACGACCTCGGTGCCCGCTCCCTCCATCCCCTCGGGGATCCGGCCGATGACGATCGAGTTGATGTCCCGGGCGTCGATCTCGTCGAGGTTGCCGCCGACGAGCTGCTTGAGCCCGCCCTGGCTGGCGACCCCGCCGGCCTTGCCGCTGTCGGAGCCGAAGTAGAAGCGCGTCAGCCAGTCCACGCCCCTGCCCTCGCCGCCGGCGATGACGTCGAGGTCCTCCTCCAGCGAGGCGGTGAAGTCGTAGTCGACGAGGCGGCCGAAGTGCCGCTCGAGCAGCCCCACCACCGCGAACGCGAGCCAGGTCGGGACGAGGGCGCTGCCCTTCTTCCAGACGTAGCCGCGGTCCTGGACGGTGGTGATGATGCTCGCGAAGGTGCTCGGCCGGCCGATCCCCAGCTCCTCGAGCCGCTTCACCAGGGACGCCTCGGTGTAGCGGGCCGGCGGGCTCGTGGTGTGGCCCTGCGGCTCGAGCTCCTGCACCGCCAGTGCGTCGCCGACCGTGACGACCGGCAGCCGCCGCTCGGTCGTCTCGAGCTCGGCGTCCGGGTCGTCGCTGCCCTCGACGTACGCTCGAAGGAAGCCGGGGAACGTGATGACCTTGCCGGAGGCGGTGAACTCGGCGTCCGTGCCGTCGGCCGTCCTCGCCCCCAGCCGGATCGTGGAGCTGGTGCCCCGGGCGTCGGCCATCTGGCTGGCCACCGTGCGCTGCCAGATCAGCTCGTACAGCCGCAGCTCGTCGCCGGAGACCTCGCGGGCCAGCTCCCCCGGCGTGCGGAACACGTCGCCCGAGGGCCGGATCGCCTCGTGCGCCTCCTGCGCGTTCTTCACCTTGCCGGCGTAGCGGCGCGGCGCGTCCGGGACGTACTCCGGGCCGTACAGGTCGCGGGCCTGCTGCCGGGCCGCGGTGATCGCGGTCTCCGACAGGTTGCTGCTGTCGGTGCGCATGTAGGTGATGTGGCCGTTCTCGTACAGCCGCTGGGCGGTCTGCATCGTGCGCTGCGCGGAGAAGCGCAGCTTGCGGCCGGCCTCCTGCTGCAGCGTGCTGGTCATGAACGGCGCGTAGGGCTTGCGGGTGTAGGGCTTGGAGTCGACGGCGCGCACCGCGAAATCGGCGCCCCCGAGCCGGCGGACCAGGTCGCCCGCGCTGGCCTCGTCCAGCACCACCACATCGGCACCCGGCTTCAGCCGGCCGGTCTCCTGCTCGAAGCTGGCCCCGGTCGCCAGCCGCCTGCCGTCGAGCGCCACCAGCGTGGCGGCCAGTGACGTCGGCGCCGTGGGGTCGCTCTGCTCCGGCGGCGTGAAAGTCCCGTCGACGTCCCAGTAGCCGGCCTGCACGAAGCGCATCCGGGCGCGCTCGCGCTCCACCACGATCCGGGTCGCCACCGACTGCACGCGGCCCGCCGACAGCTTCGGCATGACCTTCTTCCACAGCACGGGGCTGACCTCGTAGCCGTAGAGCCGGTCGAGCACGCGCCGGGTCTCCTGGGCGTCGACCAGCGCCGTGTCGAGCTCGCGGGGGGTGTCGACGGCGTGCTGGATCGCCTGCGGGGTGATCTCGTGGAAGACCATCCGGCGTACGGGGACCTTGGGCTTGAGCGTCTCGAGCAGGTGCCACGCGATGGCCTCGCCCTCGCGGTCCTCATCGGTGGCGAGGAACAGCTCGTCGGCGTCCTTGAGCAGGTCCTTCAGCTTCGCGACCTGCTGCTTCTTGTCCGCGCTGACGACGTACAGCGTCTTGAAGCCGTGGTCGACGTCGACGCCGAGCCGCGCCCAGGCCTCGCCCTTGTGGCTGGCGGGCACGTCCGCGGCGTTGCGCGGCAGGTCCCGGATGTGGCCGATGCTCGACTCGACGGTGTAGCCGGCGCCGAGGAACGACGCGATCTTCTTCGCCTTCGCGGGCGACTCCACGATGACGAGGCGCCGCCCGCCGCTGGCTGCGGCCGGGCGCCTGGCCGGCGCCTTCTTCGCCACCGCAGGGGTGGTGGCGATCTCGGTCTCTGTCACGGAACTCCAAGCTCGGCGGGGCGGTCGCTGCGGGGCGCAGGGTGCCCGTCGGTCGCAGGACAGGACGCGCAGTGTGCGTCGGCTGTTCCCCTGGGGACAGTAGGCGAGCCGGGCGTGCGCAGCGTCACTCCAGCAGAAAGCCCTGCCGCACGAGGTGCCCGACGACCGGCAGGACCTGCTCCGCGGCCTCCCCCTCGGACAGGCCGGCGCTGCTCGCGAGGACCGCCAGCAGGTCGCCGAGCCGGCGCGAGCCGTCGCAGCCGGCGAGCAGCGTCGCGCCGTACGCGTCGACGCCGCCGGACCACCGCAGCCCCGCCTCCTGCTGCAGCAGCTGGGCATCGGCGTACCAGCCGTCGTCCGTCCGCCGGGCGACCGAGTGCAGCCGGACGTCCTCACGCAGCCGCAGCCGGGCCGCCAGCAGGTCGCCCTCGAGCAGGTCGAGCGTGGCGAAGTGCGCCCGCACCTGCTCGCCCCAGGTCGCCGCGACCGGCTGGTCGACCTCGTCGAGGCTCACCCGCTCGCGGCCCGGCCGCATCGCGATGACGCCGAACGCCACCGCCTCGACGCCGTCGAGCGCGTCCAGCCACTGCTCGTACAGCGCGTCGAAGCGCGGGCCCTCGTCGGTGTCGCGCAGCCACGCGGTGACGTAGTCCTGCGGCGCGGCGAGCTCGCGCTGCACCACCCAGCCGTCGCAGCCGGTGCCGGCGAACCAGCTGCGCACCCGCTCGTCGCCGTCCTCCCCCGCCAGGTGCAGCCAGTTGGCGAGCAGCACCGCGACGCCGTCGTCGGTCAGGTGCGCGGGCACCTGCTGCACCAGGCGCCGGCACACCTCGTCGCCCCCGAGCCCGGAGTCGCGGTAGGTGTAGCGGCGCCCGGGCCCGATGACGAACGGCGGGTTGCTCACGACCAGGTCGAACCGCTCGCCGGCCACCGGCTCGAGCAGGTCGCCGGTACGGGTCTCGACGTCGGCCCGGTTGAGCAGGCCGGCGAGCCGGGCGTACGAGGTGGCGCGCGGGTTGCTGTCGGTGGCGACCACCCGGCGGGCGTGGTCGTCGGCCAGCAGCGCCTGCACCCCGCAGCCGGCGCCGAGGTCCAGCGCGCTGCCGACCACGTCGCGGGGGGTCGCGGCGGCGAGGGTCAGGCTGGCGGCGCCGACGCCGAGGACCTGGTCGGGGGCCACCCCGGTCGCCGCCCGGCCGGGGTCGTGCGGGCAGAGCACCTCCACGCCGCCGTGCCGGACCGGCTGCAGCCTCGCCGCCGCGCTGCCGTCCGGCGCCAGCCAGCTCTGCGGGACGCCCGCACGCTCCGCCTCCCGCGGCTCCACCGGCACGCCCAGCACGAACAGCCGGGCAAGGGTGGCCAGCGGCTCGCTCCCCCTCGTGCGGCGCAGGAGCGGGGCCAGCTCGTCCCGGTCCAGGTGGGTGCGGGCGGTGGCGCCCAGCAGGTCGTCGAGCGCGGCCGCCGACCAGCCGGCCTCGTCGAGCGCGGCCCTGAGGCGGGGGCCGTCGGCCAGCAGGGTGTCGGGGTCCACGAGGCTCACCCGGCGGACCGTACCCGCGGACGAACGACGGCCCGGCGCCTCCCGTACGGGAAGGCCGGGCCGCCGCGGCGTACGAAGGTCAGACCGGCGCCCGTGCCGCGTCCACGATGTCCACGGTGCCGGCCACGCTGCGCTTGTTGCTGACCGTGACCGCGGCCGCGATGCCGGCGGCGGCGAGCAGGCCGATGGTCAGGCGCAGCGCGAGGTTCTCGTCCGCGCCGTTGTTGCCGTACTTCACCACGCTGGGGGCGATCAGCAGGGCGACGAGGTTCATCACCTTGAGCAGCGGGTTGAGGGCCGGGCCGGCGGTGTCCTTGAACGGGTCGCCGACCGTGTCGCCGATGATGGTCGCCTCGTGCGCGGGCGAGCCCTTGCCGCCGTGGGCGCCCTCCTCGACCAGCTTCTTGGCGTTGTCCCACGCACCACCGGCGTTGGACAGGAACACCGCCATGAGCACGCCGGCCGCGATGGCGCCGGCGAGGAAGGCCCCGAGCGGCGCGTAGCCGAGCAGGAAGCCGACCGAGATGGGCGCGAGCACCGCGAGCAGACCGGGGGTAGCGAGCTCCCGCAGCGAGTCACGCGTGCAGATGTCCACGACGGCCGCGTAGTCCGGCTTCTCCGTGTAGTCCATGATCCCGGGCTTGGTGCGGAACTGCTCGCGGACCTCGAACACCACGCGGCCGGCCGCGCGCGAGACCGCGTTGATGGCCAGCCCGGAGAACAGGAACACCACCGAGGCCCCGATGATCAGCCCGAACAGCAGGTTGGGCTTCTCGATCGACAGCGAGAACGCCCGCCCGTCCAGCTCCCCGACGACGGCTTCCCGGAACGACCCGAACAGTGCGGTCGCCGCCAGCACGGCGGTGGCGATCGCGATGCCCTTGGTGATCGCCTTGGTGGTGTTGCCCACCGCGTCGAGCTCGGTGAGGATCTGCGCGCCCTCGGGCGTGAGGTCGCCGGACATCTCGGCGATGCCCTGCGCGTTGTCGCTGATCGGGCCGAACGTGTCCATCGCGACGATCACGCCGACGGTCGTCAGCAGGCCGGTGCCGGCGAGCGCCACGGCGAACAGCGCGAGCACCGTCGAGCCGCCGCCGAGCAGGAAGGCCGCGTAGACGGCGCCGCCGATGAGCAGCGAGCTGTACACGGCGGACTCGAGGCCCACCGAGATGCCCGCGAGCACCACGGTCGCGGCGCCGGTGAGCGAGCTCTTGCCGATCTCCTTGACCGGCTTGCGGCTGGTCTCGGTGAAGTAGCCGGTGAGGACCTGGATGGCCGCCGCGAGCAGGATGCCGATGACCACCGCGCCGATCGCGAACGTACGGGGGTTGCCCTGCAGCGCCTGGACGCCGGCCTCGCCGTTGGTGAAGTCCGAGAACACGCCCGGCAGGTAGATGAACGCGGCCACGGCGACCAGGACGGCGGACACCACGGCGGAGAGGAAGAAGCCGCGGTTGATGGCGTTCATGCCGGTGCGGTCGCTGTCACGCGGGCTGGTCGCGTAGATGCCGACGAGCGCGGTGAGCACGCCGATGGCCGGGACGATCAGCGGGAACACCAGACCCTTGGAGCCGAAGGCGGCCTGCCCGAGGATCAGCGCGGCGACCAGCGTCACGGCGTAGGACTCGAACAGGTCGGCCGCCATGCCCGCGCAGTCCCCGACGTTGTCGCCCACGTTGTCGGCGATCGTGGCGGCGTTGCGCGGGTCGTCCTCGGGGATCCCCTGCTCGACCTTGCCGACGAGGTCGGCGCCCACGTCCGCGGCCTTGGTGAAGATGCCGCCGCCGACGCGCATGAACATCGCGAGCAGGGCCGCCCCGAAGGCGAAGCCCTCCAGGACGTCGGGCGCGTTGTCGTTGTAGGCGAGCAGCACGACCGAGGCGCCGAGCAGGCCGAGGCCGACGGTGAACATGCCGACGGTGCCGCCGGCCCGGAACGCCGTACGCAGGGCGCGCTTGGTGCCCGAGGTGTTGGCCGCGTTGGCCACCCGCAGGTTGGTGCGCGTCGCCAGCGTCATCCCGATGAAGCCGACCAGCGCGGAGAAGCCGGCGCCGACCAGGAAGAACACCGACCGGCCGAAGCGTACGCCCCCCGAGTCGGCCGGCAGCAGCAGGAGCAGCAGACAGATCAGGACGGCGAACACCAGAAGGGTCGTGAACTGGCGACGCAGATAGGCCGCCGCTCCCTCCTGGACCGCCTTGGCGATCTCGATCATCTTGGG